>NC_009464.1:2400000-3000000 GCF_000063445.1 Methanocella arvoryzae MRE50
TGATACTGCCCATTCTGCGGTCAACAAACACCGTTACAGAATCTGAATGGACGTTTCCATTGTTTTCCTTAGCCTCGACTGTCACCGTGTAAGCGGCGTCCTGCAGCAGTCCGGCATCCCACAGGTACACGTAGCTGCCAGTGCTGTTAATGTCGCCCCTATACATCGAATCCGGCAGGGCGATGACGATCTTTTCTCCGTTACCTTCGATCGTGATCCTCTGGGTGTAGAAGCCTGCGTTTGAATAGTTCACCGTCCACTTGATCGGTTGCTTTTGCCTGGAAATCGTGTCATTGTTCTTGATGACCGTATCATCTATTTCCACGTACAGGGGTAGCGTAGCGTTGGTGAGGTTACCGCTGATCGTACCAATCGAGTAAATCGTATCGCCGACGAACCACGCTCTTTCAGACTCGTTAGAATCTTCCCGGATAAACTCCACGTAACTTTCCGGGGTAATGGGCGCAACTGTACCGTTGGCATTAATCTTGAGCGTATAGTGTACCTTCCATACCTCATTGAGCTTGATGATGCCGGGGTTCCACGTAAGGTGATATTTATCGCCGATGGTCCTGATTAGCGGATTGACTGGCCGCTCGAGAATTCCGTTGGTGTGGGTGACAATCGCGCTATCCATGACGTATTCGGTGTTGTTGACGATCACGCCGTTCACTTCGCTTCTGTCCGATATGATCTCCATCGTCGAATCGGCAGCGATGACGCCGCCGATCTCCTGGCCGATATCGTAGTAAGCGGCTTCCAGCTGCTCCGGGCTCAGCACCCTGTAGTAGTATTCGGGCTTGCTGGCTATCTTCTTGAGCGTATCCTCATCGGCCATGCCCATGCCTATCGTGAAGATGGTATAGCCTTTAGCCTTGGCTTTGTCAGCCTCGATGAGGTCGAACTCAGGGTACTGGGAGTAGCCGTCCGTCAGGACGATGATGTACTGCTTGGCAGTACTTCTCTTGTGAGCGTCCAGTTCTGCGATCGCTTTCTTGATACCAGAGGAGATGTCCGTGCCACCGCTGGCGCTTAAACTGTTAATTGCATTTTTAACCGTCGTTTTGTTAGTTCCTGAGTTCATCTGTTTCAGCGCCGAATTCAGGCTGGCCGAAGTGTAGAAGGATACGACGCCCACCTGGTCTCCATCTCCTCTGCTCTCCACGAAACTTACGGCCGACGTCTTGGCAACACTATCTGTCGTGAGTTTCGAGCCAAGCCTGAGAGGCGGCTTCAGGACCATCAGGCTATACGTTGCATCCTCATCTGTGCCAGTAGCAAACTGGATTCCGTAAATCTCGTATTTGCCATCTATCGCCATCTCGTCAGTAAACCAGACGTAATTCTCGTTGCTGCTCTGCGAAGAGGATACGCTTCCCGAGTAGCCCTTTTTCGGATTTGAAACGTAAGCTCTGCCGTCTGGTGCGATCACCATCAAATTATAGTATTCGCCGTTATCGTAGTTCGTATACGGCGATGAGAGCATGATCTGGATGTTTCTTTCATCGCTGTTGTGGTATGTCGCAATATGTTCCCAGCGGGTGTTGTTGTATATGCCCCAGTTGTCATCGTACATCGAATCAGCATAATTGTATGCGCTTTGATAACTGGAGTAATAGGAAGATGGCTGGGACCCGCTGTTCGTGATCGTCTGGGACCTGATCTTCAGGCTGTACGTCGTCGTCGAGCCACTGCCTGTATAACCCTTGATAAGCAAGCCATAAATCCTGTAGTTACCATTCTTCGGGCTGTTGATTGTCAGTGTATTCTGGTACGTTTTGTGGCTGCTACTAACCCCATCGTAGTTTTTCCCGGCCACATAGGTTTTCCCATCAGGGTCTATTACCATAAGGAAATAGTAGTTGCCATTTATGCCATAGTACCTGTTGCTGGGCGAGTTGAGCTCTATGGTCAGCGGCGTACTCTGGCTATTGCTGTAGGTATAGAGCAGTTTCCACTTGCTGCTTCCCACGATCCCGTCCCAGAACTTGTTTGCATTGTTGTACGCGTCAACTTCGCTGTTGAATGTACTCCTGCTGTTCCTGGCCAGAACGCCTTTTTGCGGGCTTCCGGAAGCCGGGTCGGGGAAGACCATCCCGGCATTCCAGGCCATGCTCCCGGACCTGTCCATGACCAGCATTACATCCGAAGGCTTGGCCCGGTTTTGCCAGCCGAGCCCTTTCAGCGTGATATCCACCGTGATGTACGGGTTCTTTTCCAGCTCTACGACCCCGGCAGTTCCGCTCGTTGTCAATTCCGTGTCAATACTGATGAAAGTGGCATTTGTGTATACAATCGTGAAATACGCCGGGGGAAGTGAGCCGCTCGTAGCCTTGATCTTAACCTCGCCTTTGCCTTTCGCATCAGCGCTCAGGAGGAAGGTCGACTCAGCTTCGCCGTTGGCATCGGTAACGACCGTCTCAGGGCCTGTGATCGTGCCCAGCAGAGTATTCATCGACTCGAATGTGACCGTCTCCCCTTCGATGGGGTGGCCCCACTTATCAGTCACCTGCGCTATCACGGATGTAGCGTGGACATCTTCCATGCCTGCCGGTGTCATAACCTCCGCGCTGGCTATCACGTTGGGCTGGGCTTTGAGCACGATTTTTTCCGGCCGGCCGCAGTCGTATGTTAGCGTGATGTGCTCGGTGACGGACCCGTCTGTAGACTTGACTTCCAGGAGCACGCTTCCCATATACAGCGAAGGTGGCAGGATGAACTCCGCGTAGCCGTTTGAGTTGGTTGTGACCGAATAGGGCGTCTCTTCGCCGTCCTTGTCAACGTCAAGGACCACGTTGCAGACCGTGTTGTTGTTCGCGTCCTTTGCCCAGACCTTTATCTTGTAGTAGTCACTGTTATTTGCCAGCACGGGAGTCCCCGGCATCGGTACCGCCTCTAGTTCTATCTTGCTAAGGCTTCCGCCGTTACCCTTGATGGCCTTGTAGGTGATGACCCCCGAGCCGGGATAGCCCAGCTCCGGATTGCTAATCACTACCCTGTTGTTACCTACTTTAGTGCTGAGCCTGAAGTTGAATACGACCATGCCATCGTCGTCAGTTACTGCCGAGTACGCAGAGGGCGTGGCCAGGTTTTCTGGTGACTGGACTACAAATGTCAGGGGGACACCTGCGACCGGTGTTGTCCCGTCCAGAAGAATCACCGTAAATGGTACTTCGCTGCCAACCGTCATCTCGGGTGAAAAGTCCGGAAATTCTAAGTTTAATGCGATAAACCTGACCTGAGCCGACTCTGACAGGCCGTTAGCCTCTGCCGTAATGCTGTAAATGTGAGAGTCGGTGCGAGGGCCGATCTCTTTTCTGGCAATGCCGTCCTCACCGGTATACAATGTTACTTTCGTACCATCTATTGTCACGCCGACAGGCGTAGCATTGCACGGGGTGCCGGAGGCATCTTTCACCAGGACTTCCAGTTTGTACGACCGGGTACCGTCTGCGTTGAGGAGCGTGGACTTCGGCAAAATTAATAACGACGCAGGCAGCCCGGCGACCGAGATCTCCTTTGTCGCCGAATACGTCGAATAAGTCGCAGTTAGCGATGCAGTTCCTGCTCCGGGTCCCGCTGTAATCTGTACCCTGGCGTGACCCGTCGGATCAGTCGTCACAGATGTCGGGCCGGAGATACCTGCTCCAGCATACGTCAGAGTGATAACAGCTCCCGCAACCGGTTTGTTGCTATCGACCAGGTAAACGTCTGCAATGGCTGTCGTCCCGGCAGTCATCTTCGCAGGAGTAGTGACGATCAACGTCGGCGAACCGACTTCTCCTGCGTATGTTAGCGTGCTTCCAGCAACGATACATGTGATTATGGCGATAGCCATAGCTAATACAGTGTGCCTGCAGAGCCTGGTCATATAGCAACCGCTCCCCCGATAATAGAATGATTGCTTAAACAATTATAAATACTTTTTTAGAAGGCTCTAAATACGAAACATTTTTATTTGATTTGCTCAAAAACATGTTATTTTTATCTACAAATTTAAATATACGTGCCCCGGGTATCGTACAGGTAGCTCGTTTCCCCGCACCTTGTAGAGTGGTGACTCTGCCCGCCGGCTAAAAAGATATATGTATAGTCTCCGCAAATACTCTCGCTACCGAAATTATCGTTTACAAACCGGTGTTACTCATGAAGCTTGAACCATCGCAGGTAAAAGAAAAGTTCGGGCCGCTGTTTTCCCAGCGGCTGCTGACCATGGTGGATGACTCCCGGGGCGTCGCGGAGATCATCGAGACATGCGCCGTCCGGGGCACTATCGAGTGGGACGCGGTCAACCGGTGCCGGGCGGGCGGCATCATCGAGTGGTGCGAAGTAGAGGGTACCACCATGACGATGAGGGCGAGGCTCGGGGTGCAGAAGGCGAACTTCGGCCCGGCCGACAGCGAGATGGGTGGCCAGGCCCTGGAAGGCGTCACCCTCGACGGCGACACGGTCAGGACCCAGTGGGCGGGCACCGGTGGCGCCGGCCTGGGTGTTGCGGCGTGCCTCACCCAGGCGCCCGGGGTACTCTATTCTATCTACCCCAGTGAAGCCGACCTGAAAGTAGGCGGCTCCCACACGAACCGGGTGGAGATCGTTACGCCGCTGTACGAGAAAGTGACCATCGGCGTGGACGACACGGACAACAAGGACGGCGGCGCCACGTGGGTGACAGCCCTGAAGGCGAGCAAGATCGCCGCCACCCTGCCGGGCGTGCAGGCCCTGAACCTCAGGCTCATCCAGCTGTGCCCGAAGTCGCCGAACAAGACGACCAACTGCGTCTCCTCAGCGATCACCTTCGCAGTCAGGCCCGACGCTTACGACACGCTGATCAACAGCGTCGTGGACACAGTTAAAGCGGAAAACAAGTCCGAAGAGCCCGGTATCGCCGTGTACCGGGGCATCGGCATTCCCGCGGGCCTGAAAGAGTTCGGCTGGGCGACCAAGAGACAGCTGGTAAGCATGGCGGACGTGAACACTAAAGCGCAGGAGTTCGGCGTCGAGTTCATCGACCTCATGGGCCCGAAGGCGGGCAGAATCGGGGCGCTGGCAGCAGTGGCGCTCTCGGAGGAAAGGGCAGAAGTAGCAGCCCTCCACGAGGACAAAGCGCTGCCCCTCATCCGAAGGTGAGCGTGAAATGGTCTGGGATACCATCGTCGCAGGCGCAAAGCGAAACCGGGCCAGGATAGCGGTAGGCATCGGCCCCGAGTACGTCGACAAAACCGTCACCTGCGCCGAACATGCGGACGCCTCGAGGTTTGCCGAGGTGACCCTGGTCACCGGCAGGCGCATCGAAACCGGGCTCCCCCAGTACGTATCCTCAGACCCTGAGGCGGCGCTGATCCGCCTGCTCAAGGAAGGCAAGGTCGATGGCGTAGTCAGAGGCTCCCTCAGCGCCAGCGCCACGCTTAAAAATTTAAAATCAGAAATGGGCCTCCAAAAAATAATGCGGGTATCCTTGCTCAAGACGCCTGCCGGCCGGTTTTTCTTCTTCGCCCCCGTCGGCGTGGACGAAGGCTGGACCGTCGAAGACAGAGTCGAGCTGGGCGTCCTCGGCGCAGACCTCATGCGCCGGTTCGGCATCGAGCCCGACATCGGCGTCCTCTCCGGCGGCCGGCTCGGCGACCGGGGCCGATCCCCGAGAGTCGACAAGTCCATGGACGACGCGGAAGAAGTGGCCCGGCTGCTCATGGAAAAGGGTATCAAGGCGAAGCACGCCCAGATCCTCATCGAGGACGCCGTCAACGACCATAATTATGTCCTCGGTCCCGACGGCATCAGCGGCAACTTAATCTTCCGATCTCTATGTTTAGTCGGCGGCGGCGACGGCTACGGCGCTCCTTTAGTCGGTACAGACATCGTGTACGTCGATACGTCGCGGGCCGGCAGCGGGTATGAGCATGCTATCTGCATGGCCAGCGCGCTGTGCAAGAAATAGTAGTTTTTAAAGATAGCCCTATCAGCACAGCGATTTTTTCTACCACAGAGGCACAGAGGCTCACAGAGAAACTGTTTACCACAGAGGCACAGAGGCTCACAGAGGTTCACAGAGACTGATTTATTAAGTGGTTACTATCCAGTTATTTATCGAAAAATCTCTGTGTTTCTCTGTGTCTCTGTGGTGAGCCGTTCTCTGTGTTTCTCTGTGTCTCTGTGGTGAAAATAAAAGGTGTTTATTGTTATAGCTATATTTCTTCCACCTTTGGCTTAAGCTCTCCGCGCACGCCGATCTTCTTCGCCTCTTTGACCTGCAGCATGCAGTCCACGCCGTAGGCGTCGTTGAACTTTTTGTAGTCGGCCATGTTGAGGAAGGCGGCGTCGATGGATACGGCGGAGTCGGAGGCGTAAATGCCAATGTCGTCCATGACTCTGTGGCCGGGATTCGGGAGGCAGTCGCAGAACTGGACGATGTCTTTTGCGAAGCTGACATACGAGACTTTGTCCTTCTTAAAGGTGGACAGGACCCCATATGCAGCGGAGGCCAGCGCCATGCTCAGGGCGGGCATGTTGACGAGCTGGATAGCTCCAGTCGGGCAGGCGTCTCTGCAGGCGGGGCAGCGCATGCATAGCTCTGACGTGTTGACTGCTTTTCTGTTGACGATCTCCGGCAACTGCAGGGCACAGGCATTCCTGCATGCGCCGCAGCCGACGCACCTGCCGCCGTCGATCTCCAGCCCGACCGTGCGGTGCTGCCGGAGCTTGCCGGTGCATGGCGTACAGCCCATGGCCAGGTTCTTGATCGCACCGCCGAAGCCGGTGAGCGCGTGGCCTTTACAGTGCGAGACCACAATCATGGCATCAGCCTCCGCAATGGCGCCGGATACCTCGATCTCGTCGAGAATGCCTTTAGTCTTCACAGTCCTGAAGCTCTCGCTGCGTAGCCCGTCTGCCGGTATAAACGGCGCCCCGCCATAACCGTTGAGCTCAGCGTTCTCCCAGTGGTCGACCGCGTTGCTGCGGTGAGCCTGATAGTAAGTTGACGAGTCAGTCAGGAACGGCTTGCCGCCTTTACTTTTCACAGCGCCTATAATCTGGCGGACGAAGAAGGGCGGGATGTAGTACGGGTTGCCCAGCTCGCCCACGTGGAGCTTGATGGCGACCAGATCACCTTCGCCAACGCAGTCGAATGTGCCGGCTTCTTCGTACAGCACCGAAGCTTCGTCCATGAGATTGTATCCTGTATCCCAGGGGGTGAAATAGACGGTCATGGTCATTAGAAGGACGGTTAATGACAAATAGCTTAGCTCTGACCCACTCACTTTTTATTTTATGGTGCCCTCTCCTTTGTTTGGGCAGCCGTATGAGTAAGCCCAGGCGCTAGCGCCTGCTCAAAAAATCTCTGACGCTCTCCTGTCCGAAGGACAAAAGTTTTATTATGTGGTGAGCAAGCATATAATCAAAAAATCTCTTGCGGATGATCTCATGATTGGAATGATTCTCTGCGGTGGCATGGGGAGCAGGCTGAAGCCTTACACTGATTCTACTCCGGCTCCGCTTATCGAAATTAAGGAGCAGTACACGATCCTGGACAAGCAGCTGTTCGATTTCGCGGCGGCTGGCATTACCGAGGCAGTATTGCTTACCGGGTACAAAGGTGACATGATCGAGGCCCGGTACGGGAAGGAGTTCAAGGGTGTCCGCTTATTGTACCACTACGAAGAGAAGCCTGAAGGCACTCTTAAGGCTATCCGGGCTGGCATGGAGATGGTGAAGAGTGACACGTTCCTCGTCAGGAACGGCCATATCGTGTCCGATGTCAACATCCGCAGGATGATTCAGAGGCATGAGCACGGCACCAACGGGGCTACCATGTTCGTGACGAGGATGCGCAGCCCGTTCGGCATCGTAGAATTAGGGGATGACCGGGTGAAGTCGTTCCGGGAAAAGCCCGTTTTAGAGTACTACATCAACGGAGGCGTGTACTGCCTGAACCGTGACCTGCCCTTCGACCAGTTCGAGGGCGGGGCGGTCGAGCAGACTTTGTTCCCCCTGATCGCGGAGAGCAACCGGCTCGGCTACTACAGGGAAGACGACGTGTTCTGGAGCCAGGCCAGCACTGTCCGTGACTTAGAAGATATCCGCAAGGAGTACCGGAACAAGACTGACAAGCCATGGGGCTACGAGAAAGTTCTCATTAGTACGGACAAGTACCTCACCAAGGAACTGTTCATTCGTGCCGGCTACCAGACCTCTTTCCACAAGCACCCCCGGAAGGACGAGACCATGTACATCATGAGCGGCGTCGGCTACATCGAGTTCGAGGACCACAAGGAGTTCTTCCAGAAGCACGATACGATAAGGATCGAGCCGGACGTCCCGCACACTATCGTGGCCACCGAGAACACCGTGCTGCACGAAGTCAGCACTCCGTTCCTGGAGGACACCGTCCGCCTGACGGACTACTATAACGTGAGGTAATCCCGTGAAAGCGTTCATCCTCTGCGGCGGCCGGGGCGAGAGGCTCAAGCCGATCACCGATAAGATCCCGAAGCCGATGGTACCCGTAGCTGGCAAGCCTATCCTGGAATACCAGGTCGATCTCTTGAAGAAGCATGGCGTCCGGGACATCGTGTTCCTCGTCGGCTGGTACGGCGAGGCGATAGAGGCCTATTTCGGCGACGGCAGCAAGTTCGGCATCCGGGCCGAGTACTCCTACGAAGACCCGAACAACCGTCTGGGCACCGCCGGGCCGATCAAGGCGGCGAAGGACAAGGTAGACGGCGCCATCATAGTCATGAACGGCGACATCATCTCCAACACCAACATAAGTGAGATCGTCGCGTTCCACACAAAAAAGAAGTGCCTAGGCACCATCAACATGATCAACATGCCCTCGCCCTTCGGCATCATCGACCTGAACGGCGATCACATCACCCAGTTCCGTGAGAAGCCCGTCCTGCCCTTCAAGATGAACGCAGGGCTATACGTTATCGAAGCCGACGTCGTCGACATGATGCCCGCAGTGGGTTCCATTGAGACCGACGTCTTCCCGAAGATAGCAGCAGAGGGGAAGCTGTGCGGCTACGACTCTACTGGAATATACTGGAGCGACGTAGGCACCCACAAAGACCTGGAGAAAGTGACCAAAGACGTCCAGTCTGGTGCTTTCAAGCTATAAGCGAGAACGCCCCTCGCCTTATTATTATCATCACTTTTTCCGGGGTCATTTCACCGCGGAAGTGTACGACTAAATAGCAACCATAGAGGCACAGAATTACTGTTTTACCACAGAGGCACAGAGGTGCACAGAGAACTGGTAACCACAGAGGCACAGAGGTGCACAGAGAACTGGTAACCACAGAGGCACAGAGGTGCACAGAGAACTGGTAACCACAGAGGCACAGAGGTGCACAGAGTTACGTCTATAAAATGATTACCATTAAATTATTCGCTTAAAGTATCTCTGTGTTTCTCTGTGTCTCTGTGGTGAGCCGTTCTCTGTGTTTCTCTGTGTTTCTCTGTGCCTCTGTGGTGAATAGTAGGACTTTTCACTCTTTCTTCTCCTCTTCATGTTCATGCCTGTGGTGGATGTCAGGGCGGTGGGCGTGGGTGTGCCGGACCTCCTCATGGTGGTGCATACCCGATCCCGGTGTTTTGAACGGGTGGTGGGTGTCGGGCTCATAATAGTGTTCGTGGTAGACGGCGGTGTGGACGTGGACGTGGTCGTGGTGCTCGCCGAACAGGAGGGCGGCTCCGGCGATCATCAGGGGCAGCGAGAGGAGGAGCTGCAGGCCCGGGGCGTCGGTGAAGAGTACGAGGGACAGGGCTGTGCCGGCAAAGGGTGCGATGCCGAACCATGCGCTGGTCCTGGCTGCTCCCATGCCTCTGGTGGCCCTGATGAACATGACGATGCTGAGCCCGTAGCACAGGGCGCCTACGATCAATACGATGACTACGGGAGTAATGCCGGCGGGCATCTGCCGGCTCAGGGCGGCGGCCAGGATGAGTGAGAAGGTTCCTGCGGCCAGGCCTTTGATCAGCCCTATGGTGACCGGGTCTTTGGCCGATATCCGGCAGGTCACGTTGTTGTCGATGCCCCAGAATATGCATGCTCCCACGACTGCGAGAGCGCCGGCGGAAATTCCGAAAGCGCCTGAGAGGTCGAGGGTCAACACGGCAGCCGCTACCGTGATCAGGCCAATGGCAACCCACACTCTCCGCCCGACGGCTTCCCTGAAGGCCAGAACGGCAATGCTCGTCGTGGCGACGCACTCGAAGTTGAGCAGCAACGATGCGGTAGCCGCGGGCGTGGCCTGGAGGCCGAGCATCAGCAGGATCGGGGCTATGACGCCGCCGGAGATGGCGGAGGCTGCCAGCCAGGGGAGGTCAGTTTTAGCCAGGCCTGCTTCACGTTTTACGGTTCGCAGCCTGGTGGTGATCTTTGCCAGCAGCAACCCTGCCCCACAGCCTAAATAAAGTAGCGCGGCAAGGACGATAGGGTCGACGCTACCCAGTAATGCTTTCGCCAGCGGCGCGCTGGCCCCGAACAGCGCCGCCCCGCCGACGGCCAGAAACACGGGGTAAATCTGCTGCCGATCCATCATCTCTCCCTCCGCTATATTTGCGTCGGAAGCGTGAATAAAGTATCCTGTAATTACCGCAAAATATCTAACCGGGTGGAACCTACCGCTATTTATGCGCCTGAAGGCTCTGTTGTACCTGCTCATCACAGGGATCCTGTCGATATCGCTCCTGGCGTCGGGATGCACCCTGCCCCGGGCTACTCCTGCCCCGACGGGCACCCCGGTGCCCGGCTCGCCTGCAGATGCCGGAATACCTGAGATCTCTGATATGTCCCCTGTGGACACGGCGCTCGAAAGCAGGCCTGTCTTCATCGAGTTCGGCGCCCCCTGGTGTTTCTGGTGTGAACTGGAAAAGCCGGTGCTGGAGGACCTCTCGGCCGAGTACCCGGACATCGCCTTCTACAGCGCCAACGCCGACGAAAGCCCCCGTCTGGCAGACGATTTTTACGTGCAAGGCATCCCGGCGATGTACCTGATCGTTAAGAAAAACGCTGACGGCAGCTACGTGTACATTGACCCTGCAGGCAAGACGAGCAGTGACCGTGCTAAGTCGATGATCAGGGGATACCGGACCTACGATCAGCTCAAGCCTCTTATGGAGGCGGCTGAGGCCGCGAAATAATAGAGTGTTGTTTCAGTGCAAGTGAACGCACTGACGATTAACACTCTTTCTATCTCTTATCTCTCTTTCACCCGCAATAAATTATAAATCCGCAGGCGCATAGTATGAGTTTGAACGTCGGTGCCGTTATGGTTATGAAAGGTCTTGAGTTACCCGTAGAGAGCCTTGTGCAGTGCGAGAATCTGATCATGGATTCGATCGTGAAGATCGTGGAGCTCAGCAACTCCAGCGGGGCGACTATCGCGCTGAGCGGAGGCATTGATTCGGCGCTGGTGGCGACGCTGGCTTCCCGGGTTGTGGATGTGTACGGGCTGCTCCTGCCGGACAGCGCCTCGACGACGCCGGAGGACATGAGGGACGCGGAGTTGCTGGCGAAAGAGCTGGGCATTGACTGCGAGGTGATTGAGATCGGGGATCTGGTGCAGGCTGTCTATGACAGGAGGCCCAGGATAGGCCCTGCGGAGTGCCGGCTCGCCTACGCCAACGTCAAGCCCCGGATGCGGATGATCGTGAACTACTTTGCCGCCAACCTTGACGGCCGCGTCGTCCTGGGCACGGGCAACAAGACCGAGCTGCTCATGGGCTACTTCACCAAGTACGGCGACGGCGGCGTGGACATACTGCCTATCGGCGACCTGTACAAGACCCAGGTGAGGCAGATGGCAAAGCACCTGGAAGTACCTGCAGCCATCATCGAAAAGCCGCCTTCCGCAGGCTTGTGGGCCGGCCAGACGGACGAGGCTGAGATGGGCGCTACCTACGAGGAGATCGACTCAATTCTCTACGCCGTGTTCGACCTCGGGATGTCGCTGGAAGATGTGGAGAATGCCACTGGTGCCAGCGATGCGACTATTAAGATGGTCATGGAGCGGGTGAAGAACAGCGAGCATAAGCGGAGCATGCCGCCTGTGGTGGGGCTGAGCGAAGTATTCTCGCGACAATAAAATCTGCTCAAAATATTTTGATACCTGATTATAAAGACTGTAGGAAAATAATACACCCACATTCCGCTGGTAATTTTTAGTCATAGTATTTTTTGTACGGTTCGCCTAACAGGTCAAGGATTGTTCGCAGATCGTCTGTGATATGAGTGATCTCGGTCAGACTGTGATTTTCTATGTTTACATGCACTTCAGCCACCCCTAAGAACAGGTAGAATACCCATTTCATTGTAGGGTTTTGGATTCGTTTTTTAGTCTGGCTCCGAACAGTCTTCCCTGACGATTTCAGCTTCTCTCGAAGCTTCCATTCAAGTATGCTGTAGATGAGAAGGCACAAGACCATGATCATTGCCAGGGCCTCGATCCGCTCTGGTTTTTTCAGGTACACGTTCGATACTCGGAACGTGTCATCTTTCAGGAATCTGAATCCCCGTTCGACGATGCCCTGATCCTTGTAATCGGTGAGTAGTGATTCCCCGTCTCTTTCAACGTCGTTGGTGGCAATGATGAATCTACCCAGCCGCTCCCGTCTCCGAGTCACTTCTTCCTGGTTGGTCTTGATCGTTGCCTTAATCCTGTAAAACTCTTGAACCGGTTCGTTCTTCCTGGGTCTGCCTCTGCCATTCTTCTTCCGGAAGGCCTCCGTGGAAACCGCTTCGAATTTTACCAATGGGTGATCCAGGATCCATTTGTGGGCGGCTTTCAAAGCATCTTCTCCGCAAAAGAACTCTTGGTTACGCAGGTGCACGAAACTTTTCTCTGTAGCATCTAACTCCACCGATAGTTTCCGTTCGAAGGTGCCAGTCATCGTTTTCTGCATCTCCTTCGAATTGACCAGGATCCACTTCTGAGGGACTCCAGCATAATCAGACAGGGTCTCATAATACGAGTAACGCTGGTCCTTACAGGGTTTCAGCTCCACGTCACTTCCCAGAAGCTGAGCCGCCTCCTTGATCGTGTTCGGAACACGGCTAATCCAAAAAGTACTGACGCCAACACCCTGCAAATTCTCCTTCGTATAAAAGGCACTATCAGCAACATGATACACCTTATCCTTTGAACTGAGGCCACGTTTCAAAGATTCAACCATCTCCATGAGGCTCTTACGATCACTATGATTCCCACTGAACGCCTTCATAAACAATGGCATACCATGATGGTTACAAGCTAACCCCACCACGAACCGTTTCAAGTCCCAACGCCCATCCTTAGGCAACCCAAGATTGATCTTGATGTCCGCCTCCCCCTCTTCCGGGTACTCGCCATACAAGCTGAAACTAGTCGTATCCAAATGCAAAAGATGTGTACGTAAGCCCAGTTTCTTCATCACGCCATTAAGAATGATTTCGTTGAACAACTCGGTCGGCCCGTACTCGCTGATACAATCCAACGTCTTCCCCAAAGCATCATCATTCAAATACTCAGGACTTACGCCCCCTCCAAGAAGCCGCTCACATGGCACTTTACTGAAAAACTCAGGAGTCATGTATAATGGCCGATCAACGAATCCCAGCCCATTCAGGATCATCGCTTTAACCGTGACACCATGACCAATCCGATGCACCCGTTTTTTAGGAAGCACCTCATCGATAATGCCAGCTACCCCATACTCATCATAACAGCCGGCAACCAATCCCAGATGATCAAGCATCCTCGTATCAACGTTTTTCATTAACCAGTGATACGAGAAGACAGCATAAAAACAAGAAGCAAGAACAGCAAGCCATTACACTGCAAAAGCGACCCACTCAGGGCAGTAAATCAAAAACCCAAAATTTACCAGCGGAAAGTGGGATACAGTGCGTCGGAGATAAAATAGATATCTATTTTATCTCCGACCCTCTGCCACCGCTTTTATCCCTGAGCTGCGAAGCTGGCCTCTAAGGTCCCCTCTGTCAGGTAAAGGTACTTGATATCGTTGCTGGACTTGAAGCTGATGTTGAGCCACGACGTCTTGTCGTCGTATTTCCATTTGGGTTTATTGTCGACATCAGTAGTGAACACAGGGTTTGTGTCTTGCAGCTGGGCCTGGTAACTCATCAGCCATAGGTAGTGCTGAATGAGGTCGTGCAGCGTCTTCTGTTCACCGATGTCTACGTCCCTGTATGTTGGATCGTCATACTCTGTCTTAGACGGGTCCGTATCGATGCTGCCAGGGGAATTCCACGGGTTCCAGGGCGAGCTCATGTTGCGGCCCCAGGAGGCGGAAGGTATCGACGAATGAGGGTAGTCGCTTACCTGTTTATCAGGAGATTCACTGACGTAATTTAAGTACAGTTCGTGATTGAGCATGTTCAGGTCGATCGGATCCATCTCCTTACGGTAGTGTGGGTAAACCGTGTACCAGATCTCTGTCACGCCGTTTACCGGATCATTGTACACGAGTGTTATACTGGCATACTCTTTGTTATTGTTACCTGTCGTCCGGTCTACGTATATGCGGAATTCTTGGCCCGAGGGGATCTTGGCGTCGAAGCTACCCCTATAGTCGTTCCCCTTGTTCTCGGGCATCAGGTGTAGGTTGAACAGGTCGATCGGAGCATCGTAGGACGTATCTAGACCGATAGTGTTGAAGCCGCTGCCAGCAGGTCCGGACTGTATCGGCGATCCGGTTCTCAGGGATACGTTGACACTGCTGTTCTTATCGTCTACGATCGCATCCGCCCTCGTCCGGAGGTTGATGTAGTCGGCCCACGCCTTGTAGTACTTCGACTTGATGGTGATATTGATGGCGTGGTCGGAGGTGATCGGGTTGGCAAAGGTGTCATTGGGGTATATCAGCGTCGTGTTGGTCGAGTTTACGTTGATCAGGACTTTTCTGTTGCCAGTGGCCGAGATCGACTCGTCGCCCGAAATTCTCATGATCGGCAAGGTGAGCGTGACACCATTATAGTCGAAGTCCGGGGGTGAAATCATTAGGCTGCCATTATCCACATACTCCCATATGCCTCCGGCCTGGTAACCTACTTCACCATGGTCCATCACGCATCTGATGGTGCCGAGAGTGCCGTTATATATCAGCTTGTTAGTTTTGGTAGTGTTGTTGTAGTCGTAGATCATGATGTGGCTGTCGTCCCAGGATCCGTTGATGTATACGGTGCCGTCTCGCAACTCGAAGGGAGCTTCCTGGTAGATCGATGTGCTAAACCTGGCTTTGCTTATCTTGGAGTCTGCGACGGTGAAGGCCTGCTCCGTACCGCTGTATTTCGACGCTGCCTGCGCATCGCCGACTATGGAGCTTCCGAGCAGGACGATCAAGACAATCGCCGTGGTGATTATTCCCAGCAGCAAAACCGCGCCGTATATCTCTGATACGGCGAGTTCTCGCCTCCGATTTATTTCTCCTGTAGCTTTCAAGATGGACATGTTAGCCATACCTCTTAGCCTATTTATTCTCTATAACCAGATAATCTGGAACGATGCAAAGTTTTATGCCACCGGGGAAGGCTTTGCTGAGGATTAATTCCCCGTCACTCCCCTGGTGTTTCGCGAAGCCGAACTGTTGTTGCATATAGTTACCAATAGCTTCTGCGTAGTCTCCGGAAATGGTTATCCTGATATGGTGAACCCCGGTGATCGATTTCGCACCGACAGAGTAGACTGACTGGGACATTTTGGAATAGTACGGGGTGCTGAATGTGAGCTGAACCGGCCCATTTCCGGAGATGAAGACGTAGCTGTACATCAGCGGTACTTCGTTGTACACAAAGGTCTCCCCGTTGCTGTATATCTCCGGCTCCCGGATCATGGTGGAGCCGTCGTTCCAGAGGGCGTATACTCCTCCGTCCACGTAAGCTACCCTGTTCGTGTTCTTAGTGTACTCTAGCACAGTCAGGGTCCTGTTGTCGAAGCCGAGGATGTTGGGCATAGTGCCGGCGTTATCACTATAGTAGGATATGTTGATGTAGCCCGTATCCCGGGTTGCTAGGGTGCCTCCATACATCTTGATTTCTGAAGATGCGTAGGGTAAGTTGTGCATTGCAACATTGTTACCGTTGTACGCCAGGATGTCGAAGCTTTCCTGGACGTTTTTCATGTGCCCTTCGTCGATGTAGGCGTTAAATATCGGGTATCCTACCGTGGAAATCAGGATAAAGGAAGTGATGAGTATGCCCGATATCATGATATAGCCTATCGATTCGGATACGCCTGCATCTGAAGTCCTCGTCGATCCTTTCATCAGAACACCATCAACGCTATTTTCGAGTTGCTGTCCGGGTAGAAGATTTTCCCCTTGTTCCCCGTGTTGTAGAATAAGGTCGTGTTTGCCACGCCTGTGTCCGAGTGGAAAGTGGCAGTCCTGTTTACGTCGACGTTCGAGCCCCACGCGACCTTGACCGTTCCGGTTTTGCTGGCATCGCTGTAGTTGATCTGGATCAGGTAATGATCCCCTCGCACTGCCGGCGGCAGGTCCAGTATGACCGTGTAATCGGCAATCAGGTTGCCGTAGTAGTTGTCGTTATACTGGTTGTTGTACACGTTTGTGGAGGCCAGCGCCAGGCGGTTCGCAATGTCGCCAGCTATGATGCCTAACTGCTCGTCCAAGATCACTCGCTCCGTCGTCGAGATCACGTTGCCCAGCAGCAGGAGCAGGATGGTGAATAGAATGGCAGTGATGGTCAGCGAGAGAATATATTCTATCAAGATACTCGTGCCGCTATCGTCTTTTATCCGATCTCCACGCATGTCTTTCACCCTCGCTCAATACCGGGTGGTATCTTCAGCCTGGTTACCGTCCAAATCAATCACCCAGATCGTGTGTATCATTTTCTCTTCCTTATTACCCGGTTTCAGAGTAGCGCAATCGACAAACACATGCCTTCCGCTATCTGAAGCTGTGAAGGCGTATGCTTTGTTCCATTTATCGTATGTAAAGCTGTCTCCATTGATGCTCGAACTGAAGTATACTTTGCCGGTGTATTTATCGTACTGGTTGCCAAACTGGTCGATTGCGGTTACTGTGATCGTGTCACTCGAGGCTTGCCACGGGTCAGTTACTGTGATCGTCAGATGGTCGAATACCGGCGTGGGGTTCGGTGTCGGTGTCGGTGTCGGCTCCGGCGTGGCCGTCGGTGTCGGTGTCGGTGTCGGCTCGTTAGTGTTCAGCAGGATCATCGTCACGTCGTTGGACAGGTTGCCGTGAGCCCTGTCAGGATTCGGGCCAACGCTAGCGTTGATCCTGACTGTATACACCAGTGAGGTGAGGTAGTAATCGACGAACAGATAGCCGTTATCGTCGGTGTGCAGGTCGGCGTGCTTGCCTTTTATGTTACCACTGGCGTCGGCCAGGTGCTCGTTTCCGTTAGCCATCAGGGCTCCGGCCGGCACCGTGAAGTTGACTGTAACGTTTGGCTCTGGCATGTACGTAGTGCTGTTCACCACTTCGACGATCAACAGCACGTGCTCTCCCAGCCGAAGCGTGGTATCGTTAGCCCCCAGCCTGACGATGACGTTTCCCGGGTCCCTGCCCCCATGGTAAGTCCCAGGAGTCAGCGCTGCCTGGCTTTTCGACTTTATGACGTACGTTTTACTCGAGTCTTTATCGCTTACGTACAGCTGTTGAGTGACATCGCCCGAGGTAAAGACCGGCGAAGAGTTTTGTACGTGGGTGCCTTTGGTGAGGGTCATGTTGTTGGTCGCGCTGATGAAGGCAGTAAAATTCTTGGCAAACATGGACTGGTCTCCGTTCGCGACGTTGAGCGCGTAGTTCATTTCGTCTACGGTCATTTTCATGATCGACAAGTCGTCGTACTGCGATTGATCTGATAAGCCGAGGTAAGCGACATTATTTGAGTAGATCAGGTTGTTCAGCATGATAGTGACTATAATGATCACTATCGCGAGCAGGAACGCGCTAGTCAGCATCACCTGGCCCAGTTCGCATTTCACCATTAATGCCATTCACATCACCCACAGGGTCAGCCTGACCTCGATCACCGTATGGAAATCATAGGCTCCTCCTCCGATGTCCGGCAGGATCAGCACCGGCATGGTCGCCGAGCCGTCGAACCTGTCGCCCGGAGGGATTTCAGTTCTGTTGTTGTGCAGTACAATGAACCGGGATACGGTCACAGAGTTCTCCGAAGGGTCGCCGTTCCAGATCATCTTGGATACCCGGTTATAGCCGCCAGGATCAGGGTAGCCGATCTCCACGTTGTAGGCGATGCTGTTGTTTGTGAGGGCGAATTTTAAGGCGCTGGTCAAGGGAGTGTTTAACTCTTTGACACTGCCGTTGTACTGGCTGATAAATGCCGTACCGTTCCACGTATATGTGTCGTAGTACGAGAATACTGCCCAGTCAATGACGCTGCGCTTCAGCAGGGAGGGCACTGCCATACTAGTCTCGTTGATCCCTGTAGTGTTACTCATCGCGGGCGTCTCGTCTAACGTGACCAGTATGTCGTTGCCCAGGTTCTGGAGCTCCAGCTTGATGTGCTGGTTAGTGAAAGACGAAGAGAGAGGCGTCAGCGACGTGGTCTGCACCACTATGACCAGCACTATGATCATGATAAATGCCGAGGCTATAGCTTCGATTGTGTACATCTGCCCGACTTCGCCCCTCTGCTTCTTCACTTTTTACCACACCCTCACGGTCACGATTGCCATTCTGCCCGGGTAGCGGTCCCGGAAATCTTCGTTAAAAAAGTTCCACGTTGCGTGCATGTAACCATTGTACCCATCGGGTAGCGCATTCGCGTCCCTGATCATGACAAACCGCTTACTCTGCCCGACGTTGCCATTCCCGGGAAGCTGTCCGTGGTTTATATTTATAGTGGGCTGGTTATCCGCCTGGATCGTGACCTGGAGGTTGTACAGTAAAAGCGCATTACCGCTGCTGTTTAGCCCCAGGTTCTCCCTGAGAGTTTTATTGTCGGGGCTGTTCATTACGGCGTTAAAATTAGCGATCTCTCTTGCATCCAGCACGCCTGGCAACTTCGTAGTCGAATTGTTAACTGCAAGAGTATCCTGGATAAGGGTAGCTGCCACTCTGTCGGCCGTCATTGTCAGCTCGTCGGAGTTTGAGTGGAAAGGCGTGAACATGCCCGGTATGAAGGCAAATACGAAGATAAATGCCATCAGGAATACCGTTATTCCCACGAGATAGTCTAGACTAATCTGACCATCGCTGCTACCTATCAGTCGCTTCATACATTTCGTCCGTGACCCCCGTCTTAGACCCCCGAAGCGATTACAAAGTAATAATTACTTTATTTTATAAGAAGCTATCGTCAAATAATCAAATTAATATCTTTTATACGCTTAAAAATGAAAAACGGGTCCGGCAGCTGGCACTGATCTTGCTGCCGCTGCCGGCGTCCGACTTATATGCTCTGCAGGCTCAGCCTGGTGTACAGTATACCCTCTGTAATATACAGGTACTTGATATCCTCGCTGGAGACGTACGAGAGCTGGAAGGTGGACGCGCTTCCGTCGTACTTGTCCTTGCCGATGACCTCGTAGAACGGCCCATTGTATACGTCGTTGTTCTGCTGGTCTTGTTTCGCCATGACCCACAGGTAGTGCTGGGTTATGTCGTGCAGCGTCTTGGCGTCCCCTTCGACGACGTCGGAGTAGGTGGTGTCGTCGTAGTCGATCTTCATGATGCTGCTGTCATGGACGCTCATGTCGTCGCCCCACGTTACAGATGGGTCGCCTTCGTAGGTCATCTCTATGCTATGGTTGAGTAAGTCGACATCGAGGGAGCCGTCGTTCTTTCTCTCAAACGGGATAGCCGTGCTGAACAGCTCTGTAATATCGCCGTTTACGTACTTGTACTCGATGTAGGCGTATTCCTTGTTGCCGCCTCCCTTGGTGCGGCTGACCGTCATGAGGAGATCGGGGTCCGGCACATTATTCTTGTTCGGGGAGGGCACGCCGTAGGTGATCGTGTAGTCGTTGCCGGTGTTCCGCAGGACCAGGTTGAGCTTGAAAGTCTTGACCGGCGCGCTCACGCCCGTCTCCATCGACTTGGTGGTGAACCCCGAACTGACCAGGCCAGACTGCACTGGTACGCCCGACTTCAGGGAGACGTTGACCGTCTTGTTCTTGTGGTCTATCATAGCCTGGGCCCGGGTACGCTCGTTGATGTAGTCCGCCCACGCCCTGTAATAGTCGGACTTGATGGACAGGTTGATGGCAAATCCCTGGGGGACCGGGTTGCCGCCCACGCCTTCCTTCGGATAGACCAGGGCCGGCGAGCTGGAGTTGACGTTGATGACTACCTGGCTGTTGCCCGAGGCTGCCAGGGCCTCGTCACCCTTTATCTTTGTCACGGGCAGGGTCAGCGTGACGCCGTTGTAGTCGAAGACCGGCGGAGATATCATGACGCTTCCCCCGTCGGGGTAGAGGGTCCAGATGCCACCGTCCTGGTAAGCGATTTCCCGATCGCCGACCTGACACGAGATGGTGCCCATGCTGCCGTTGTAGATCTCTGTTACGCCGTCTATGTTGTAGACGATGATGTGGCTGTTATCCCAGGAATCGTTGATGGTTACCGTACTATCCCTGAGCTCGAACGGGGCTTCCTGGTAAATGGATGTGCTGAACCGTGCCTTGCTCAGCTTAGATTCGGCAACGGTAAAAGCCTGCTCGACGCCGTTGTAGTTGGCGTCGGTTTTGGCGTTCGTGATAGTCTGCATGCCCAGGGTAAGGACGATGGTGATCCCTACCGTCACCAGCCCGAGGAGCAGAATGACTCCCATGGTTTCAGAGACAGCTGTGCTGTCGTAGATTTTGCTGCACCGCATACGATCAAGTCCGTTCAAGTCTTTCTTTTGGTCTACGGCTCTCATCCGCTAGTTCGCCTCTATCGTCAGGTAAGACTGGATTAGCTGCAGCCGAATCCCGGACGGGTACGATTTGCTGACTATGACTTCACCGTCAGGTCCCTCGGACTGGGTGAAACCCAGAGTCTCCGCGAAATACCTCCCGAAGGCATCCGCATATTCGCTCTTCATCCTGATGTCGATCCGCTTCACGTCGAACGAGGCCGCCGTGGGCAGAGAAATGGTCTGCGACATCTTGCTGTAGTACGGGGTGAGGAACAGTATTCTGGTCAGCCCGTTGCCAGCCACACTCACGTCGCTGTTGTATACCGTGATCGTCGGCACGATCAGCGAATCCGGGGTGGTGTGGATCGGGGGATCGGTGAGCATGACCGAGCCTGTGGGGTAGTACCGGCATACGCCTCCGTCGATGTAGGCTACCCTGTCGGTTCCCTTGGTGTACTCCAGGACCTTCAGGGTGGTATTGTTGCTGCCGATCAGGCTTGTTCCTCCGGTGTCACCGTAATAAGATATGTCCATGTAGCCGGCATCCCTGGTGGCAAGCGTGCCTCCGAAAATCTTCAGCTCAGAGGAGGAGAAGGGGGATTTGTGCATGGCTACGGTGTTGCCGTTGTAGGCGATGATACTGAAGCTCTGCTCGACGTTGGTCATGTGGCTCTGATCGAGGTAAGTGCTGTAGGCCGGAAGGCCCGCCGAGTAGACGACGAAAAACGCTATCAGCATGATCGCCGTGAGCAGGATAAAGCTCAGAGATTCCGATACTGCGTCAGAGTTAAAAAGCCGGGGCATCATCAAACGCCCTCCATGATGATCTGGTTGCCCACGCTATCGTAGTACATGTAGATGCTCTGGCTCGGGCTGTACAGGCTGACTGGCCTGACGCTGATCTCCGAGTGGAAGCCGGCCGTCCTGGAGAGCGTGATCTCGGACTGGTAGTTTATGTTTACGAAGCCCGATTTAGTCGCGGGATCGTAGGTGACGTTTACCTGGTACTGCTGGCCGTTGACCAGGCCCGGCAGTTCGATGTACTCCGCCGACCCTCTGACGCTGCTGGCATATTCAGGGCTGCTGTACTGGCCGGTGTACACCTCGTTGGAGAAACCGGATATGCGGCTCGCCACGTCGTTCGAGACGATCCCCAGCTCGTTACCGATCACTACCCTGTCGACGCTGAGGAACGTGGTGTAGATCACCATGACGAAGACGGAGAACAGCACGGCCGTGATGGTCATCAGGAATATGTACTCCACCAGCACGCTCACTCCGGAATCGTCGTCCTTTACGTAAGTTTTTAAGGTCATTGCTACTCCCGTCTCTGCTTCTGCCTATGACGGCGGGGGCCCGCTGTATGTTCGTGTGGTCGTATAGCTATACGCTACGTTGGCGATCTTGTCGATGGCCGTGATTTCGATGTTAAGGGTCACGCTGTAAGGCGTCGCCGGGTCGATCCAGTGCAGCCTGGCAGAGACCGTTTTACTGTACCCTTCAGGGCCGTCTATGCCATGTTTCTCGTAAATGCCGCTGATGTCTCCGGAGGAGAGGAGCTCTAGATTAGTTGCCCCGGCTATGCTGACTTTGACTGTGAAGTCGTCGAAATCGTAAGTGCCGGGATCTACCGTGACCGGCACTTTGACGGTGATGTATTCAAATATCACCTGGCCTTTCTTCTTGCTCTCATGGGATGCCGTCGGGGCTCCTACCGATGGCGGGTGGGCAGAAGTGCCCGGAGGTATGACCGGCTGGCAGTCGATGATCACCGTGTTAGACGACACTGTACCGTTGGTGGCATGCAGACTTTGCATGCCCGGGACCAGACTGAGGTACCTGAAGGTGGCTTTGCCGTTGGCATCCGTCACCGCAGCCGTAATCGGGCTGCCGCTCAGCATGTCCTGGAACTCTCCCGCAGTGGCGTGCAGGCTTACCCGGATGTTTTCCAGGGGCAGGTTCGTATCCTGGTCTGTCACCTGGACGTATATGAGCGAGAAGTCGTTCCCGTCCGGCTCTATGGTTGTCTTATTGGTGCCCATGACTATCAACGGCTTCGTTACCCCCGGCGTCGGGGTGGCCGACGGGGTGGGGGTGGGAGTCGCTCCGCCCGGGTTGTAGTGATAGTTTGTCGTGATCCTGTAAGTGTAGTTGAAGTTCTTCTCAAAGATGTCCAGGCGGGTATCGGTAGCCTGGTATGTTGTGCTGGGGCCGCCGACGGGCTTCGGCGCGGCCGAGGGCGAGACTGTGATATAGATGCCCTCAGCCACAGTCATCGAATTTACTGCCCTGGCGTAATCGTTCATGTACTGCCTGAACTTGATCGGGTCGCCGCCCGTCTGCTCGTATGCAAGCTGAGCTTCATCGATTGTGGCCTCTTTAATCGCCCGCTGCTCGTATCCGGACTGGCCCATAAAGCCGAGATAAGCCATATTATTGGAGTAGATCACGTTGTTCAGCATCAGCGTGATAATGACCAGAATAATGGCAAAGAGGAAGGCGCAGGTAAGCATGACCTGGCCTCTCGTATCGTCGTTCCCCATCTACATCACCCACATAGTCAGCTTTACGTATGCTGTATTGTGCAAGGTCGTGCCCGGGCTGATGTCGGGCAGTACCATAAAGTTGTCATACCTGTCGCCGACGGGGATCTCGTTATCGCCGTCGTGCAGGACCACCAGCCTTGAAACCGTCACCGAGTTCTCCGAAGGGTCGCCGTTCCAGATCATCTTGGACAGGCGCACATGCCCGTTCTTGTCAGGGAAGCTAACCTCTACGTTGAAGGCTACGCCATTGTTGGCGAACGCGTATGTCAGCGCGCTGGACAGCGGCGTATTCAAAGGCGCATAGCTGGCGTTTGTGGCGCTGACGTAAGTCGTGTTGTTCCAGGTGTAGATGTCGTAATAGGAATACACGCTCCAGTCGATGATGCTCTTCTTCAGCTGCGAGGGCACGTTCGGATCGCTGTTGTTCACCAGCTTGGTCTGGTCCAGCGTGGACAGGATGTCGTTGCCCATGTTTTGCAGCTCCAGCTTCACGTGCTGGTTGGTGAACGAGGTAGAGAGCGGTGTCACAGAGGTAGTCTGAACTACGATGGATAGTACGATGATGATAATGAACGCTGCCGCCAGGCCTTCGATCGTGTGAAGTTGTCCTCTGTCGTCTCGCACGTTGATCACCATACCCTGACTGTAATAATGGCGGCCCTGCCCGGATAGGCGTCGATGCCTGACCCTGAGGGGTCTCTTATGAGGGCGTACCGTTTACTCTGCCCCACGTTGGTGGTGCCCGGTACCTGACCGTTGTTGATCACTCTGGCCGGTTTCCCCTGCTCCTCGATGACTACTTCAAGGTTGTACTGGGTGGTGCTACTGGTGTTCAGCCCGAGGCTCTGCCTGAGCTGAACGGAAGAAACAGGGCTGGATAAGTCAGAGGTAAACTGGCTTATGGCTGCCGCATCCAGAATGCAAGGCTGCTTATCGCCCGCGCCTCCCGCCGCCAGCACGTTCTCGACGAGCACTGCGGCAGTTCTGTCGGCTGCCATGGTGATCTCGTCCGAGTTGGAGTGGAAAGGAGAGAACATGCCCGGGATGAAGGCGAAGACGAAGATAAACGTGAGTAAGAAGATAGTGACACCTATAAGGTAGTCGAGGCTTATCTGGCCGTTATTGTCAGTGCAGGACCGTTCCATTTTTCATGGCCACCCAGTCCCCCCAAATAATACAGAATGGATTTTTAGTATATTAACCTATCCCTATATACTCAAACTTTTCTACTTCTACAATTTAATATGATAAATTGTATAACACCCAAATATAATAAGCGGTATATTCACCATTCGAGCGCGTCCCCGATTTTCAAGCTCTTGCGCTCAATATTCCCCGCAGGCATCTCGATAGCATAGCGCGCGGGTTTCTTCGAGGTGGCGATACCGGTCCAGGCCCGCATGTGCCGGAGGTCTACTATCTGCCTGTTACTATCAAGGTACAAAAGATCGATCGGAAAGGGCACGAAAAGCATGTGGATACCTATGTACTGCTCCCAGTGCATGTCCAAAATGAGTGCGTACTCCTCCGGTATCGAGCGGCGGAACATGAGGCCGATCATCTGTCTGACCGGAGTCCCGGCGTGCTCGACTCTGGTGGCGATGACCGTGCCATCGCTTTTTCTCAGCGTCATTTCCGGTTCAGAGTATCGGGGCGTTTACCCGGTTCTTATCGCTCAGCACTTCGTCCCAGAGCCACTGGTACTCTCCGGGGCTGTTCAGGTAGCCGAGCTTTTCGATGTCCCTGACGAGGCCGTACATTTCCCTGCCCTTCGCGAAACCGACTTTGCCTATGTTGGAAGGCTTCAGGTACCGCAGGTCCGGCTGGTGGTCGCACCTGCCGTTGCGCACCATCTTGCCCCCTGCCAGTTCGAAGTATGCTGCGCCGCCGCACTTCTTGTACGGCTCGTAAATGGAGGAAAAGTTGCGGGAAACCCAGTTGGCCATCTTCAGCTCTTTGTTAGACGGGTTGATGGTCACGTGGCCGTAGTTCGGTGGAATGATCACCTTGTCGCCCTCGTGGGCTTCGATCAGGACAACGTCTACGATCCTGCCCTCGTCGCAGCGCTGGAGCAGGTAGTGGGCGGTGCCATGGAGCACTTCATAGACCTCGGGGTAAGTCATGCCTGTGTTCCCGATCTCCGGGTGGTAGTGCCCCGCCGTCTTGACGTATTCGGAGCCGAGCCTGCCGGGCGGAATAACGGTTATGTCGTAGCGCAGGCCATGGTCCAGTATAATCGACCGATCCTGGCGGCTCATGGCCAGATCCCGGTACATGTAATACAGTATCTCGTCCGGCGCGCTCTTCAGCCAGTCGATGTCGTAGATCACTTCACGCATGTCACTGAGCCTTCTCACGTCGGGCTCAATTTGCTTACCACCGAATTCGAGCGTCCTGTCCATGCTATGCACACCAATTTTATAATTTCGTGTCCGCCTATAAAACCTTTGATACCTGCTCTGCCGGGGTATGCACGATCCCCTGCAAGCCTGAGGAACCGAATAATATTTGAGCTATCATGTTTTATTTGACTATTATGGACGGTATTGATCAGGACAAGGTATTTTTCATATGTAAAACTTGCGGGTTTACGTTTCAGGAAAATCCAGACGTCTTTCCTATCCGATGTCCGCAGTGCGGCAGCGAAGACTGCATGAGAACATAAGTTCTAGTCTAAAATTTACGGACTCCTGCCTAAATACCTGCTCAGGCATACCCACCCGATCAGCAGCGCGCCGAAGGCAAACGGTATAGCTGGATTTTTAAGCATCTCTACGTTGCCCGTAAAAAGCAGAGCGCTGATCAGAATCATGATCAGGCCCGCGATCAGGCCGGTTAGGTCGAAGGGCTGACTTAATAGTCCCGGCTTTTCTTTTCTGTCAGGTACACAGGCAGGGCCTGAGGGTATGCTATCGAAGTGATCCCGGCCTACCTCTAAGTCTGCATATCCGCACGATTCTGCGGTCGCTGCCGCAGGCACAAAGTCGTACGCCTCTTGCTCCTCGTGAGCATATGGGGGCTCCTGCACACAGGTCACTGCTCGTAGCTGCTCCTTATCTCCCGGAAAGCTTCTCTCGATGGCCCTCATCCGGGCGTTCAGCCCACGTATGTTCTGCTCGAGGGACATCAGCCTCCCATCCAGGTCCGACACTGGCTGATCTTTGTCTGCGGCTTTAGACATGTTCTCAACATTTTGAACTTAAGTGGTAAACTATAAGTAATTTGCGTGTGATTGTAAATAAGTATGTTCGATGATGACTCCGGAGCCGACTTCCTGCCGGCAAAGCTAATGGTCATGGTGATCGTGGCTGCGCTCCTGATAGTCCTCACGGCCTCTGGGATGGCTGACCTGGCTGGCGCTCACTCTGAGTACCAGGCCAGGGCCGAGGCCGATCGGATCTACGAGCTAGCGAGGCTGTCCTACGCTGGCGACTGCCCTGGCCAGAGCGCCGGCCGATCCCTCGATGTGTCGGTACCGTCAACTGTCCGCATGATCGCTTTCGGGGCAATCCCGGTAAACGGCACTACAGTCCGCGCTGACCGGTCCTACTTCATCGAGTACTCCAACGGCCGATCGGACACGTACGTGTCGGACATACCTTTCGCCTGCGATCAGCCGGACGGGCCTGCTGACGTTCCCTTGCTTCTCTACCCCGGGAAATATTACCTAACAGTCAGCCCTGCCAGCCTAAACGGAAGCTATAAAGCCTGCATACGGGCGGAGGCAGCATGAGGTCAAAGGACGAACTCGGTGCGGAAGAGCTGCTCATGGGGCTCGGAGCCCTGCTGGCATCTGCAGTCCTGCTGCTGATCGTCTTCTCGCTCTTCAGGACCACCCTGCCCGCAGATCGGTCGGTAGTCCTGCAATACTGCGCCTCCGAAGTCAGCGGAGACATTGCCACCGTAGCGACTTCCTCGGTCCCGTACATCCACGCCAGGCAGTACAGGTATGATGGAATTAACATCTCGATTTCTACGGATTATGTCATTGCAGAAGACCGGTCCGGAGGGACATTTGCAAGGCCCCTTCCTGTCCGGGTATGCCCCGGCAGGTACTCGTGCGGCAGCATCTCGTGGAACGGCACCGGGGGGTTCCGGGAATGTCTGAACCTCACCTGCGGAGCATACGGTACTGAACAGTCGCCCGTCAACGCCTGCAATGCGTCTACGATCACCGATCTGCTGACTGCCGCCTGTACCGACATGGCTGTCAATCCAGTTCCTGTGGATCCTGCGAGGCCGCTGATCGTCGAGAAAGAGCTGATCTATGTCCGGGCTAACTCCAGCCCGGGAACGGAGTGTATTCCCTGTGTATTTGTTTACCAGCGATGATCGGGGCGTGACCGAGCCTTACACAGACTTATCTGCGATCGGGCTGGTCTCCATAGGAATCCTGCTCTTCGGCTACCTGATGACCTCCGCATACCAGTCATACGCATCGTCCGCATACTACGCTCAGGAAATGGATGATCTGCGCACTATTGCCCTTTCCATGGCGGGCGACCCCGCCATAGCAGCCGACGGTTATCAGGGCCTCCTGGACGCGAGAAAGCTGGACAATGCCCGGGCGATGGCCGAAATGGCCCGGCGGTACGGACATCCGGGAACTGCCGTATCCGTCGAGATCGCCGCGGGAGGACATAGCTGGAGCACTGAAGATACAGGCTCCGGCCCTTCAGCACGGTATCGTATCCCCATCTGCGTCATCCTGAACGATGCCAGCACTGTCTCCGGATTCCTCACAGTCGTATGCCGGGAGGGCTCATGAAAGACGATCGAGCATATTCCACCACCGTGGATGCGCTGCTATTCCTGGTCATGGTATCCGCCTGCGCTGTCATCCTCAGCCCTGTTATCATGGGTCATAGCATGGAGCGCGCATCGACCGACAGGAACCTTCGGGAACTGGCAACGGCCGCTATAGTTACCATGGAGACGGAAAAGGTGGACTACTTCGAATACCGCATCCTGGGCGACGTGGCCGATCAGATCGCGACATACGGCGGCATCAATGCCACTAACGACTTCCTGTACAAAGAAATTACCAGGTCAGTCCTCGGGAGGGGCAGCCGGCACCGCACAGTCATGGACCTGGCAGCCGAAGATGCCGCATGCCAGTTTGTAATGCGCTATGGCAATGACACCCTCCGTCTCAACCCGCTGACCACCGAGTATGATCAGCAGATCAGGCTGCTTGTTGATAAAGCCGTCCGATCGAGGGTAGATCAACGCTTCGGCTACGAGTTCACGCTACGCTGGATGCCCTTCGCCGGAGTGCCTCTCGAGGGCAGCGTCACCGCAGGCCGGCCTCATCCCCCGGGAGCCATGTCTATACAGACCTTCGTGACCATGCCCTATACGACAAAGATCACGATGGCCGGCCTGCGGAACCTGAACGAGCCTGACCTCGCATCCATAAACGAGAGCATCGTAGCGTACAGATCAGATAACGACTCAGCGAAATTACAGGCAGGCATCCATGAATCGCTTCAGCGGTGCCTCGCCAACTCTACTCGGGCCGAGGTGCAGGAAATCTGGGGCAACACCCTTGGCTCTCCCCGGGCTGAAGACCGCCGCATCGATCCGGCGAGCGCACTCGAAGCCTTCTCCACAAACCCGACTTCGGCAGACACACATGCGCTCGATGTCAGGAGCATGGGAGAAGATGCGATTGTACAGGCAGTCGTCTTCCAGAACCGGGACTCCCTCAATGCCCTGGCCGCAAGCTGCGCGGCTGAAATTGTGCAGAATGGGTCGGATTATCCGGCCATCGAGCAAAAAATCCTCTCCTGGCTGCTCACCCGGTATGAGCCTTCCCGGGCTAGGGTAACAATGTCAGTGTGGGTGGGCGGATGAAGCAGTGGATCGACGATGACCGGGCCAGAGTGCCTTTCGTAGCCATCGGGGTGCTCATGTTGCTGATATCTTCTGTAGTAACAGTATTCTTGCTGAGCACCGAAGCCAGGATCGCTTCGGCGGGCACCGCCGAGGATGCGGAGCGGGACCTCAGCCCTGCCCTGACGCTCGCCCTTTCGGACATCGGCAGCGCCCTCAACTATGCCGGCATGTACGCAGAATCAGAAGTGGGCATGACTCCGGTGATCAACGCCAGCCCGGGCAGCCGGCCGGGGGAGAGCCCCGAAAAGATCAACGAGGACAGGATACGCAGCCTCACCTACCGGCAACTCGCCGCATACCTTGAGTCCAACTACCGTGGCAACTTCCAGTACGGGGACTACAGTGTCACCGCCCGGATCGACGGAGACCAGAGTTCAATACAAATTATTCCCTGTAACATGACGCTGACAAGGAATCTTGACCACCCCGTCCTTCCATGTCAACGGGACTATACCGCCTACTACATCCTCACGGTGCCCGTACGCCTCACCGTAAGTAAGAAAGACAGCGACTTCACGTATACAGAGACAAAAATAGTCAGAGCGCTTATCACCTCCCGGTACCCGCTGCTGCAGGGCATGACGGAGGAATACGCAGAACGCCTGAACGACACGGCTATGTTTGCCGACCTGACCGCCGCATCCTACGCCTACACCTGGGCGAGGGGATACTCTCAGTACTTTCTGGGCATGCCCCTGAACATCGTGGACAACGGCGACATGGCACTGATGGCCAACGGGGCAAACCTGCTGGAGCAGGGCTACACCTTCAACTCCGTGGACCCGCTGAGCCTCGCAAGCCTGGTGTATTACTGCTCAGGTGCGGAAGCACATCCCTCGTCAGTCACCAACTACAGTGTCCTCAATACCAGTAAAAAGGACTTACCCGGGAATGCTTCATCCGCCCCGCCCCGCCAGTACAACTTTACCATCGACGACATCGTCGATCGGGCTTACCACAATGTCACCTTCGGCGGATATGCAGAGTCCTGCTATTCCGGCGCATACCGGGTATACATGTTCCTCGACGCAACCCGGGAGAGGGACTACTATACTGCAGAAGGCAATCGTACCGGGATCGTGGAAGAGCCTGCAATCATCCGCCAGGTCGAGCCATTCTGTAAGGGCTACCAGGTGCCGCTCACCCGGACCTTCCGGGTCTACGGCCATGACGCAAACAGCATACCGTATGCGGACAGGGTGACGGTAAACTACGTCCTGAGCCGGTACTCCTCCATAGAGTTCTACGGCGCCGGCAAATACATGGACTCCGCAGAGCGCCTCGACGATCCGCTGCTCCAGCCTGCCTTCAACGATATACAGGACCCCTGTACTCCCCTCCAGTACCAGAAAGACCTGAGCTTCGGGCGCAAGGCGTTTACGGACAACAACCTGAAAGACCTGATCCGGCAATATGAAGGCTCTTTCGACGGCCCGGAGGGCAGATTTGAGGAAAACCTCCTTGCAGCGATGAGGCGCAGAGGGGACGTCAACACCCTGCTGCCATACGGGTACACTAACCCCGGGTACTCCTTCATCTGCGGCCCGGGCAACAACCGGCCGGTGTGGATGGAGATCGAGGCCGACTACGAACTCAAGGACCTGTGCCAGAACCTGCGCCAGGACATACACGTCACTCTCGACCCGGAAGAGTACGGCGGCTCCCCCGCGGCCATGTCCTCCGCCGCTTACGCAGAAATGCTCAGGCAGTTCGAGGAGAAGTACCCTTCATATCTCGACCAGCCTGCTTACGCGACGGAGATCGCCGGGATGAACGGTAGTAAACAGCTGTTATACCGGTCCTGCGGAAGCAAAGCCATCTTTTACGTGCGCCGGGCGCTGCTGGAAGATGTCCGGGCCCAGCTGGACCGGGCAGCCGGGCTGTCCGGCGATCAGATCAACCGCACCCTCGATAGCAGCCTCAGCGGCACAGGCCTCAACTCCTCGGATATAACGACGGGTGCCGCACAGTCCAGAAACTACCTCGACAACAACTTTTACATACAGTTTGGCCTGCCCATGACGCTCAACAGCAGCCCCGAAGCAGCTGGGGGCTACCCCTGGAAAGAATCAGTGACGCTTGCGATCGACCAGTCTCCCCACTACCTGTATACCGATCGGTACACAGACCCGGAAACCGGCTATACCACCAGGCCTCTGAAGCTACGCAACATCTGCCTCTTCTCCCTGCCTGCCGGCTTCTTGGATACAGAAGAGCTCAGCGAGGCGATGGCCGGCCCGTTACTGGACTGCGTGGACGCCATGGCAAACTCCGCCATAGAGACCGGTAACGAGACGCTCGTAGCAGAAACAGGCGCTCTCATAGACCAGATCTCCGCCGGCACCAAAGTAGAGCTGAAAAAGCAGATAGCTCAAAAGATCAATGCAGACCCGGAGGCCGGAGACAGTATCTCGCAGGCAGACATAGATCGGGCAGTAGACGACGCCTACGCCCGCCGGGGAAACAATACTACTCTTATTGTTGAAGACCTGAAGAACGGGCAGATCGGCCGGGAAGTGGCTGACGACCTGATCGACGCCAGCGCGGAAGTTGTCAAGAAAAAAGCGCAGGAGAAGGCCGATGGCTACGCGGACGAGTATACCGACTATGTTTCCCGGAGGATCCGGGAACAGGTCCAGAACGCCGAACGGGAAGCCATCAGAGCTGTCGTAGACAGCGTCAAGGGCCAGGTCAAAGGCGTGATCAATGACTTCACCCAGGCCGCCGCCGAAAAGGTAGTCCAGGCGGGCACCGAAGCAGCCATAGGGCAGGCGATGTCTAAAATTCCGAGCGGAATACCACTGCTTCCACCCTATGGCTGGTGGGCCACGATGAACGTATGGTACATCGAAGTCCAGGGCGACATCCCTTACCTCACCGTGTATGATGCAGACAACGAGGCGGTCCCCAATCCCATTTTCGGGCATGAGGCGCCCTGCTATACCCGCAGGTGGCAGACCGTGACAGGCCCGGACGGGACTCTGCTCGGCCGCAACGAGCCCATACGGTTCTGCGTCAAGACTTCCACCTTCATTCTTGTTCCCCCTGGACCGCAGGGTGTTGGAGATAAATCGGGAGAATGGGACGAGAAGAGCGAGGGCTTCGAGGAGGCACCTACGTGGCCATGATCAGAAGCCTGCTCTACACTTTTCTGCTGCTTCTGGCAGTAATCTCGCTGTCATCTTCCGATGTGGACGCCCGGAGCATCAAGGCTTATTTCAACTGCCAGGAAGCCACAGTCGAAAACGTATCGCTGCAGGTCGGGGAGCCTTTCACCGTTGACCTCTACATGACCCCGGACGGCGATAGCTTCGCCTACGCCACACTGATGGAGCCCGGGTACACTAACGCATACGGGAGCATCTCTGGCGACCCCATGTGGGATACCCTCACCAGAAGGTGCAACGAGTCTGGCCCGGCCCATTTTAGCTGGGTACTGGCAGCCAACGATAACTGGGTGAACGGCACGGCGCCGGTCAATATTCACTGCCAGTTGAACCGTGAGGGTGATACAAGACCCTATGCGTTAGCCTACTTCACTGTTGTAGAAGCCAGAATCCTGCCGGCCGAAAGTGATACCGAAAAACCGGTATCTCCGGCGCAAGCCAGCGCTGTTCCTGCATGGGCTGGTTTTCTAGTTCTGGTCTCTATCTCACTACTAAAAATAAAAAGGGATGGCCGTACTTAGAAGTAATCGATATTAATAGGTCGGCAACCCCTCTCAAAAAGTATATAACGAAGAACGGGAAGTTTGTGATTATTATATTTGTTCGCGGGTCGCATGTTGTATAGCTATGCGGCCCCGGGCAGCCCCGGAGCGAGTTATTCTTATGGATCAGCTGAAAATGTACGAAGGCACCAGGTCAAAGTTCTCTCACATGACCTCGGCGCACCCATGCTTCAACGAGAAGGCGCATTTCTCCACCGCGAGGATTCACCTGCCGGTAGCGCCCAAGTGTAACATCCAGTGTAATTTCTGCAACCGCAAGATCGACAAGTGCGAGCACCGCCCGGGCGTCTCGTCGGGCGTCATGACCGCCGAGGAGGCCGCCGACAAAGTCGACAAAGTCCTGACCGAGATCGACAACCTCAAGGTCGTCGGCGTGGCAGGCCCGGGAGAGGCACTGGCGAACGACGAGACTTTAAAGGCGCTCAAGCTCGTCCACCAGAGGCACCCCGAACTCATCAAGTGCATCGCCACTAACGGCTTATTGCTGCCGGAGAAGCTCCCCGAGATCCTTGATGCTGGCGTGCACAGCGTCACCGTCACCATCAACGCCTTTGACCCCAAAGTAGGCGCCCAGATCTACTCCTGGGTCCGCTACCATAACAAGACCTACCGGGGCGAAGAAGGCGCAAAGCTCCTGGTCGAGAACCAGTTCAAGGGCGTAGAGATGGCGGCCAAGGCCGGCCTGATCGTCAAGGTGAACACCGTCCTGGTGCCTGAAATCAACGCGGACCAGATCGAGCCCATCGCGAAGATGGCCGCCGAAAAGGGCGCCGTGCTCATGAACATCATCCCGATGATCCCGCTCTACAAGTTCGCCAACCTGAGAGCGCCGGAGTGCTCGGACCTTGAGCAGGCCAGGGCTGTCGCAGAGAAGTACCTGCCACAGTTCCGGCTGTGCAAGCAATGCCGGGCCGATGCGTGCGGTGTTCCGGGACAGGAGAAGTCCATCTCGCCGGCACAGAGGCGGATGGGCGGAGAGCACTATCACGCATAGTTTTGGCAGGGGCTGTCGGGGAGCCTTTTCCAAAAAGGCTCCCCTGACTCTCGACGCCCGATCATGCCCTGTAAGGGCGCATTAAAAGCGATGTTTTTGAGGGGGTGACGAGGGGGACTTTTTGTAAAAAGTCCCCCTAACACCCGTTATTAAATATTACTTTTTATTCCTAAATATACAAATAAATATCATGCATATCATTGCCACCATTGCCTCAAAACCGGGTGCAGCATTATATCCTGGCGGCGCATCGCTTTCAACCGCAATTCTTGTGATGTTTACGTACTGCTCCCCTGATGCCGGTACCGACATCAGAGATTTCCCGGGCGGAAAATATTGCTTATGATCTGGATAATGGATGGTAATCCAGCAACTGTCTGCTTCTGTCGAGACGTTCACAAATGAAAATCTGCCCTGGTCATCTGTAACAGTTGATTGAAATCCCGGGTCGTCAAAGGATATCGGGCCGCCGCTCGATTCAATTAGCCGGATGTTCGTTCCCGGGATGGGCGTGCCATTTTGCTCTGTGACCGTCCCATATATTGAAAAAGTATTGTTCATCGCTGCTACGTTATTTAATAGAGCAGCTATACCTAGTAAAGAGAACGTGATAACTATTATTCTTTTTAAGTGCATTTAATTGTATTTTAGACTCTTCTGTATTTATGCTGTCGCTGTAATCTTATCTTTTACCATCGCACTGTTTCAGCTCTCTATTCCAGATCGAGCGTATAGAGCACTATAGCCTGGTAGAATAAGCCGTTTTTCTAATCCGCCGCTAAAAAGGCGTGATACTAAGATGCCATTGCACAATAGACATCATATTTACGTTCTCTATGGGGATGAAGACGATGATCTCTGAGTCGACTTATAACCAGCAGCGATATCATCGTTACGAGGGACGGCCCTGTTAAACCCTTGTAAACATGACCATGCAGGAGCTTGATTGACCTTGACAACAATCTTAGATGCAGGATTCTGGGGCCTTGTCGCTGGTCTCGGTCTTTTCCTGGGTGCACTGGCCGGCTATTACATGAAGCTGCGTCACCGCGAGATTGCCACGATCATGGGCTTCGGTGGCGGTGTCCTGATCTCGATCCTGTCTTTCGATCTTGTGGAGAAGGCATACGTGCAGGCGGGATTTGAAATCGCTGCCATCGGGTTTTTAGCCGGTGGCATTGTCTTTAGCACGGCCAACTGGCTGCTTGCAAAGATCGGGGCACAACACCGCAAGCGCTGCGGAGAATGTGTGCAGCAGCCCGGCGAGGAGGAACATCCCGGCAGCGGGCTATCGTTGTTTTTAGGTGCCCTGGTAGATGGCATCCCGGAGTCGCTGGTCATCGGGTTGAGCCTGATCGGGGGCGGCGTGATCCACTTCACTACTATCGCAGGGTTTTTCCTGGCAAACGTTCCCCAGGGACTTTCCAGCTCCTCGGGCATGAAAGATGCCGGACGATCTTCCCGCTACGTTCTCGGCGTCTGGGGAGGGCTGGCGCTTGCCTCTGGCATCGCGGCAGTATTAGGATATGGCGTTTTAGGGGGATTTCCGGCAGATACGATCGCATTGATGTCCGCGTTCGCCGCTGGCGGGTTATTGGCGATGCTGACAGAGACGATGATACCCGAAGCATTTCATCGGGCTTCCGCTTTCATAGGGCTGATTACTGTGATTGGTTTTCTGGCAGCCTTTGTCATGTTGAAGACAGGTCTTCACTGAATACATACAGTTCATTTGCTATACTCTGACGGCCAACAGGCCGCCAGAGCGTTTAGTGCCGGGAAAACATTGATGAAACGGGGATGACGAATGTACTATGGAGGATTAACCTGTATGCCAGTCATCACTATCGAAACAACTCCGCTTACCGGAGAGCAGAAAGAGCAGCTGATCACAGGCTTTACCAAAGTTGCCAGTGAAGTGACCGGTCTCCCGGCCTCGACGATCATCGTCGTCATCCACGAGCCGCCCGCGGACAACTTCGGCGTGGGCGGGGCCCAGCTGTCTAAGATGCAGCATTAAGGCCACGCCTTTTACAGCCGGTGATACGGTGCTCTACCGAAAGATGAAGCGCTGCGAGGAGAAGTGCCCCCAGTCGCTGCCTATCCGGGAGAACCTGAAAAAAGTTAAAGAGCTGTTCGGGCAATAAGATATCCGGACAGTTAATCATGCTCTATAGAAAAATGCCCAGGTGCGACCGTGACCTCTCTATCCTCGGGTTCGGCTGCATGCGCTTCCCCATGACAAAAGAAGGCCACGTCGACGAAGCGAAAGCGATCGAGATGGTGCGCTACGCCATCGACCACGGCGTCAACTACCTCGACACCGCCTGGCCATACCATGACGGCGAGAGCGAAACCGTGCTGGGGAAAGCATTGCAGGACGGCTATCGTGAAAAGGTAAACCTGGCCACCAAGCTGCCCACCTGGCTGATCAAGTCCCGGGAGGACATGGATTATTACCTGGATGAGCAGCTGAAGAGGCTCCAGACCGACCACATCGACTTTTACCTCATCCATACTTTAGATCGGGACAGCTGGGCGAAAATGCAGGAGCTGGGCTTCGACCGGTTCCTGGACTCGGCTATCGAAGACGGCAGAATTACGTATCCCGGCTTCTCCTTCCACGGCGAGCTGGACACCTTCAAGTCCGTAGTCGACGGGTACGACTGGACGATGACTCTCATTCAATATAACTATCTGGACGAGCAACTACAGGCCGGCACCGAAGGCCTCCGCTATGCGGCGAAGAAGAACCTGGGCGTGGCAGTCATGGAGCCCCTCCGCGGCGGGGCTATGGCGTTAAAAACACCAGCGGCAGAACCCCTGTGGGCCGAAGCCGGCAAAGGCACTCCGGCAGAATGGGGCCTGCGCTGGGTCTGGGATCACCCCGAAGTCACCGTAGTCCTCAGCGGCATGAGCCGGATGAGCCAGCTAAAGCAAAACCTTCGCTCGGCAAGAAAAGGTCTCCCGTCGTCGCTGACAGCTAAAGAGCGGTCGGCAATCGAGAAAGTCAGAGATCTCCTGCAGGCGCAGATGAAGGTCAACTGCACTGGCTGCCGGTACTGCATGCCGTGCCCGAATGGTGTAGCTATACCAGAGTGCTTCTCGTTCTACAACAGTGCCTTCATGTTCGATAAGCCTCGGAAGGCTAAGAAGAGCTATGAGTTCTTCCTTGGGGATACCGAGTACGCATCGAAGTGCACTGGCTGCGGGGAGTGTGTGGAGAAGTGTCCGCAGGGAGTAGCAGTACCTGAGAAGATGAAGGAAGTCGCTGAGTATTTCGGGTTTTAGATCCTGATAGCTCTTCAAAGAATTTTATTTTATGAGCGCCCGTACTTTTTAGTCGAAATATAGTCCTGTGAAAAATGTGGATATTGTCGGCGCCTGACCGCCTTGTACTTAGTTCGCAATATGCAAGGATTCGACCCTTCGGTCGCGTCGACGCAGGGGCGCAACGACGCAAAGGGATCTCTGAAAAACCTTTGCGCCCTTGCGCCCTTGCGTCTTTGCGATTTAAAACCGAGGCCTCCCGGGGCCGAGCTTTTTCTATTTTTCAATTCCTCTACTTGAAAACACGCTTTTCATTAGCGATTGCATTATAATTATTACAATGATTTGTTATGTTTAAAAAAGTATGGAAGACCTGGCATAATGCCAGGTCATTCACGTTCCTGTACGCTTATCTCAGCAGGTAGTACGTACCAATGAGGCCAATGAAGATCAGGGAGATCGTGTTCATGACCTTAATCAGCGCGTTCAGGGCGGGGCCTGCGGTGTCCTTGTACGGGTCGCCGACGGTGTCGCCCACTACTGCGGCCTTGTGAGCATCGCTCTTCTTGCCGCCGTAGTTGCCCAGCTCGATGTACTTCTTGGCGTTGTCCCATGCGGCGCCGCCCGAGGTCATGTGGATGGCCAGGAGCAGGCCGGTGATGATAACACCGAGGAGCATGCCGCTGAGGGCGGCGGGGCCGAGCAGGAAGCCGACGATGAGTGGGGCTATGACTGCGAGGATAGCCGGGAGGGCCATCTGCTTGAGTGCGGCCTCAGTGACGATGGCTACGCACTTGCCGTACTCCGGCTTGCCGGTGCCTTCCATGATGCCCTTGATCTCTTTGAACTGCCTGCGGACTTCGTTGACGATGCTGAAAGCAGCACGGCCGACGGCCAGCATGCAGAAGGCGCTGAACAGGAACGGCAGGGCGCCGCCGATGAACAGGCCGATCAGGACGATGGGCTGGTCGATGGAGAGGTTCAGGGCTTCGCCGCCGGGGATCTCTGCCTTGAACGCCGCGAACAGCGCCAGGGCAGCGAGGGCCGCTGAACCTATGGCATAACCTTTAGTGACCGCCTTGGTGGTGTTGCCCACTGCATCTAATGCGTCGGTGATCTTGCGGACCTCTTCGGGCAGGTCTGCCATTTCGGCAATGCCGCCTGCGTTGTCCGTGATCGGGCCGTAGGAGTCTACTGCTACGATGATGCCGGTGACCGACAGCATGGCGACGGCTGCGATGGCGATGCCGTATACGCCGGCTACCTGGTAGGCGAGGAAGATGCCGATGACGATCACAAGGACCGGCAGTGCGGTAGCCTCAAGGCCCATTGCGAGGCCCTGGATGATGTTGGTGCCTGCGCCAGTCTGGGATGCCTTGGCGACTTCCCTGACCGGGCGGTAGTTGGTCGCGGTGTAGTACTCGGTGATGATGACCATCGCGCTCATGACGCCGAGGCCGATCAGCGAGGCGAGATACATCTTGATGTTACCGTCCATCAGGAGGTAGTTAGCGATGTAGAAGAGCACTGCTGATACAACAGTGGCTGCAATGACTCCCTTGTACAGGGCCCACATGATCTTGGTCTGGTCTTTGCCCAGGCGGACGAAGAATGTGGCGATGATCGATGCGAAGATGGCCATTGCGCCCAGCACGAGCGGGAAGATGACCAGGTTGCTGGCTGCGATGGCCGAGAGGCCGAGGCTGGCGATGAGGGGGTCCCTGATCGACGGGATGTTGCCCAGCAGCATGGCTGCGAGCGCCGTGACGATGTAGGTCTCGAACAGGTCTGCACCCATGCCGGCGCAGTCGCCTACGTTGTCGCCTACGTTGTCGGCGATGACGGCGGGGTTCCTCGGGTCGTCCTCGGGGATGCCTGCCTCGACTTTGCCCACCAGGTCTGCGCCTACGTCGGCTGCCTTGGTGAAGATACCGCCGCCAACTCTGGCGAACAGGCTGATAAGGCTGGCACCGAAGCCCAGGCCGACGACCGGCATCAGGACTTTCTCAGCGGGTAAGTTCAGGCTGATCGCGACCAGGTAGAGGCCGCTGATACCCAGCAGGGCGAGGCCCACTACTGCGAAGCCGGTGACGGAGCCGCCCTTGAAGGCTACGGATAAGGCTTTGGCCATGCCGGACTTGGCCGCTTCCGCGGTCCTGACGTTCGCTCTGACCGAGATGTTCATGCCGATGTAGCCGGCAGCTGCAGACAGTACGGCTCCGATGAGGAACCCGACTGCTACCCATGGCTTCGGGTCAATGACGGCTGCAAGGATGACAGCAATGACAACCGCGAAGATGGCGATCACAGTATACTGCTTGTTCAGGTACGCCATAGCGCCTTCCTGCACGGCTCCGGAAATCTTCCTCATCTTCTCGGTACCGGGGCTTTCCTTGAGTACCGACCAGGTGAGGTAGCCTGCGAATGCCAGCGCAATGATGCCGGCAACTGGCGCCAGTAGAGTATAATAATCCATGTAGGCTTTTCCTCCTGTGTTATACGGATTGATACATACAGACCATCGACCACCATGCAAATCCGGGCTGGAATAAATACTGACGGGAAAAGCCCGCATAAGCCGCGTAAGCGTCTCATGTTTGAACGGTGGTACTTGCTTTTTTAGTAGCTTGGTTGGTATTACTAATAATAGTGCTAGTTTATAACGTTTACCTTTATGCGACTGGCGATTTAGCTGATAGCGGCCGGTAGTTAAGGCCTTACTACTACGGTGCTGCCCGGCTCGATCGAGAGTCGCCTGCGGAGCTTTTTCGGTAGAATGAGTATGCCGGCAGGCGTGCCGGGCAGTACCTCTGCCAGGCCGACGGTCACTTTCTCCGTCTCCCCTCCCGGCAGAACCAGCGTGGCAGAGCCACCTTCTTTCAGCTTTAGCGCGGCGAGTGTTGCAGCGTCCATCCAGGCGATCTTACGGGTCTCCAGCGTTTCTAGGGTGGCGATCCTGGACTCGTGCAGCAGATTCGCAGTGCTGCCAGTGGCCACCTTCAGTTCTGTCTGGCGGGGAGCTTCCCGGGCTTCTGCCGGAGCTGCGGGCACAGGTGCAGGAACTGGTGTGGGTGCAGGCGCGGGTGCCTGTACCTCTATGGGCTTTTCCTTTACAGGCCTTGCTGGCTCCGGAGGCAGGGCTTCAGCGATCGGCGCCCCTCCTTCGAGGAAGTATATCGCAGCGGATGCTTTTCCTGTCGCCTTCTTTATTGAGTCGATCGCCTTATCCCCGTAATGGCGGTCGTTCTCCGAAATGTAAGATGCTCCGGCGATCTTGCCTGAAGCGAGAAAGGCGTAGCCGGTCCATGCCTGGCCCCTGAACTTCAGGATGCAGGTGCTGGCCGCATTGCGCAGGTTGTCGAGGAGCATGCCCGGGTTCACCAGATCGCCCAGTTCGGTATCGATTGTGGTGCCAATCTTCCTGCCCTCGAACAGGCTTAACATCGCCGGAGTCAGCTCGTAGATCGCCATCGTTCCGGTGGTGGCTATTGCCTTGTTCTCCAGCGGGGCTATCATCTCGGGGCCCAGCGCCATCCACATGCCGCTTTCCTGGAGCGCAGTGACTGCAACTCCTTCACGGTAAAAGATCGTGCCCTCGAAATCCGAGAAAACCAGCCTGGCGCAGCCCGTCATCCTGGACGAGACCACGCTTTTCAGCCGGGCATAGTATTCACCCGAGGGGCCTTCGAACACCACTTTCACGAACGGTACCAGCATGCTATCTCCCTCAGACCGCTGACAGGATGCCCGACAGGAAGAACAGCCCGGCGCCGGCAGTGAGCAGGTTCGTGTAGAGTCCGCTGTCGGTGCCGGGAAGCAGGACCTGCAGTATACTAATGATCAGCAAGGCGAGGAAGCCCAGGCCTAGGTACAGGAACAAACGAAGACGGTTGCCCATGTATAGATAAAAAGTTGTGACAACGAGTACTACTTGCACAAGTATCACAAAGTAGATCAGCAACGCAGCTATATCCATAACGACAACCTAACCTAAGAGTAATATATTGTTTTCATTTATGATACTTTCGTTGTCCCTGTTGCCACTCTTCCGGCTCTCCTCCTCCCATAAAGTTTAATTATATCAGCACGAACAGGCCTGCGATGCAGATCAACTTCCGCTGGAGCCCGAAGAACCGCTACAGCATAGCAGCGCTCGCCCCGGTCATCGGGGAGTACCGCCTGGTCAAAAGGCCTGAAGACGGTATCATGCTCTATAGCTTTGCTTCTCTGCAGGCTCCGGAGATCTACCGCGAGGTCGACTCTGCCACGACTAACTCTGTTTTCATCGCGGGCGGGCCTCACCCCAGCGGCTGCCCGGAAGAGGCGCTGGAGCACTTCGACTACGTGGTGGTCGGGGAAGGCGAGGCTACGCTGCCCGAACTGCTCAGCACAATACGCGCCGGCGGTGACGTTTCGAAGGTCCGGGGAATCGCTTACCTGCAGGACGGGCACTACTGCTACACCGGCAAAAGAGAAGACGTCGACCTCGACGCATATCCGCCGTTCAAGCCGCCCCTGTACGGCCCGATCGAAATCTCCCGGGGCTGCCCGTGGAACTGCGCCTACTGCCAGACCCCCAGGCTTTTCGGCCACCGCATGCGGCACCGCAGCGTAGAGTCGATCTGCAAATACGACAAGTACTACGAGGATAAGCGACTGGTGTCCCCCAACGCGTTTGCCTACGGCTCAGACGGCATCACGCCGAACCCGGCGGCCGTGGAAAAGCTGCTGAAAAATCTTTCCGGCAACATCTACTTCGGAACCTTCCCCTCCGAAGTCCGGCCGGAGTTCGTCACCCCTGATATGGTCAGCCTGGTCACCACATACTGCGCCAACAAAGAGCTCCACCTCGGCGGCCAGTCCGGCAGTGATCGAGTCTTAAAAGCCATCCACAGAGGCCACACCGCCGAACAGGTTGTCACAGCCGCCCGCACCATCAAAGACGCCGGCCTGACACCTGTCGTCGACTTCATCTTCGGGCTCCCCGGGGAAAACAAGGAAGACCAGACGGCGACCCTCGAAAACATCCGGGCCATCATCAGGGAAGGCGGCAAAATCCGGGCACATTACTTCTTACCGCTGCCGGGCACCGAGCTCGCAGGCACTACGCCGGCGTCCGTCGATCCAGAAATAGACCGGTTGCTCGGGAAACTAGCTCTGGGTGGCAGGCTGACAGGTTCGTGGTCGCCAAAACGAGCATAAATTTTTCAGTTGCCAGCCTTTTAACCACTGAGATTCACCTCGACTGTTTTACCACGGAGGCACAGAGACGCACAGAGGTTCATAGAGAACTGGTTACCACAGAGGCACAGAGACGCACAGAGGCTGATAAATTAAGTGGTTACTATCCAGTTATTTACCGAAAAATCTCTGTGTATCTCTGTGGTGAGCCGTTCTCTGTGTGTCTCTGTGTCTCTGTGGTGACCGTTCTCTGTAGTGAAACGAGGCGGGCCACCAGTACTTTTGTAAAAAATCAGGCATAGATACGCCCGTATGGTGAGTAGTAGGGCTGGTAGTACCCTTCTCTCATGCTCACGTTGTTCATGGCCTCGCTGCCGAACAGTAGTTCGTAGAGCGACGGATCGTTGACGTAGGTGACTTCGGGCTTGCCGGAGATGTTGCCGAGTTCTGCGGCGATGTCGATGGCCTCGTACATGCCGCCGAGGTCGTCTACCAGGCCGAGGTCCCGGGCTTCGTAGCCTGTGTAGACCCTGCCGTCGGCGAGGCGCTGGACTTCTTCCCTGTCCATGTGGCGGCCGCTGGCGACGGCGTCCACGAACCGGCTGTATGACTGGTTGATGATGTTGTTGACGTAAGCCTTTTCGTTTTCGTTCAGGCCTCTCCAGTCGGCGCCGACGTCCTTGTAGGGGCCGGATTTGGCGACGTAGTACTGGATGCCTTCCTTTTCGTAAAGGCCGCTCTTGTTCTCGAAGGTCCAGATCACGCCGATGCTGCCCGTAAATGTGTCGGGGTTGGCAACTATCTTCGTGCATGGGGCAGAGATATAGTATGCTGCTGACGTTGCGATGTCTCCCATCGAGACGACGATCGGCTTTACCTGGCTGGTCTTGTTGATCTGCCGGTAAATCTCCTGGGCTGCGACAGGCGTGCCGCCAGGCGAGTTGATCCTGAGCACGATGGCCTTTATACTCTTGTCTTCCTCTGCCTTCCTGAGGTGCTTGACGATAGAGTTAGAGCTCGCATAGCCCAGGCCGTCCGGGATATTGTCGGTGATCAGCTCGCCCTCCACGTAGATAACGGCTACCTTACTTGGTGAGACGGGGGTTATGTCCGAGAATATGTCTGAAAACATGCCCGCCTGAGCGATGATGAATATAGATTCCGCCGTGAGGACAATTCCCATGACGACGATCAGTAAAATGAAGACACCTGTGACAGGGTTAAAGAGCCTGGGCTTATTACCTTCCATGCTGACACCAGTTTATAGCTTATAGATAGTGGGAATGGTGGGATATATATTTTCTATCTATAGGCTGGAGTGGCTCATTTACAAAAATAGTTATGCGATGATGATTTTGCCCATCCCATCGTCCTTGCCCTTGTTCCTGGGCAACGGGGTCGCGGAGGCGGCTGCCTGGGCCGCTGCCCTCTCCGGTGCTCCGGCCGCGAAGACGAAATCGTACAGGAGTTTGCCGAACTTGCTGTTACGGTCGAACTTGTAGTAGCTGTTCTTGCCCACCTTGCGGGTCTCCTGGATCACGCTGTACTTTAGCAGGCCTTCCTTCATCCGGGAAATTTTGGCTTTGGTGATCTTAGTCCGGTCTGCCATATCCTTGATTGTGAAGTCGCTCCCGTGGTTGTACACCAGAAATACGATCAGCTCTGCGGAAGAGTTGCTGCCGAATATCTCTGCCAGGGGTGACAGTTGGACATTACTCATGCGAACACCAGTTCTAATCATATCATCCGCTAAAAGCATTTAAATGCATCGGAAGCCCTCACCCCAGTATTTAATGGTAATGCCGGAGTTCCTGGGCATGGCCTTCGTGGCTGCACGTGACTTTGCAGAAAGCTTCGCTTGTATAGTAGTACCTTGCCTTGATCCTGTGCAGTCCTGCGGAAAGCTGCACAGGCAGGCTGCTCACCGATGCCCTGGGATGGTTGCCTGGGTTCGCGACTATCTGTCTGCCGTCGATCCATAACCATGAGCCGCCGGCGCTGTCGAGGGTGAATGTGTATGTCCCTTCGGCAGGGATAGCGACATATCCTGTCCAGATGATCATCCCGTTTTGATCCGGGGCCTCCTCGGGGAGCGTCGACGCGTCTGCCGAAATGGCGTTCTCCGTCCGGCGTGTGGCATAGCTGTCCGGCAGGATCTTGTTCGGGTCTGCAGAGGCCAGGTCTGATGTTGCCGGGTCGATAGTGTAGTAGAAGGCGCTGACTCCTTTCTTCAGCCCTGGTTCTTGCAGCTCTTTCAGCTGGTCTGCGGCGGTTTTTCCGTGGCTGCTGGCAAAGGCGAGCACTGTGCTTGCGATCAGGATGCCTGCCAGCACCACGATGCCGATAGACATCACGGTGAAGAACGCGTCGGATATACCCCGGTCGTCCATCGCCGACCACCGGCTACCGTGCCACCAGCACGACGCTGCCTATCTGTTGTTTGGACTGGCTGCTCACTACTTTGACTGTGTATCTCGATCCGGTGTCGATCGTCTTACCAGTGTTGAGGGAGAGCGGTATCGCAGATGTCTGCATGCCCGGGCTTAGCTGCTCCGGGGTGACGGCAGGCGAAATGTTCGATACCTGTGTGGATCCGATCAGCACGCCATCATCGTCGTAGACGTTCAGCATGATCTGGCTCACCTGCAGGGGGTCTCCCGACTCGTGGTTGATCATCATGGTGGGGGTAGTACCGCCGTACATGACGCCGGTGAGGCTGGCTTTAGGTGAGCTTGCCAGCACCTGTACCTGCCCGCCCTGGGACAGCACGAGCGATCCTATCAATAGCGCTACCATGACTACGATAGCGATCATTAGTATGCCATAGACGGCGTTTTCTACGCCGAAGTCGTCTTTTGTTATGGGGTGTAGGGGCATTTTACAGGCCTCGAAAGGTTATATACACTTCAGTGTAAATAACTTATTTACAATTTATTGAATATAAAGCTTTTGCATTACTGCCGCCTTTATGCCGCCCAAAATGGCGAGACAATACATCATTCCGCAGGTCCGATAGTAAATGGACTGATGCGAGGGAGTAGCCATGGCTGGCAAGAGAGCGCTTGTTGTATACGATACGAAGTATGGTGCTACGGAGCAGATAGCTAACTGGATTGCGGAGGGGATCAACGACGCCGACATCCGGCATGTGGATGATGTCGAGGGTCTGGACTACGATCTGGTCGTCGTCGGAACGCCCATCTACAATGATATGCCCTCGCCGAGAATTGTGGACTTTATGGATAAGTACCGGGATGTGCTCCTGAACCGGAAGGTGGCTCTGTTTACCGTGAGTGTGCCTTACGATATGACGCCGGAGCGGGCCAAAAGATATGCGGGGCAAAAGGAACTGAAGCGGCTGGTAGATCATGTAAAAGGCACAATCATCGCTTCCAGGGCTTTTCTGGGGAAGATCGACCTGAAGGAAATGACTGAGCTGGACCGGATCTCGCTGCGCATCAGGTATTTTCTGAAGGGCTATCGGCTGAAGGAGGTCAATTTCACCAACCGGGACGATGCTGTCGGCTGGGGGAAAAATCTCTACGATCTCCTGACCCGGCCGCCCGAAGCCATTCCGCCTGAGCCCCGGGAAAAATAAAAAAATGGTTTTTAGACGCTGGACTGCTTTTGCTCCAGGGGAACCTGCTCGGGCTGCAGCTCGTTTTTGCCGCCGGGCATACGTACGACCTCGACGCCAGCCTGTTTCAGGAAGTCCAGCGAGGACGTGTCCGGGTACTCGTTCAGGTACACGACCCTCTTAATCTTGCCATTGATGATCATCTTGGTGCAGAGTATGCAGGGCTGATGGGTGCAGTAGACTGCGGCGCCTTCGATGGAGGCGCCGTGGATGGCCGCCTGAATGATGGCGTTCTGCTCGGCGTGCACGGCCCGGCACAGCTCGTGCCTGGTGCCGTGGGCGATGTTCTGGTTTTCCCTGATGCACCCGATGTCCAGGCAGTGATCGAAGCCGTGGGGTGCGCCGTTATATCCCGTAGAGATGATCTGGCCGTTTTTCACGATGACTGCGCCTACATGGAGGCGAAGGCAGGTAGACCTCTTCGAGACTACCTGCGCGATCTCCATGAAATACTCGTCTTTGGATGGCCGGCTCATAGGGGATCACTTACTTCTTAGGTTTTTTTGCCGTCGCCTTTTTAGCCACCGGCTTCTTAGCCGCCGTCTTGTTAGCCGGCGCTTTCTTCGATGCTGGTGCCTTTGCTGCAGGAGCCTTTACGGCCGGAGCCTTCGTCACCTCGAACCTGACCTTCAGCTTCTTGCCGGACCAGTCGTACTGCGGAGCCTTTCTCTTTCCGATGTAGTCCTTCGTCTTCTCAGCAAGGGCGTGGGACACTACGGGTAAGGCGATGGTGGCGTCCACGAAGACCTGCACCTTGGGTGCTACCGCGGCGATCTTGCCCCAGCTGACAGCCTCTTCGAAGGTGCAGCCGGACAGGCCGCCCCAGTGGGGTGCGTCTGCGGTGTACTGGATGGCGTAGCTGTGGCCTTCGATGGGCAGCTCGAGCATGGACATGATGACTTCGGTCTGCTGGATGAAGTTCTTGGGCACGCCTCCGCCGATGTATACGACGCCAGTCTTCTTTGTGTTCTCCACGATCTGGGTGATCTCATCGACGTCCTTCATCTGGTCGATGTTGATCGCGTGGCCTTCCCGCCTGGCGACCATGAGGGCGATGCCTATTGAGCTGTCGCAGAGCGCGGGCACGAAGATGGGCACATTGTACCTGTATGCGCTGGCGACTATGCCGTCCGGGTCGCAGCCTTTCTCGGTCATGTGCTTGCCTAGTAGATAGAGGAACTCTCTGGAGGAGTACGATTTGCCCGCCTCGAGGTGTTCTTTGGCGAACTCCATGACCATGTAGTCTGCGCCTCTGAACTCCTGCTCAACTGCGAAGACGTCGTAGATCCTGTCTACTCCTTCCTTGAAGAGCGCCTCGTCGTTGGCCACATGGCTGCCCACGTAGTGGTGCCCGCCCATGGACTCGAAGATGTCGTGGAACATGTTGGCGCCGGTAGATACCAGGCAGTCGATCATGCGGTTCTGGATCATGTATGAGATGATCTTGCGCATGCCCGCGGGGGACATGGCTCCCGTGTATCCCATCATGATGGTCAGGTTGTTCTGCCTGAGCATGTCTGCCCAGGTGTTGACGGACTCGCCCAGCTTCCTGCCCTGGAAGCCGGTCATGGCCATAGCGTCAGTCAGGCCTGCGATGGTCTTCTCTGTGACCTTGACTGGAACTGTCTCTTTCTGTAGGAATTTACTCTTTGCCACTTCGCTATCCTCTTTCAAATAGAAAACTTGTTTTAGAATATAAAACTTTTTAATGGGCGACGTACGCCTGTTTTCTGGTTATGTTCCAGAAGAGGCCTTCACAGGCGGAATTACGCCCGGAAAATTAGTTTTCGGGATGAAGGCTGAGGCGGCATATGGCCGCCTGTTGCGGCATAAGGTCGCCTGTTTATCCTCTCAGGCCAGTTTTTTCATCTCGTGGAAGTCCAGCACGCCCTTGATGGCTTTTGTGATAATGGGGATGCCCGCTTCCTGGGCGGCGCACATCGGGTTGGTGCCGCCAGTGATGATAATACCCATGTGGTCTCTGCTGACATCTGCGCCCAGCACCGGGGAGTTTGGCTCGCCGACTTCGAGGATGCCGTAGAATCCGGCGGTCAGCAGGCGGTTGATGGTGCGGTCGACGTCGTCTTTGGCCGCCATCGGTACTTCCCTGAGGTTGGCCAGAATCTTGCCCGATCCCGTCCTCATCATTTCCCTGACTGAAGTGAGGTCCTGAGACATGAGGACTTCGAGGGGGTCGATGGTCGTGCACTCGTACCTGATGCTGTCTGTGAACCTCACCGGAACTCTGTCCTTCACCTGTACGATTCCCCCGAAGATGGGTTTCGCGGGGATTCCGGACTTGAGCAGCACGCCGTCTATCGTGATGCTGCACACAGTAGTGATGCCAGCTTTGCCCGCGGGGATCGTCAGCCCCGAGAAGATATCTCCCTCGTCGAAAAGCTTGACGTACGAGCAGACTGACAGGCCGCTGTACATGACCTGCCGGAAGATTTCCAGCGTTTCGTCCAGGTCTTTCTTGTCGACCAGGGACAGGTTGGCTATGATGTCGCCTTCTCTGGTCTTGGGATTGAAGGTCACCTGGTACATGATGGAGTCGATCCTGGCGTCGGTGAACATCATCTCTTCGTCTTGAGCAAGCATGGGAATCAAAAATACTTGGAATCTATCAGTTATCTATTTTTGGATTCGCGGGCTTAAAACCCGGCCGTCCGGGAATCCGGCGGATCTTGCCCGGAGGCACCCCGGAACCTGCCGATTATGCCCGTTTCGGTGCAATTTTCGGCGAAAGAGAGCCAAGCTTAAATATCTTGAGTTTAAAATAACCCCGTAGTCAAGCCGATTTGCCTGTCACCCTAAACTGGTCGGAAACAACCTTCCCGGGCGACGAGGCTGCGAGGCACAGGCAGGTCTGGTGGGTGTCGAAGGCGGTACGCCGGCGACATGAGCCTGTTATTGGCTGTATCCGTAAAAAATCATAAAGGGAGTTACGATGTCAAATAATCTGATAGATGTCTTGGAGCAGATTTTTGGCACTTACAACTATACGGTGGGTGCTAAGAATGACTTCGATCTCGTCGCCGAGAAGCCGAACAATAATGTGGCCATCCGAGTCATGGACAACCCGGGTACGGAGGATGTCAGGCAGTTCGCCGACATGGCGAAAGCCGAGGGCTGCAAAGCCCTCATCGTCTCGATGACCTACTTCACGGAGGACGTGAAAAAGGCTGCAAGGGTAAGGGACGTCATGATCTGGGACCGGGCGGAGCTCGAGAAGCAGATCGGCAAAGCGGTCCTCCTCCGTATCGACGCGGACCGCGATCCGTTTGCGTCCTCGCCGGAGCCTGCCCCGGCCGAGAAGAAGGAAGTCTCCGTGTCAGCGCTGACCCAGGAGCTTTACGGCAGCGCCCCGGAGAAGCCTAAAGCTGCTAGGGCGGCTGCAGGGAAGGCAGTCGCTGCCGAGCCGAGGCCGGAGCCCCGGCAGGAAGTCTTCGAGGCTGAAGACGGGCCGGCAGTCGCCGCGGATGTGGCGGTGGCAGAAGAGCCCGAGGTAGAGGAAGAGCCACTGAAACTGCCTATCAAGTGTTATCCCGTCAAGATCAAGGCTACCGACGCTGTCAAGATATCGGGCAACATCGGCAGGGCGGAAGACACTGAGGTAACCCTCAACTTCATCCCCTACTGGAAGTACGACTACTCCCTGGACGTCATGGGCAAGTACCGCGACTTGACCGTGCCGATGACCGGCAAGGGCTCGAAGATGATCAACGCGATCAACAGGAACGTGGATGCAGTGCCCAACCTGAAACTGATCGACGGCGTTGAAGTGCCCGACGCACCGTACCACATCCAGCAGGCGGCTCTGACCGAGGAAGAAGCCCGGGCAATGGCCATCAAGTCCATCATCGACGATCACACCCGGACTATCCGGCTCAAGGGTACCCAGGGCGAAGCGGCGATCGTGGAGCACAAGAAGTTCAGCCCCAAGCCCACTGACATCAAGTTCGCCATGGAAATGCTGTACGTTCCGTTCTGGTCGGTCCGCAGCCACAAGGGCTACATGGAAATCAACGCCTACGATGGCAAGCCCACCCAGACCCCGATGGACGACGGCGCGGAGATCCTGTAAGCCTGCGGCTCACTGAAGCGCCGTCGGCGCCAGATTTCAACGGCGTGTAAAGACAGGCTTGAAAGCGAAAAACAGTATCCGGCTCCCGGATTATTTGACATTCGTCGAAAAAGCGCGGGATCACAGTGGTCTCGATGACCACTGTGACCATCAATCTTTTAATTACTTCTTCTCTTCTGGCCGCTCCTTCTTCTCCTCTGCGGCCTCTGTCTTCCTGTTCTGAGACCTTTTGTACAGCCAGAGGGCGCCGCGGATCAGCAGGTAGAGGGCCGCGAGGCCGAGCGCCAGGTAGAGCACCAGCGGTATGAGGTAGCCTGTCAGCACGATGAGGCCGCCAATCATGCCTACGAAAGCGTGGACCGCTTCAGTGACCGCGTCCCCGATGCCCCAGTCGTAGGATACAACCGGCTCAGGCTCGGTAACGTAGACCGTGATTGTGGAGAAGTCGATCTGGCTGTTCAGCACGTTCAGCCGGGCCTGGTAGGACTCGATCTCTCCCTGCACCCGGGACAGTTCCCTCTCTACTGCCAGTATTTCCGTGACATTCTTCGCCTGATCCATGATGTCGATGAGCCTCGCCTCTTCAGCTCTCAGGTTCTTCAGCCTCGACTCCACATCGACATACTGTAATGTAACATCCGAACCAGTAGAGCTGTCGGACTTCACAGTGCCGAGCTTTCGGATCTCGGATAGAGTCTGCTCGTAAGCCGACTGGGGGACCTTGATGGTGATAGTGCTGCTCCTCCGGTTCTGGTCGTACATGTTCATGCTGGACGACTGGACGTACCCGCCGGTGGAGGTAGCAAGGAACCTTACTTTATCTACCGACTCGTTGAACTTAGTGGTCTCGATCTGGATGGAGGCGGTCATGATCACCTTGCGGTTCCCAATGTCAGAATAGGCTTCACCCGACGCAGTCGGCACTGGCGCTACACCGGCGGTGCCAGAGCTCTTGCTATCGTAAGCCCCAGGGTACTGCGGGGCAACCTGCGGGCCATTCCAGGATTCTCCGTATGAGCTGGGCCTGTCCCCGGAGGATAGCCCGGTGCCGCCATTCATGCTCGTACAGCCCGCGGCAGCGGCTGCAACGAGTATGATAGCTATGGCGATGAGTGGTAATAGTAGCTTTGATCTCATAATCAACTAGTTATACGCTCGATTATTTATAAATGGCTTAAACTACGACCAGGCTTGTAGTCTTGGGTTGTAAGGTAAAAAAGGATTCGGCTCTGTTACGAGCCGTTGACGTCTGTGGCGAACTGTTCGTTCATCGTGTCCTCGGCGACGCTGACACCTGCCTGGATAACCACTTCGGGCCAGATGCGCACGTCCGAGTGGACGGTCACGTCGTTGCCGATCATGGTTCTGGGGCCGATCACCGTGCCGTTCTCCAGGGTGCAGGACTTGCCGATGGAGACGTCGTCGTCGATGATGGCTCCGGAGACGGAACACCCGGCGCCGACCTTGACGCCGTCGTAGATGTACGAGGCCAGGATGCGGCAGTCGTTGCCAATGTTGCAGGACTTGCCGATAGACGTGTAGGGGCCGATGAGGACATTGTCACCGATCACCGTGTTCTCGCCGATGATCACTGGCCCTACTACCACTGAGTTCTTGCCCACGGACACGTTGTTGCCCACGTCCAGCGGCCCGTTCAGCTTGGCGCCCTCTACGAGGAGGCGGCCGTGGATATATGTGCCGGGCATGTTCTCCAGCATCCACTTCTGTGCGGCCCTGTAGGCCTGCGGGTTGCCGACGTCGGTCCACTGGCCTCTGGCCAGCCAGCCGCTGATCTTCTTGTCCTCTTTCAGCAGCTTCGGGAACAGGTCCTTGGCAAAGTCGTACTTCTGCTTCGGGATGTAGTCGAAGACCTCGGGGCTCAGCGCATAGATGCCCGTGGAGGCCAGGTTGGAGAAGATTTCGCCCGGCCCCGGCTTTTCCCTGAACCGGTGGATCACGTGGTTATTGTCCAGGTCGACGATGCCGAACTCTCTCGGGTCGTCGATGCTGAGCACAGATATCGTGACCATACCGTTTGTCCGGTTATGGAAGTCGTATAGCTCTCTGAGGTTCAGGTTCAGCACGTGGTCGCCGCCGACCACCAGGAACGGGCCTCCGGCCAGGTATTTCTCGGCGTTCTTGACGCTGCCCGCCGTGCCCAGCTTTTCCTTTTCGTAGACGTACTTGATGTCCACTCCGAACAGCGATCCGTCCCCTAGGTAGTTCTCGATGACTTCGCCCATGTAGCCCAGAGTGATGACGATCTCATTGAAGCCGTTTTTCGACAGGTGCTCTACGAGGTGCCCGACTGACGGCTTATTTAAGATAGGGATGCTTGGCTTCGGCCTTTCAAATGTAAGAGGCCTTAAGCGGGTGCCTGTGCCCCCGCAGAGAATACATGCTTTCACCAGTAAATTCCTCCTGAACCAATTCTGTCTGAATAAGTAAATTAGAGTAAAGCCACGACGATTGTCTACTGCTTGCTATCCAAGACCATATTACTTTCGAATATATATCTGTATTTGCGACTGCTACACCCGATCCAGATATGGATCCACCCACTGAGACCACCACTGCACCGGGTTTTTCACTGGCAGCAGGTCATGGTCGCAGCTGAAGAGCTCGTGGTTGTAGAACACGAAACCTTCTTCCATCTGGTGTTTCAGGTTAGCTTCGAGAAGGCCTTCTACCGTGCTCTGATCACCAGTAATCTGCAGCAGCCTGATCAGGTAGGGCGTATCCCGGGGCCAGACGACTTCCTCGTGGTACTCTTCGTCCCCGACATAGGTCCCCGTTCCAGACTCCTTGACCACAATACCGAACGGCAGGCCCCACTTAGTCCGGAGTAGCCTGTCCTTTGCATATCTGGCTATTGCATCGAGCTCCCGGATGGTGAACACATCCAGCCCCAGCATCGACGCAGCCACGACGCCTGGCGATCCCGGCATGGGGTCCGCTCGCGGGCCCAGGGCGAAGTCGTCTGTCGTGGCCAGGTTGTTGATGAACCCTGTTTCGGGGTTGAGGAATACTTTTTTATATGCCTCGAGTGCCCTGTTGTAGAGCATCTTGCAGGTGTCCGCCATGGAAAAGTTCCGCACGTACTTGCTAAATAGCCAGCCGGCTTCGAGGGACCGCATCCACTGGGCGTTGATCTCCGGCAGGAAGAACATCTGGAGGTCCAGATCTGCCACAGCGCCCATGCTGAGAAGTTCTCTCTCCCACGCCTCGCTGACCCGGATCGGTAATGCCTGGCCGTCCACATTGCGCTTCCCGTCCGTCCACGAGTGCCACGAGGGCACGCTGAGCAGCCCGTTAGGGCGGACCCGCGGAGGGCCGTTCGCCTCCAGCCCGGCACACCGCACGCCCTGCAGGTATTTTTTAAAAGCTGCAGCTGCATCCTGTGCGAAGTCCCCGTCGTTGGTGTCTCTCACCACCATGCCAGCGAGTATGAAACCCAGCAGTGTAGCATCTGCACTGTTATAATCAGCCTTCCCCCCGGTTCCCGGCACCAGCCGGTTAGGGATCCGGCCGTGCTCGTCCTGGAGTTCGAACGCTTTGCGCAGGACCTGTTTCATGCCGTCCGTCCCGGAAATTTTCCTCAGCGTCTGATAGTTATGGATCAGGCCTTCGAACTCATCCCTGAACCACACGCTCCGGAACCAGAAGTCCCCGGCTTCATGGAAGACCACGCTGTCTACCATGGTGCCGAACCGGGCCATGCCCAGCACCCTGTACAGGATATCTCTCTTACTGGCTGCGTAGTCGGGGAAGATCGCCCGGCGCAGCTGATCTGCTTCTGCAACGTCGGCTACCCACGCTGGCTCGCCAGAGCCGGTCGCCGAGGCGGGTATCCCGTGGAGTTTCCGCGCCGTATCCCTGTCCGGACCGCACGAGAAGCAAAGTCTGGCCGCCGCTCCGTCGACCTCTATCTCATACAATGAGGAAACAGTGCGTCTTTCAGGCTTGAACTGCAGGCGATCGCCCTTCCTGCACCTGTAGCCCGAGCCAAGCTTGTACTTCCACGAAACCTGCCTTCCCTTTTTTTCGAGCCTGGCGCCAGCGGAAGAGAGACAGATGGCTGGGCCTCCTGCCGTGACGTACAGGACATCCTCCGAGACCGTGGCATCCAGGTTACCCGGTTCCGAGGGACCGTACATAAACCTGATATCGAAGAACGGCTCGAACACGATCGTCGATGGCCTGTTTTCGGAGCCTTCGATCCTGACGTCCAGGTGGCCTGCTGCGCCGTAGCTCGTCCGGTAAAGATAGTACTGTGCCCTGACTGTACGGCCGCCGGCATCGTACCGGTACTCGCAGCTCCAGGGCGTTGCAATTACTTCGGCCGGCCTCAGCTTTATCTCCTTGTCGCCAGAGCGTACTCCCAGGGCGATCATGTCCAGGAATTTCCAGTAGTCGGTCCCGACCAGGGCAAACAGGCCTTCGTATGAGTAGTCTCTGTTTGGGGCGATCTTTTCGAAGACCGGGCAGGAGAACGCGGACTGGGCGAGAGAAGCAGATCTGCGCTTGAGGATTACGTGCTTTGTCCGGGAGCCGCCGCCAAACAGGTCCTCTAAAGGTGCCAGCACTACTGAATAATCCTCGTCCGCCATTGATAAATTTCTCTATCTGTTATGTATATATGGTTTAATCCGTCTTTTTGCGACCGTCACCGGCCCGGGGAGGATCATGCCTGTAATAAATCCGCTGTCATAGTCGCATTTTGTGGCACCCCAACATCACAGAAAGCTATATATACATGCAATACTAACCATTTCTTAGCGTCATACAGGAGGGTAAGAATATGAGATACACATGGGACCCCTTTGACGAGTTCAGGAGAATGCAGTACAGGATGAACAGGATGCTGGACGAGCTCCCCGAGATGTTCGAGCCGTCAGGTCTGCCGGTGCAGCAGGAGATGGCCCAGGTACCTTATGTCGACGTTATGGACCGGGACAGCGAGGTCATCGTCACCGCCGACCTTCCGGGCGTGGAGAAAGGCGACATCCAGATCAACGTCCGGGGCAACACGCTCGAGATCAACGCTGAAAAGAAGTCGGAGAGCGAGCGGAAGGAAGAAGGCTACCTGAGGAGAGAGCGGGGCTACAACCGGTTTTACCGGGCTATCCGCCTGCCCGCGCAGGTAGATGACACGAAAGCCCACGCCCGCTTTAACAACGGCGTGCTCGAGATCACCCTGCCGAAACTGGAAAAGCGCCGCGGAAGCAGCATCCCGATTAACTGAGGAAACCTCTGATCCCGCCTTCGCCCCCGCACACCATCCGGGGGCCCTGGCCGGGTTCCTCCTCCGTTCACCATTTTACTGTGCAGAACCTGTAACTTTGGTGAAACGTCCTTTCTTAGTGCACTTACTGGCCTTCGGCCATTAACTTTAAGAATGTGCCACAGATATTATATCCCGTCTTAAACAGATTTGTTAATAACGTCAATCAGGTGGAATAGCTATCGCAGATTCAAACTCATCAGATCTCAAGCAGCGCATAGAGGACACAATCAAGGGTGGTGTAGACGAGAAGCACCTGAAAGTAGTCAAGGAGCTCAAAAACTACTATTATGTGGAAGACATCGCCGCGGCAGCTCTTCAGCTCTGTGCCGAAAGGGGCGCAGACACGGAAGAGGTCAGACGCAAGTCTCACATTCACACGAGCTTCATACCCCTTAAGACCAAAGAATCGGTCATGAAGATTAAGGCGGCCCAGAAATCTTCATCTTCGCAGGCTGAGCCCGTCAGGCGCCCTGCTCATGGCACGCACCGGAAGCCACAGCACCCCCCTGCCAGGAAGCCTGCGCCTGCAGCCCAGGCAGGCAGAAGTGAGGATGTTCAGGCTAAGAGAAAGCCTTCTCAGGCTCCGCACAGCAGCCAGCCTGCGCAGAGAAAAGTCCAGCAAGCTTCCCAGGCCGGCGGACAGCCCGGAGGCAGAAAGAGGGGCAGCGGCGTGGTACAGGCCCAGAAAAACCAGCAGCCCGGCAGAAACCAGGGCGACCGCTCTCAGAAACACCCGGGAACGCAGTCCCGCTCCGGCGGCGAAAGGCGGAAAAACCGGTAATTTTTTCTCAGCCGAACAATTCTTTTAGCCGGGCCACGGCCCGGTTCATCTCTACTGTGAGGTGCCCTAAACCTGCCTTAGCGTCAGCCAGCGCCACCAGCATCGACCTTTCTCCCGCGCCCATGATAATCAGCTTACCTTCGTCCGTCTCGACGATGAGCCTGTCAGGTATCGCCTGGCCGATCTCTATATAGGCAGTCTCCGCCGCGCTTAGCATGACAGCTGACATGGCTGCAAACGTTTCGGGGTGGGCATCCCCCGGGATCTCAGAGGAGACCAGAATCCCTTCCCGGGATACTACCGCCAGCGCTCTAAAGCCTCCGGTCCTCCGGAGATCTGCGATCACTCTCCTGACCTCCTCTACCGGGCTCATTCAGACACCCCCGACTATCCTGTCGATAAGGGTCTCGATTACGCTTACGACGCTGGCGGGATCGTGCGCGACCGTGCCGATCACCGGCACGCTGGCCGGCAATCCCATCTTTTTGCGGATGTAGTCGACCTCCATGGCGTCGGGCAGGTCCTGCTTGTTGGCCGCCACTATGTACGGGGTGGTTTTGCCGCACGCCATCCTGATGATGTCTGCGGCACGCTCGAAGCCTTCAGTGGTAGTCGAGTCGACAACCAGGATGACTCCCATCGCATCCCTGGCCAGCGTCCTGATCAGCGGGTCGAACCGGGACTGCCCGGGGGTGCCGAACAGGTCGACAGAAAAGCCCCGGAGGGTGAGGTGAGCGTAGTCCATCGCCACCGTGGTCTTGAACCTGTCCACGGAGACCGCTTTTCCGGAGGACAGCAGCGACGCAGTCTTGACGAATGTCGTCTTTCCGGAAGAGTGGGGGCCTGTCACCACGATCTTGGGGATGTAAACCCAGACTCCTCCGGGCTTCATGATCTTGTACAGGATCATAGGCCGCTCGGGCAGGTTAGTCCAGTCGCAGGCGTACAGCTTAAAATAGTCTTTGTAGAACTGTTTACCGGCAGCGCTGCCGATCACGACCGTGGCGTTGCAGAGCCCGTTCCTGATCTGATCGACCAGGCGTCGGTCGTAGTCCTCCCTGTCCGTAAAGCTATACAGGACAACTCCGCCGTTTAGCACTGCCATCTTGTTCCACTTCTTGACCCGCTCCAGAATGTCTGCTTCGGAGGTACTCGCGTTCCTGCAGTTGTCGAAAACGGCAGAGAGCGAAGGCAATACTATCATGTCCCCGGGGGACAGGATGTCGATGATCCGGGAGATAGTCTCGTCCACCGAATCGATGCTGCCTGGATCGTCGATCTGGAACTGCTCGTCCGACGGCACTCCGACCAGCCCCGAATACGCGTCGACAACGGCAAAATGAGCCTGGTAAGGCAGCAGGTCCCACCCGTACTCCCGGAAGCTGTCCCGGACTACGTTCGGGAAAGAATTGGTCGCCACATAATAGCAGACATTATTCTCCACAAGGCTGGCATATACTGTCTGGATACAAAAGACGTCCCCCGGAGTACCGCTCTCGCAAAAATACAGGAGAGTTTTACCGGTGGGGATGCCACCTTTAAGATATTCATCCAGCGCCTGAATGCCAGTCTTGATCATATGCCGCTCCCTGTGGATATTTATCCTCAGTCCATGAAACCGGCCCGCGGCATTGCCCGGAACTACCGCTATCCTTGTTCGGATAACCACACTAATGTACCTGAGAGCCAGTAAGCCCAGAATCAGACGTTACAGGCTAATTATAGTCATCTGTGAAACTTTTATACGGCCGGGCAGGTCATACGATGTCTGGCCGAGTAATATATTTCAAGAATGGCTATAATCGTAAATACCCTAATACTCGATGTAATAGCCGCTTCCGATTGTTTATTCATATGCTACTATGGAGTAAGCTGCTATATATTTAACTCAAAAATGAGAGAATAATTCAGATTACTGATGGCTCCCTGATGAAGTCTTCCAGATATATTATGAGTCAGTGCTGTGAGTGAGGATAGTAAGCCCCCTTCTGTTCATGGCCCTAAGGCCGACGGCATTCATCTACGCGCTGTAACCGGGGACAGGGCTGGACTCCCTGGTAATCCCTCTTAGCTTGCACCCACAAGGATTGACCGTTTCATCGGCGCTGCGGGCGACCTCACTGTCTCCAGATCATCGCACAGGCCCGCGGCCGTTCCGTTGCTGTGACATTGCCACGACTCTCGCCGTATGCCCTTTACAGGCATTTGTGTGTCCAGGCGGTGGGGGGACTTTCCTCACTCTAAAAGAGCGGCAGCCGTCCCTCCTCTCTCACAGTATAAAGATCTGACGTCTTTGTTTCACAATAACGTCAGCCCACATTATATAAAGATTATGCATCGGAAAACTGCGGCTTTCAGATTACTTTTTTAACCAGCCACATCATACATATTATACATGCTCAGCCTTGAAGATGGCACCCTTGCCGTAAAGACAGCCCGCAACGTGATCGAAGAATACGTGAAGACCGGCAACTACTCGAAATTCGAGCTGCCTAAAACTTTCGACCGCCCGGGCGGAGTGTTCGTGACGCTGAGCATCAACCACGATCTACGGGGCTGTATAGGCTATCCATACCCGATGGAAGATATGAGTCTGGGCGAGGCGCTGGCCGATGCGGCGATGAGCGCAGCCACGAGGGACCCGAGGTTTCCCCGGGTGCACAAGAATGAGCTGGACCAGATAAGAGTGGAGGTCACCATCCTGGGCCAGCCCGAGCTGTTGAAATGTAAGCCTCTAGAAAGGCCGCACCACATCAAGATCGGAAGGGACGGACTGATCATCGAGTACGGCCTGCACAAGGGACTGCTTCTCCCGCAGGTTCCTGTGGAGTGGCACTGGGATGCTACAGAGTTCCTGGAGAACCTCTGCCTGAAGGCGGGAATCTCTCCCGACGCCTGGGTCGAAGAAAAGGCGAAAATATACACCTTCGGCGGGCAGATCTTTGAGGAGACCGAGCCCGGGGGCCCGGTCATAGAGAAGAAGATCGCTTAACTCTTTACCTTAATACCGCATAGGCTATTCACCACAGAGGCACAGAGGTTCACAGAGTACTCGCTACCACAGAGTCCACAGAGACGCACAGAGATTGATTTTCCATAGGAGCATGGAAACTTACCGGGATACACCAGTTACCGATTATAATGTAAGCCTCTGTGAGTCTCTGTGTCTCTGTGGTTAACCGTTTCTCTGTGAGTCTCTGTGAGTCTCTGTGTCTCTGTGGTTAACCGTTTCTCAGTGCATTCTCTGGAGAAAAAAGATGGGCCATGCCTCTGTGGTTTTAGCGGCGGACGGTTATTAATCTTAGCCTGTCGGACGAGTTTTCGGCGTGGCCGGCTACCCAGGACATCTCCTTGACCAGCTCGATCAGGTGGTACACTCCGACTGGGCCGAGCTCTTTCTCGCTGTCGTAGATGACTTTCATGGCCTCCTGCCGGATGACGTCGACGGTGTGTTTCTGGGAGTCGACCTTGCTGATGATCTCCTGCACTTCGTTCACCCTCTTCTTGGAGAACGAAGAGTCGAGCAGATCTACGATCTTGCTGACGGCTTCGACGTGCTCATCGACTGTGGTCAGGATCGCTGCTTCCAGCTTCAGGATGACTTCCTTGACCCGGGGTGTCATGCTTACCGGCCGCAGGGTGAGCATCTGAGCGACCATTTCGGCGCTGTTGGCAACATCGTCCTGCTGCTTGAGGAATGTCAGGATGTCCGTGCGGTCAACCGGCATCAGTAAAGTTGACGGGAGCTGTACCCTGATGTTGTTCTTGACAGTGTCGGCTTCGTGCTCCAGGGCGCTGATCTCGTCGTACAGGGCGTTGACCATGGCCTGATCCCCGTCGACGTAAGCTTTGACCGCATCGTCCATTTTCAGCACTGTCAGCTTGACTTTCTGGGAGTGTTCGGTGAGCGGCTTAAAAGGCGATCTGGCAAATAAGTCGAGGATGGATCGTCGAAAGTCTGTCATATTCCCACCAGTGTGAGTATCAGGTACGAGCCTGCAGCGGCAAGCGCTGCTACGGGAATTGTCAGTCCCCAGGCCATCAGGATCTGGACGACCACGTTCTTGTTCAGCACGCCTGTACCGCCGGCCATTACTGTACCGATTACGCTAGAAGATAAGACGTGCGTAGTACTTATAGGTGCGCCCAGATGTGAGCCGACAGCTATGGTAATAGCTGTGCCAGTTTCGGCAGCAAAGCCCTGAGACGGCGACAGTTCCTGGCTGCTCAGGCGCTCCCCGAGAGTCTGGATGATCCTCCAGCCCCCGAAGGCTGTGCCGAACCCGATGGCCAGTGCGCAGACGATGATCATCCAGGGCTTGATAACTATCTGATCATAACCATAGGTCACTGCTACGAACATGGCTATGATACCCATCGTTTTCTGGGCGTCGTTGGAGCCGTGAGAGAGGCTGACGGACGCAGAAGATAATATTTGAAGAGTTTTAAAAATGGAGTTGCTTTTATCGTGGCCCAGGTGGCTGATCACGTACCGGCCCAGGAAGAACATGATGACGAGGCCCAGGATGATGCCCACGATGGGAGAAATAAACAGGGCCATCACGACCTTGATCAGCCCGCCCCATGTCACTCCGAAGATTCCGAGGGCGATGATGCCGCTCCCCACCAGGCCTCCGATAAGTGCGTGAGACGAGCTTACCGGAAGGCCCTTGAGCCATGCAAAGACATCCCAGATAATCGCCCCCATCAGGCCTGCCATGACGATCTTAATAGTAAGCGCTTCAGTCGGGATAATGCTCGTCGCTATGACCTGGGCGACTGCCGTTCCAAGTAAAAAGGGGCCGACTATGTTCATGATCGCCGCTATGCCGATCGCTACGGAAGGCGGCAACGCCTTTGTATAAATGACTGTGGCGACGGAGTTGGCCGCGTCGTTAGATCCGTTCATGACGTCGAAGATCAGCGCTACGATGATCGCGATGACCATCAGGACAAACGGGTCTATCAACAGGTACCACTCTCGAACTTCGGAATCCTATGAGAAGTGTATTGCCTATAACCCTTGCTATATATAACTATATAATCTATATAGTTTTTCTATAACGAACGATCACTTTTTCCTATGCCGATTTATCGCGAGGGACTATTATAAAACGGACTATAAAAGGTATTACTCTAAAAATATATAGAGTCTCCGCCCGGGCGCAAAAACCTATTTATGATGACAGGAGTTCTCTACATCTATGCACGAACTGGTCGTCGAAGATGCCATGGTCTCGTTTGACGGCGAGATCCTAGCGTGCTCCATCGGCATCGATGAAGGAAAAATCACCCGGATAGCCAAGGTCCTCAAGGGCGAGGAAAAGTACGATGCCAGAGGACGGCTGGTCATGCCGGGGGTCATCGACTCCCACGTGCACTTCCGGGACATGCGGCAGGAAGAAAAGGAAGACTGGCTCAGCGGGTCAAAGGCAGCCCTGTACGGCGGGGTAACCACTGTCGTAGACATGCCTAATTCGGACCCGCCGACCTTCGACGCGGAAGCCTTCAAGGTCAAGCAGACTGTAGCCGCAAACCGGTCGATGGTTGACTTTTCCCTCAACGCGGGAGTCGGGGATAACCTGCCGCAGCTTCCGCAGCTCTGGAAGCTCGGAGCGCTGGCCTTCGGAGAGATATTCATGGCTAAGAGCACAGGCGGCTTTAGCATCGACGAGCCTGCGCTGAAAGAGGCGCTGAAGGCGATCACCCTGATGGGCGCCACCGCCAGCATCCACGCCGAGGACGAGGCCCTGCACGAGGAGCTAAAGAAATCGCTGAAGCACGACCCCTCCTCCTCGATCCACTCCAAGCTCCGGCCCAGGGAGTCGGAAATCAACGCGGTCGAGGCTGCCATCAGGCTGGCCAGGGAGACCAGAGTGGCCATGCATATCACTCACATCAGCACCTCCCGGGCCGTTGAGCTGATCTCCCGGGAAGGCATCACCTGCGACGTAACGCCCCACCACCTCTTACTGACTATGGACCACTGGGACCGTCTGGGCTCTCACGCGAAGATGAACCCGCCCATCCGCCACGACAGCGACAGGAACGCCCTGTGGAAGGCGGTCAACGACGGCTCCATCGAAGTGCTGGCCTCCGATCACGCCCCCCACACGCTGGACGAGAAAAACCTGCCTGTCAGAGAAGCCCCGTCGGGCGTGCCGGGAGTCGAAACCATGCTCCCGCTCATGCTGAAGGCGGTAGCGGATAAAAGGCTCCCGCTACAGCGGCTGATTGACATGACCTCTGCCAACCCCGCCCGAATCTTCGGGATCGAGGGCAAAGGCAGCTTCGCCGCCGGCAATGATGCCGACATGGTCTTTGTCGACATGGCGAAAGTAAGGCAGATCACCCCCGCCGGATTGCACAGCAAGGCAGGCTGGACTCCGTACAGGGGCTTCGAAGCGATCTTCCCCGAGGCCGTCATGCTCCGGGGCGATATCGTACTGGATGGTAAAGACTTCTACGCTAAGAGAGGTACCGGCAAGTTCATCCCGGGCAAAGGCTATAAGCGGCTGTCTGACGTCCTGAAGATGGCCAGGGCCGGAAAGAGAACATAAGACTGGGCTCATCTCGGCGCCAGGCCGCCTTGTGTCTAAATCGCAAAGGCGCCAGGTCGCAGAGACGCTAAGTAAAATCGCATAATTTATTATTCTTTGCGAACTAAAACTAAGGCCTCCCGGGGCCGGTTTTTCATTTACTGAGCGTCCATCACAACCTTTATAAGCTCGCAACATGCAGTATACTCTGCTCTTTACGAGGACGGGCGTGAATTCATCAGCTAATGAGATTTTGTGATCGTCCGTGCATATGGAGAGCTAAAGTAAAATCGTGTTGTAAGGTCCTTGCCTGAGTTAATGGGTACTCCTGTCTGTGAAGGACAAGACAACCTCAACGCGGTATAAACCCCGGTCGCGAGGGTAACTGGGAAGGACGGCGAGATTACTCATTAGGATGATCTCCCGGAGTTAGTGACCCGGGGATAGTTTCCATTCACCATATTGAACCTGAGAGAACCTTTTTATCATATTATTACAAGGTTACACTGATGTCATTCGAGGACGCGGTGAAACAGACCAGGGACGGCGTCGTCATCGATTTTGAGGTAACGCCTGGCGCAAAGAGCACTGTCGTGCCCAGCGGCTACAGTGTGTGGCGGAAGCGTATCGAGGTCAAGCTCAAAGCACCGCCTGAGAGAGGCCGTGCTAATGAGGAGCTGATCGAGGCCTTGTCTGACCTTTTCCACCTGCCGGCGTCGAGCATCGAGATCACTGCGGGGGCAACTAATAGTAGAAAGTCGATTAAAGTCCACGGCATCAGCACTGACGTAGTGATCGATATACTGCGGGGTAAGCTCTCTTGATGGACGATTGCGAGCGCCTGGCCGAACTTCAGCTCCTGATCGATGAGCTGGCCCACAGGGCCTTGAACGGGTCTGTCATCCTCGTCGAAGGGAGGCGTGACCGGGAGGCGCTGGATGCCTTAGGTATCCGGGGCGAGATTATGATGACTTCACAGAAGCAGTTGTTCACGTTATGCGAAGAGCTGGCGAGATCAGGCGGCGACGTGATCATCCTGTCAGACTGGGACGATCGGGGTGAAGAAGTGGCCGGGCTGGTGCAGACCTACCTGGAAGCAGACGGGCTGCGCCCGGATCTGGAGATCCGGAATAAGGTCAGGCAGCTGGTCCGAAAAGAGATCAAGGACGTGGAAAACCTCCACCGTTACATCGCCCGGCTTCGGGAGATCTGTTCGACGAAACCACAACCTTATTAAACCAATAGCACACATCTTACAATGTTAACAGCCCGCACTTACGCTATTCTCTCAGACGAGCGAAGCGAGTCCGGGCTTCACGACGTAGACACACATAAGTTCCCTACGCTTGAATAGTCAGGGTAATAATCATCTTTCATCATATCTCATGAAAACGGCCCGGCAGGTTTTAAAGAGCCACGGCAAGCCGTTTTGCTGAACCATATGAGCGCATTGCAGATACGCACTCACCGAAATGTGCCTGCCTTGCGTTAAACGAGCACGTCCTGCGAACGCCAGGACTCTATTGTATTGCCCCGGCTATTTTTTACAGTGTCAGGAACTTTAGGAGTGATAAAAAATGGAAGAATCTGACACCACAAAATACGTAATTCACGCTCACATCAGCGCCGAAGGCGTCGTCGAACGCCCCGACGTGGTTGGAGCAGTGTTCGGGCAGACCGAAGGGCTGCTCGGAGCAGACCTGGACCTCAGAGAGCTACAGAAAACCGGCAGGATAGGCAGAATCGAGGTGAACATCACCTCCAAGTACGGCAAGTCCAATGGCAACATCCTCATCCCCAGCAGCCTGGACAAAGTCGAGACCTCGATCCTCGCGGCAGCGCTCGAGACCATCGACCGTGTCGGCCCCTGTATCTCCAAGATCACAGTCACCAAGATCGAGGACGTGCGCTCGTCCAAGAGGAAGCAGATCATCGACCGTGCCAAGCACATCCTGACTGACATGTTCGACAACTCCGTGCCGGAGAGCCAGGAGATCACTGACGCCGTCAAGGCCGCGGTGCGGGTAGAGGAAGTCACCTTCATCGACAACCTGCCCGCAGGGCCCAATGTGCTCGACTCCGATGCCATCCTTGTAGTAGAGGGCAGGGCCGACGTCCTGAACCTGCTCAAGTACGGCATCAAGAACGCCATCGCCGTCGAGGGAACCAACGTGCCCCAGCTCGTCGCCGAGCTGAGCAAGAAGAAGACTGTGACTGTGTTTACGGACGGAGACCGGGGCGGAGAGCTGATCCTGAAAGAGCTGCTCCAGGTTGCCGACGTAGACTACGTCGCGAGGGCTCCTGACGGCAAGGGTGTGGAAGAACTCACCCAGAAGGAAGTCGTCAAGTCGCTCCGCAGCAAGGTCCCCGTAGAGCAGGTCATCGAAGTGCCCCAGGGCAGGCGCCGGAACAAGCTGGCAGCCCAGGCCGCAGAGAAGCAGGCCCAGGCAGAGGCCGCCCAGAAGGCGGAAGCCCCGGCGGCAGCCGCGCCCGTTCAGCCACAGCGCGAGTACCAGCAGAAAGAGTACCCCCAGAGGGAGAGCAGAGAAAGGTCCGAGCAGCCGCGCGGCGAGGTGCCGAGGCGCAAGAGCCTGAGGCGGACCGAGGAGCAGCAGGAGAGGCCCGAGCGGCCCGAGAGGTCCGAGAGGGCCGAGCGCAGGGAATACCGGGAGCGCAGGGAATACCGCGAGCCTCGTGAGCCCCGTGAGCAGAGGGAGCAGGCTCCGGCCAGAAAGGAGCGCGAGCCCTCCGAGTTCGACGAAATGATGAAAGAGCTGTCGGGAACGCTGAGCGCCAGGCTCCTGGACGCCAACAAGAACGTGATCAACACCGTCGCCGTCCGCGACCTCGCCAACACGCTCAAGGAAAGCAACGGAGACGTCAAGAGCGTCGTCTTTGACGGCGTGATTACCCAGCGCATGCTGGACATCGCCGCAGAGAAGAACCTTGAGACCCTCGTAGGCGTCAAGATGGGCAGCGTAGTCAAGCAGCCCGCAGGCGTGAAAGTAATTACGACTGAGTAAAACCCTGAGACGGAGTACAAACTCCGTCCTATTTCTTATTTTACTTTAATTTCTCAGGTATTATTGCCAGTACTGGCAATAATGTGCTCTATCAAGCGATTAAAGCATGTATTAAGGCGCATTTCTTACCAATAAGTATATGCTGCTTCCATAATAACGATTGTTAAAAAGATTCCTAGTTGATACAAATGCAAAAAGAGGATCTCATTTACCTGCATACCGTGCTGGCGAAAGTGAAGCGTCACCTGGAGTCCGAAGGCGCCACGGCAGATTTTTCCAGGTACGAGGCAATGCACATCAGCCCGGCACACATCCACCGTAACAAGACCGACCATGAGCGGGCCATCTTCTTACTGGGCGAAGCCATCGTCCAGGCCGTAGGCCGGCAGGAAGGCTCGAAGCGTATCGTGGAAACAGGCCTCAAAGAAAAAGGGTTAGCTGATCTAAAGGCTTAAGCATAATGTATGCGTTGTCCCCGTTCCGGTAGTACTTGCTGACGACTCCTAAAAATTTAAAGCCCAGCTTGAAGTAGAACGTCTGGGCTCCCAGATTGTTAACCCGGACCTCCAGCCTGATCAGGTTTGCCCTGCTTCGCACCGTATCGATGTAATATTCCATAAGCGACGTGCCGACTTTCTTTTTCCTGTAGCCTTCTTTGACCGCCAGCAGAAGTACTCTTGCCTCGTCCATAATCAGGGCGCCGACAAGATACCCGCAGACTACGCCGTCATACTCGGCGACGAGAAACCCCTCCGTCGGATAATTCTCAATCACGCTATACAATACGGGATTGGGCTCGTGGAAGATCTCCTCCTCCATCTCGAGAATCGTCCGGGAATCATCCAGTTCAAAGGGCCTGATGTGAATCAGAATAGTCACCCGTAAGTATTTTCAGACAGCTATTCTATATGGTGCCTCATGGGCATTATAGGTTATGATGACCTCGCAGAGTACATTCTGCAGCATTATCCCGCGGGCTCACGAATCATTGAAGTGGGCATCGGCAGGCACCCTGATACGGCAGAACTGCTATCACGCTATTGTGACTTTACCTGCACTGACGTAATGCCGGAAGGCCCGGAAAAGCTGAACTATGTCCGGGACGACGTTTTCCAGCCTGATATGCGCCTGTACGAAGGCGCTTCGCTCATCTACTCTATCCGGCCGCCCGTGGACCTCCAGGATTCTATCGCAGCGATCGCAAACAGGGTTGGAGCCGACCTCCTGATCAGGCCGTTCTCATCCGAAAAGACCGACCTCAGCCGCCATTTTTCAGAGTTCCGCTGCATTAACTATAAGCGGGCGGTATTCTTTTTATACCAGAATAAACGGTAAAATTTTTCACAGCATATGTTACAGCATGCTTATTTTAAGCAGATTTATCTTCTCACGTAAACTTTTACACCGATTAGATATATGCTGCCTCACAAGCATTTAGCTAACAAGCGCCAACGACGGGGGCATTCTAAATTCTGTACACCCACTGTGATCCACTTCTGTCAGAACAACCACGGGCGAGGCTCCCGGGCGCTTACTTACCACTATCTGACTCACCACCTGCTGAAAAGCAGCTTTTCACCGCACGCGATCGAACCCGGTGTCGCCCCGACCTGGGCATTCCTTTTTTCAAAGACTACTTCTTCCCCCTGGACATCAGCGCTCGCTCCGCTTTTAAAGAACTCAACGGAAATGTAGACAGGCTATACCTGCTCAGGCGGGACAGACCTGAATCCGTGACTCCTTTGCGTTTCGGCAGGCACCATATCCGGGGCGGGCAGGAGATCATCGTGGCGGAATGTACTGACCGGATATTTATCGAGCCCGAGGATGACTGCATCGTCGACATGGAAAGCACTGCGATACGTGTCGAGCCCGCCGGGAAATCCTGGGCCGGGATAACCTGGGGAATCCTGTCCCACGTAAGCGCCTCCATACCGTGTGCGCCCTCCACTGGCGATCTGTTCAGCTGCATATCTACGCTATGCCGTGCGACGGGAGATGAATCTGTGATGCGGAGCCATCCCTTTTTCAGGAGACCTCTGAGGGCGTATCCAGAAAAAGGTGCTGCTCCTGCCGCAGCTCAACGGTGCTGCAGCTCTGACGTGACCTTTTACCTGCCGCATGATCTCCAATACCTCTATGCTGCCGCACCTCTGGCATGCTACGCCGGAGCCGACATCAAAACCGGACGAAGCCCGGCGATATCTCTCTCAGGAGAACTGCTGCCACTTTCCGGAGACCCGTACCAGTTCGCCAGACAGGCCTGCGGTATGCTACGATTTGCCTTCCATGCAGACTGCGCCGCCCGATATGAGTTTACTACAGGCAGGCCGCTGGCTGGCATTGATGTGACTGCGGAGACATGCTTACAACCAAAAGACCTGCTGTCCATGAGCCTTGCCGATCGGCTTCTCGCATACTTCCGGGATGGCATCCGCGAAGACCACCTGCAGTCGCCATGGCATACTGCCACTTACCTTGACCCGGTACCCTCCAGCATCGCATATATTCCGTCGCTACTCCAGTCTCTGACTGCTATCTTCAGCCCTGCAGGCAGATGGGTTACCGAACGGGAAGTCGTCCTGCTGGAGGTGCGACAGTTCCTGGGCAGATGCCAGAGGACAGAAGAGACAGGTACCGGCAGACGGGGTCACGTAATAATGCCCGTCCTGGAAAATGCCTTCGTACACCAGTGGATCTCGGACGGCTATCCGATCGACGCCATAAAACAGATACGGACACCCATGCTGAGCCAGTCAGCCAGCTTCAGGATCGGGCAGGTCCCGCGTATAGCGATCATATGTAACGAGGATACAATGATCCGGGAAACAGTTGCCATGCGTGATACCCTGGAAGATCTTGCTTCAATCGCTCTGATGAGAAATGTCACTTGCGACGATATCCCCTGTATCCTGGAAGAAGGCTATGATATAGTCCAGTTCATAGGCCACTGTGATCACAGGGGTTTTAAATGCCAGGACGGCTATGCCGACCTCTCGATAGTCGAGTACAACCGGACGCCTGTATTCTTTTTTAACTCCTGCTCCAGCTACCTGCAGGGCATGAAACTGCTCGAAAAAGGCTCGATCTGCGGCATTTCGACGCTGTACAAGGTAACGGACGAGGTAGCGATGGATATCAGCCTGAACTTTTACCGGCTTCTGGCCCGGGGATATCCGGTCCTGGTAGCCTACCTCGGAGCTAAAGAGTGCTCTGTGATCGGCAAAGAATATCTGCTAATGGGTGACGGTCAGGTATCTTTATTTAATGCTGGCATGCATATGCCACTTTATAAGCTTGTCAGATCCGGAAGCAGGTTTGACTTAAGCTGTCTGGTATCGAGCTTCGAAAAAGGCCTGGTTCACTGTGCAGAATCCGGATCACAGGGATTGCCCGATACAGGCATCCTACTCCGGGACATTTCACTGAAATCCCTGATTGAGGATACCCATCTACCTGAAGGGTCCTGCATCTCTGACGGCAGAATCTTCGACAGTATCGCAGATGCTGTCTATGAGTATATTGAATATCAATCGATTCCTGCGATACGTAACTATAACTATATATTGTAACTATCTGTAACTATCGCAGAGGTCGAAACCTATATATACAGAGTATGCCTTTTAGTGTCTCGCACAAAATGCATGTGAGGCCAGTAATTGCCAGCAGGCAAATGCTCGCCAGAACATGGGATTTGTGAAGTCAGTCATAATATTATATGTCTGGCAAATAATAAATTACCTGCAAAATACGATGCCGGAAAGTTATATATACCAGGCACGTACTATTAGGTAATCCCGCACGGCATCACAGCACAACGCTGTAAAATGCGAGAGCGGGAACGTTGTCGTAAGTTAATCTTCCGATGATTCAAAAATTTTGAATCACAAATCGTAAGTTATAAATACGATGGCGGACTAATAATAAATTCCCGAGAAATTCGGGTATAATTTAAAATCACATAGCCGTAGTCTGCTCATGCGGCCCTGACCCAGTGCGACAGCACGGGATGAGTGGCTGTTCTAAGGCTGCGGCATATTAATGAGGAGCTGAGGGGCGCACCTTTTTGTGGTGTGGTCGTGGCTTTGATGTTGGTTGGTTGTTCGATATTTCCTTGATTGGTGATTTGGGTTTTGTCATTTCACCAGTTGAAGTTAGTATTGAATGTTAGTACATAAGTTAGTGTGTGTACATGCACATGGTAATCTGTGTGTTGGTGTACCGCATCTGATTCCTTGAACTAAGATTTTAGACTTCTCTTGTGTGGGATTAAAATAGATAAGCTTTTGTGTGCTTAATTCTGGTTGATCCTGCCAGAGGTCACTGCTATCGGTGTTCGATTAAGCCATGCGAGTCGAGAGGCGTCATGGCCTCGGCGTACTGCTCAGTAACACGTGGACAACCTGCCCAAAGGTTCGGGATAACCCCGGGAAACTGGGGATAATACCGGATAGGTCACAAATACTGGAATTTGTTTTGTGGTTGAAACTTCCGGGGCCTTTGGATGGGTCTGCGGCGGATTAGGTTGTTGCCGGTGTAACGTACCGTCAAGCCTGTAATCCGTACGGGTTGTGGGAGCAAGAGCCCGGAGATGGATTCTGAGACACGAATCCAGGCCCTACGGGGCGCAGCAGGCGCGAAAACTCTACAATGCAGGCAACTGCGATAGGGGAACATCGAGTGCTCATCATTTTGGTGGGCTGTCCCATCGTCTAAAAAACGGTGGTTAGCAAGGGCCGGGCAAGACCGGTGCCAGCCGCCGCGGTAATACCGGCGGCTCGAGTGGTGGCCGATATTATTGAGTCTAAAGGGTCCGTAGCCGGCTTTGCAAGTCTTTTGGGAAATCCAGCGGCTTAACCGTTGGGCGGCCAGGAGATACTACATTGCTTGGGACTGGGAGAGGTAAGAGGTACTCAGGGGGTAGGAGTGAAATCCTGTAATCCTTTGGGGACCACCGGTGGCGAAGGCGTCTTACCAGAACAGGTCCGACGGTGAGGGACGAAAGCTAGGGGCACGAACCGGATTAGATACCCGGGTAGTCCTAGCCGTAAACGATGCTCGCTAGGTGTCACAACAATCGTGAATTGTTGTGGTGCCGTAGGGAAGCCGTGAAGCGAGCCACTTGGGAAGTACGACCGCAAGGTTGAAACTTAAAGGAATTGGCGGGGGAGCACCACAACGGGTGGAGCCTGCGGTTTAATTGGACTCAACGCCGGACAGCTTACCGGGATCGACAGTTGTATGAAGGCCAGGCTGAAGACCTTGCCGGACTAGCTGAGAGGAGGTGCATGGCCGCCGTCAGTTCGTACCGTGAGGCGTCCTGTTAAGTCAGGCAACGAGCGAGACCCATATCCACTGTTGCTAACACTTCTAGAAATAGATGGTGAGTACACGGTGGAGACCGCTGGCGCTAAGTCAGAGGAAGGAGTGGTCGACGGTAGGTCAGTATGCCCCGAATATCCCGGGCTACACGCGGGCTACAATGGACTGGACAATGGGTAACGACACCGAAAGGTGAGGTCAATCTCTTAAACCAGTTCTTAGTCCGGATTGAGGGCTGTAACTCGCCCTCATGAAGATGGAATCCGTAGTAATCGCATTTCAAAACAGTGCGGTGAATACGTCCCTGCTCCTTGCACACACCGCCCGTCAAACCACCCGAGTGGGGTTTGAATGAGGGCCTCTTTCATTGAGAGGCTCGAATTCATGCTCTGTAAGGGGGGTTAAGTCGTAACAAGGTAGCCGTAGGGGAATCTGCGGCTGGATCACCTCCTAACGAATCGTGTCCCCAGGACACGAACAACCCCAAAACGGGTTAATAGAATCAAGATCCTATGTCACCAGTCGGGGAGTCGATAAACAACCAATCAAGTATGAATGGTTTGCTGGAGCTGCTCAGCGCAGTGCCAGGCCTTGATTGCCTCGGGGGCTTGTAGCTCAGTTGGAAGAGCGCCGCCTTTGCAAGGCGGAGGCCCTGGGTTCAAATCCCAGCAAGTCCACTACCATACACTGGGCGTAATCCTTAAATAGGAAGCACGACTTGTATGGAGCTCGCAACACCCCAAAACAAGGAAAGTGTTGCAAGCGAAAATAACGTAGTAATATTCATCTAAAAGTTCACAGATGATCGGTGCACCACGTAGACTGGGGTTTATGTGGGAAGGGTTGATGTTCGCAAATAAGGGATCTAAAAAATAGTTGGTCTTCTTTCCAGTTTGCGATCGATGATGCTGTGTAAAGGAATTTTTGCTCTGGACGCTGTATTGGAATGTGAATATGTTCCGATAATAGCAATTAATGTTAGCATAGTTTAGTTACTGCAAAGAGATAAGATTCGGTAATTCCGATTGTCTTTTGGCGTTGCTATGCCGTCTAGTGAATGGCTGGGCTCAAGAACCGATGAAGGACGTGCCAAGCTGCGATAAGCCATGGGGAGGCGCAAGGAACCGTTGATCCGTGGATCTCCTAATAGGAACTCCTAACACTTTTTGTGTTGACCCGATAAGGGTTGGGAACGCCCTGAGTTGAAACATCTGCGTAGGGGCAGGAAGAGAAAACAAACTTTGTGATGCTGTTAGTAACGGCGAGTGAACACAGCACAGCCTAAACTGAATCCCTCCTTGTAAGAGGAAGGGAGATGTGGTGTTTTAAGCCCGCTTTTTAAATCGGCCAGATATAAGATTAAGTCCCCTGGAACGGGGTACCGTAGAGGGTGATAGTCCCGTAGTCGCTATCTGGTGGTTGTAGCGTGTGCTTGAGTACCGTGGGTCGGAAATCTCGCGGGAATATTGGGGGACACTTACCTCCAAGGCTAAAAATATCTTGAGACCGATAGCGCAATAGTAGAGTGATCGAAAGCTGAAAAGCACCCTGAGAAGGGAGGTTAAAAGAGCCTGAAACGAGACGGCGATGGAGGGACAAGGCATTAAAGGATCTTCCACTTGAAGGAAGCAACCGCGAGGTTGTTGTACGAGAGTGGTTGCCAATGTTTTGTCGTACGTTTTGAAGAACGGGCCAAGGAGTGTACTCGAATGGCGAGGCTAACCCAGTAGTGGGGGAGTCGTAGGGAAACCAACAAGCCTGCAAGCAATGAGAGGCGACGTATACAAGTGCGTGGAGTCATTAGGGTACGACCCGAAACCAGGTGATCTAGACGTGGGCAGATTGAAGCGTAACGAAAGTTACGTGGAGGATCGTTAGGGGTTTTGACGTGCAAATCATTCCCGTGACCTACGCCTAGGGGTGAAAGTCCAATCGAACTTGGAAACAGCTGGTTCCTCCAGAAACATATCGTAGTATGACCTCACACGAGGCCGGAGGCCGAGTAGAGCACTGATTAAGGGAGCCGGGCGGGAAACTGCTCGTCCTTTTGTCAAACTCCAAAGCGGCTTTCGCTGTAGACTGTGGGCAGTCCGGGCTGGGGGGTAAGCTTCTAGTCCGTAAGGGAGACAACCCAGACCTGGGTTAAGGTCCCTAATTGTAGGCTAAGTGTAAACACTGAAGGGCGTCCCAAGCCCTAGACAACTGGGAGGTGAGCTTAGAAGCAGCTACCCTTTAAAAATAGCGTAACAGCTTACCAGTCGAGGTTTGGGGCCCCGAAAATGGACGGGGCTCAAGCCTACAACCGAGACCCAGGCGTACCGAGAGGTAATCGCGTATGGAGGCGTTCCGGGTGGGTAGAAGCAAGGCTGTAAAGTCTTGTGGACCACCTGGAAACGAAAATCTTGGCATTAGTAGCAGCTTAGCAAGGTGAGAATCCTTGCCGCCGAAAGGGCCAGGTTTCCTCGGCAATGATCGTCAGCCGAGGGTTAGTCGGTCCTAAGATACATCTTAACCGGAATGTGTCAAAAGGGAAACAGGTTAATATTCCTGTACTCTTGCATAGTGAAACCAACGCTTCAGGTTAACATTTGCAGGCTCGTCTGCCTGTTCAAGCTAATAGCCTCGTGGAGAACCGTAATGGTGAGAAGCGGGGTAACATGTGATGACGTAAGAAATGCCACCCTGGAGCCCATGAAAAGGGAATGCAAGAACCGTACCGAGATCCGACACAGGTGCCCCTAGTTTAGTAGACTAAGGCGTGTCGGTTTACCGTGGCCAAGGGAATTCGGCAAATTAGCCCCGTAACTTCGGGATAAGGGGTGCCTGCCATGAAGATGGCAGGTCGCAGTGACGAGGGAGCGCTGACTGTCTAATAACAACATAGCTGATCGCCAAACTGTAAAGTCTAGTACGATCAGTGAATCCTGCCCAGTGCAGGTACCTGAAAACCTCGTTCAAGGGGAAGAAGGGCCTGTCAACGGCGGGGGTAACTATAACCCTCTTAAGGTAGCGTAGTACCTTGCCGCTTAATTGGCGGCTTGCATGAATGGATCAACGAGCGCTCTACTGTCCCTGGCCACGCGCCGGTGAACTTTACATCCTAGTGCAGAGTCTAGGGACCCCTAATGGGAAGTGAAGACCCCGTGGAGCTTTACTGCAACCTGTCGCTGGGTTGTGGCCCTGGATGTGCAGCGTAGGTAGGACCCGTCGAAACCAAGACGCTAGTTTTGGTGGAGGGGCTCATGAGACACTACCCTTCTTGGACTACGACCCTAACTCAGAGATGAGGACCCCGATAGGTGGGCAGTTTGGCTGGGGCGGCACGCCCGCGAAAAAATATCGAGGGCGCTCTAAGGTCAACTCAATCGAGTCAGAAACTCGACCGAGAGTGTAAGGGCATAAGTTGGCTTGACTGGCAACCGCATAATGAGGTTGGCAGAGACGAAAGTCGGACCTAACGAACCACTACGCCTTCTAAGTGAGGGCTATTGATGTCAGAAAAGCTACCCCGGGGATAACAGAGTCGTCGCCGGCAAGAGTACATATCGACCCGGCGGCTTGCTACCTCGATGTCGGTTCTTTCCATCCTGGCAGTGCAGCAGCTGCCAAGGGTGAGGTTGTTCGCCTATTAAAGGAGATCGTGAGCTGGGTTTAGACCGTCGTGAGACAGGTCGGTTACTATCTGTTAGGGGTGCAAGAAAGTCTGAGGGGAAGTTGCTTTTAGTACGAGAGGAACAAGGCAACGGCGTCACTAGTCTACCAGTTGTCCGACAGGGCATCGCTGGGCAGCCACACGCTAAGTTGTAAGGGCTGAAAGCATCTAAGCCCGAAAAACACCCTGAAAAGAGACTTTCACACGGACACTCATAAAAGATGAGTTAGATAGAGTTGAGGTGTACACACCAAGGTAACGAGGTGCTCAGCCTGCAACCACTAAAAGTCCAACCCGCCAAAAAACAACAACGAGTACCGGGTCCTAAACACTAACTATAACTAACAACTTGTTATAGTCGGGGTTCTCATTCCAAAGCGAAATCCAGAGCGAAACAAGCTTTACACAGACAGTTCAACCAACCGAATCCTTAACTCATAAATCATTGTAATTGTTTGTGGGTTTTGGCGGCCATAGCACCAGTGTTACACCCGGTCCCATTCCGAACCCGGAAGTTAAGCCTGGTCACGTAATATGCTGTACTAAGGTACGCGAGTCCCTGGGAACCATAATACGCTGCCAACCCACCAACAATAACCAAAACAACTTTTTTTTGTAATTATCTTGTAATAGCAATAGGCTATTAAAAAATAAATAATTGCTTTTACAATTCTTGTAATAGCAATAGCTATTAAAAAATAAATAATTGCTTTTACAATAACTCATCAGTACACTTAACAACAGCAAACATGCCACTTAATGCAGACACAAATGCATTATGAACATCAATTGCATCAACAATTTGATCCTTAAACTGCAAATCTTTAGTAGCACAAGCATCAGAGGCTAAAATACATTTAAAACCATAATCATAAGCAGCCCTGACTGTTGAATCTACGCACATATGAGTCATCATACCACATACGACCAATTGTTCTATCTCTAATTGCTTCAGCTTATCCAGTAGCGTAGTTTCTCTAAAACTGTTAGGATAATGCTTCACTATCGTAATCTCCCCAGCCGCCGGTTTGACATTATCATGTATTTCGCTTCCTGCAGTCCCTGGTATAAAGAATGAGGCTCCGGGGCGTGTTGACATATGTTGAACATGAATAACCGGTTGCTTGTTTAACCTGAAAGCATCCAGCAGCCTTCTGGCATTCATGGAAGCTTCTACTGCCCCGGTAAGCTCGCTCTTTCCGCCCGGGAAATAATCGTTCTGAATATCAATAAGTAGTAATGCAGTCCGCATGTCCTTTAGATTACTATATGGTAAAAAATAAGTTTCCATCCATTTACGCTTACAGCTGGCATTTCGGGCAAATATATGAAGCAGTGCTGCCTGTTTTAATCTTCTCAATAGTAGTATTACATACTGGACATGGCTGGCCTTCCTTGTAGCCGACCAAAAAGCTATCGATGCTTCCGTTGTGGCCATAGAGATCTTTTTCGAACTTCAAGCCGCCATGGGCAGCGGCATTATGCAGATTGCCTATGATGGATTTGAATAATCTCTCTATCTCGTCATCTGATAACTGGCGGACTTTCCTATCCGGGTGCAGCCTCGCTGTGAATAGGATGTCCTGGGCGTACACGTTGCCGATTCCTGCAATGATTTTTTGATCCAGCAAGAGCGTCTTGAGTGAGCACCTCTTGCCGGACAGTAGTTTCTTAAAACAGTCAAAGGTAAACTCAGGTTCAATAGGGGATATGCCGAGTGCTGAAGTCATCTTGTGGCTTTTGAGCTCATTATTCTTGACAATATGGACGTAACCGAACCACCAGAAGTTGATCGACAGTGCCGATGCGTCAGTATATGTGAACTTTAGCTTATATTTTCCTTCCGGTTCAGATCCCGGTCTGTGATATAGCACATCTCCTCCCATGCCGAGGTTCAGCAGGAGTGTCCTATCTTCTCCAGCCGCCGTGAAGATCCACTTTCCTCTTGATCTAGTTTCTCCTATTCTCTTTCCTGTAAGGAGGTCTCTGAACTCTGCGCTGTTCACGTTCAGGCACTTTTCCTGTACTATTTCTATATCTGCTATCGTCTTACCCTGGAGCTCTTTGTTCATCTGCATGGCAAGATTGTATATCTCTGGTAATTCTGGCATATCATTCTCTCATCTAACATGATAACGTTCTGTCACATATGCTATTTCAGTATCCGCAGCAAAAGTAATCTCTCTTAGCCTGAATTAGCTTTATCGTAAACTTCTTAACTTTGACGACATTATCAGTAGTGACAGATATGGGCATCGATGACCTTGAAAAGGATATGGGAAGCCTGAGGATTCCTGCCCGGGCGCCCCCTGGCAGGCGGCTGGATATGAGCGTGAAGCACGCAGGCCTTAAAGTGATCATACTTCGGGCAATGGCATTCGTCTTCATCGCAGCATTGCTCGCTTTCTCGATATTGACTATGCTCAACGTCGAGGCCTCCGGTATGGACCGCACTGTCCTCCTGGCCATCCTCTTCATCCTCGTGGCCGGCGGTGCTTTCGTGTCTATGAAGCTCTGGAGCCTCGAGTATGGCGGCTGGCTGTTCATGTTACTCATCTGTTTCGCAGGTATCGCCCTTCCATTGTTCTCTGCATATAATCGTGGGGCTATGGCCGTCGGCACTCTGCCGATCATCGTATCTTCACTAATAGGACTGGCCCTGCTCTGGTATGCAAAGGGCGTGCTGGGGATCAAGAAGTTTTCGGACGTATTTAGCCCGCGCTAAAAAAGGATAATGGAAGAGCCTATTTCTTCAGCTCTTCCTGGATCTTTTCTCTCAGTATTTTGTTGATCAGCTTGCCGTCAGCCTTGCCTCTTAGCTTTTGCATGGCCAGGCCCATCAGGCCGCTCATCGCAGCATCGCCCTTCTCTTTGACGAAGTCTCGTTTCTCGGCGACGATGGAGCCGATGATCTGCCTGACTTCCTCTTCGCTGACGCCTCCCAGGCCCATGCGCTTGACTGCGTCCTCGACGCCTTTCTTCGGCTGCTCCGCTGTCTCTTTCAGCACCGCCGGTATGGCCTCTTTTGCGATCTTGCCGCCGTCGACCAGCGTGAACAGCTCGTCCAGGTGTTTGTCCGTTATCGCGTCGATCTGTACCCCGTCTCTTCGTAGTTCGGTCATAGTGCCGTGAATCGTTCTGGCTACCAGGGTAGGGTTGTACTTCTTAGCGAGCTCCTCGAACTGATCGGCGTCTGCGGAATAGGCTATGCCTTTCGCGAACTCTTCGTTGAGCCCGTACTGCTTCATGAACCGGTCTTTCTTCTCGCTTAGAAGCTCTGGCATGTCCTGCCTTATCTGATCCATGTAAGCCCTGGTGATCGGTACCGACATGACATCGGTCTCCGGGTACATCCTTGCCTTTCCGGGCAGCGGTCTCATGTATTCAGTGTTGCCGTTCGGCAGCGGCCCTCTGGTCTCCTCTGGTATGCCGATCAAGGCCTCTTTAGCCCGTCTGATGACCGCTTCCATGGCGTTCTTCGACTTCGTCTTCGTGTCTGCGACCATGACAAAGGCGTCGTTCTCGCCGAGTCCGAGCTTTGCTTTTACCGCGTCAACTTCGGCCTGAGTGATGCCGTAGTTAGGCAGCTCGTCGATGTGGAAGATGCCGCCCACTCCGGACGCTCGCTTGGCCCTGTCCGAGAACTCTGTGCCCAGTCTTCTCCCCGCCTGGATCTCTCTGCCGATGAGCCCTTTGAAGCCGGGCAGCTTGATCGCATAGGCGACACCACCGGCTGCCAGCGCTTTCTTGACCACCTTCGACTCGGCGGCTTTAAAGATCTCAGTGATGTCGAAGATCTCGTCTATGACACTGGCCTTTCTGGCGAGCAGCTCGTCTTTTATGGCCAGCAGGTTTAGCTGCCTCTGTGCCTCTTTTTCCACGACCTGCTCTATCAGGTCCAGCGCCTGCACGCCTTTGATCTCGACTCTTGCGCCCTTCGCGATCGAGACGTTTACGTCCTGCCTGATCGTTCCGAGTCCTCTGCGCACTTTCAGCGACCGCAGCAAGGTGCCTATCGCTAGCGCTACTTCCTTTGCCTGTGCCGGCGACTTGATGTCGGGTGCGGTAGCGATCTCGATCAGGGGAATGCCCAGCCGGTCCAGCGAGTATATCGTGGCGTCGCTCTTCGCCTCTACCTTGGATGCCGCATCTTCTTCAAGGCACAGCGTATCCATGCCTACCCTGCCCATCGGGGTCTCGATGAAGCCGTTGGAGGCGATGAAGCAGGTCCGCTGGAAGCCTGTGGTGTTCGAGCCGTCCACCACTATCTTGCGCATGGCGAAGACCTCGTCGACCGGCGTCATATTGAAGAGTACGGAGGCTTTGAGCGCTATGTCGAGCGCCTCGGAGTTCAGCGGTGAAGGCGGCTCCTCGTCGTTCTCCACCAGGCACGTAGTGTCGTACGCCTTGTATACGAACTTCTTCCGGGTCATGGCCTGCTCGGCCGCAGCCCGGTCCACTTCACCCATCTCGCTCTCTCTCGCCCTCAGGTACCGGAAGAACTCGAAGTTCGACTGCTCTGTCTCCCTGATCTCGTTCGGGCACCGGCAGAACAGTTTAGTCCTCGTGGCCAGCTGCTGGTGGATTTCCAGGCCAGACTTGAGGCCTATGGCCTGGTAATCTATAGAACCGTTGTTGTCGGTCATACCTGAGTCCTCCAGTTGATCTCTCCCGCTATATTCGTCTCCATGATTCTCCTGACCTCTCCGGGGTCGGTCGTCTGTCCCAGCGTCCACATGAGCTTTACCAGCGCTGTCTCGGCGAGCATGTCCTGGCCCTCTATCACGCCTGCGTTGAGGAGGTCTATCCCCGTGGAGTATACCCTGTCGCAGACTCTTCCATTGATGCACTGGGAAGCCATCACGATGGTCATGCCCGAGTCTATGGCCTTTTTCACTGTGGGCAGCCAGCCGGAGTTCACGTGGCCCAGGCCTGTGCCTTCGATTACCAGGCCCTTATATCCCTTGTCTAAGTAGAAGTCGATGATATCCGCAGGCATGCCGGGATAGAACTTAACCAGGGCACACCGGCCATCCATCTTATCACGTAGCTCCAGGCTCTTCTCGCCCCTCTTCTGGTACTCCCCGGAGACCGTGATCGCCCGGGTCGCGTAGTCCACTTTAGCGATCGGCGCTTCGTTCACCGACTGGAAAGCCGTCCTCGCCGAGGTGTGCAGCTTTCTGACTTTCGTGCCCCTGTGCACGTAGCAGACGTCATCCGAGGTGGAGCCGTGCATCACGACTGTTACGCCCGCAATGTCCGATACCGCTACCGCGGCAGCACAGATGGCGTTCATCGCGTTGTCGCTCGAGGGCCTGTCTGAGGACCTCTGGGACCCCACCAGCACGATGGGCACAGGCGACTGCACCATGAAGGAGAGCGCGGCGGCCGTGTACATCAGCGTGTCGGTGCCGTGGGTGATGATGACTCCATGGGCACCTTCCTTGATGTGGCGGTGCACCGCCCGGGCGAGGTTCTGCCAGATCGAGGCGTCCATGTCCTCGCTGAAGATCATGCTCAGGACCTCGCCTTTGTAGTTGGCGATCTCCGTCAGCTCCGGGATCGAGTCCATGATGTCGTCCGGGGTAAACTGGGAGGAGACCGCACCGGTCCTGTAGTCCACTCTGCTGGCGATTGTGCCGCCGGTGGACAGGATCGAGACTGTAGGCAACTGCTTGTTCTCTATGTGAACGTGGGGCGCCAACCGGAAAGCCGGCGGGGCTGACTTTTCGATGAATTCGACAGTCGAGCCCTCCGGTGCCAGGCCTACGTTGTAGCCGTTGCTCATCTTGAGGACGATGTTTCCGCTGCGGGAGGGCATCAGGATACCCTCGTAGCTTCTGCCGCCCTTCTGCACTTTTACCCGGTCGCCCTCGGCGAACTCCTGGCCGTTGATGATCACTCTTGTCCCTCCGTCATGCTCCTGACCTCCCGGTCGAGGCTGCGGTAAGCCTCTTCCAGGCTGTCGTTCATCTTCGAGAGCAACGCTGCGTCCAGCAGCATCTTCTTGCGCTCTGTGCTGATCTTCTTTTCAACCGTTTTTAGTGCAGGGCCTCCCACGATGCTCCTGCGCTCCACGTTGCTCCATGGATCCTTGGCTTCTTCGACCATTTTCTCGGTCAGGCCCATCTCGCTGACTTTTTTGCCGATCATCTCGACAGAGGCTCTGTCGACGTCGGCCAGCGACGGATTGCCGCCTTCTCTGGCCAGCCTGCCCACGATGCCGTGGGCGGTGCGGAATGGCAGGCCAGTCGACCTGACGATGGTATCGGCGATCTCCGTGGCCGTGGTGAAGCCCATCGTGCTCTTCCGCCTCATCTCTTCCTTCTTAACCGTAATGGTCTGGATGGCCCCGGCCATGATCCTGACCGAGGACCTGGTGATCTCGAAAGCCCGCAACAGCTGCGGCGTCACTTCCTGTAAATCCGAGTTATAGCTATATGGCAGGCCTTTCACAATGGTGAACGCAGCCATCATGTGGCCGATCACTGTGCCGCTGCGGCCTCTTACAAGTTCTAACACGTCAGGGTTCTTCTTCTGGGGCATGATCGAGCTCGTGGAAGCGTACGTGTCGCTCAGCTCGATGAAGCCGAACTCCGAGGTGCTCCACAGTACCAGTTCATCCGCCAGCCTGCTCAGGTTCACCTCTATGATGGCCATCCTCGAAGTGAGGTCGAGGATGAAGTCCCGGGCAGAGACGCCGTCCATGGAGTTATCCATGGGGCGATCGAAACCCAGCAGCTTTGCGGTCAGATCCCTGTCGAGGTTGTAGCCTGTGGAAGCGAACGCGGCGCTGCCGAGGGGGCTGATGTTGACGAACTTCAGCGCGTCGGCCAGCCGCTCGAAATCCCTGCCGAACGAGGACGCGTGGGCCAGCATGTGGTGGGCCAGCGTGGTGGGCTGGGCGTGCTGCAGGTGAGTGAAGCCGGGCATGAGCGTTTCTTTATGCTCTTCTGCCAGGGCCAGTAAGGCGCTGCGGAGATCCTGGAGGTCAGCCATCAGCCCGAGCAGCTCTTTCCTCGCGGAAATGCGGATACATGTGGCCACCTCGTCGTTGCGGGACCGGCCCGAGTGCATCCTGCCCCCGGCGTTCTCCCCGACGGCCTTGATCAGCTTCGACTCGATCGCCATGTGGACGTCCTCGAACGCCGGAATGTTCACAGCGTCAACGCCCTCATGCTCGATCGCTGCCAGCGCTTTCAGGATGGCCGCCGCGTCTTCTTTTGCGATTATCCCCTGCCGGGCCAGCATGACTGTATGCGCCTTGTCCACGAGCAGGTCCGACGGGAAAAGCCACCGGTCGGCCGGTATAGAAGCGGTGAACTCGCCCACTTCCTTCTTCTTCTCGGCCGCCAGCCGCCCGCGGCGAAGAATATCCTCTTTGTTTTCCATATCCGCACACTCTGATAAAATGAATTGACGTCGGGTATATTTCTCCTGTCATAATATATCATTCTTTCATTGTATACCGCACCCGGCGAGGCAGGCGAGGCTGAATGGTTAAATACAGGGAAGCCGAGAGATAGCGGGTGCATTGAAAGGCAGACCGGCTGCAGGTGTGTGTTGTGAATAAGGTAGTCCCGATTGCCAGTGCTCTCGCTGGCATAGTCATCGCGTGGATAGCAATGGCTATCGTATTTGCAGGCTCGGGGCTGCTCGTCCATCTCGCGGGCATCGCAGGTATAGTGATGGTGCCGATCGCGCTGGCAGTGCCGGGGTACGGCTGGAGCGGCCTGAAAGACTTTCTCGGTCGCATGGCCCGGTGGAAAGTCCGCCCCGTATGGTACGTGCTGGCAGTTCTGCTTCCTCTTGGAGTAGAGGTCGCCGCCCTGGCTATTTATGGCCTGTACCACGGCCTATCGCTCCCGCTCAGCCTGAACTTCTGGGACCTGGCAAACGTTGCGGGCATGTTTATCAAAATTCTCTATGTCATGGCCATCACGACGGCATTCTCGGGGTTCCTGCTAACCCGGGCCTCGGAGAAGCACGCTGTCGTAATCAAGGGGCTGATCTTCACGGGCTCGCTGTACCTGAGCATGGCCCTCTTCATCGTCGCGGCCTTGGTGTCCGACGGCAACAACGTGTGGCTTTTCGCCGGCCTGATCCCTGCGGGTTTCATCGCGCTGTGGATCTACGAGAAGGCGGAGAAAAGTCTGCTCATTCCCGGGCTATTCCTCACCTGCTTCATGGCGTTTCAACTCCTGTCACCCGTAAACTGGTACCTGACCGGGGGCTTTCCCGGGCCCAGAATTGTCGGGGTCGCACTCTACCTTGCGTCCGCAGCCATCATGGCAGCCGGGGCTATGTCGGACAAATACAAGGATAGAATGCCCGCGCTTCTGGCAGCTCTGGTCGTTCTGGCCACCCTTGCATCGGCGGTGTGTATTGCAACTGTAAATACAGGCATCAGCTATCCGGAACCTTCGGGGCCGTACAAAGTAGGAAAAGTAGCCTATGACTGGGTAGACGAGAACCGGACCGAGATCGCCACAGGCAACTCTACTTACCGGGAACTGATGGTATACGTCTGGTATCCCGCCGACGTGCCCGGAAACCTGACTGAAGCCCCTGCCATGGACGCAACCACGGCCAGGGGCGTGAGGGCGGGGAACGTCTTTTCGACCGCTTTCCTCGAGGGCCTCAGCGACCACGCGTATCCCGCTCCGCCGGTAGCTGCCGGCCGGTCTCGATATCCGGTCTTGCTCATGTCCCACGGGGACGGCTCTTCCCCCCTGCTGATGGCTGTCACAGCCACCGATCTGGCCAGCCACGGCTACGTCGTCGCAGGTATCTCCCATACGTATAACTCCCGGGGCACTATGTTTCCGGACGGGCGTATCCTGGAGAGTGACTTCAATTATACTCTGATCCAGAACGATCCTTACGACTTCAACCTGTCCTACTACGAGAACGCTAAGCTTTGGGCCCGTCACAACGCAGAGGTAGAGCTCCGGGAAGCGGACGACGTATCCTTCGTCCTCGATCGCATGGAAGCGCTAAACCAGTCTGATGACCTGTTCAGGGGCAGGATCGACACTGCCCGGGCCGGCACCCTCGGCTTCTCCCTTGGCGGCGCCGCAGCCATCAGCAGCGCGGAGAGGGATGATCGGATCAAGGCAGCGTCAGACCTCGATGGGGCGCTGTACCATAACGTGAGCATAGACAAGCCGACGCTGCTATTCCTCCGCGGGTCCCGGCTGAGCTACGACCGGCCATACGATGCCGTCAACCAGGGTCTGCTCACCCGGGAGCAGTTCGAGGAGCTGAAGACGATCTGGGACGGCTACCAGATGCAGGTTTACACCGCCCCCTCGACAGCATACTACGTGGGAATCAAGGGCACGGAGCACGGCAATTTCAACGACCTGGGCGCGCTGGGCCTGCCCATAGATGCCGGACCCGTCGACGGCAGGCACGCGAGCAGGATCATCAACGCCTATCTCGTGGCCTTCTTCGACCGGCACCTGACTGGTTTGGACTCCCCCCTTCTGAACGGGACGCAGGCGTACCCGGAGGACGTCTTCAGAAGCCGGGTTAACGGGACAGAAGTCGCAGGCTGAGGCGGCGCATGGCCAGATACAAAAATTATATATTTTACAACGGGACGAGTTAAGAGGAACATGATTTTTTCAGAAGTCTACGACGAGGGCAACGACAGGGTGTTCGTGCTGAGGGACACCATCGAGGTGAGGGTACCCCACCAGTTTTACACAAAGCTTAGCAAGAAGTACTCCGACGAGGAGATCGTGTCCATGCACGAGCCCAAGGTCCTGAAGCACCACTGCACTCACCGGCCGCTCGTCTACGTCACGAAGGAGTCCGAAATACCGCTCATAGGGCACACCGCCTTCGGGCTCATCGACAGGGGCACGAACCTCATCCAGGTTCGCCCAATATCCGGGTGCAATCTCAATTGCATCTTCTGCAGCGTGGACGAAGGCCATACTCAGACGAGGCAGACTGACTTCATCGTCGATACTGACTATTTAGTGGAAGAGTTCGCTAAGCTGGCTGCCCTCAAGGGTGATGACATAGAAGCGCACATCGACGGCCAGGGCGAGCCGTTCCTATACCCTTACATGGTAGAACTTCTGGAAAAGCTTCGGAAAGTCCCCGGTGTAAAGGTCATTTCGGCACAGAGCAACGGCATGGTTCTGGACGAGGAAAAGATCAAGGCCATGTCAGGCCTGTTAGACCGGATCAACCTTTCGCTCTCTTCGATGGATGAGCGCACCGGCCAGATCCTGGCGGGCACAAAGAAGTTCAGCGTAGAGCACGTGAAGAACGTGGCCCGCTGGTGCCTGGAGAACGACATCGACGTGCTGCTCGCCCCTGTCTGGGTCCCCGGCTTCAACGACGGCGAAATCGAGAAGATCATCGAATTCGGCCTGGAAATCGGCGTCGGCCGCAAGTACCCCGGCTTCGGCATCCAGAACTACGTCCGGTACCAGTTCGGGAAAAAAGTCAGAGGTAAACCGCTGCGCTTCGATCAGTTCTTCGAGAAGCTGGAGGAGTTCGAACGGAAATATGATCTGCATCTCAGGCTCACTCCGCAGGACTTCGGCATCCACAAGGCGAAGTCCCTGCCCAGAGCGTTCCGGAAGGGCGACCTCGTCAAGGTACAGATCGTCGCCCCCGGCCGGGTTTTCGGAGAGATGCTGGCCGTAGCCAGCGGGAGAGTCATCGGAGTGCTCACCGATAAGCCTGTAGGCTCTCATATTACGGCTGAGATCACGAGGACGACGGACAACGTCTACAATGCAGTGCTGCGCTGATTCTTATTATAGCCTTAAATGGCCTATCTGCTTATAGTCCTGTGAAAAGTCTGGATATCGCCGGCGCCGGGCCGCCTTGTACTTAGTTCACAAAGGTGCAGAGGCGCAAGGACGCAAAGTCTAATCAGAAAACCTTCGCGTCCTATGAAACTTGTTGTTTCGGCGAGGGCTGCAAGGCCGCCAAGCACTCGCATTATGAAAAATGGAACATTCAGGTAGAGGCTATGAAAAATCGAAAGTTGGCCATGTGTGAGTCGAAAATACCGCCAGGCACGCCAAGGAGCCAAGCTCGCCAAGGACTTTGTGATCAGGATCAGAAGATATCGCTAAAATAAATCTTGGCGTTCTATGAAAATGTGTATCTTGGCGGGCTTGGCACCTTGGCGAGCTTGGCGGCTTTACAAGCTCAGAAACTGAAAACTGCCAGTTTTTCATCACTTATGCCTGATCAAGGCTCCGATCATCATCTGACTCTTTGCCCCCGCGCCTTTTAATTCAAGTCCTCCCTGGCCTCCGGTTCCTCACTGTTCTCCTCTCTGATCTCCTGACCTCTCTGACCTCTCCCTGAGATCGTTCTCTCTGATCTCCGGGGCCTCCGAAACCTCTCGGTTGTCATGCTTGCGTAGACGTACCATGGAAAATGTGAGGTTGGGGAGTGCCCGGAGATCAGGGAGACTTTTTTCAAACTGGGAGGTCAGAGAGGTCTGGAGGTCTGAGAGGAGGAAGGTGAGTGCCCGGAGGATTGGAGAGGGAAAACCGGCTGTCGGGAATCGCCTTGAGAACGCCTGCATTCGCAGGCGTTCAAAAGGCGAACGTCATAGCACAGGAACTGTCAGAAATGTTTCAGGAAGATCATACACGAAGTTTTTACTTTATGATTATTTTTCAGCATGCCGTTATTATCTAACTTTGAGTACTTCGTGTACTTCGGGTACTTCGTGTAAATGGTACTGGCACTCGTACGAAACGTTTCAGTAACGACAATAAAAAAGATAAACCGCCACGAGGTGGCGGTCTGGTATTAACCTTCTAATAACGGCCCGCAAACTGCTCTAACCCGTACGGGTAGGCGCCGACGGGTATCGTTTTAAGCACTGTGCCAGCATCATCGCTTACGTCGACAACCGTCACGCTGTGGCTATTCATGTTAGTCACATAGACCCTGGAGCCGTCAGGGGTGCAGGCTATGCCTCTGACTCCGGCGCCGCACTTTACTGTTTTGATGGTCGAGTAGTCCTGGGCGTCGGCGATTATGAGGTTGCTGTTGCTGTCGGTCACGTAGTACAGGCGGTTGCCGTCCGGGCTGACTATGGGGCTTAGTGGGCCTGCGGCGGTATTGATTGTGCTGAGCAGGGCGAGAGAGCTCGCGTCATAGACCTGAATATTATTAGCTCCGTAGTTGGCCACGAACAGTTTCTCGCCAGCCGGGTCAAGCGATATAAAGTAGGGCTTGTTACCTGCGATGGTTGCCTCGATGATGCCGCTGTCGCCTGCTACGTTGACTACGTAGACGTTGTTGGCCTGGTATGCGCCTGCGTAGAGGCGGTTGCCGTCAGGGTGCAGCCATAGCTGGTGAGGCTTGGTGATTCCATTTATAGTTTTTATGATTCTGGGCTGGCTGGTGTCTGACGTATCGATGATGGTGATCGAATTACTGCCGTAGTTGCCTACATAGAGGCGGGTACCATCCGGCGATATGGCCAGACCGTGAGGTTCGCTGCCCACGTTGATAATACGTAATACCGTGTTGTTCGCCGGCGATATGATCGCCACGCGGTTCAGTCCTTCTACTGCCACGTAGACGAGAGAGCCATCCGGGCTGTGGACGATACCATATGGCCTGGAGCCTGTGATGATCGTGCCCGTCACAGTATTAGTAGACTGGTCGATTACACTCACAGTGTTCGAACCGTAGTTAGATACGAATGTCTTCGATACAGGGGGTGTTGGTGTTGGTGTCGGCGTAGGCGTTGCCGTGGGTGTTGCCGTGGGTGTTGCCGTCGGCGTAGGTGTTGGTGTTACTGTCGGTGTAACCGTGGGTGTTGGTGTTGGTGTTGGTGTAGGCGTCGGGGTTGCAGTAGGTGTAGGTGTTACTGTCGGTGTAACAGTAGGTGTTGGCGTAGGTGTAGGTGTTGCTGTAGGTGTTGCTGTAGGTGTTGCTGTCGGGGTCGGAGTTGGTGTTGGTGTTGCTGTCGGCGTAGGTGTTGGTGTAGGTGTTGGCGTCACCTGCAGTACTTCGTTTAACGCGGGGGCTATGTTGAGCCGTCCCCAGCCCTGGCCGTTCTCCGGGTATGTATCGCTGAGGTGGTAGGTATTTCTTATCAGCACGTCCTTGATCTCTTCCGGGGTCAGGCTGCCGTTCGCCTGCAGCAGGATGGCGCTGGCCGCGCTTACCTGGGGGCAGGCGGCGCTTGTGCCCGAGGCATAACAGTAGTACTGGCCGAGCGGGTTCCCCATCGTACTTCCGCTGGACCTGTAAGAGATGACGTATTCCCCGACAGCGACGATGTCCGGCTTGATCCGGCCGTCCTGGGTCGGGCCCCGGGAGCTGAAGCTAGATAGCCTGTCACTCATGCTCACCGAGCCGACAGCGATCACGTCCGGGGAGTCTCCAGGGCATCTGATGGAGCCTTTATAGGGGCCTGTGTTGCCCGCAGAGCAGACTACGACCACGCCATTTTCTGCGGCGTTGTGGACGGCGTCGTCGAGCGCCTGGATGTGGGTGGGGTTAGACAGGGACATCGAGATTACGTCTGCATGGTTCTGGACCGACCAGTCTATGGCAGCGATGATGTCGCTGACGTAGGCGGTGCCTGAAGGGTTCAGGACTTTGACGCCGAACAGGCTGGCGTCGTAAGCCAGCCCTTTGACTTCGCCGCCAGACATGGCTCCGGATCCTGCGATGATGCCCGCGACAAAGGTGCCGTGCCCGAAGTCGTCGTACGGTGTTGCCCTGTCGTTCAGGAAGTCCTTCCACAGGATCACTTTGCCTGCGAGGTCAGGATGGGTGGCGTCGATGCCCGAATCGATCACGCTTACGTTGACCCCTTTACCCGTGTAGCCCGGGACTGTGGACCAGGCGACTGAAGCGTTTACGTGGTAGGGTACCTCGTCCAGGTCTGCGTAAGCGATCGAGTCCCTTACTACGCTTTCCACGTCCGGCCTCGCCTTGAGCGCTGCTACCTCGCTGTCCGGCAGGTCGACTGCAACAGCGTCGATGATATTATAGTTGTACTTGACTTTTCCGCCTGCTTTGACGAGGTCCCGGGTTTTCGCCTCCTTCGAGGCGGCGCCCTGGGATAGAAGCGAGGCTCCCTGCTTCTGGTTATCTATCGTCTTCTTGTAGGTTACTATATACCTGTGCGAAGTGTCGCTTTTACCCTGCTTTGCGGCAGTGGCTGTTGCCGGCACTATCAACGCTACAATTAGTCCAATTATAATCAGTATTGTACAGAGTTGTCTTAGTCTTTTAATATGTATACCCCCGTCGATTTAGCTCTCTTTGAATAACTGAAAGCTGCTATGGGTGTTTCTGGATATGCCTTTTATATTTAAGTTTAGTATTATGCTATTATTATATAAATATTTAGGGCGTAGGGGGCTATACAGACTGCTTCTGGCAAAAGAAGGCATGGATAGCGAGGAGTCCCTGACCATGTTTCTTTGCTGTTCCAGCCGGGACAAAATTATATGGTTAAATTTATATAATAAGTTGATAAAATATTGCCTATATATCTATAGCTTAGAGCTCGCTTACAGCTCAAACTTTAAAATACCTGATGGTGGCCGAAAATGGTCGTTAAGCTGATCGATAACAAGGATCTATGGGATAAGCATATGGATGAAAGTGCCTACGGCACCCTTTTTCACAAGTGGGACTTCCTGAGGATCATCGAGAAGTGCTCTGGCTACCGTCTTTATCCCTACGGTATCTACAGGGGAGACGAGCTGGTCTGTCTGTTCCCGGTGTTCGCCAGGAGCGCCATGGGCTGGGTTACAATAGCTTCGCCTCCTCCAAACATGGCCATCCCGTATCTCGGATTAGTGATGAGCCCTATCTACGATAAGCTCCGGCAGCGCAAGAAGGAGTCTTATCTCAACCACGTCGTGGAGGAGATGGAAGCCGAGATCAAAAAGCTGCATGCTGGCTCCATAAGCATTACCACGGTCAATGGCTTCGTAGACATGAGGCCTTTCAAGTGGAGCGGCTACCACGTCCAGATGCAATATTCCTACGCGGTGAGCCTGAAACAGCCTGCGGATGAAATCCTGAACCGGTTCGACGGAAAGCTGAAAGGGTTGATAGCGGAAGCTGAAAAGCTCCCCCTGTCGATTGTCCCTGCGGACGATGATATGGGCGGGTTCTGCAAGGCTTTGGCCAGCCACTATCGCAGGAGCGGGACCCCAAAGGCTGCGCCCTCTCCAGAGTTCCTCAAAGAAGTCATCTCCGCTTTCCCCGATAACGTTAAGATCTGCTACCTGCGGAACGGGGATCAGATCGCTGCACCGATCGTTTATTACCAGTATAAGGGCCGGTTCTCCTTCTGGCTCGGATGGGGGATCAGCGATTCAGGGCTTCGAAACGACGCGTATGTTGCCTGGAGCTTCATCAGGAGCAAGCAGGCGGAAGGGCTGGCGACACTGGAGCTGCCGGGATCGGGGCAGCGGGAGCTCTGCTACTTCAAGTCGATGTTCAACGCTCCTCTCGAATACCATTTCTCGATAAGAAAAAGCGATCTGCTGGGCTCGATCGCCGGAAGCCTCCGCCATGGTGCCGCGGTTTCGTGAGGCCTCATGAATTCTGGAAAGCGAAGCGAGAGGCAGGCAGGGATTGACATGTCCGTAGAACTCGTCGAAGATAAAGCCCTGTGGGACCGGTTCGTCGACGACAGCCCTAATAGCATGCTTTTCCATAAATGGGCTTTCCTGGAACTGCAGGAAAAGTACACGGGCGACAAGCTTCTGCCTTACGGTGTCTTCGATGGCAATGACCTGACCTGCATCCTGCCGGTCTTCAGCTCCCGGCAGAACGGGCTCAGGCTGCTCTACTCCCCGCCACGCAGTTCCCTCGTCTACATCCCTTACCTCGGCCCTGCAACCAGCGCCGGTATCGCCCGGCTACAGCCTCACGACCGGGAGAGCGCATGGAGATCCATCATCGGGGAGATCTGCGCTGAATTCGGCCGGCTGTCGCCCAATTACGTGGCGCTGGGGCTTTCCCCCGGTTTCCTCGACGTGAGGCCCTTCGAGAGGACTGGCTACGAGGCCGACCTCATGTATACTTACATCATCGATCTGGACCGGCCTGTCCAGGCTATATGGGACTCTCTCGAGCGCGATACTCGAAAATGCATCAAGGAAGCTTCAAAACATTCCCTGTCCATCGTCCAGAGCACCGATACGGCCACGTTCGCCCGTGAAATGGCACAGGGGCTGAAAAATCAGGGCACGACCTTCTTCCACCGCCAGAGGCCGGAATACCTGACGGAGATCCTCGATACCTTTCCGGACAACGTCAGGATGTACTTCCTGTACGACGGAGAAGACCTCATCGGGGCAAATGTCCTCTGCTGCTTCCACGGGCACTGCATCGGCTGGATGGGAAACACGGCCGTCAGGGGAAGCTTCAGCGCGAACGAGTATCTGCTCTGGGAGCAGATGCAGAGGGTCAAGCGAGAAGGCTGCAGGACCTTCGAGAACACCGGCGCGGACGAAAAGCGCCTCAACCTTTCCAAGACCAAGTTCAACCCTGCGCTGGTTCCCTGGTTTTATATCTACAGGCGGGACCCGCTGTACAGGACGGCTAAATATGGCCTGACCACGCTGGAAAAGATCAAGAGGCATGCCTGAAGGTGAGCGGATGGAACTGATACTCGACCAGGACAAATGGGACAGCTTCGTGGAAGAAAGCCCTAACGGGACGCTCTTTCACCGGTGGGACTTCCTGCAGATCGTGCAGAAGTACACTGGCTACAGGCTTTATCCATACGGGATCTACAGGGAAGGCGAACTGATCAGCATTATCCCGTTTTTCCTGCGGATCCAGAAAGGGCTTAAAATGATGATCTCCCCGCCGCCTTTGCCCATGGCTAACGTGCCTTACCTTGGCTTCGCCATGAGTCCGGCCTTCCATGAGCTGCCGCCCCACGAGAAGCTCGTCGCATGGGACTGGATCGTGAGGGACATGCACAGGGGCCTGAAGCCCACGCCAAACTATGTCTGCATAGGCCAGACCTCCGACGTCAGCGACATCCGGCCTTTCGAGTGGCAGCAGTACGAGGTCGACCAGCAGTACACCTATGTGCTGGACTTGCGCAGGCCTCTCAAGGAGATCTGGGACGGCTTCGACCGGGACTGCAGAAAGAACATCAACGAGGCCAAAAAGCATCCCCTGTCTTTCCGGGAGGTAAGCGACGTCGACCGGTTCAACGAGACCATGAAGGAGCACCTTACCAAAGACGGGCCGACCTTCTACCACCGCCGGGATCCCGCATACCTGGGAGAGCTTCTCCGCGCCTTCCCCGAGAATATCAAGCTGTACTTCTTCTACAACGGAGACGAGGTCGTCGGGGTGAAGATCAACCTGGGCTATAAGAAATGGTACATGTCCTGGATGGGCAACGTAGCGGTCCAAAAAGAGCTGAGCACTAACGAGTACTTCTACTGGGAGCTGATCAAGAAGGCCAGGGCTGACGGGTACACCAGGCACGAGAACTATGGCACCTACAACCAGCGCCTGAACCTGTTCAAGTCTAAGTTCAACCCCGCCCTCGAGCCCTGCTTCTACGCCCAGAAGAAAGACGTTCTGTTCGAAACCATGTGGCGAAGCTACAATGCGGTCGAGAGCTTCGCCAAAGCCATCAGGGTGAAATGACATGAAGAATAATACCTTCAGCAAGGGCGGAAATGCCAGGATCTTCGTAGAGCCGATCGTTGCCAGAGACACATGGGATCGGTTCATAGATACCAGCCCTAACTCCCAGCTCTTCCACAAATGGGACTTCCTGCAGATCCTGGAGAAGTATACCGGCTACCGGGCGCATCCCTGCGGGCTATACCGGAATGATGAGCTGATCAGTGTCATCCCCCTGTTCCACAAGAAAAAGAAAGGCTTTAACTTTGTCTACTCTCCCCCGCAGGCCAAGCTCTCGTACGTGCCGTACATGGGCTTCGCGCTAAGCCCCGCCTACTACGATCTGCCTCAGGTGGAAAAAGAAAGCCTTATGTCCCGGATCATCGGCGAGACTGACCTTTTCCTCAGGCGCTTTTCCCCGGGCTACACCTCGTTCGCGGTAGCCCCGGGAGACGTAGATGTCAGGCCGTACCTCTGGAACGGCTACGAAATGGAGCTCCAGTACACCTATACTTTCGACCTTACGAAGCCTGTAGAGGAACTCTGGAGAGGCCTGGACAAGCGATGCCGGACGAACATTACCAGTGCCAGAAAGGAAAACCTGTCTCTCGTCCGTTCCACAGACGCGCAGAAGCTATTCGATGTCATGCAGGGCAGCCTTGCCGACGAAGGCTCGACCTTCTTCCACCGCCAGACCTACCGGTACCTGGAGGACATGCTGGCTACGTTCCCCGATAATATCAAGCTGTACTTCTTATACAGGGACGACGAGCTTGTCGGGGCCGACGTCAACTACGAATACCGGGGCCGGTGCACCACCTGGATGGGCACGGCAGTGCTGACAGACGGCATGAGCGCGAACGAGTACCTGCTCTGGGAGCTGATCAACAGGGCAAAAGCTGCAGGGATCCGGACGTACGAAAATCTCGGGGCCGATGAAGCCCGTCTGAACCTGTTCAAGTCCAAGTTCAACCCGGACCTCGTGCCGTATTTCTACATCACTAAAAAGAATCCCCTGTTCAAAGTAGCCACCTATGGCTCGGAGAAGGTAGCAAGGATACTGGGGCGGTGAGACGGTGATGGGTGAACCTCACTTTCACGTCGATCGGACAAAGGAGTCGAACAAATGACCATCGAGTTAGTTACAGACAAAGAACTGTGGGATAAGTTCGTAGATCAGAGCCCTTACGGCACCCTCTTTCACAAGTGGGACCTGCTGAAGATCATCGAAAAGCACTCCGGCTACGAAATGCGGCCGTACGGACTTTTTAAAAACGATACCCTGTACGCCGTCGCCCCTCTCTTTTTCAAAAACATAAAAGGGGTGAAGATGGTCTATTCGCCGCCTCAGGGGACGCTTGCCTACATACCCTACATGGGGCTGGCCATGAGGCATGACTACAAGACCCTGAAGCAGCGGAAACGAGAGCAGTACCTGGATAATGCCTGGGCCGATCTGTCGGGGGAACTGAAACGAATAGGGGCTAACATAGTCTCGATCACCATGGTCCCCGACATGTATGACGTCAGGCCTTTCATGTGGGACGGCTACGAGATCAAGCTACTTTACACCTACTTCCTCGATCTCACCCAGACCGAGGAAGAGATCTGGAACAGCTTCGACAACGACTGCCGCCAGAAAGTCCGGGCCAGCGCCAAACATAACCTCACCATTAAGCAGTCTATGGACGTGGATACTTTCTTCAACATCATGGTCGGCCGCCTCAAGGGCTACGGCAACAACTTCTTCACCCGGCAGAGCCCCGAATACCTGCGTGACCTGCTCACCGCCTTCCCGGAGAACATCAAGCTGTACTTCATGTACAAAGATCAGGATATCGTGGGCGCAGCCATCAACTGCTGCTATAAAGACCAGTATACCGGGTGGTTCGGAGATGCCACCATCAACCGCGAGATCGCCTCCAATGAGTACATGAACTGGGAATTCATCAAAATGGCCAAAGCCCAGGGCTACAAGCGGCTCGAAAACTGGGGGGCAGACATGAAGCGGGTGAACCAGTTCAAGTCCAAGTTCAACCCGACCCTGGTGCCCTATTTCCACGTCCGGAAGAAAGACCGGCTGGGAGCGATCTCAGAGTGGGGGTACGACAATATCCTCGCCAGCCCTTACCTCGGGTTCGTCAGGAAGACGATTTTCTAATATTTTCTTTCCGTACTATAAAGAATAGATGGACTCTGCGCTGTGCCTCACTTGATTGCACAGGCTACTCGAGACCGCATGTCGAACGCTGCGCTGTGCCAATCCTCACAGATGCCACAGATTCTTATTGATTCCACAGATTTCTCTGCTGAATCCACAGATTACTACACGATAACACAGAAGGAATACGCTAATACTATTCGATCACGGATTACAATTATAAGACAGTCGATCAGAATATTTTTTATTTATCTGTGGAATCCATCGTCATCTGTGCTATCCAGTCGTAATCTGTGGAATCAGTTTCAATCCGTGAAATCTGTGAGGTTTTGCACAGCGCAGCGTTCGTATTGCTGTCTCACCACACAAGAGCAACTAGAAAACGCACAGCCCCGCGTTCGTCTTGCAGGCTCACCACCAATGAGCATAGTAGAACGCGCTGCACTCGCCGGATTTGTTCTCAGAGAGCTTTCACCATGATCTGGCACCCTGTGCCATCCGGGTAATAGTGCGGCACTATCGTTTTCTCCCGGTAGTCGTGCTTCCGGTACAGCGAGATCGCCCCGGCGTTGTCGGTTCTCACCTCGATATAGCAGCTTTTGCACCCGGCCTTTGCCACTGTGTCGGCGAAGGTTTGCATCAGGCTGTCTCCGATGCCTTTTCTCCGGTAGTTTCCATCTACGACGATCTTGAGGATGTGCCCTGTATTGCCAGAGCGCCCCATGATGATTTCTCCAATCAGAAACCCTGCCGGCTTGCCATCGTATCGGGCGGCGAGGAATAACGGGGAACCTGACCTGGCAAGCCTGCTCAGGTCGTTCAGGTACACCACGCTGTACATGCCATGCCTGACCAGCAACTTCAGGGCAGCAGGGACATCAGAAGGGCTTGCTTTCCCTACTGTGACAGGCCCGTTCCGCAAGACCTCTGCATATACCACAATTCCCGGAGCAAAAACGCCGGTCAGCCGCTTTCCTGCCGCCTGCAGCATCGAGATCCCGAGCATAACCGCGTTATACGGCAGCAGGCCCATTTCTTCGACGTGTGATAGCTCATGCCCTAACACCACTTCGAGTTCTTCGTCGTCTAGCCTCTCCTGCAGCCCCCTGGTAATGAAGAGGACTGTCCGGCCCTTTGTCATGCCGAGAACGAATGCCTGAAAAGCCGGGCCCCGGAGCATCGCGATCCGGGGCGCAGGAATGCCTGCTTTGCTGCATATCTTCCTTGTGATTCTGTACAGCCGGGGCTCATCTGCCTCCCCGGCAGGCTTTGCCCTCAGCAGCAGAATAGCAGCACGATCAAACAGTACATACGTGGCCAGCCCTGCTGCGACGACCATTAGCAATATAATCCCTACGTGCATCCAGTCGATGCCTGCATATGCCGGGGAGAGGACCAGCGCTGCCAGCGCAGCCGATATTGTACCGTAGACTATTAGCTTTCTCTCCAGATGCCTGATCCCTATGCGCACTATTGCTCCCTTCTATGCCGGTAATATCTGATATGTGTGCTCGCCGTGGCTGGCCTTGATCCTGATCGTGTCACTGTTGACTGCTTCCCAGTTGTCCCTTTGCACGCCGTCTGTGAGTACCCGGTATTTTGCAGGCAAAGTTAGCTGGCTGAGCGTAATGGTCACATAAGTATCGCTCTTGACCCGCAGGGAGACGTCTTCAGCGGAACTGTCTACTGTAAGGTAGTCCATCGGCCCGGTAGCTTTGACGAGAGGCCTTTCTCCTGCGTCGAGGTACGTGCCGTTCAGGATCGTGTACCGGGTATACCCGTCGCCAGATGCCCGGATGTAGGCTGTATCTGCGTTCGTGGCAAATTTGCCGAACCGGCTGTCGCCAGCGCCGGTATATACGGTGTCTACGTAGCCGGGGGCAGAAATGCTCAGGGCATTGCCGGTGCCCGTAACTTTCACCTGCGCGGCAGATGCTTCCGGATCCGACTGGTACCGGGACATCAGGGCGGTGACCCTGTACATGTTTTTCTCCGGCTCCTGAGACCTGAAATAAACGATGGGGGAGTATACGTCCGAAGCCATGTCGTTGCCGCCTATCACGCTCAGGGACTTTGTAAGGTAAACCTTTGATGCCGGCACCGAGTAGACCTTCAGCTCTACGGGATTGCCATAGGGGTTTGTGGTGCTCCACTCGAAGTGCTCAGTCACGATACCGGTGTCTACGTCGACTGCGTAGTCTGCAGCCTGCCAGTCGTACCTGTACCCTCCGAGGCTGAGATCGCCGATCACCCGGCCGATGTTCCCCGGGCTGAGGGTCTTCACAATCTCGAAGCTTGCGGGCCTCCATATGTTGCGGTAGATCCACGGCTCGCTTCCTTCGGCACGATCGATCACGAGGAAGTACCCGTCTTCAGGCAGCAGCACCGTGCGCTCCAGGTCTATGGGCGAGCTCAACGGTATCTCCTTCTCGCCTGTCCAGTTAGGAGAACCGGTTATGTGCTCCTCCGCCGTGAGGATGTCCATCCATGGGGTTGTGACAGTCCTTGAGACCCTGGCCGGAGTGGTGACCCCCGAGGCGTCTCCCTTGGAGCCTCCGACAAACCTTCCGCCGCTCGCCGCATCGACCGGGAAGGGCTGCCGGGGGTTTTCGAAGACTACTACGTTGTGGTACACAGGGGCCATGCCGTAGTCGGGGTTCCTCACCCACTTGTTCTCCCCGCCGTCGGCGAGCAGGATATTGCCTTTGCCGTAGTACTGTATTCCCAGCTGGTCAGCCCTGATCTCCAGCCTCGTGGTGCCTGTGGAGACGGGCTGGGTGGTCACCATGCTGAGGAAGTCGCTGTCTACAGACCACCCGTTTCTCATGGTCTGAAACATGGCGTCCGGGTTCAGGTGGCTGGTGTAAGGCGGAGGGTTTCTGGGCAGGTCGTTATAGTTGTGCTCGCACAGGTAGGCTGTGGTGTAGCCACCGTTCCACTCCGTGCTCGGATCGGGCATGTACCGGATGTTGGCGTTGACGTTGTCGTAGTGCCTCAGGACGGCGCTTCTGTTCACCTCGTCCAGCAGGTTGGCGATGCAGGCGTGATAGTTGAACCGCAGGTTTAGCAGCGTCTCATAAGTGGCCTCCACCCCGTTCGGGTAGGAATCCCATACCTCTGCGGTGAAGTGGCCTTTCATGATCGGGTACTTCTCGACGTAGTTCTCCCCGGTGACGTGGGTGTATGCCTGGGCGAACAGCACCATGTTCTCCAGCGTGTAGGTATTGTAGCCGATGAGATCCTTGCCTGTGGCAGCATCGAACCCATAGTAGACGATGGGCTTATGCCTGTCGTGGAGCGGGTCGGAAACGAAGAAGTAGTCGGTGCCGCACTTCAGCCAGTCGGAGGGACCGCTCTTCAGGCTCAGCCGGCCGGGATTGTCATAGTCAGCGAGCGCAAGGCCTGCGAAGGCAACGTTGATATATGCCTGGCCATGGTAGTCCCAGAAGGTGACGTAGTCTGTATCGGTCCCGTCCGAGTTCAGCTCCCGGTAGACCTGATCTGCCAGCTTCGCCAGCTTATCCCTCACCTTCGCGTCCGTCTGCTCGCTCATGTACGGCTGCACCAGGTCATAAGCAATGCTATAATCCCTGACAGCGACAGATCTGCGGTGAGGGCTGTAAGGGTCACCGACCCCGATGTTCGTCAGCGCCTCCACGGCCTTCTTCGCGTACTTCTCGTCTCCGGTGATATGCCACGCCATCGCGAAGGTCTTCGCATAGCCTGCCCGGCTCATGATGTCCTCCCGGGGGTCCCCCGGCCATGGTACGCTGAAATCACGATCGTAGACTATGTTGGCTCCCCTGATGATCTCGTATTCATAGCCAGACCACGGGGTCAGGTTGCGGTTCTGGTACCCCGGAGTTTCTCTGATGTCGTTGAAAAACAGGTATGGATGGGTGACCGGTCCGGGCAATGTGCCGGGCACGACTGTCCTGTTAGTGACCGGTTCCGGGCCAGCGTCAGTCGTCACGAGGGGTTTCATCACCAGGATGATTAATGCCAGCAAAATTAGGGCTAACCCTGAGATTATGAGCTTATTCTTTATCAGAAAACCCCTCCGCGCCCGGTAAAAAATTATCTGCCCGGCCCTGTCTTACTGGGGCCCATCAGCATACTGGTGTTCCTGTAGGTGGCATTGCCACTCTGATTCGATACGGTTTCATTGACCTCTGGCTCGGGCGGCACATATCTATCGAGGCCAGTGTAGGCGCTGATCGTTTTTGAGCTGAAGATCTTGTCCTGGCTGGCGAGGCTGGAGAAGACGGGGTTATCTCTATAGTAGTAGTTGGATAGGGTATACAGGCTCTCGTTTCTGGACGAGAACTCCCCGTCGGGTGAGTAGTACAGCTGCATCGGCCTCTTCTTCAGCTCCCCGTCCCTGATAAGGATCACGTCCTCGCTACGGTTGGTCAGGAACCGCTCGTTATTGTATACCTGCAGCATCCTCGTGTAATTGGCATCGAACGTGGGCAGCGACTCCAGATATCTGACGGTGATGTAGTCTGAGAGCATGTAGGTGGAGTCCATCTTCATATTGTTGAGCAACTGTATGCTGGTCGTTTCCTCTTCAGTGACGTAGAAGGTGTAGAATGGCCTTTTCACGATCGGGTTATCCAGCGCTACCCTGTCGTTGGATACCGACAGGACCACCCATATGGCGAAGAGTAAGATCAGGAAGGGCCTGACGTTCGTCTTTACTTTCGTGTACAGGTAGTACAGGCCGATAGCGGCCACAATGCCGACGAACAGGAACGTGTATTCCTCGAACCGCTGGAAGTTGAAATTGCCGGAGAGCTTGTTGACCATCATCAGAGGCCCCGGGAAAGCCACAGGCACCAGCAGCAGCGCTTCGAGGCACAGGATCTTGACGTTGGTGCCGATCTTCTTGTGGCCGATGACGATCAGGGTCGCCAGGATCACAAACAGGACCGTCGGCGAGTACTGGAGATAGTTGAACAGCTCGTTGAGCGGGGCCGTGTAGATCGACTTGGTAAAAGCGCCTATAGGGGCCTGCATCATGATGTTGACCAGCAGCGTCCTCACCAGCTCCTGGGCATTGATCACCCAGTAGAGCAGCGTCATTGCGGAGGCTATGATCAGATACGAATACGTGATCGGCGATTTCTCTTCCTTAGCGAAGATCTGGTACAGCAGGTACATCAACAGCAGCATGACCAGCACGTATGGTATCGAGACTGTGTGGTAGATGATGATGGCCAGCGTGGCCAGCAAGGCCAGCAGGTAGTACTTGATATGCTTTGGGCTTTCCAGCAGGAGCCAGAACAGGACGATGAAGAGGAATGAACAAACCGACCTGGGTATGGAATACATGCCATATGTGATGAGGATCGGATAGAACACCACGACCAGCGCAGAGAGGAGGGCGATCTTTCTGTGCTTCAACAGGCGTTCGGATACGAGGTATATGGCCGGGGGCACGAAGGCGAAGATCAGGCCGCAGGTTATGTAAGCGATCTTATTGACCGGCAGGCCGAGCCCCGTCAGCAGCAGGAGGTAGTCGCAGAGGATGTGCCACAGTGCAAACGGCATGTATATGCCGAACGCCTCCGTCACGTAGCCCGACGTCAGCAGATCGTTCATCAGGCGGGTGTGATCGAGAATATCTGTATATCCGATGTAGTAATAGTACTTGAGCGTGGCTCCCCACAGCACGTTCAGCATCAGGAACATGATCTGCAGCAGCAGTATGACCACAGTCGTATCCGTATGCTCTTTCGTCATAATTTGCAGCATGACTACGGTGGCCAGAGCCGCTATGACTATGTAGTAGAGGACGGTTCTTTCCGGACTGGCGGCCAAAAGCATGAGGGACAGGCCAAAAAGAACTGCATAGAGCAGGGTAAGCGTTTTCATCGGCCTCTCTTTCAGCGCAGAGATCACGTTCGCGTATGCCATGGCTTATACACCTATAACGTCGATGTTCTCGGAGTCTGCCCTTTTAACGAAAACGAAGTGGTAGATTAGAGGGGCCGATATCATGGGTATAGCCAGGTAGATGCCGAGCATCGTGAGGTTGAGCAGCCCGAACAGGGTCGGGATGGTGACCCCCAGCAGCCCGGCGACCGGTAATGAGTATATCAGCGCTTTTCGGACGAACTCGTAGTTCGAGGTCTTCTTCCATAACTGCCGGGAGATCCGGATAACAGCCTTGACTTTGATAGATAGTATCGCTAATATTATAATGAGTATAACGTTATAAATGTCAAACGATACCTGCCCAATCATTTGCATAATAATATACATAGCATTATTATATATAATAATTTTCCCTTAGTCCCAGACAGGGATAATGTACGCTGTTCGAAAGCTCAGGCCTTCGGGCAGCCCTGCTTCTCCAGCATACTCTTGACGTAAGGCATAATTTTCCCCGTCACATGGATCTCGTCTGCGGCAAACTCGTCCTTGATTAGTCCCCTGTCGTCTGCCACGACGGGGTATATGTCAAGATACCTGTAGCCGTGCGCTTCGCAAAACGTCTTCAGCTTCTGATTGAACCGGCGGTTGATGGGGCTGCGCACCTCCGGGGATGCGAGGAAGGGGTAGCTATTCCGGAATTCGCTAAACAGGTCTTCTTTGATCTTTTCCGTAGCGTACGGGGGAAACCGGAAGACGTGCTTCGAAGCGGGAAGCACTCCATATACCACGAAGTTGACCCCCATGCCTTTCAGCTGTGCAAGGACTTCCCCGTAGTTGGCGATCGTCCTGTCCATCAGCTCTTCTATCGAGACCTTACCCCCGCTCTTCATGTGCTGATTATAGAAGTGCACGCGGCAGTCGATCTCTCCGAATACCATGATGACGACGTCTTTTTTAATGTCGATCCGGCGAATGACCTCGAAAAGTTTCCTGTTGGACTGGACTGAGCTGTTCTTGTTGACTAAGTTATACGCCGTCGCCGGCCCGATATTGTGGACTATAAACGACCTTTGCCGCTTGAAAGCCCAGGTATGGCTGTCCCCGATCACGTGAAACAGGGGCCTGTTGAAGACTTTCGCGTAGACGTACGAATAAAAGTGATTCAGCTTCCTCAGGAAAATCTCCGTGTCAGTAGTCACCTTGTAGGTCAAAAGATATACTATGCCCCGACCACGGGCAACTTCCGCAGCGGTCATGATGTAATCTTTGAGGTCTATGGGAATCCCGCCGAGATATTAATATTGACGTTATTATATTAATATCTAACTGTGTAACGACATGCGCTGGAATCGTTGTCTATTCTATTGTGAATGGCTCTTGCATCTTCTCTACCGAACGTACACCAACGCTGCGCTGTGCCTCACCTGATTGTACAGGCTCTCACGAGACGGCAAGAAGAACGCTGCGCTGTGCCTCACCTGATTGTACAGGCTCTCACGAGACAGCAAGAAGAACGCTGCGCTGTGCCAATCCTCACAGATGCCACAGATTCTGATTGATTCCACAGATTCCCCTGCAGAATCCACAGACTACTCGATAGCACAGAAGGAATACGCCAATATTATTTGATCACCATAGCAATCATAAGATAATCGATCGGATTATTTTTATCTGTGAAATCCGTCGTCATCTCTGCTATCCAGTCGTAATCTGTGGAATCAGTTTCAATCTGTGGCATCTGTGAGGAATAGCACAGCGCAGCGTTCGTATTGCAGTCACACCACGCCCAGGCAACCGGGTGGTAGCATCGTATCCTGGGATAAGCTATAGCTGGCATACCCTATGAATTACAATTATATAGTAAGTAATATAATATAATGTTTGATATATCTCATGTCTCTGGCCGTCGGGAACTGCTACGGCAGGCTGAAGAGCAGCCTGTACGATCCGTTTTACAAGAACGCCTTTTTCATGGTCATGAACAAAGGGCTGGGCGTAGTTTCCGGCTTCGTGTTCTGGGCGCTGGCGGCGAGGTTCTACACGGTGAATGAGGTCGGCAATGCCGTTGTCCTGATCTCTGCGGCCTCGCTGATCATTGCCTTTTCAATGATGGGGTTCGACATCTCCCTCGTCCGGTTTTTCCACCACTACGACAAGAACAAGGTCTTCAATACTTCGCTGGTGGTCATGGTATCCACGGCGTTCCTTGTCGGTGTCCTGTACGTGGTGGCCGTAAAATACGTGGCCCCGGATCAGGCATGGCTTCAGTCTCCTGTGTACGCGCTGATCTTTCTGCTCTACATCGTCCTCAGCGCTATCGGCCTTGTCAATTCCCAGACCTTCATAGCCATGAGGGATGCCCGGTACACCTTTTTCCAGAACGTCCTCTACTGCTCTAAAATCCCGCTTCTTTTCTTCCTGACCTTCATGGGGTTCTTCGGCATCTTCAGCGCCAACGTGTTCTCTTATGTTATCGCCTTCCTCTTCGTGCTACTGATCCTGAACAAGTTCGTCAAAGTCGACCTTCATGTAGATATGGAGTACATCAAGAAGGCCTTCCGGACATCTTCCCGTAACTACGTGGCCAGCATCCTCTACAACGCCGCCTTTCTCACCGTGCCTATCATCATCTCCATGCAGCTCGGAGAAGCCGACGCAGCCATTTACTATATGGCCTTCACCGTGGGCAACTTTCTGTTGCAGATCCCCATCTCGCTGAGCACCTCGTTCTTCGTCGAAGGCGTTTACGGGGAGAGCTTAAGGAAGAACTTCATCAAGGCAGCCCTGACGGTCTACTCGATCCTGGTCCCGGCAGCCGTATTCTTCTTCCTGTTCGGGGGCTTCATTCTCAGCCTGTTCGGGCCTGGCTATGTGGCCGGGGCAGACCTGCTGAACCTGGTGGTGATCTCAAGCTTCCTGTATACTCTGTACTCCATGTTCATCCCGGTCCTGAACATCCGGATGAATGTCAACACCATCATAGTGCTCAACGCTATCCTGTTTTCAGTTCTGCTCGGGCTTACCTGGCCGCTTACGGGGATGTTCGGCATCAACGGGTTCGGCTATGCACTAATTCTTACCTTCCTCGCAGTAGACGCGGCCATACTTTTCTTCGCCTGGCGGTGGAAGTGGATATGGCCTGCACCGGCAACCCATTATCTTTCAGATGCATGAATAATAATAAATTTTATATATATAAATGGACTTATTTTACTATCAGGGTATTTGCTTGACAATCGAACTTATAGACGATAAGCAGCTGTGGGACGACTTCGTCGAAGCCAGCCCCTATGGTTTGCTCTTTCACCGCTGGGAATTTTTAAAGCTGATAGAGAAACATTCCGGCTATAAGCTGCTGCCTTACGGGGTTTACCTTGGGAACGAGCTCATCTGCGTGTTCCCGCTTTTCCTGCGCAAGTACCCCGGACTGAAGATGGTCTTTTCCCCGCCGCCCCAGACAGCGGTCCCATACCTGGGGCCCGTGATGACGCCCGCCTACGACACGATCAGGCAGCGCAGCAAGGAGCACTACATGTCGATGGTGGCCGGCGATATCCATGAGCAGATCGACAGGATCTCTCCGGGCTACACCCACTTTGTCTGGGTCCCCGGGCTGCTTGACGTCAGGCCGTTCAAATGGAATGGCTATAGCGCAGAATCGCTGTTTACCTACACCATCGATCTGACCCGGCCGCTGGACGAGATCTGGAAAGGCTTCGGGAAAGACTGCCGGGAGCGCATCAGGGACTTCTCCAGAGTCAGTTTCACCCAGGAAGAATCCGACGACCTGACTACCTTCTACCGCCTCTCGGAGGAACTTTACGGCCAGCAGGGCCTTAGCCTTCCTCTACTCGGCCAGCAGTACCTCGAGGAAGTCATGCGCCTCTTCCCCGACAACCTGAAAATGTACTTCCTGAGGCGGGACGGGGAGATCGTCGACATCGAAGGCACCTATGCCTACAAGAACCACTTCAAGCTCCTCTGGGGCATCTCCAACGAGAAGTACCGGGGCCACCAGGAATACCACACCTGGGACCTGATCAAGAAAGCTAAAGAGCGGGGCTTCAAGGAGTTCGAGATCGTCGGGGCGAATACCCGGCGCATCAGCCATTACCAGTCGAAGTTTAACCCGTCCATGAGCATGTACTTCTCGGTCCAGAAGATGAACGCCATAGGCAGCGTGGCAAGGTGGTCCTACCAGAACCTGATCAGGAGACAGCCGCTGAAAGCCCGTGCCGGGGAGTGAACCGGCCTCAGGCACTATATTTCTGGCTATTTGACAATAAGGAGTTGATTATCATCAAAGTTCTCATCCTCGTAGATCACCCGGCCCAGATCCACCTGTACAGGAACATGATCAAGCAGATGGAGGGGCGGGGGCACAAGGTGAAGATCGCCGCCTGTGTCAAAGAAGTGATGCTCGACCTGCTGGACTCATATGGCCTGGACTACGGCGTGCTGTTCAACAACGAAGGCGGCCCGCTCTACAAAAAGGCCGTGGTAGCAGCGCTGGGGGAAGTCCAGATGCTCAGGCTGACCGCGGGCTTCCGCCCCGACATCTTCTTCAGCGCCACATCGGAGATCGTGGCACCAGCGAAGCTGGTATTCAGGAAGCCCCATATAGGAATAACCGATACGGAGCATGCCAGCCTCTCGAATGCATTTGCCTATCCTGCCACAGACGTGATCCTGACCCCCTCCAGCTTCAAGAACGACCTCGGAGCCAAGCAGGTCAGGTTCGAGGGCTGTAAGGAGCTAGCTTATCTGCACCCGAACCATTTCAAGCCGGACCCCACAGTACTGGACGAGCTGGGGCTGTCTAAAAATGACAACATTTTCATGCTGAGGTTCGCCGCTTTCAACGCAGGCCACGACGTCCGGAGCCAGAAGTTCGGGGCAAAATACGTTCCGGAGCTCATCAGGCGGCTAGAAAAGCACGGGGAGATCATCATCTCCTCTGAAGTACCTCTCAGCCACAGCCTTCAGAAGTACCAGCGCAACCTCAGCCCCGCCAGGTACCTGGACCTGATGGCCTACTCAAGTCTCTACGTAGGCGAAGGCTCATCCAGCGCTAACGAGGCGGGCATCCTCGGGGTCCCGTCCCTGCACTTCGAGAGGCTCAGTGATGGCAGCAAAACCTACGGGGCCACCGCGATCTGCGGAATTATGGCAGAGCTCCAGGCCCGGTACGGGCTGATATACAGCTTCCATGAAGAAGAAAAGCTGCTGGCTAAGCTGGACGAGATCATGGCTGACCTCGGAAAGGCGAAGAGAGACTGGATGGCAAAACGGGAGCGGTTTTTAAAGGACAAGATCGACGTGACCTCGTTCATGGCATGGTTCCTGGAAAACTATCCGGCCAGCCTGGCAGAGGTACGGCAGAATCCGGCCAGGCAGCATAGCTTCAAGTGAGATATGCTGAAGCATATTCCATATACTTCAAGCATAGTACCAGGAGTATAGTTATTCCTGAAACTATTTGGACAGTTTCTGTGCCTGGGTGTTCGCCTTTTGAACGCCTGCCCTGGCAGGCGTTCTGGAAGGCGATTCGTAGACGATCGCTGCGCTGTGCCGGGACACAGATTGCGCAGATGACACAGATTGGCACAGATAACTACCGGAATAAAAAATAGGAGCACGGGAAGCCATTTCCGATTATTATCGATTAGAATCTGTGTAAATCTGTGTCATCTGCGCAATCTGTGTTCTGCACAGCGCAGCGTTCGTGTTGCTGTCTCACCGAATCCAGGCAATCAGAGAACGCACAGCGTAACGTTCGCGTACGTTCACACGAGAATTTATAAGGGCATGCGTCCCATGACCTGATCGGACTCGTATCCAAAAAGTTCCAGTAAAGACTATACTATGCTGATAATACATTATCAGCTTCGCTCGGGACCCCGGTGATGGCTCTCTTGCATCCTGCGATATCGCAGTTTACCAGCGCTTCGCTCAGGGTCATCTTGGTGACCTTCTTGAGCGAGCTTAAGATGCGGGTGATCCGCTTTTCTACGATGCTTCCCTTGATCATCCAGTACCCTGGCCTGTTCTTTCCCACCCGGGGGAACTCTTCGTCAGAGATGTCGATGGGGTGGAAGTAGAACACGGTATGGCCTCGCTTCAGACTTTGCTTGAGCCCCTAGAGGATGATGCTGGAGCCGAGGAACCTCAATATGGGCCCTCCATACGCCGGTATTTTCACCCCCGCCTCGAACCGGGCCCAGGGGAACTCCACGATGCCGCGCTTCTCCCCGACGCTCAGGCTGGACCTGCGCGGGTAGTATGGAATTGTGGTAACGTCGTCGACCGGGCTGCCGGTCTTATGGAAAAAGGAGTTCACGTTGACGGAAGAGTCGTATTCGAAGTCAATTTCTTCCAGGGCATCGATCATCCAGCCCGAGATCAGAGCATTCGGCGCCCGGTACCCGATGACCTTCTTCCCGGAAGCCTTCTCGAGCATTCGTTTCGCCAGCAGAGTGGCCGCCTTAAACACCTCGGGGTCCATGGCCGGCTCTTTAGTCCTGGGGTTGATGATGCAGGGATGACGCAGACTATGGCAGGCGATCTCGTGGCCTCTTGCCGAGATCGCCTCCACCAGCCCCGGATAGTGCTCGACCACTTCTCCCACGACGAAAAAAGTGGCCCTGACATCGAAGCGGTCCAGGATGTCGAGAGTCCTCATCGTAGGCCCGGTCAGGTAATCGTACCTGTCCTTCCACTTGCTGAAAAAGTCCACCGTATCCCTGAATTCTGAATATGGCGAGCCGCAAACCGACGGTACGTGATACCAGTCCTCGATGTCGACAGTAATGGAAATGCTCTGGTCTTCGATGGTATTACCTCTCTGCATCGACCAAAACGGGGCATTGCTATCGCGTACCCATGGGTCGGATAATAAAGGTTTATATATTATTGATAGTATAAATATATTGTTATTTTTATTCATACAAAATCATAAAGATTTGTCTTCCAGTAGAACTGTCGCAGCTCTCCCTTGTTTATGGTACCTGGATCGCACGCGCCTCTGTTATCGATCACATGCCTTCCTACCGGAGGATTTATTAATGTAATAATATAATAATGATATATCGATCGATATCCGGGAAAGGGCTTAAGCTATGGTAGGCAGGATTCTGGTCTTATCACCTCACACCGACGACGGGGAGATTTCCGCCGGGGGCTCCATCGTACGGTTCATCGAAGAGGGCAAAGAGCTCTTTTACGTAGCCTTTTCGAGCTGTGAAAGGTCTGTACCCGACGATCTGCCCAGAGATACCTTGATCAAAGAATGCATGGAGGCCACGGCCGAGCTGGGCATACCCCGGAGCCACAACATCCTGCTCGACTTCGACGTGAGGGAGTTCCACCGCTACCGGCAGGAAATCCTCGACGAGATGATCCGGATAAAAAAGGACATCGAGCCCGACCTGGTCATCACCCCCTCCTCCTTCGATACTCACCAGGATCACCAGGTCATATACAACGAGTCCCTCAGGGCGTTTAAAAAATCCTCTTCTCTCTGGGGCATGGAGCACCCGTGGAACAACCTCAACTTCCGGACAGACATCTTCATCCAGCTGGAGGACCGCCACGTCCGGAAAAAAGTTGCAGCCCTGAAAAAGTACGGCTCCCAGAGCCAGCGGGACTACTTCAGCCACGAGTACATCAACGCCCACCTGCTCACCCGGGGTATGAATATAGGGGCGCAGTACTCGGAAGTGTTTGAGTGCGTCAGGCTGAGAGTATAAATTGTTACAAATATTTTTGTACCTCGCGTTAAAGCACAGCGGATAAACTTATGGTTGTTTCTATGGGCTCGCCGCCCGATCGGTAACTATATCATATATAATATTATATTTATTTGATATATAGAAACTACTCATAGGAGATCTCATCAATATGGTCCGAGTTTTAACCGCTCATCAGCCACTGTATCTCCCATGGCTCGGGTTTTTCCAGAAAGTATGTATGAGCGATACCTTTTGCCTGTGGGACGACGTGCAGTTCACCAGCGATTCCTTCATCCACCGGAACAGCATCAAGACCGCAAACGGCCCGACACTGCTGACCGTACCCATCCACATGGAAGGCTTCCAGAACAAGACGATCAAAGACATGACCATCGATAATACTCAGGCCTGGCAGAGCAAGCACTGGAATACTATAAGGACCGCCTATGAGTCCAGCGCTCCATATTTTGAATGCTACCGGGACTTCTTCGAGGATGTCTACAGGCGGAAGTGGGAGAAAATCATGGATCTGGATGAGCATCTCCTGAAGTACCTGTTCAAGGAGCTCAAGATTAGCGTGGACTATGTGAAAGCCTCCGATCTGGGCTTCGAGGGCCGGAAAAACGACCGCATCCTTGACATGTGTATGAAGATGAACGCAGACCTGCTGATCTTCGGCCAGAGCGGGGAAACCTACGCTGATCTGGCCAAATACCGGGAGGCGGGAAAGCTGCTGCACTTCCAGAAGTATAAGCATCCGAAATACCCTCAGCTTCACGGGCCCTTCGCGCCCAACATGTCCATCATAGACTTACTCTTCTGCTTCGGGGAAAAGTCCCGGGACATCCTGGAACGGGGCAACCCGACAAGGCAGGAACTGATTAACAAGTACCTGTCGAAAAACTAGATTATTTATATTTTATCTTCCACCCAGCCCGAAATTTCCCTGCCAGAGGCCATCCATGCATTTCTGCTCTGGCAGTACTTCAGGATCTTTTCGTAAAACTTCACCCAGCCGCTCAGGTGGCTGTTGTTGAACGCGTCGCTGTGCCACAGCACGGTGAGCACGCCCCCGCACTTCTCGGCACTATCGATGAGGCTCTTCGCTATCTCCCACTTCCTGCTGAACGGGACTCTCGTATTCATCAGCGTGAAGTCCGACAGAGTCAGGGGTAGCTCCACGATATCGATCTCTCTGTTTTTAATGGCATCATATGGCCTGTAGGGGTGACAGAGCCCGTTCTTAAAGCCTGCGATCCGGTTGTTGCCTATAGTGGTGTCATACCTAAAGCCAGCCTGCCGCAGGTATTCCCATGTCTCTGGCAGCCTGAACCGCAGGTAGTGGTTCCGGTAGCCGGTAACCTTGCCGTTGAACACTTTTTCCAGCCTGCGCTTCTCCTCACTGATCTTTTCCGGGCTGTCGAACGCGTAGTAGCCTCCATGTAATCCCACCTCGCAGCCGCCATCCGCCACGATTCCCAGCTCTCCTTCCAGATCCTCTATATCGTACCGGAACCGCAGCACGTCTTTGTCAGTGGCCAGGAAGTAGAAGGACGACGTCGCACCGTAGCGCCGCTCGATCTCCATGATCTCCCTGAAGTTGATGTAGGGGCTGTACTTTTTCCCCTTCAGCCTCCACAAGAGGTGCTTTTTCATGCCCTCCAGGTCTCCCCGGGTCAGGCTGCTGGCAGAGGAAAGGGCTGTGTGGCGAAGCGGGGGATAAATCTCGTCCACGTCGTGGGTGAGACAGACGGCAAATCCCTTGCCGTCCGGGTATTCGAGAGAGAAGCCTTCCCTCCTGAGGTACTCCGACATGTACGGCCGGGTGAGAAAGCGGTCTCCGATAACGTTGCGGACGTGCCCGTATTCCTGGTTCAGTGTGGAGATGCCCTTAAAAGAAAACTGGTCCCACAGCTCCCGGTTATGCCGGAGCACTTCGCTGACGTGACAGGCCATCGCTACCGGGCCCCTGGAGAGGGTTTCATTGACGTATTTCCGGCACTGGCAGTGGTGTTCTTCCGCTGGTCGGTCACGTTGATCCAGAGCCTGCACTGGTGATATGGTATTGCCGTATTACCGTCCGCGTACAGCAGGAAGTCCAGCTTCATCCTGGTCCCCAACCGGTCCGGCTTGATCTGGGCAGTCTTTTCCCACGTCTGGTTATCGCCCAGCACCACGCGCTCCGTGCTCAGCACGGTCGTCGTATTGTTGTCGACCAGCTGAATCTGTAAGTCGTACGTCATCTCACGTTTCTCATGGTTGACGATACCTACGATCACAGGCAACTGCTCGCCCAGCACGAAGTCGGAGGGATACCCGCCGATATTGTGCTCAGGCCCCGTGAGGTAGAACTCGGTAAACTGCTCCACCTGCCCCGGCATGAACACCATATATGAGACAGTGCCCGCGGAGACGAGAAGGGCTGCCACGATCGCTATGCCTAAAACTTTATCGATCTGGCTCCTGTCTCCCCAAAATAAGGATTTTACAGCTGCAGGTATGTCGGGGTAAAACATCTCGTCGGCAGGCACCTTAAACCGGCTCACAATCGCCAGTGCCGAGCAGGCGAGGGTGAAGATTGTGACACAGATGAGGATAGGGTCGAGGTGCACTCCAAGGAACGTGTAGTTCAGCGCCATCCCGATCAGGGGGACGATAATGATGCTCAGGGTCACCGACATCGTCATCCGGGCGATGTTGCCCATGTCGCTCCTCCTGGGAAACATGGCTGTGACCATCGCATATCCCGGGGCGAACAGGGTTGCCGGAAAAGCCAGGATTGCCCGGAAGATGCTGTCGCTGAAGAAGGGCGTATAGGTGAGCACAATCATCAGCACGGATATCAGTATGATTAGATACAGGTCGAGGATGAATTTCCCCCGAAATTTTGTCCGGATGTCCCTGACAAACCCAAAATTCTCTATGCTCCACATTGCCATGTTCCGGCCTCATTCTTAGCCTGCCCGCAGACGCTGTCCGGCCGGCGGTTGAGCTGCAGATATAGAGTAAAGTATCGCCTGATATATTATAAAGTTTTTTATATTGAAAATTTTATGCTATCCTGCAAGCGGGCACTTACCATGTAAAAACGTGCCAGCAGCCTTACCTGGCCGGGACGGGCTGCCTGATCTTCAGCCTGGCCCTGATCTCCTCTATAGTTTCTACCGGTAGATCCAGGTCCACTTTGTTCACGGCCACCCCGAGGAGGCTCCCGGCCCTCTGCAGCTCTTCCTCCGGGTGATATTTTAGCGCCTGCTCAAAAACCCGGCTGACAGGCACCTGCTGGGATAGCGCACAGATGGCGCAGATGAGGTCGAAGTCGTTCGCCCTCCACAGCTCCCTGCGATCTATTTTGAGGCAGTCGACGACGTACAGGCGGCCGTCGGAGTACAAAAAGTTATCCAGCTTGATGTCCCCGTGGAATACGCCGGTATCCTCCATCGCCTTCAGTGTCGAGAATACCTGGCCGATCACCTCGTCGGTCAGCTCCACTTTGGACAGCGGCCTGCCTTCGATGAACTGCATGACCAGCACATAGTCGTCGTGGTTGAGCTTGTGAGTGCCGAAGACCTCGGGCACGTTCACCCGGCGGTTCTTCAGCAGCATCAGGGAGTTGCGCTCGAACTCGATCATGTCTTGCGCTCCCTCATGGCCGTCGAAGGCCAGGGTCGCTCTCTCTGCCAGCACGCCCAGGTTCCGGAGGATCGTCATGTACCTGTGCATCAGGGCACTGCGGTCATTAATGATCTTCGCCAGGAACTTTTTGGGCTGCTTCGTCCGCCTGTCCACGCCTTCCACCACGCAGGGAATGGACATCCAGTAGGAGCCTCCGGCCAGCCCGATCTTTATCTTCTTCAGCCCGTACTTCTTGCGGAACACGTACCTGATCTGGGCTTTGCGGAACACGTTCAGGTCGTCCCGGGAGATGCCGTGGATCCAGTCGATCAGCCGGCGCCTGATGTGAGTGTGCAAAACCCGGTCAGCAGCCTTGACCACTATGTAGACTATCGCGATAAAGGCGACCATCAGGGCTTCGACTACGGCGTTGTTCAGCACCCTGTAAGCAACTTTCAGCAGGGCATCTCTCCAGGAGATCATAACATTCGCTACAAGGCGTCGCCATCCTAAATAAATAGTGGCAGCTTAGCGTTTATCTTTCTACCAGGCGGTATCTACACAGGGTTCCCCAGCTCTCGCCTTAGCTCCCGGCTTTTCTCCGGGGACAGGTCGATGTCGGCCTTGGCGACCGCAATGTCCAGCAGGGTGCCGGCATAGAGTAGCTCGTTCTCGGTAAAATGGCTCCGGGCCAGGCTGATCACTGTATCGACGGGCGCTTTTTCGCAGAGCGAGCACAATGCGCAGATCAGGTCGAAGGCCTGTGCCACCGGGAGTGCTGTATGGCCGATTTTCAGGCAGTCTACAAGGTAGATCTTCCCGTCAGAGTAGAGAAAGTTATCGAGCTTGATGTCCCCGTGGATGACCTTGCTGTCGTGCATCTTCTTCAGGATCGCAAGCACTTCCGAGATCTCCTCGACGCCCATGGCTACATCTGAAAGAGTCCTGCCTTCGATGAACTCGGTCACGAGCATATAGTCGTCTTCATTCAGCTGGTGCATTCCCAGGACTGCCGGAGCATTTACTCCCTCTTCTCTCAGCCGGGAGAGGCAGTGGCGCTCGAAGCTCGCCATGTCTCTGGCGTCTTCATAGGTTTCGAACCACATCTCCGCGCCGCCGGCGATGATCCCCAGGTTGCGCAGCATGGTCATATACCTGTGCTTGACAGCGCTCTGGTCATTGATGATCTTGGCGAGGTACTTCACCGGCCTGCCCTCTCTCCTGCCCTTCACCACGCACGGGATCGACAGCCAGTAAGAGCCTCCGGCAAGCTTTATCCCTATCCGGGAGAGGCCGTAATGGCACCGGAAAATGTACCTGATCTGCGCCCGCCGCAATGGGCTCAGCCTGTCCTTCGACACGCTGCGAAGGCTGGCGATGAACTGCCTCTCCACCCTTGTCCCGATGATGCCGTCAATGATCGAAGTGAGCAGGAAACCGATGGCTATCAACGATACCAGGACTGCTTCTACGGCTCTGTTCATCAGCACGACGTAGATAATCCTTCTCAGCAGCCGGTCCGGTGCCGGGATGAAAACTTTCTTCGGTTCACACTGTTCAGCGCTCATCCGGGTCATTATCATTTCGTCTCTCGTACGGTTAAAGCGCGCCGAAATAAAATCAGGAAAGTATATGTGCGTATTATTTAAAAGCCGGCCGCGCAACGGGGGCGGGGCCATATCGCCGGCTCGTGAATCTATGTAATTATATAATTCAGATATAATAATAAGAGATAAGTGTTATCTATCCAGACGTACATAAAAGCTATTCTGCCGCGGGGCATGATCGATCATGTATACCTCATTTATCGGACTCTGCATCGACCTCGACCGGGAAGACCGGCTGACAGAAGCTCTGATCGGCATGGATGGCGTGGCAGAAGTTTACACTATGATGCAGCCGTTCGATCTCTTCGTCAAAGTCCGGGCGGAAAATTTAAAAAAGCTGGAATCCACCGTCCAGGAAATCCTGAACCTCGATGGGGTCCAGAGATCCTACAATTTCCTGACCGTGCAGCAGAAAAAAGGTTAAAGCCGCTACTTTTCGCACCTGTCCGTTACCATGTAGCCCCCCTCCATCGCCGAGGAGGCCAGAGTGGTGTACATGCTGAGAACACCGGTAAACCTGGGCTCGGGGCGTTTCCACTTTTTCAGCCTTTCCTCTATGATCCGGGCAGCCTCGTCCAGGCTGACTTCTTTTCCCCTGACGCCTGTAAGGTCCAGGCGTCGGCCGGGAATGTCGATCCTGATCAGGTCATCGTTCTCCACAATTGCGAGAGGCCCGCCGCTCATTGCCTCCGGGGAGATATAGCCGATACAGGGTCCTCTTGAAGCCCCCGAAAACCGGCCGTCGGTGATAAGCCCTGTAGTGGTGCACAGCTCTTTGCTGGAGGCGAGGGCTTCCGTCGGGTAGTACATCTCCGGCATTCCGCAGCCTTTGGGGCCGGCATAGCGTATGACGATGACCGACCCTTTTTTCACAGTTCCGTCCAGGATGGCGTCCCTGGCATGGAGCTCATCCTCGAACACAATCGCAGGGCCGACGTGGCGGAACATTTCTTTGGGAACTGCGGCATACTTCGTCACGGCGTAGCCGGGGGCCAGGTTCCCCTGCAGGATGGCGAGAGAGCCTTCGCCTCTGGGCTTCGAGGCGGGATAAATGACCTCCTCCGCCCTTATCTTATAGCTCTCCAGATGCCTGCGCGCGTGCTCGAAGAAGTGCTGGCGCTCCATCTCTTTGAGGTTCTCCCCGAGAGTCCTGCCAGTAACCGTCATGGCGTCGAGGTGCAGGTGATCTTTGATCTCCCTGATGATGCCCTGGACGCCGCCGGAGTACCAGAACAGGATTGCCGGGTGGTGCCCGCTGGGCCGCACGTTGAGAAGCATAGGTATCTGCCGGTTCAATTCGTCCCAGAGCGTCGGCTTGATCGTCACTCCCACCTCCCGGGACATCGCCGGTATGTGGAGCAGGGCGTTGGTAGAGCCGCCGATGGCCGCGTGTACCATGATGGCGTTCTCGAAAGAGTCTCTCGTGAGAATATCCTTAGTCTTCAGGCCTTCGTCCAGCATCTCCACGATCCTTATTCCGGCCTCCTCCGCCTTGTGCCGGATGCCTGCAGTAAACGCCGGCATCGAGGCCGCGCCGGGGAGGGTAAGCCCCATCGCTTCGGAGAGCGACTGCATGGTGTTGGCGGTGCCCATAAATGAGCAGCAGCCTTCGGTGGGGCACGCGCTCCGCTGGAGGAACCGGTACTCGTCAGGGGGGATCTCTCCCCGCTTTAGATCGGAGTAGATCGTGCCGACCTGCTCGAGGGTGAACATGCCGGGCCCTTCCATCATGGTGCCGCCGGGCACGTGTATGGCCGGCGCATCGTCCAGGCGCGCTGCAGCCATCAGCTGTCCGGGCACACCTTTGTCGCAGCTCGATAGCAGCACGAGGCCATCTACCGGTTGCGCCTTCCAGTGTACTTCGATCATGCCACAGATGAGCTCGCGTGACAGCAAGGAGTAGTTCATCCCTTCGGTCCCCTGTGCAATACCGTCGCACATGTCCGTGACGTGGTGGTGCGCAGGCTTGCCTCCGCTGGCGTAGACTCCCCTGGCCACCATATCCGATAAATCCTTTAAGTGATAGCTGCCCGGCAGCGCATCTCCCCAGACGTCCTCGACCAGGATCTGGGGCTTTTCAAGATCTACCACTCCCCAGTCCATCGAAAGCTTGAGCGGATCAATCTCCGGGCCGAGTTTTCTCAAATCCTGGCTTCTCATAATAAATAAATTAACTTATATATTTATGTATGTGGCGCACGTGAAGGTGATAAAATAAATTCACTTGTATATCGGTATATGGCAATTTTTTTGAAAAATTAGGAAAAGATTTAAGTACCATATCCAAGATATTGCTATTGCTGTTTGATGTATCGCTTCACATTACAACGATACATGACATAGCCCATCAACTGTCGAGGCTTGAGCATGTTAACAACCGAAGAGATCCAGAGACTTGTCAAGCTCAAGGAAAAGGACAAAGAGGCCTTCTACCGGCTTCTCGAGGACATCCGGCAGTCACACCCGCTGGATCTCCTGCTATCGTACAAGAAATTCAAAGAGTATGCGCCCAACGTATAGCCGGGCGCCCACTCCTTTTTAAGCTCAAAAATATTTTATAGCCGTTTGCCCATTCATTCAGTGATACCTATGGTGGACGTCGCAGTCATTCTCGGTTCGGCCTCGGACCGCGCGATCGCAGACAAGGCGATCGAAGTTCTCGCCAAAAACAACGTTTCGTATGACCTGCAGGTGCTCTCAGCTCACCGCAACCCCGACGAGCTCGATGCATACGTCAGGGGAAGCGATGCAAAGGTCTTCATCACCATCGCCGGCCTGGCCGCAGCCCTGCCCGGCGTCGTCGCCGCCCGGACCAAAAAGCCGGTCATCGGCGTCCCGGTCTCCGCCAAGCTCGGCGGCCTCGACGCCCTCCTGTCCATCGTCCAGATGCCCAAAGGCGTCCCGGTAGCCTGCGTCGGCATCGACAACGGAGACAACGCCGCCCACCTGGCCATCCGCATCTTACAGAGGTAATTCTATGGATCTCACCAAGCTCAACATCTGGTATGTCAAGGCCGTCTACGTAGCAATAGCCGCACTACTCATGATCGGCGCCATAATCTCCGCGCTCAACGACCAGCAGTATCTGGTTCTCGTATTCATCGTTGCAGCTTCGCTGGTCATCGTGACAGGATCGCTGTTCTTCGCGTATCTGTTCAAACAGCAGAAAATAAGAGAAGTTAAGAAGTTATAGGCCTTCGGCCTTTGTTTTTTTATCGAAAGCCTTCGGCTCGGGCTTCTCATCGTTAAGTAAAAAGCGTGTACCTGATGGTACAAAGCGATTGGGCTGCGAGTGTGGCGTCGGTCAGTTTGCGAAGCATGCTTTATGACGCCAGAGTATTCATCAAAATGCGGTTGCGCCAGTATACTCCTATGCCAGCACAACCGTGGCTTAAATTTCAGCTCTTTGTAAGGTCTTACCGCGTGCTTTATTCTTACGATGACAACACCTGAGCCGAAGGCTCAAAATGTATGGACGGCCAAGGCCGAAGGCCCTCAAGTGAGCCTTCGGCTCACAGCTCGTCGTCCTCGTCTATGGCCGCGACTTCGATTCCCTCATCAAAGTACTCTCTGCCCTCTTCCTCCATGTCTTCGTCGCTCCTGGCGACTGCCACTTCACATGCCAGAGGGGTCATCTTTTGTTTCTTGGCCAGGCAGAAGTAGTGGGAAAACGCTTCCATGCTGTCGATGACAACCAGTTCGTTCTTGTGGACTGCGAGCGGAATATACAAGTGAGAATCACCGTCCGTGGTGCTGTAAAGGTTGTTATTTAAAGCCTTTTTGGCTACCGGCCTTTTCACGCCTGATGCCATACTAAAAATAATAGGCCCAATATATAATTTTATCGGCCGGAAACCGCCCGGGGTATAGTTTCCCTGTGCTGCAGGGTAACCGGCTGATACACTTGCCAAGATTTAATTAGAGATACGACAAGAGTATATCCATGAAAACAATCCTGGAAGACTTCTCTCACGAGAAGGGCCTGCACTGCGATACCTCGTCCCTGCGGGACGTCTTCGCTTACGCGGGCCATGGTTTCCCCGAGCCGTTCTTCTTCGGGATCGGGGAAGGGCTCGGCTTTTTCTTTCGCGACGGCAGATCTGGCAAGCCTCCGGTAGCCTCCGGCAGAACCGGTGTCCTGGAGATCGAACGGCGGGCTTGCAGGCTGCTGGGCTGCGACCTGAAGATCTCTACCTCCTCAAGCCCCCGCCGTGCCCGGGAGACGCTGGCCTCTATGCTGGCAAACGGCCAGCCCGTAATGCTGCACGCAGACCAGTACTACCTCAAGTACCTCCGCAGCCCGTCCCACTTCGGCGCGTACTCTCTCGTAGTCGCCGGCATCGACGAAGAAGCCGGCATCGCGCACGTGGCCGACCACATGCGGGAAAACCTTATTGAGGTCCCGCTGGCCGAGCTGGCCGAAGCCCGGGCTTCGATCCATCGCCCGTTCCCGGCCAGGCACCGCTGGTTCAGGTTCGGCATACCCTCTGATATAAAGGCAGACAGCAAGCAGATCATGGCCGCCATCGGGCGCAACACTATGGAAATGCTCAACGCCCCCGTCCGCAACTGCGGCGTAGGCGGAATCTACTATCTCGCCAACTGCATGTACCGGTGGGAGGAAAAATACAGCAAAAAGGAACTGGATGACGCCTGCCGCATCGTCCACGACGCAATCGCCGGCCCCGGCACGGGTGGCAGCTGCTTCCGCTGCCTCTACGCTGACTTCCTCCAGTACGCGGCCGAAAACTTCGACCTCCCCGGCATAGCTGAAACTGCAGACGGCTACCGAAGAGTAGGTAACATGTGGGCACAGGCTGGCAAAGTGCTGGCCGAAGTCCGGTGCGGGTGCTCCGCACTCACCGAGGCCGCCGACATCATCCAGATCATCGCCGCCCGGGAACATGAGCTGCAAGTTTCTTTGATGGCTGCGGCCAACCTCTGCTGCCGCCGTAGATGAACCACTGAGGTTCAGAGAGCGACTGGTTACCACAGAGGCACAGAGGTTCAGAGAGCGACTTGTTACCACAGAGGCACAGAGGTTCACAGAGATTTTACCACAGAGGCACAGAGATTCACAGAGATGCACAGAGGCTTACTTATTAATGGGTTACTATCCCCTTATTTATCCAAAAATCTCTGTGCCCTCTGTGTCTCTGTGGTAAGCCTTTCTCTGTGCGTCTCTGTGGTTACAATCACATATTTCTTGTAATGGGTTTACCGAAGCGCCGCCGATATGCTGGCATATAAGGGGTAATCGGCATACTGGGCCGTGTTTCTCTTGTAACCAGAAAGGCTAAATGGTATGCGTCCTTCTTTAATTTCGCAAAGATGGGTAATGTTTTTGAGCTGTTAGATCCCCGTATACGGGAGGCGCTCTCCGAACTCGGGATGACCGAGCCGACGGGGACGCAACAGAAGGCTATTCCTGCCATTCTGAGCGGGGGCCACGTTCTTTTGATTGCGCCGACGGGCACGGGCAAGACGGAGTCCGCCCTGCTGCCGGCGTTTGATCTGCTGATGCGGATGAGCTCTGAGGAGCGGGAAGGCATCAAGGTCCTGTACATTACTCCGCTGCGGGCGCTGAACAGGGACATGATGAAGCGTATGAGGTGGTGGGCGGGGCGCCTCGATCTGAACATAGACGTGAGGCACGGCGATACCACCACTCACGAGCGGCGGAGGCAGGCGCTGAAGCCGCCCGACATCCTGATCACCACTCCGGAGACTGTGCAGGCTATGCTGATGGGCAGCCGGATGCGGGAGAACCTCAAAAGCCTCGCCATGGTGATTGTCGACGAAGTGCACGAGCTGGCCTCCTCCAAAAGGGGCACCCAGATGGCCATCGCACTGGAGCGGCTGGGCCGATACACTGAGTTCCGGAGGATCGGCCTGTCTGCCACTGTGGGCACGCCCGGGGAAGTGGCCAAATTTCTGGCAGGCACCGGCCGGGAAGCGCAGATCGTCGAGGTCAAACTGGCTAAATCTCTCGATTTTCACGTGACCTACCCGGAGACCATCGACAGCGACAAGCCTCTGTCTAAGAAGCTCCTCACCGACCCGGATATCGCCGCCCAGATCCGGACCATGATAGACCTGATCAAGAGGAACCGCTCCACCCTGATGTTCGTCAACACCCGGCAGTCCGCCGAGGCTATCGGCGCCCGTTTCAGGAAGCTCGACCAGGCCATAGCGGTCCACCACGGCTCCTTATCCAAAGAGGCCCGTATCGAGGCAGAGGACTCGTTCAAGGACGGCAAAGTCAACGCTCTGGTTTGCACCTCGTCCATGGAGCTGGGCATCGACATCGGCGACATCGACCACGTCATCCAGTACATGTCGCCCCGTGAAGTTTCCCGGCTGCTGCAGCGTGTCGGCCGTGCCGGCCACAGCATTGGGGAGACATCCAGCGGCACAATCATCACCATCAACGAAGACGACTCGGCTGAGGCATGGGCCATCTGCCGCAGGGCTTCAGCAGGCCAGATCGAGAACATCAACCTGTATAAAAAATCGTACGACGCGCTGGCCAACCAGATCTGTGCCATGGCTCTGGAGTACGGCGATATCAGCGCTACCTACGTCTACGAGACCGTATGCAAGGCTTACCCCTATGCGCAGCTATCCCGGAAAGAGTTCGACCGGGTACTACAGCAGCTTGTCGAAGAACGCCTGATCTTTTTAAGCCCCGAAGGGCTCATCGGCAGAAAGGCGAAGACCCGCACATACATGTACGAGAACCTCTCCATGATCCCGGACGAGAAGCGCTTCGACGTGTACGACGTGATCACCGGGCGGATGATCGGCACGCTGGACGAAGCCTTCGTCGTCAACTTCGCCGACGTGGGCGCCATCTTCATCACCAAGGGCGAGATGTGGCGGATCGTGGAAGTCACCGAAGACCGGGTCCGGGTCGAGCCTATCGAGAACCCGCAGGGAGAGGTTCCCTCCTGGACTGGGGAAGAAATCCCTGTTCCCTTCTCGGTAGCCATGGAAGTGGGCGCCATCCGGAGAACTGTGGCAGAGATGGCAGGTTCGCCGGAAGCCGACATTGTCAGGTACTTGACTTCAGCATATCCTACGGACGAGGCTACCGCGAGGTCTTACGTACGGTACGTGAAAAAGCAGGTGGCCGGCAATTACCCTGTTCCTTCCGATCAGCTGGTTACAGTAGAGGAAGAAGAGCGGACGATCATGATCAACGCGTGCTTCGGCCACAAGGTAAACGAGACCCTGGGCAGAGTCGTCACCGCCCTGCTTGCCTCCCGGTTCGGAGGCGGTGTGGCCATGGAGATCGATCCGTACCGGATCAAGCTGGAGCTGCCGAAGCGCATTCGGGCCGCTGACGTGGCGAAGATGATCGCCGACCTCGAGCCGATCTTCGTGGAGCCGATCATCGAGAAGACGCTCAAGAACACGCTGCTGCTCAAGTGGAAGATGGTCCACGTGGCCCGGAAGTTCGGCGCCCTGTCGAGAGACGTGGACTACGAGCGCATCAGCATGGAGAAGCTGCTGAACGTCTTTGAAGGCACGCCCATGTACGAGGAAGCGGTTAACGAGATCCTGCACGACAAGCTGGACATCGATAATGCCATCAAAGTGCTGGAGAAGATCCGCTCCGGGGAGATCAAGGTGCTCACCGGCAGGCTCAGCCCAATCGGAGACGCCGGCTTCACCGGGGGCAGAGAGCTGATGGCGCCCGAATCGGCCGACCGGTCTATAGTGCTGGCGCTGAAGGAGCGGATCATGAACGACCACGTGATCCTCTTCTGCCTGAACTGCAAGCAGTTTTCATCCAAACGAAAAGTAAAGGATGTCGAGGAGCGGCCTGTCTGTCCTCTATGTAATTCGAGGCTTATAGCGGCGCTCAAGCCGTGGGAGAAGGAAGAGGCCGACCTGGTGAAGAAGGCGGCAAAGAATAAGCTTGCCGAGCCCGAAATGGTCAAGGTAAAACGAGTCTACCGTAATGGCAACCTGGTGCTCTCTCACGGCCGCGTCGCCGTCATCGCACTGGCATCCAGAGGCCTCGGCCCCGAGTCCGCCTCACGGGTGATCGGCAGACAGCGCGAGGATGAAGAGGACTTCTACCGGGATATCCTGAAGGCCGAGAGAGACTACGTCCGGACCCGCAGGTTCTGGGCTTAAGCTTAATAATTTCTGAACCGGACTGATAAAAAAGATCGCCCGTAAGGGCGATATTCTGCTTTTATATGAGTTTCAGATTATCGGGCCTGCTTACGGCATTGCTGTAGGCGATACGACTGGCGATGCGGCTATGTCATCGCCCATAGTGGTGTCGTTGGCGACATCGGCTACGCCGGCAACTCCTGCCAGCATTTCGTTAGGTATTTCTCTCATGCCCTCGGAAGTGTTGATGATGCTGGTGTTGTTGCCGCTAAGAACATCCGGCCAGGGGGTAACGGTGCCAGCCATGCTGACATTCTGTGCATCTACGCTGGTCATGGGCCCGTCCACTTCGGCGGTCGGCGCCACAGTCGCCATGACTGTCGGTGTAACTGTAGCGTTCATCGCAGGCCCGCTAGTGCACCCGCTGAGCAGCGTGACCGCTGTGATCATCGCCACCACGGCGATTGCAATGTATCCACTCTTCATTTATTCTCCTCCTTAGAAAGCAATTAAATTACGACTAAATTTTTATTAAGAGATTTTTATATAAGTATATAAATTGTGCTCACGATAATAGCAAAATGGGTCTCTTAATAGAAGATATGGATGTTATCGCCATATCTGGCAGCGTCGGAGGCTAAATAATGTACTAATTGATCGGCACAGGTATAGTGGCTCAAGTGCCGATCTTCAGCGGCTCGCAAACCTGCCGCAGGGTGGCTATTGCCGAAAGGGCGGCCAGGAAGCTCGTTTTCGGGTTGGACCGGGCAGGCACGTTCTCAACGACCGTGTGCAATTCTCCAAATTCGCCGCGGACGGAGATCTCGTGGATGTTGCGCTTGATCGTGGGGTCTACCACGACCCGGACCAGCGTTCTCTCGAAGCCGATGCCTACGAGGCTCAGCGAGGCTGCCACATTGACGTTGGCCGGAAATTCCTTGATTGCGACGGCGGCAGGCCCGCTGAAGATCTCCGTGGGCTCGTCCATGCTGTCGACGTCGATGTTGTTCCTGACGATAAACGGGGCGCCCCGCAGCCCATCCCTGGGCTTCCGGGTGGTGATGGTGACACTGTCTATCTTGCAGATGGATGCCGCCTTGACGGCGTCCAGCCCTCCGATCGCCCCGGAAGGCAGGTAAATGCTACAGCAGTGCTCCTTTGCCATAGTCCGGATCGTTTCCAGCAGCTCTTTGTCTGCCAGTGCTCCCACGCTCATGATCATGACGCTTCTGGACCTGGAGAGCGCCGCGATCGCCACTTCCCTGACGGCCGACTGCGCTGCTGCTTCCACGACGAAGTTGGAAGCCTCGACCAGCTCTTCGAGCGGCAGGACTCTGGGCTTCGACTTCAGGGACGCGGCAAAGCTGGTTGCCTCCGCAGTATCCCTGTCGTAGATCGCCTCGAGCTTAGCGGGGACCGTGCCATTGTCGATAGCCCGGGCGATTTCCTTGCCAATCGCCCCCGCGCCAACTATACCGATCCTGAACATGTTCCTCGCAGGTCTCATATACTTTTATTGCTAAAATGATTTACGGTGCATGTATGCTCACTGTTGAACTCGAGCGCTTCATACTGGAAGACCTCGGCGAAGACGACGACTCCACCGGGATCGTCCCGCCCGTGGCGGCCAGTGCTAACATCGTATGCAAGGAAGATGGCGTGCTTGCAGGGCTCGACGAAGCCCTCCAGGTCTTCGAGTACTTCGGGCTGAGCCTCGAATCCCATTATGCTGACGGCAACCCCATTAAGGCAGGCGACGTCATCATGACCATCACTGGCGACGCCGCCGACATCCTTCGGGGCGAGCGCCTCGCGCTGAACTTCCTCGGCCGGATGAGCGGCATCGCCACCCTTACCCGGCGTTGTGTATCGAGAGCAGGCAACGCCAGGATCGCCGCAACCCGGAAGACTACGCCCGGGTTCAGGTCATTCGAGAAAAAGGCAGTCAAGCTCGGCGGAGGAGACACCCACCGCTATGACCTTTCCGCCGCCGTCATGATCAAGGACAACCACATCGCGATCATGGGCATAGAAGGAGCGATAGCGGCAGCCAAAAAGGCGGCCAGCTTCACCAAGAAGATCGAGATCGAGGTCGAGTCCGTGGAAGACGGCGAAAAGGCCGCCTCCCTCGGCGCCGACATCATCATGTTCGACAACATGGCCCCCGACAGGATCGCCGAAGGCGTGGCCAGAGTCAAGAAGATCAACCCCCGCGTCATCGTCGAAGCTTCCGGCGGCATAACGATGAATAATATCGGTGACTATGCCCGGGCAGGCGTCGACGTTATCTCCCTCGGGGCGCTGACCCGAGATGCGAAGTGGCTCGACTTTAGCCTTGACATGGAGACCAGCAAGTAAGACCTGAGTTTTCACCACAGGGTGCACGGAGAACGATTAACCACAGAGGCACAGAGGGCACAGGGACGCACAGATATTTTACCACAGAGGCACAGAGGGCACAGAGACGCACAGAGATTTTTCTAAAAATAATAAAATAGCAATCCCTTAGCGAGTAAGCCTCTGTGAGTCTCTGTGCCTCTGTGGTAACCAGTACTCTGTGAACCTCTGTGAGTCTCTGTGCCTCTGTGGTAAAATAGTATCTCTGTGTGTCTCTGTAGTGAAAAGGGCGAAAGTGAAAAAATAGTTAAAAGGCGTCCGGTGTTTAAGGACGCCCTGTACGCTGGTTTCTTATTCGCTTAAAGATTTGAGGATGCGGTCAGTGTCGACGTTCTCGTCGAACATGTTTTTCATGAGGTCTATCTTCTGGACGTTCTTGACCCTGACCGTGCGGAGGAGCTGTTCCATCCTGTCTACGAGGGTGGTGGTGTCGTCACTGGTCAGGATGACTGGCACGCCGAGCTCTTCTGCCCTGCCGAGCACCTGGCTGGGCGGGTACAGGTTGCCGGAGAGGATCATGATTCTCATCCGGGCTTCCAGCGCTGCGATCTGCAGGTCGGCACGGTCGCCGCCCGTGATTACGGCGCGGTTGTGCTTCCTCCTGAAGACCTTGATGGCGCTGTCTGCTGCCAGGGCGCCTACTACGATGCCGTCGACGGTGACGTCCATGTTGTTCTTGCCGGCGAGCACTTCGCCATTGAGGCCTTCTGCGATCTCTCTGGCCGAGATGGTCTGGAGAGCCCTGTTCCTTGGCAGGACGCCCAGGACTTTGATGCCCTTGCGGTCGAAGTAGGGGACGACCTTCTCCTTAACAAAGTTCATCCGCTCCATGCTGGTGTTGTTGAATATAATGCCCAGCACTTCCACATCTTTGGAGAGCAGCTTCATGTAAGTGGTGATCCGGTCTACCGTGAACTCGTCGCAGTACTTGGAGACCAGCAGGATCTTGCTCCCTGTGATCCGGGCAACTTCCGAGTCCGAGAGGCCCAGGACGGAACTGCCGCTCACGTCGCCTGCTCCCTCGAGGATGACTACATCCTTATTCCTGCTCACGTGCTTGAACGTCTTCTCGAGCTTCGGAACTAACTGCTTATCCTTGCCCTCAAGCACGTCTTCAAGGAGCTGGTGGGTGAACAGGATGGGCGAGATCTCGTCGAGGCTCTCGTCAAGGCCCAGCATCTTCTTCATGTTCAGCGCGTCGTCATCCACGAGCTCGCCGTTCACGTCCACTATGATGTTACCTACCGGCTTCATGTAGCCTACCTTGAGCTCGTTTTCCTTTAGCTTCATTGCGAGCGCCATACAGAGGGCGCTTTTGCCTGAATAGAGTTCTGTTGAACTTACCAGAATCGATCTCATGTCTATCCCATCCATGTGTGGGCTGATGCCCTCATCATTCTCATTTTTATCCTGATATGTATTACACGTTTAATCGTTATAAATTCTTCCGTCAAATGTTCATCTAACATGTCAGATTATTCCATCCGGTAATACTATCACTGCCAGATAATTATACTGTCAACTGTCCTGCTACCCCAGCCCATGACATATCCTGCATGCTACGCAGTAAAGCCGCCTGCCATTTTCCGCGGAAAAGCAGACTTCCCCTGACCGGGCGAGCGGTAGGAGCGGGGCAAATGGTTTCGGATATTTGATTGGCTATACATGGCGACAAGGATTTAATAATTCAAGTCCCTCTAACCTTGATCAATATCATGACTATGGTACGCACGACTTACTATGTGGAGGCTGACGCTCCCATAGCGAAGGTGGCGAAGGAGATCGCCGCCGAACAGTCTACAGGCACATGGACGGAAGTGGCCGCGGAGAAAGAAGTCCACGAGAAACTCGGCGCCCACGTGGTGAGCGCAGAGGGCAACACCGTGGTGATCGACTTTCCTGTTGAGATCTTCGAGCCAGACAACGTGCCCCAGATACTCTCCGTAGTCGCAGGCAACCTCTTCGGCCTCGGAGGCCTGAAGGCCTGCCGTCTGATGGACGTCGACTTCGGCCCGCTGACAAAATATTATAACGGCCCGGAGTTCGGCATCGAGGAAGTGCGGAAGATCCTCGGCGTCTACGACCGGCCGCTGGTCGGCACCATTATCAAGCCCAAAGTCGGACTCAGCCCGAAGCGCACCGCCGAGGTCGCTGAACAGGCGGCGCTGGGCGGACTGGACCTTATAAAAGATGACGAGACGCTGACCGACCAGAAATTCTGCCCGCTGGAGGAGCGGCTGACCATGGTCATGGACAGGCTCCACAAAGTCGAGGACAGGATCGGCAAACCGTGTTTTTATGCGGTGAACGTCACCTGCGGCGCAGACATGATCGTGGAGCGGGCGGAGAGAGCGGTCGAGCTCGGCGCCAACATGGTGATGGTAGACATCCTGACCGCGGGCTTTTCTGCAGTGCAGGCGCTGACCGACGAGAAAATCGGGGTGCCCATTCACATTCATAGAACCATGCACGGGGCCCTGACGAGAGGCAAATACGGCATCGCCATGCCTGTCATCTCAAAGCTGACGAGGATGTGCGGCGGCACTAACCTGCATACCGGTACTTATGCGGGCAAGATGGAGCGCAACGTCTGCGAGATCGACGCGTCGAGGGATATCTTAAGGAAGCCCTGGGCCGGGTATAAGCGCGTATGGCCCGTATCGTCCGGCGGTCTGTACCCGCAGAAGGTCAGGGAGAACCTGGACTGCTACGGCATCGATGTTATATTGCAGGCGGGCGGCGGGATTCACGGTCATCCGGAAGGGACGACCGTGGGTGTTAAGGCTATGTTCCAGGCCGTGGAGGCGTGGCAGCAGCAGAAGACGCTCGAGGAGTATGCAAAGACGCATAAGGAGCTGGCGGGCGCGTTAAAGCAGTGGGGGCCGTCGCAGTAAGCCGACAGCGCAGGGCTAATCCTGCGCTTACTCTTCTTTTAACTCAACAATAAGTGTTTATATCATCAGGCATTATCATCGATAAAGGTGCCAGTGCCATGAAGATCGCCATATTTCACGACCATTTCTCCTTCATAGGCGGAGGGGAGAAGCTCGTGCTCACTATGGCCAGGCATCTTGGCGCAGACGTCATCTCTACGGACGTCGACCGCCGGCTGATCGAGCTAATGGGGTTCGGGGACGTGAAGGTGATCAGCCTCGGGCGGTTGTGTCGCACTCCGCCGCTGCGGCAGATCCAGTCGACGATCAAGTTTGCATCGTGCGACTTTCGGAAGCAGTATGACTTCTTCATCTTCAGCGGCAACTGGGCGCACCACGCCTCTAACAAGCATAAGCCAAACCTGTTCTACTGTCATACTCCTGTGAGGGCTTTCTATGATCAGCGGGATACGATGGCGAAGTCTATGAATCCTGTCGCCAGAATAGCGTTTCTGGGGTGGACGGCAGCCCATAGCTGGCTGGACAGGAGATCTGTCCGCAGGGTCGACCGGATTGCCTGCAACAGCCAGAATACGGCAGGGCGGATTAAAAAGTATCTCAGCAGGGATGCCACGGTGATTTATCCTCCGGTGGATACTTCGAGGTACAGGTATATCTGCGACGATGGCTTCTGGCTCTCGGTAAACCGGCTCTATCCCGAGAAGCGGATCGAGGTGCAGATAGAGGCTTTCAGAAGGATGCCGGAGGAAAAGCTGGTCATCATCGGCAATTGCGGGGTGGGGGATCACTCTGTGGAATATGCGGCAGGATTGAAGAAGGATCTGCCACCGAATGTCACGGTGATCAGCGATGTGGCGGAGGAGCAGTTGATCGACTACTACGGGCGGTGCCGGGGGCTGATTATCACAGCAGCTGATGAGGATTTCGGTATGACTGTAATAGAAGCGATGGCAGCGGGAAAGCCAGTAATCGCTGTAGCTGAAGGCGGTTATCTTGAGACTATCGCAGATGGTGTAACCGGAAAGTTTATTGAATGCATCCCCGAGGATATCGTGCGCTCGGTCAAAGATGCAGGCAGGGGCTGGACGTGGTCGCAGGACGAATGCAAGAAACGCAGCGAAGCGTATGACACGTCAAAATTTATATGTGCATGCCGAGAGGCTATTAACAGGCTTGAGTGAAACTTATGGAAACGATGAACATCTGTGTGGCTACGTACAAGCTGTTTGAGGGTAATGGCATCGACGTATCTGTCATACAGTTCGCCAAAGAACTCGCACGCAAGCACAATGTTAAAGTGCTGGCCGTCGATGCCAGCGATAGCATCAAAGACCTTAATGTTCAGCGTTTACCTGCTAACCGGCCTGGTAAAATGAGGCAAATCGCGGCAGACATCGATCAGCAGAAGTTCGATCTGATCTCGACGCATTATACTCCGTTCGACATGGTGGCATCGCTTTGCCGGACGCCTCATTTCCTGCATGACCCCGGGGTGCCTCCGGTAACGACGACGAGGAAACCCTCCGATGTATACTTGTGGTCGCTGGTTAACACTGCAAGGATCATCTCTGCCAGAAAAGCCCGGGTCGTACTGCCCATATCGCAGTACCTTGCAGCCGAGTTCAGGAAAAAATATCTGTACCGGGGCAGAACAGAGATTCTGCCGTACTGCATTGATTTTCCTGAGCATGTTCCGCAGCCGGTTGACCTTCCGTTCGAGAAGTACGTGCTGTACGTGGGAAGGCATACGCATTACAAAAGCGTTCACGATTTGATCGACATCTTTGCCGAAGCCAGAAAAGAGATCGGCGACGATGTACACCTGGTGACGATCGGGCTCGGGGAGCCTCGTTATATGGAGATTCTAAAGCAGAAGGCGGCCAGGGCGGGCAATGTTCATATTATGGGGTTCGTGCCGGATATCTGGCCTTATTATGCGGGGGCGAGTGTTTATGCGACTTGCTCCCGGTGGGAAGGTCAGGACCGGCCCGTGATCGAGGCGCAGTATGCGGGTAAACCGGTGGTGTCTTTCAATAATTGCTCTCATCCTGAAGTGGTGGCATATGGTACGCTCGCATGGAACAGGTCTGAGTTTAAAGATGCGCTTGTGAAGTATCTGACGACGGAACCCGCCGGCTCCGGGGCGAGCGCTGAGATGGTACAACGGTATGCGCCGGCGAGGATGGCGGACAACTTCACGAGTATCGTGAAGCAGGCGGTGGGCGAAAATGGCACGTAAGAGGATCGCTATCGTTGTTCAGCGGTATGGGCCTGAAGTCCTTGGGGGCTCGGAGAGCCTGGCCAGATCACTGGCTCATCTGCTGTCCGACGTATATGATATCGATGTGCTCACGACGTGTGCGAAGGACTATGTTACCTGGAAAAATGAGTTTCCCGCCGGAGAGTCTATGGATGGGCCGGTCAGGGTTTTGCGGTTTAAAGTGGACCGGCAGCGGAGTAAGTGGTTTAATATCTATAATGCGCTGATGCTAAAGGTGCCTCACACCAGGTGGATGGAAGAGCTGTGGATGAGGATGCAGGGGCCTTATTCCTCAGATTTTTTAAACTATCTTGATGCAGCTGCTGATAACTATCAAGCTTTCATCTTCATGACCTACATGTACGGGACAACCTACTACGGTTCGAAAAAAGTTAAAGGCCGTTATTTACTCGTACCGACCGCCCACGATGAGCCGTTTATCAGGTTCAGGTTCTTCCAGGAGACTTTCGGAAGCAGCCGGCATGTAGTGTGCTTGACCGATGAAGAATTGGTGCTTGTCAAGAAAAATTTCAGGCTCCGAGACGACCGATTATCAGTCATCGGAGTGCCGATAGGCGAATGCCTCGGAGACTCCCGGAGCGCTGTAGAAAAATATGGTATAACAGGAAACTTCATCGCATATATTGGCAGAATCGATGTCATGAAGGGCGTGGATACGCTGGTGAAATACTTTAACCGCTATGCGTCCGAAAGCGACTCAGAGCTAAGTCTTGTTCTCTGTGGCAGCGGTCCGCTCAAAATTCCCTCTTCTGAAAAGATATATCAACTGGGTTTCATACCTGAAGCTGATAAATTTGGTATTATGCATGCGGCTCTCGCCACCGTACAGCCCTCTCGCTATGAGAGCTATTCAATATCTGTTATTGAATCTATGGCTTGCAGTACACCAGTACTTGTGAATGGTGAATGTGCTGTGCTGAAAGGGCACTGTGAGAAAAGCGGTGGCGGAATGACGTTTTTTTCATACGAGGATTTTAAAAGCTCTATGGATCGGCTGATAAATGATGCTGACTTAAGGCAGAGAATGTCATTGCTGGGTATTGCATATGTTAATGAGAATTATTCGTGCGATGTAGTGGGGAAAAAATATATATCGCTGCTTGACGGTCTTACAACTAAGCCATAGTTATTGAAATCGTCATCCCGATAAATGCTTTTGCAATAAAGGTATAAACATGTTTGATATTTGGGAATACAGGGGCCTGATCTGTAAGATTGCCGTTACAGATCTAAAGCTCAGATATAAAAACTCGGTATTTGGCCTGTTCTGGTCTTTGCTCCAGCCATTACTGATGTTCCTCATATTATTCTTTGTCTTTTCAACTATCTTCAAGGATAACCAGATCCAATATTACCCTCTATACTTACTTTTAGGTATAGTGTCCTGGGGATTTCTGGATAAAGGCACTGGATTTAGCCTGAACAGTATTGTCAGTAAGGGTAACCTCATAAAAAAGATATATTTCCCTAGAGAGGTCCTGGTAATCAGCGCATGTTTAACAGCGCTGATGATGTCTGCAATCGAGTTTGTCGTGTTTGGCGGCTTTATGGTTGCATATATGTGTATCCGGCAGACGATTATTTCGCCTGGTATTAGTATACTCTTGTTCCCTGTGCTCTTGCTGATCGAGTTTTTTATAGTGCTAGGAATTTCTCTAGGGATAGCTTCGCTAAACGTGAAGTATCGTGATGTCCAGTGGATCTGGGGCGTCATCATGCAGGCAGGCTTCTTTGCCACGCCTATTATGTACTCTATCGACATCTTTAAAGATAGCCAGTATGCCTGGATTCTGGCATCGAATCCGATCGGCGTACTAATGGAATTGATGAGAGACTCGCTGATCTATGGGATAAACAACACGGTTAGCCTCAATCTGATATGGTTTGTTGTTCTTGTATGTTTGATCGTGCTTGGAGCAGGGTGGCTGATCTTTAACAAGATCGAGCCAGAATTTGCTGAAGAGGTTTAACAATGCTTACTGGTAAAATAAATCGGACCGATGAGACACCTGCTATTGTCGTAAGAAACGTCAGTAAGGAATTTGTGATACCTCATGAAAAAAGGACGACCTTATTCGAGAATATCAAGGGTATATTTAGCCCTCCTTCCTATGAGAAGTTCACTGCGCTGAAAAATGTGGACTTTGTCGTTGAGCGTGGGGAATCTGTTGGTATCATCGGTGATAATGGTAGCGGTAAAAGCACGCTTCTTAAAATCATCGCAAAAATTCTCAGGCCTACAACCGGTAGCGTTGAAGTCAACGGTAAAATAACTCCCTTCTTAGAGCTTGGTGTGGGGTTTCAGCCAGACCTCACCGCCAAAGAAAATATAGAAGTTTACAGTACGATAATGGGCATCTCCCGGAAAGACATCGCAAAAAACATAGATAATGTACTTGACTTTGCTGGCATGTCAAAATTCAGGGATACGAAACTAAAAAATTTTTCATCAGGTATGCAAGTAAGACTGGCATTTGCAACCGCCATCCAGTCAACTCCTGACATCTTGCTGGTAGATGAAGTCCTGGCGGTCGGAGATATCGATTTCCAGCAAAAATGCCTTGACATATTTACCAACTATAAAAAGCAAGGCATTACGATGGTGTTCGTATCTCACGATCTAAGTGCAGTCCGGCGTTTCTGTGACAAAACCCTCTTGTTAAAGAACGGTAAGGTGGTAGCGTTCGGTAAAACGAGCGAGATCATCGATAAATACGTGTACGGGGCTAAAACTGAAGAGATCGCACCTGAAAACATCACTCATAAGGAAAGCGACGCCCCGGGTAATTCCATAGCCTCTGGTCTGCAGCAGGAAACTGATAAAAAACAAATGGAGGTAGATGGCCGATGGGGTAACCACAAAATTGTCATTAGTGATGTACAACTCTTCGATAAATACGGCCATCAGAATAATAAAATTAGCACTGGTGACTCCCTTACGATTAAGATTCACTATACTGCACATGAACCAATTCAGGAACCTGTATTCGGCATAATTATCTCATCAGACAATGATATTCTTTGCTATGGGACTAATACTGATATCGAAGGCTTAGATCTGGGTACAGTATCAGGTAATGGATCGATCGATATAGTCATACCCTTCATGCCATTGCTGAATGGTAAATTCTACATCACAGTTGCAGCCCACTCGAAAAATAATGTGACTTACGACTGGCTTGATAAAAAGTACTATTTCACGGTGATCAATACCGGGCGTAAGATTGGAATGACCAATATTAAAAGCGAGTGGATTATTGTCTAAATACTCTTTTCGTAGGCATGGGCATCAATAGGGTAGCAGTGTCATCGAAAAAGCCTCGGGGCAAAAGTTTAGATATCAAAAAATATTTATAACCAATCATCTAGTACTTAACAATATATCGATACGGGTATTGGTAATATTCTACTAGTTATAAATTACTAAATCAATACATTATCCGTTTAAAAATAAAAATGAATAGGTGTTAGGATGGATGACGCTTCTAAAATCAACGTTGACGAGATAATGTCTCAGATCAGGTCTGACATTAAAAAATATAAAAAAGAAGGTAGATACTCAAAGCGTATTTTTCAAAGTTCTTGCACACTTGCCTCAGTTAAGTATCCTGACACCGATAACCTCCGAATCAGCAGCGATATAAAAAATGACTCCTACCGGATTACCTCCCACCGAAAGATTGTTGGAATTTTTCTTAAAAAGGCCCGGCAGATCGTGAACGGGGAAGTAGCCCGCTACGTCGATCCAATCGTCCAGAAACAGACGGTATTTAATAACCTCGTAGTTGGCTATTTAAATAGCCTCGTCAGAGCAATCGAAGCGAACCAGTCGACGGCAAGGGATGAGCTTCGCCACGAGCTGTATAATGATCTCGAGGAAAAATTCTCTATCTTAGAACGCAGAATCATCAGTACAGATGAAAAGTTGACTGCCTTGGCACAAACGCTTAACCAGGAAAAGACAGAGCGTTTAAAATATATAAAAACAGAAGCTAATCGCGAGGTTGCTAAGAGTATTCATGATTCACTCGCAATAATAGATAAAGAGATTAACAATAAACAGTGGTTATTGAATTTACTGGATGGCCACGGTACCCGGGGAGCCGCTCAACAAAACCCCTACAACATCGACGAAGGTTTTTCTTCGCTTGACTATCCTTCCTTCAGCGACGAGATTGGCAAAGCCTGGCTACAAATCGGCGGCTATCCTCCAGTTAGCTCTAACATATTCGATGATTCGGTTAAGCTGTTTAAGAAATCGAATAATGTTCTGGATATCGGATCAGGCACAGGCCAATTCCTGGAAAAACTACGACAAAATGGCATCGATGGGTATGGTATCGATGTCTGTGAAAGTTATGTATCATATTGTAATTCTCTGGGCTTGAGGGTTATCTGTGTAGATGCGATAAGCCATTTAAAATCTCTCAAAGACAATTCTCTAGGCGGGATATTTATCTCGCAGGTCGTCGAACATTTACCCATTAAAAGCCTTGACGAGCTTATCAAGCTGAGCTATATGAAACTACAGCCCGGAGGACATCTGGTAATTGCCATGCCGAATATCACCAGCATGCTTGTGTCTACTAATCTCTTTTACTTGGACCCGACACACAAGACTCATCTACATCCGGAAGTACTAAAGTTCCTGCTACAAAGCAACGACTTCAAAAACCTCGAGGACCGGTATTATCAGCCTGTGTCCGAAAGTGTCCAGTTGAAAAAGATCGATCTGAGTAATATCACGGTTAGCGATGAACAAAGATCTGTGATCGAACACTTCAACTACAATGTCGACATCTTGAATAAACTTCTGTTCGGATACCGTGATTATGCTGTTATCAGTATAAAGTGATTAGAATGATCGATCGCATTGTTGAAGCTCAAAGGTTCGGATGTAAATGGGATAGGATGATACCAGGGGTACTTTTAGTATGAAAATTCTAATCTGCAATGAACGGTTTCTCTTCCGATACGGAGTTGATAGGGTACTACTGATCCTTGGTAAAGGGCTGAATGAACTTGGCTACACTGTATCGGTCATGGGAAACCACTTCGATCGGGAGATTGTCGAGACGTTTGCATCAAAAATCATTACTGTACCGACAGATAAAGAATATCGAAATGGAAACGATTTCACGCTCGAGTGGCTGAAGGCTAACTGGGATAAGTATTTCAAGGACGATACGCCTGACATAGTGCTGTTTGGTGGCTGGCCATTCTTTTCCTCCATCCCGTTCTTCCGCGAGAAGGGGTGTATCGTTGTATTCTCCGATCACGGTATGTGCCCCATGGACGGCTACTCGGGGTATCACCTTTCTGTGCTACAGGAACTTAAGCGCCTTAGAAAAGCCTACACCAGCCAATGCTCGGCCATCATCGGCGTAAGTGATTTTATTGTCCGGTCGCAAAGCCTTCCGGATGCTGGCAGCGAGGTGGATATTTCATACATCCTGAACGGTGCAGACCATATGGATATGAAAATCTGGCCAAAACTGCAGCTACGCATCGATAATGCCTCCCGGTATTCCGAGGACACTGTCCGTAACCTGCAGAAGAATGGCACAAAACTAATTCTTTTCCTGGGACGGTGGGAGCCTGGCTGCTATAAAAACTCGGAAGCTATTCTTGAGCTATTGCCATTGATCAGGAGCCGTGTAAATAATATTGCAGTACTGGTCCTTGGTGATCGGGAAAGCGTAAATGTGCCGGCTGAACTCGAAGGCTACCTTATACCGATTGGTTACCCAGATGACACAGAACTGCAAAATCTGATGGAGCAGGTCGATTTAGGGATATCTGTTTCGCTCTGGGAAGGGTTTAACCTGCCAATAGCGGAAATGCAATGGATAGGAAAACCTGTACTCGCTTTCAACATAGGCGCACATCCCGAAGTTATCCTCCATCCCTGGTATCTTTGTGAAAACACTACGGATATGGCTGGCAAAGCATGTGATATTCTTATTGGTAATGATCTGGACTCTGTCACTAAAGCCCAATCCCTGTTAAAGTTCCATGAATCTTTCAAGTGGTGCACGACCGTCGGAAAATATCACGAAAAGTTTATCGAACTTGCCAGGACGCATTATAGCATAAAGCAGCAGCCGCTGTCTATTATCATCGATGTAACCAACGCCAGCCGGGATCCCGCAAACTCGGGCGTAATCCGGGTTACGCGACGGCTAAGCCGAACCTTACAGGCGTACCTGAACCCGATTTTCGTTACATGGGACAATGAACAAGACAGCTATGTTTTATTAAACCGGCAAGAATATGAAACATTGGGTAAATTCAACGGACCGGTACTGGCGAATCCGGATGCTGTTTCTCAGCCAGGAAAGAGAACGCTGCTAAGCGACTATCTCATGGGTGGCCTGAATTCTTCGCGCTGGCTATTGCTGCCTGAAACGGTAATGGAATCTTCCGGCCGAATGATCCGGAAGTGGGCCAGAGATAATGGTATTAAGCTTGCCGCAATTTTCTACGACTCGATTCCGATACAACACCCTGAACTTTGTAAGGATACTCTTGTACGTGAAAATCACAGTGATTACATGCTGGGCCTTGCACAATGCGATGTTGTAATTCCAATATCTGGTTTTTCTGCCACCTGCCTGAAAACCTTCTGGGAAGATCACCATGTCAAAGGATGTCCCATAATCTCTGATCTGTTGCCCGGTGAGTTTGGCGGCTCTAAAAGGCCGGCGGAGCCAAAAGCATGTCAGGGAACAGTAAAAATGCTGTGTGTATCGACCCTTGAGCCGAGAAAGAATCATCGTATGCTAATCGAGGCATGTCTGCTTATGGAGAAAAATCATCCAGAGCTAAACTGGCAGCTTACCCTCGTTGGCAACAGGTATGCAGGAGCTTATGATATTGCTGAATATGTACAACGGGTTGCAGCGACAAATCCCCGGATCAAGTGGCTCGGAATTGTCGACGATGCGACGCTTGACCGACTGTATGCTGAAGCGACGTTTACCGTATACCCCTCAATCGTCGAAGGCTTTGGTATGCCCATTATCGAGAGCATCTGGTATGGGCGGCCGTGTATTTGCTCGAACGGCGGAGTGATGGCAGAGCTTGCGAGCGAAGGGGGATGCCTTACGACGGATGTTACTAACCCGGAAGTCCTCTCCCGTGATCTATACCGGCTTGCAACCGACTCCAGCCTGCGTGCAAGGCTGTCGCAGGAAGCTTTACAGCGTAAAGTAAAAACATGGGATCAGTATGTACAACAATTCCTCTCGATTCTCGACTCACGGACGGTTATGTTGAATGTCAATGGTAAAAAAATGAGAGATGTTATGGTAAGTAAAAGCTGGGAAAACATTCTCTACGAGAATTGTTTGTGCGACAACTGGCAGATGAACCACTCCGAACGATTAGCTATCCTCGGAGTTCTATCGCGCATTAAACCGACCTGCTGTATTGAAGTCGGAACGTATAAAGGAGGTAGCTTATCGCTCATCTCGCAATACTCTGACATTGTCTTCTCTATAGACATCGATCCGGGTATCCCTGAAAAATTTGGGTACTTTGACAATGTGCGATTCCTGACGGGGCCATCATCGGTACTTCTGCCCGCACTGTTAAAGTGCCTGGACGAGGAAAACTTACCTGTAGACTTTATCCTGATTGATGGTGATCACTCTGCTGAAGGCATTAAAAGGGATATCGAATCTGTGCTGGCATACGTTCCCAAGAAACCCTTGTTTGTCATGATGCACGACAGCTTCAACCCAGAGTGCCGCAGGGGTATGATAGAAGCTCCATGGGATAAATCACCGTACGTGGAGTGGGTTGACATCGACTTTATCCCTGGTCGAGTTATCGAGGCTGACCCTGCTTCAAGAGGGGAAATGTGGGGAGGGCTGGCACTGGCCTATCTGAAACCTGCCATTCGACAACAGCCGCTATGTATCAACCAGTCTTCGAGCGGTGTTTTTGAACACCTGAAAACCCAGAGTCTGTTCAAGTAGTCCCAATAATGGGAGATAGTCTTCATGGGAAAAAAAATTATAATATGCTGTAATGCGTATCCCCCAAATTTTATTGGCGGGGCTGAGCTTGTTGCACATCAACAGGCAAAAGCGCTGGTAAAAATGGGAAACGATGTAATCGTTTTTACCGGTGACACAAAAACCTGCGGCGAGAGGCAGTCTCTACGGAAAGAGGTGTACGACGGTCTCACAGTCTACCGTATACACCTGACTCCTCAGGACTACAATAACGAATTCGTCAACTTTTCTCATCCAAAAGTCGATGAATATTTTAAAACCCTGATGGATGACTTCAGGCCGGATATAGTACACTTCCATAACCTTATCGGGCTCTCTGTAGGTATCATTCACATCGCCAAGCAAAAGGGTGCTAAAACTGTTTTAACCCTTCACGATCACTGGGGCTTCTGCTTTAAAAATACGATTATTAAACGCAATTCAACGATATGTACAGATTATTCACGCTGTGAAGAATGTATGCCTATAATACCTGGTGAAAACCATGAAAATATTCCGATCAGGATGAGAAAAGACTTCATCAGGCTGCAGATGCACGATATCGATGCGTTCATATCTCCCAGCAACTATCTTGCCAGCCGGTACATTGAGGCGGGTTTACCCCGAGAAAAATTTAATGTTATCTGGAATGGAATCGATGTCGAGCGTTTCTACCGGCTACAAAAAATACCGTGTAAAGGCCGCATCAGGTTTACTTTTATTGGTTACTTTGGACACCATAAAGGCATCAACACCTTGATCGAGGCGCTTGGATACCTCAAAGATACTAACAAATTTTTTGTTAACCTAGTAGGAAGTGGCGATCAAATGGACCTTCTAAAGCGGCAGGTGGCTACGATGGGCTTGGTTAACACAGTCAAATTTTGGGGCCGGGTTGATAATATCGATGATGCATACCGGGAAACCGATGTTTTCATCCTGCCCTCTATATGGCCGGAGAATCAACCGGTCACTATAACCGAAGCGATGGCTGGCAGGATCCCTGTCATTGCCTCAAACAACGGGGGTGTTTCTGAATTAATAGATGATGGGGTGACCGGATATCTATTTAAGACTGGCGATGCAGCGGATCTATCCCAGAAAATGGCGGAGTTTATCAAGGACCCCGGGAAAATATGCAACTTTGGTGAAAATGCATACGCTAAGATTGTCAGCAACACAACCGAGCGTCAGGTCTCTAAAATTGTAGAGTTATATGATCGCATATCTCATCATTCTGCTTCCGTCGATAACCGTTTCTCGATATTCGCCTGCTGCGGAAAACGTCTGAACTCTCACTCTCTGAATGCAATTCAAATGCTCTCCACAGATGATAATGATCAAACATTTTTCATCGTAATGAGCAGCTGGCTTCAGGCTGATCAGATCGAAAATTCAAAATTCTTCTGGGTAGTCGGAGATATCCAGGATATGAGTACATTGGATTACGCTCTATCTAAAAGTATTCCGCTCCTTGTTCCTGCGGATGACAGTACGCTGAAAGGTTTGTGCCGTTCAGGTAACTGCGGCCTTTATTATGAAGATGCTTTTGAGGCGGTTGCCTGTATAGAATTATTTACTACAAATGAGCCTGTCCGGGCAGCCTTAGGGTATAATGGTAAACGGTATGTGAACATCTCAAAAAATTGCATTTAAACTTTTTACTCATCACAGCAGCTTTTTAAAAAGGTATCCTTTGATACAGTAATTCCTATCTACTTAAGTTCTACCCAATCCCAGGCAATGGCAATGGGTCTCGGGTCATCGCTAACTCCTGCTTCTCTGGGGGACGTGGTATCACCATATTTAAAAGTGATTGTGTTATACCCATTTTCCACAATGTATTCACGAGATATTTCTACCGTATACTGATTCCATCCTTCTGTTATACTTATCTGACCGACGTAATTGTTATTCACATATATCTCAATCATCCTGTTCGAAGAGTCATACAGGAATGGTAAACATTTCATAGTTAGCGTTATAGTCTGGGATGAATTGTCCAAAAACTGTGTCGATACAATAAATAACTCTGATTGATTGCCCGATGACCAAACAATATCAAGTTCGTCGGACCACTTCTCCGGAGACGAAAATCCAGTACGCAGACATGGACTATACTTGTATTTTCCAATATCTATATATAATGTTTTATTAGCTTCAATAAAAGAAGTACCTCTAATCGCAAATGCTAACTGACGGTCATCGTTACTAACTGTTCCCTCAACATCGCAGGGTCGTATATTGTCTTCATTTGAAAACATCTTGATGGTATTATCACCCGGGACCAGGTTTACTGGTATGGTAATAACAGAATACTCTGGGCTTACTATCGATTCATATACTGTGGCATTATTTAATTCTACGAACAAATGCCGAGGTTTGTTTATCGATCGTATCTCAAAGCAAAATACGCCCTGACATTCGGTAGGTGAATAAATCCAAATTTCCGAATCATTGGTCATCCACCGGAAAAAATTACCATCATATTCTGGGTAATAAAAACCTGTACTCGCAAATGGCTCAAGATATAAATTTGTCTGATAAAGGCTGACATTATCATGTTTTTGGTAAATATCATATGAACGATGATATTTCTGGACTACTACTGGATCTGCGATCGATAGGGGGATGTCACTAACAATAGTAGAAGTATTCTTATTTAAAATATTGGCATACTTCGGTAAATTATAATGTGCGTTAAAATTTGGCAGGTAGTATTGGAAATGTCTGTATGAATCTGTGGCAACTAACATTGTATCATGTGGCGAATAATTGTATTTTATATAATCACAAGCTTGAATTGGCGCGGGTGTAATATTTGAAAGCAAATATGCATGGCTGAGCGCTTGGTATGCCATGATAATAACTGCGATCGAAGCGCACACATATATAATTTTCTTTATGTTACTATATCTTATGTTGTCAGTTAACCATACTATTGATGCACCAAATATAATTGAAAGTGGTGCGAATATCGGGAGGAGATATCTGGAAATATAAAGCTGATATATGGAAATATATACTAATGATGCTATTACTATCCATAGTATTAATAACGTACTATTCTTTTCTATATGTTTAATAGTTATTACATTCTTTCTTATGGCGATTACTCCAGCCATAATCACAATAGCTGCGAATATCAGTATACTGATAGTCCATCCATCCAGTAATATAGTAAAATAATTTTCTATCGTTTTTACTGTATATACGAATCTTTCTATAGCATCGATTTGTGTCCTTGCCAGACGTAGGTAATTTATAACTCCCCCACTTAGCAGTGAAGCCGGTACAAACCAAATCAAGCCCCCTATTGCAGCAAAAATTATTGATTTTATTATTGGTACTATCTCTTTTTTCCAGTACAGAAATGCTATTAGTAGTATGGCTACCAGAATAAAATTTTGTGGCCTAATTCCAACTGCATATGTTGCTAGAAACGCCCCTATATATAATAATTTGTTAGATCTCAAGCCGATATACAAACAATATACTGATGCAGTTAAAAACATTAAAAATACAATATCAGTCATTGCTATGATACTGAATACAAGATGGGCCGGAGTAAGAGAAATAATGATAGCTGATATGATCCCAACTTTTTCATTATACATCTCTTTTCCTAGGAGATATGTAAAAACAACTGATAAAGCTCCAGAAAACACGCTAAGCATATTTAATGTTAGCGTATCGTTTTGAAGTATCCAATTTATTACTGTGGCAAGGAATACATAACTCGGGTATCCTGGAGGATGTGGTTGATGAATCTCTAAGTTAAATTCGTGTAAACTCAGAGCATATTGAACGCTGTCCCATTCGTCTAAATACTTGGATACTAGAAATAACCGAATCAGAAGTGCAATGGAAAATAGCACCGTTACTATTATTAAATTTTTTCTATTAATTTGACTATGCATTTTTATAGTACCTGTGTGTTCTTTTAGCTATTGATATTTAAACATATCCATTCTAAAAACTCGTATTCGATATGATGAATAGGAGATTTTTCCAAATGATGATCGTGCTTCACTCGGCAGATGGTCGAAGCCGAGAATCCACATTTTATATGTGTCACTGCGGAGCATTCTTACCAGTTCGCGAACGCTCGGTAAATTTGCCAGCTCCATATGGGGAATTGCTCGTAGCAAGGCGATCCGACTATACTGGGGAGGTCTGCCCATCTTATTATTTTTCTCAAGGTACTGGAAACGCTGATAGTCAACTGCCTCCAGCATTACGAGACACACGTCAGAAAGAATTTTCTATGTCAATCGAAGCAATAAACGAGCATATACCAGCCTGTAACAACGTTTTTACTATTCATAAAAATGCCAATGGCTGCAATACCCTTATACTTGCTCTCGACTTACGCGAAAGTCACTGCTAATTAGTCTATGACTGGGTAATTAAGTTGAATATTATAAAGGAATCTATATTATTTATATTTACCAATAAAAAATAGAAATATACATTAATCTTTATATTTTCTTATCGTTACGAAAGAAGTTTACGAAATGGTATAAATACTTGAGGCTATTTTAATAGATATGTGTATAGCCTTTTTGGTAATAATCTAAAAAGTGCATATAATAATTTGAGTAAGATGGTTCCTGAAGAGATTAGATATATCTTATTACTCTTCATTCTTTCAAGGTTCATACTTATAATCATCGGTTGTTACTCTCGACTCAGATATTGTGGTAGTGATTTTTTTCACTTTACCGATTTTATATGGCTTAACGTCTGGGGTGTATATGATTCGGGTTGGTATGTGAGTATAGCTAATAATTGGTACTCTAGCCATCTATCTACTTATCCAACAACGTTGAATCAGGGTAATTATGCTTTCTTTCCTCTATACCCTTTACTGATGAAGCTTATAGGAAGTATTATTGGCAGCACATTTATTGCTGGACTTATCATTTCGAATATAACATTATTAATCGCATGCTTTTTCCTCTATAAACTTATCCTCATCGAGAACGACCCGACAATAGCAAAAAAAGCTATAAAATACACTTTTCTTTTCCCTGTAGCATTCATTTATTCTGGGGTATTTACTGAATCACTTTATCTGGCTTTACTTATTATGTGTTTTTACTATGCGAGAAAAGAACAGTGGCATATCGTAGGACTACTCGGCTTATTTCTTTCGCTTACCCGATCACTCGGTGTTTTTGTCATTTTTCCCATGTTGTTAGAGTATCTTGCCATAAGAGATTATAAAGTAACTAAGGTAAAGTCTAATGTATTGTATTTACTACTTATTCCAGTGGGCCTCGCAATTTTCTCGGTATATAACTTTTACTTTACTGGGGATTTTTTTGCTTTTATTCATATACAATCCGCATGGGGCAGGCATCTTGATAATCCGCTAAATTATTTATTACATGGGTTATTTAGTAATCATGCGGAAGAGTTCTTCTGGGCATTCTTTACTGTGGTTTTTACGGTTCTACTGATAGCAGGAAGTAGTTTAATCAGGCCTTCGTATCTTCTTGTAGGTGTATATTCCATTATTATCCCTCTCTCCTCTGGCATAGCATCCATGCCTCGATACTTTTTGGCAGTATTTCCACTCTATATTATCATGGCTAAACTTACAAAAAATAAATACACTGATATGATACTCACCGCATTACTGATTATTGTCCAGTGCTATTTGATGGCATTATGGGCTATAGGCAGCCCATTTGTAATGTAGTATATCGACGGGTTAATAATGATCATGTCATCGAGAAAAACTGTTTAAGATATTTTATCGTCACTCAAAATTGACCTTTCTCTATATACTTACCTTAACGTACTGTATAAGCAAAATATCACAACTATCACCCTCATTACCACAATCTATATTGCAGTTACCAAACTTACAAACTTAGAGCCCGATGTGCTGATACGTCTGTCTTTGAGGTTTATCTTTATGCCAGAAGAAAGTGGTAATTTGCGTAAGTATCGGAATAAAAATCCGCTGCTTCAGATTTTAATAAAAAAGTTTATTAAAAGTATACATGCGTACATATATTCTTTAGATGTAGATTATATCCTTGATGCTGGGTGTGGAGAAGGGATTATAATGAAAAGCCTCCATGGCCGAAATCTCTGTGGCATAGATATCTCCACAAAGGCAATTGCGTTAGCCAAAGAGATGAACCCTGGCTCAAACGTATTTTGTGGAACATTATATTCGCTGCCTTTTAAAGACGAAAGTTTTGATCTTATTTTATCAATCGAAACTCTCGAACATCTGTATGCACCTGAAAATGCACTCCGGGAACTAAAAAGGGTGACTAAAAAGTATTGCATAGTTAGTGTACCTAACGAGCCATTTTTTTGTATGATGAACCTTCTACGGGGGAAAAATATCTCCCGGCTTGGTAATGATGTTGAACATCTTCAGAAATGGGGTCGTACCGATTTGTGTCGTCTTATCGAGCCTTATTTTGAGATCGTCGATGTAAAAACGCCGTTCCCTTGGATCGTTGTGTTATGCAAGAAAAAATAAATGTGTTCTTGGCTTATCTATACTTATTCATGGTTTCTTATTCATGTTTTATTATCCAGTATTTTCTAGGCATCAAATTTACAATCAGTTCACCAATTAATCCTATCGCAACAAACTGCATCCCGATAATGATCATCAGAATCCCTAGATTAAGCAGAGGTCTGTCGCCTATCCTTATTCCATTTAACCACTGGTATACAAGGAACGTTAAAACTGCGCATCCCGTTATACCAAATATTGAGCCGATACCGCCAAAAAAATGTAGGGGCTTCTGACTATATGACATTAGAAATTTAACTGTGATCAGATCTATAAATCCTCTGACGATCCTTTTTGCGCCATATTTTGACTTACCATGAACCCGCTGCCTATGGTTTACTGATATCTCACCTACTTTGTATCCAGCGATACGGGCAAGGGCAGGGATATACCGGTGTAATTCGCCATAGAGGTTTATAGATTTTACAACGCCGCTCCTATAGCCCTTAAAACCACAGTTAAAATCATGTATTTCGACATTAGTTAACCATCTTGTAAGCAAGTTAAATACGCTCGAAGGTAAAGTCTTTGTCAGAGGGTCCTGTCTTTTTTGTTTCCAACCAGACACCATATCATATTGTTTTAAGGCTTCGATAAACCGCGGTATTTCTTTCGGGTCATCTTGTAAATCTCCGTCCATGGTTATAACGATATTACCCTTAGCTAGGGTAAAACCGCAGGAAAGGGCGGCCGCTTTACCATAATTTTTTTGAAGGGATATTACCTGCAACCCGTTATCTACCGTTTTTATTTCGTCTAGTATATCCTTTGTACTGTCCGTAGATCCATCATCGATAAAAATTATTTCGTAACTGACATCAAGTTCTTGGAGGACCGTTTTTATTTCACCATATAGTTCACGGACACTTCCCTCTTCATTTAGCACAGGTACAATTATAGAAATATATGGCGACTCATGCATGCAGGCTATCCTCTTCATATACTACCCTCTGAATCAATTAAAAATTTTCTGAACACGTCTCCAAGCAATTATTTCAAGATATTAGCGATACTATCATCTTTCCAGAGCAAAATTAAACACATTTAAACCTGCCAGCATAATCCTTTTTGCATCATCTGCGTTCCGAATTTTTCCCATCCACTTCATCCAGTAAGCCGGCCTTAAATAAAACGACTGGTATACTCTCTTCAGGTACTTCTCGATATCTTCGTTGCTCAGATCTGTAAAGTATTGGTTATAGTATCCGGACACGTGTACATTAGAAAGTTTTCTATCGCTGCCGTCTCCTATTTCCGGGTGTTCCCTCATGATAATATCAAATAGTTCGGTGCCAGGATAAGGTGTACAAATCGCCATAGTCACCGTTGTAGGGCAGATTTCCTTAATAAACTTAAGCGTTTCATCAATCGTTTCACGGGTTTCCCCTGGGCATCCTATCATCATATGCGCATGAGTATCAATGCCGGCTTCTTTTAATATTTTGAATGTTTTCTTCGTGTTTTCGACCGTGATGCCCTTCTTGATATTATTTAATATCCTTTGTACTCCGGATTCGACTCCGATCTTGATCGTATGGCATCCGGCTTGTTTCATCAATCGGGCTGTCTCATAATCTATGGTGCCTACACGAGCATTAGCTATCCAGCTTAAATTATACTTACGATTGATTAGCTCCTCACAAAATTTTTTATTTCTATCTTTGAAGAATGTAAATGTTTCATCACGGAAAAATATCTCACGATAACCCTGAGAATGGATGATTTCGATCTCGGAGATGATGTTTCCAGTTGATCTGGATCGGATCTTTTTCCCGTAAAACCTTCCGACTGTACAAAAATTACAGCTACCTGGGCATCCTCTCGAGGTCATCATTGTAGCATACGGCATCTTTCGAACTAGCGGGTGGAAATAATCGATAGATTGCGGTAGTAGTGTCCTGTCTGGAAACGGCAATTCGTCCAAGTTTTCTATAAACGGGCGGGATTCATTAATGATCGGTCTACCATTGTAAGTGTACCCTATGCCTTTTACTGATTTCCACCTATCATCTCCTTGCCCAATCTGTTCGACTAACTCTCTTATCGTAATCTCTGGTTCGTTAATTACTGTGACATCGACTGACTCCTCAGATAGGCAATGTCCAGGCATGAAGGTTGGATGTGATCCGAATATAATCGTTGTCAGCAATGGATTAGCTGATTTTAGTTCTTTTAAAATATCTGCATCTTCATGGAAACTCATAGTTGAAGTAGATATAATCAAGCAGTCATAGTTGCAGATTTTACTTTTTACATATTCAAGTGTTCTTCCTTCCCCGATAGCATCCAGCAGTGTCACCTCATGGCCTGCTGACTTCAATACTGTGGCAATATACAGTAGGTTCAGCGGGGGAGTAGATGCTCCCCCAATTCGCTTACCACTACACCAGCACCCATAGATCAAGTCTCTGACGACATTCTTAATGACCCGGCTTGGCGGGTTTAACACCATCACTCTCATATTCTCTTTGTCCTCCTACATGAAGCCACTCAATAATCATCCCAATTAAGCCCAAAAAATATGTGCTGAGTAGTGCGAAAATGATAGAAAATATCACCGCTATTGTCGGATCAACGCTTGTCAGCAGCATAATATACGATCCTTCGCGAAGTCCCCATCCTCCAATCGTTATCGGCACTAAGCTAATAAGCGTCGCCGCAAAAACCGAAAATACGACCAGATCAAATACTATGTTCTGGTTAAGCGAATATAATATAATATAGGCAATTATATCATAACACAACCATACGCCAATGGTAAGTGCTGAGGCAATTACAATCGTCCGGACCGAACCCGCCGCCGTTTGCAGAGATCTGAATCTTTTTACCACGAATCTGTTATATATGGTGTATAATGATATTATGCTTATTACCCCTAGTATTAATGTTATACAAAATGTCACTGTGAGAGAAGTTTTAAAACATATCGCTGTAAAAATGAATATTATTGGTATGACAATATCATACAATCTCTCAAAGAATACACTAATCAAACCTTCAGTTTTTGTCATACCTGTCAGCGATTGCAATTGATAACCGCGGATGAATTCTCCTGCTTTTCCCGGTGTAATAGATCCATAATATTGCCCTATGAAATACAATCGCGTAAGATCAAGATATTTAACTGTGTATGACTGAGATATCATATATTTCCATCGAACTGACCTCAGTAACAACGATACAATCGCTATAAATAGACACAATATTAACAGTTCGTATCTAATTCCCGATACTGCTAATAACAGTTCTTCCACGTTTATGACTTTCACGAATAATACATAAAAAAACAGCAGAGAAATGCTAATTTTTATTATGTTTTTATATTTGGTGAGTAGTTCTGCGCTTTTATGTAACACTCTTTTCCAACCTTAGTATCATTTAAACGTGGCTGACTTCGTGCTTATTATGGTCTTAGAAAGGCCATCATCTAAGCTAATCGAGTTGTGCCACCCGATCGCTTCAATCCTCAATACATTAGCGTACATGTACGGTATCTCAATTTTCCCTGCTCTCATCCGATCCTGATCGCTCACAATCGGTATCGCCGGATCAATCTCATCTCTAATCCTCTGTACAATATCCAATATTTTTGTTTGCTGTCCTGATCCAATATTAAAAATACCTGTTCCCTTTTCGCCTGCTAATAACATCACTCTCACAGCATCCTCAATGTAAAGAAAGTCCCTCGTCGGCTCTGTATTACCCACTTTAATAACACCATTCTCCAGCGCCTGCTTAATCACGCCCGGAATCAGAAACGACGGGTCCTGCCCAGGACCAAAGATGTTGAACGGCCTCAAAATCGCATACTCAATCCCATAGCTATTCCCATAAGCCTGAACGATATTCTCAGCTGCAATCTTACTGGCAGCATACGCCTCTCTCGGCACTACCGGGTGCTTCTCGTCGATAGGCAGGTATTGCGGAACACCATATACATGAGCGCTACTTACATAAACGAACTTTTTCACGCCGGCTTTCCGGGCCTCTTCCAGTACATTGGCAGTACCCATAGCATTTGTTTCAAACGTCCTTATAGGGTTCCTGATCGAGGCATCGACATTAGAAATTGCAGCCAGATGATAGACGATATCTACCTCTTTACAGAGGCCTTCTATCGAGACGGGCTTAGTGATATCTCCTCCAGCCCAGCGGAGGCCTTCTTTCTCCGGGCCTGCTCCGTCCGTGGACAGCGCAGTGACTTCAGCTCCTTCATTCAGCAGGGCATCGACCAGGTAGCGTCCAATGAAGCCTTTCGCACCTGTGACCAGTACTCTCTTTCCGGACCATGACATCTTACGTACACCCGAACCGATCAATTGCTCCGGGGTATCTTGCCCTTCCTCTTCATCTCCCCGGCCACGAGCTCGATATCGCTCTCAACCATCATCTTAACTAGCTCAGGGAACGTGACTTTCGGCTTCCAGCCCAGGACCTTCTTTGCCTTCGAGGCATCCCCCAGTAACAGATCTACTTCAGCCGGCCTCACGAATCTCGGATCTATCTTCACATACTTCTCCCAGTCCAGGCCTGCCGCCCCGAACGCCAGCTCGCAGAACTCCCTGACCGAGTGAGTCTCGCCCGACCCCACGACATAGTCATCAGGCTTCTCCTGCTGGAGCATGAGCCACATCGCCTCTACATAGTCGCCTGCAAAGCCCCAGTCACGCTTGGAGTCCAGATTTCCAAGCCTGAGCTCGTCCTGCAGGCCGTGATAAATTCTCGCCACGCCGTCCGAAATCTTCCTGGTCACGAACTCTATACCGCGGCGGGGAGACTCGTGGTTGAACAGGATGCCGCTGCACGCATACATGCCGAAACTTTCCCTGTAATTAACTGTAATCCAGTGGCCGTAGAGCTTTGCGACTGCATACGGGCTCCTGGGGTAAAACGGAGTTTTTTCATTTTGAGGCGTCGCCTGTACCTTGCCGAACATCTCGCTGGAAGATGCCTGATAAAACTTAGCATCGCTTCCTGTAGTCCTGATCGCCTCGAGAAGCCGGGTCACTCCGATCGCAGTGGTCTCTGCGGTGAAGATCGGCTGGCTCCACGAAGAGCCGACAAATGACTGAGCGGCCAGGTTGTAAATCTCATCAGGCTTCGTCTGCCTGATCGCCGAAACCAGCGAGCTTTCATCGGTCAGGTCCCCCTGCACTAGCTGAATCTTATCAAGGATGTGCTCGATCCTCGCGGTGTTGATCGAACTTGTCCTCCTGACGAGGCCGTGGACTTCGTAACCCTTTGTGAGTAACAGTTCCGCCAGGTATGAGCCGTCCTGACCGGTGATCCCTGTGATGAGCGCGCTCTTCTTGGTCATGGTAATCTCTCGATATCCGCCAAATATGCTTGGAATAAAACAGTAAAGGCTGCAACACAAAATAAGCCTGTCGATTCGCCGTACTGCCCGAAATCGTCTTCTTTATCGTTCATATCGCCTTTATAGCTTAATACAAATACTATTAAATAATACCATTACCTCTATTCTGTATAACTCAGGAAGATTTTAACATGGCTGACATCGAAGGCGTTGTAATAAAAAAGCTCAGGGTAATCCCCGACGAGCGTGGATGGCTTATGGAGATCCTGCGCTGTGATGATCCGATGTTCAAGCAGTTTGGCCAGGTCTATGTGACCACGGCTTATCCCGGCGTCGTAAAAGGCTGGCATTATCACAAGAAACAGACTGACAACTTCACCTGTATCCATGGCATGATGAAGGTCGCGCTCTACGATGCCAGAGAAGGCTCTCCCACCAGGGGTAACCTGATGGAACTCTTCGTTGGCGAGAAGAACCCCATCCTTATCTCGGTCCCTCCCGGAGTCTACCACGGCTTCAAGGGCATCGGCACTGAAACCGCTTACTTCCTGAGCGTGCCGACATTACCCTATAATTATGCTGAGCCGGACGAATACCGCCTGCCCCCGGACTCTAAAGAGATTCCTTACGACTGGGGCTTACTACCTGGCTTAAAACACGGCTAAAGGAGCTATCATGATGAAAAATGTACTGGTTACCGGCGGCTGCGGCTTCATCGGCAGCAACTTCATCCGCCACATGCTCGAAAAACACCCGAATATCAACATTTTGAACCTTGACAAGCTCACATATGCAGGCAACCCTGACAACCTCCGTGATCTCGAGGACCATCCCTGCTACGGGTTCGTGCGGGGCGACATCTGCGATGCCTCCATAGTAAACAACGTCATGAAGAACGTCGACACTGTCGTCCACTTTGCGGCAGAAAGCCACGTCGACCGCTCTATCCTGGATGGTGACGCCTTTGTCACTACTAACGTGCTCGGCACGCATACTCTCCTGAAAGCAGCGCTGGAACATAAGATTAAGCGCTTCATCCACGTGTCCACCGATGAGGTCTACGGCAGCATCATGCAGGGCTCGTTCAAAGAGACCGATATCCTCGAGCCATCCAGCCCGTACTCGGCCAGCAAAGCCGGCTCAGACCTCCTGGCTCTTGCCTATCACAACACTTACAAGCTGCCCGTGATCGTCACCCGGTGTACCAACAACTACGGGCCTTACCAGTTCCCGGAAAAGCTGATCCCCCTGTTTGTCACCAACCTGATGCAGGGCAAGAGAGTACCGGTTTACGGCACCGGGAAGAACATCCGGGACTGGCTGTACGTTCTCGACCACTGCAGCGCCATCGACTTCATCCTGCAGAACGGCACCGATGGTGAGATCTACAATATCGGCGGCGGGGAAGAGAAGACTAACCTGGAGATCACTCGCATGATCCTCAGGCTTCTCGAAAAAGACGAGAGCATGATCGAGTACGTCAGAGACCGGCCTGGCCACGACTTCCGCTATTCGCTGGACATCTCTAAGCTGAAGAGGCTCGGGTGGTCCCCGTCCTACAGGTTCGAGGACGCTCTGGAAGCCACAGTTAAATGGTACGTCGATAACCGCTGGTGGTGGGAAAAATTAAAACGGTAATCGTCGGGGCCGGCGGCATGCTGGGGACAGACCTGCGTGCAGCCTTTCCAGACGCTTTGGCGATAACTCACAAGGATATGGACATTACCGACCGCGAAGCGGTCATGAGAGCCATCCGCAAGGCAGCCCCCGATGCCGTGATCAACGCCGCAGCCTATACCAATGTAGACGGCTGCGAGGACGAGCAGGAAAAAGCTTACGCGATTAACGGACTGGGACCAGCTTACCTGGCTGAAGCGTGTAAAGAAGTCGGAGCGACTCTGGTACACTACAGCACTGATTACGTGTTTGACGGCAGCCGGCCGGAGTACCGGGAGTCAGACGCGACAAACCCTATCAGTGTCTACGGTAAGTCCAAGCTCGCCGGTGAAAAGAACGTCCAGTATAACATGGACGATTACCGTATTGTTCGTACGTCCTGGCTCTTTGGCAGGCACGGGAAAAATTTCGTCGATACGATCCTCTCCCTCTCAAAGCAGATGCCGACGGTCAAAGTGGTGAACGATCAGGTGGGTAAGCCCACCTATACTGTTGATCTGGCAGAAAAGACCAAAGAGCTTATTACGTTACCGGCAGGCATTTATCATATCTCAAACGAAGGCGTATGCTCGTGGTTCGAGTTCGCCTCCGCTTTCATCGATAACGCGGTGCCTTGCACTACGGCCGAATTTCCCCGGAAGGCGAAGCGGCCCAGGTATTCGGTCCTGGTGAATACGAAGACGTCTCCGCTGAGGCACTGGAAAGACGCGTTACGCGATTATCTGTCATGAAAAAGGTGGATTCGAATGAAAGGTATTATTCTTGCAGGTGGCACTGGCTCCCGGCTTTTCCCGCTCACTAAAGTGACTAACAAACACTTACTGCCAGTCTACGACGAGCCGATGATCTACTATCCGCTCAAGACTCTGATCAACGCCGGCATCAAGGATATCATGATCGTCTCCGGCAAGGGCCATGTCGGCCACTTCTTAGAGCTGCTGGGCTCCGGCTCAGAGTTCGGGGTTCGGCTATCCTACGAGATCCAGAAGGAAGCCGGCGGCATCGCACAGGCGCTGAGCCTCTGCGAAAGCTTCGTCAACGGCGACAACATGACCGTCATCCTCGGCGACAACATCTACGAAGATAACGTACGGGAGGCCGTCCAGAGCTTTAGCAAGGGTGCACGGATCTTCCTTAAGCCGGTCCCTGATGCACAGCGTTTCGGTGTAGCTGAGGTAGACCAGAAGACTGGCAAGGTGCTTGGCATTGAGGAAAAGCCGAAGAATCCAAAGTCAGACTATGCTGTCACCGGCCTGTACATCTACGATAGCCGGGTCTTCGACATCGTGAGGAACCTCAAGCCCTCCGGCCGCGGCGAGCTGGAGATCACCGACGTCAACAACAAGTACCTGCATATGGGCGAACTGAGCTACTCGATCCTCGACGGCTACTGGAGTGATGCGGGCACCTTTGAGTCCCTCTACCGCGCGAGCGAGCTTGTCCGGAGGACGAAAGTCAGGGCCCGGGAAGAATAAGCTTCATTTTAATTTTTTATCAGGTTCAGTCAAAATTTGGATTGCTATTTTTTCTTCATTATCCCAAACCGTGTCTTAATTAAATTAACACCCATCGCCGGAATATACTTAAAACTAAACTTGCTCCCCTTATCGTCCTTCCAGACAACCGGCACTTCCCTGATAACACACCCGGCATTCTTCATCCGCCAGAGCAGCTCCACGTCGAACTCGAATCCACTACAAACCATCAGCGGCGCCACTTTCTCGACGTACTCCCTCTTGAAAATCTTCCCGCCGCACTGGGAGTCCTTAATCTTCAACCCGAACAGCAGCCTCGGAAACAGAGTATTAAAAGACTCGCTGGCCAGCCTCCTGATCAGGTACTGGCTCTCCACAATAATCGCCTCTTTCGACTTCCGATCGGCGATCACGCAGCCGGCGCCCGTCTTCTTCATCTCCTCGATCAGCTTGAGGAACTGGTCTACCTTCAGCGAGTTATCCGCATCCGTAAACCCGACAATGTCGCCCCGGGCGACCTTGAACCCCTCAAGCACCCCGCCGCCCTTACCTAACCGGTTCGGGAAAGTCAGAACTTTAGCGTACTTAGCGGCGATCTCCGGCGTCCTGTCCTTGCACCCGTCGCATACGACGATAATCTCAAAATCCCCGGCAGACTTCAAGCCCTCGCTATAGTCTGCGAGAGTCTTCTCGATCCGGTCTTCTTCGTTGTACGCGGGGACGATGACGCTGATCAAAGTGATACCTCGGGTGTGGTGATTATTTTCCTCTCTTCTATTTATAATGATCACTGGCAATACCGTCGCATGCCGGTTTTCCTTCGTAGGCCTGCTCCAGCTTCCCGACGAGCAGATCCCAGTCGTAGGCTGCAGTTGCGGTGACGCACTCCACCGACATCCTGCTCCTCCCCGGCTCATCGTCCAGAAGTGATACGATCGCTTCGGAGATTTCCTTTGCGTCGAGCCTGACCACGAGGCCTGTCTGTCCTTCCGCAATCAGGTCAGTCGCATAGTTCTTCTCGCAGTCTACTGTGATCACCGGCAGGCCGCAGGCCATGGCCTCCAGCGTCGTGATGCTGAACCCCTCCCGGGACGAGGGTAACACGAATAACCGGGCAGCTTTCATCCGGGCCATCAGTTCTCCCTCTTCAAGGAAGCCCGCAAACTCCGTTGTGGCTTCAATTCCGAGCTCTCTGGCCAGCTTCTCAAGGCTGTCTCTCTCCGGCCCGTCTCCCAGGATCGAGAGCCTGATAGGTTTTCCAGCCAGGCTGCAGGCCCGGAGCAGCACGTCTATATGCTTGTCCTTGATGAGCCGGCCGGCGAACAGTACGTCACACTTCTCTGCCGCAGGCGGTATTTCCCGGATGTGCCGATAGGGGATACCGTTGGAAACGACTAAAACTTTCTGGCCGGGCAGTCCCGATGATCTCAGCGCATGAGCAGTCCGGTCCGATACGGCAATTATGCGATCGGGCATCCGGGCACCCCACTTCTCGATCGTTCGCCCCACAAAGCCTTTTACTCCCCATAGGTACTCGTACCAGTAATCCCCCCAGTACTCGTGCCAGGTGGCCAGAAAGCGCTTCCCTTTGATCACAGCTATAGCTTTGCAGACGAACAGCGGAAAATATGGGTGCTGGTTGCAGTCGATCACGTCAAACCGCTCTCTGGCGAGAGGTACAGACAGGCAGATGGCGAACCAGATCGCCTCAAATATCGACCGACGACCGCCGACGTACAGGTCTTTCTTCCCGCAGACGCCGTGATAAGTGATCCCGCCGATATTCTGGACAGCTCCGCCGTCCCACCACTTCACCCCAAAAACGTGTACCTCGTGGCCTCTGGCCACCAGGCGCCGGGCTATCTCGTAAATGCGCTTCTCAGCGCCGCCCTTGACGTACGGGTAGATGACGTCGCTGACGAAGACGATCTTCATCCTCCCGGCTCCTTTACCCTATCGTCTGGACCGCAGCGCTACGAGAATGATGTCGGCCAGCAGCCCGAAAAACACTATCTGCAGCCCTGCGAGGAATAGCATGGTGCCGCCTACTACTGAGGCGAACCTGCTGATGATGCCCGTCTGCAGCCACTCCTGCACGACGAAGGCCCAGGCGATCACGCCGCCGAGCATCAGCAGTCCGCCGATCGGCAGGAAAATGGTGAGCGGGTTGTAGTCCCGGACCATCCGGATAACCAGGCCCAGGATCAGCGATCCGTCTTTGTATGCCTTGAGCTTCGGAACTCCGACGCGCTGCCTGTATCTGATAGGCACTTCTGCGATGCGGATGGACTTTTTCCTTGCGTCAATGATCATCTCGCTGGCGAACGGCATGCCTTCGGATGTGATCTCCATCATTTCCATGGCAGTGCGGCTCATGGCCCTGAAACCTGACTGGGAGTCGCGCAGCCTCAGTTTGTAGAGCACGTTGATCGTAGCGGTGATCAGGCCGTTTCCCATCCTGTTGCGGACGTTCATTGCCCCTTCTTCCATGTGGCCGAACCGGTTGCCAAGGACTATGTCCGCGTAGCCGTCCACGATCGGGTCGATGAGGAGGGGTATTTCGTAAGGATCGTAAGTGTAGTCGCCGTCCATCATGACGACGATATCAGCATCAGGGCTGACGTGCCTGAAACCGAGGAGGTATGCGTTGCCGTAGCCGATCTGTTCCTGGGTGATCACTCTTGCGCCGGCTTTACGTGCTTTCTTGGGCGTATCGTCAGTGGACTTATCCACTACGATGATTTCAGTGACATAGTGTTTCAGCGCCTGCCTGGTCTCGTTCACGACCTTGCTGATGGCGGGCTCATTCATCGTGGGTATGATGACCGATACTTTAATGTCCCTTACCTTGCCTGAATCTTCAGGTTCCGGGTGTACTGTCGTCTGAGTTTGCGACGCCTGCATGCGATCCCTCGGGGCCAGCGGCCATTGCCACGCCTGTATTCAAAAGATGATCAGTGGGCAGCCTATAAACTTTACCCTATAGTATAAAAGGGTTTGTAGGTGTGCTGCGCTAATGGCGATCAGAGTTGTTATGTCAGCTCATCTTCCTCGTACTGCGGACGTTAGCCCTCCGCATGCACTCTGCCGGCTACTTTCGGCTTAGTATTAACAAATTTGTAAGCCATATTTACAGTCTTTTTAAAGAATTAATGCATAATTTGCTTATTTTTTTGAAACAGAAAGTTAATTATCTGGCAATTAGAGATTATCGGTTAAATTTCGTTGGCTCCCATTGGCTGGATATGGGAGGAACAGGATGTATGGGCAATGTTAACCTCTATCATGGCAATAATGACAGGCGGCATAAGCCGTAATGGCGCTGGCAGGATGAATAGCGCCTACTATGAAAAGATCCTTTCCTACATCCCCGATCCTATCATGGTCAGGGATGCAGATCGGAACATCATTTACGCGAACAAAGCTGCTTTTGCGCTTACCGGCAGGGGGGAACACGAAGGGTTCAAGTGCGACCGTTTCATGTGTAACAATATCCCTGCAGGGTACTGCGATTCCAGCTGCCCGATAGAAAAAGCCTACCGCTCCGGCCAGAAAGAAGTGATTCAGGACGTCAAGCTCAAAAATGCCCACGGCGATGTCATGTATGGCCAGCTCACCGCCATCGTGATGACGGATGATAAAGGCAACTTTGTCGGCGGCATGGAGATCATCAGAGACACCACTGCCCAGCGGAAAGAGGAACTTGCTGCCAAAGAGCAGGCCGAGCATATCAGGAATCTCATCAAGGAGATCCCGGCCAGCCTCATCATCTCTGACAACAACCACGTGGTCACCCACGCCAGCAATGGCTTCTCGGCCTTTACCGGCAAGAGCGTCGATGAGATGATCGGCAAGAAGATCAAAGACGTGCTGGGTGTCAAGTCTGATACTGTGCTGGACATCGTCATCGATACTCATAAGAGCGTCCTAAACGAGGAGCGCAAGATACCGACCGGCAAAGGCCAGTTCCAGCCAGTCCTCATCTCCGCTATCCCTGTGAAGGACGCAAAGGGCAACTACATCGGCGGCATCGAGCTCATCCAGAATATTCAGGCTCTCAAGGATAAGGAAAACGAGATCAAGGCCCAGCTTGAGTACAACAGCCGGATGTCCGCCCGGCTCATCAGCGGCATCGAGGCGATCGCCAGCGGCGACCTGAATGTAGTCCTGGCTAAAGAGCGGGACGACGATTTCGGCCGGACCATAGACGCCTATAACCACCTGGTCAACGATCTGAAGGCGCTGATCCTCGAGGTAAAAGCAAACGCCGACGAGACGAGGATTAAGGCTAAGGAAATTGCGGACAGCGCCGAGCAGATGAGCACCAGCATTCAGCAGGTGGCCGCCGCATCCAACGAGATCTCGCAGGGCTCGGAGAACCTCGCCAGGCTGTCTGAAGAGGCATCCCAGAGAGTGAGGGAAACTAACCTGCTCTTCAAGAAGCTCACGGATAACGCCACTAAATCCGCCTCCCTGGCGAACGAAGGGGCAAAGAAAGCCAAGGAAGTGGGCAACGAGGCCGCTAACGTCTCCAGCGGCATGAAGAACATACGCATTGCTGTCAGCGAGACCACCGAGGTCGTCTCAGGCCTTAACAACGCCGTCAAGGAGATCGGAAAAGTCACCGACACGATCAAGAGCATCGCCGACCAGACGAACCTGCTCGCCTTGAACGCCGCCATCGAGGCCGCGAGGGCGGGAGAGCATGGCAGAGGCTTTGCCGTCGTGGCCGAAGAGGTCCGCAAGCTTGCCGACGAGTCCAGAAAGAGCACGGAGCGCATCAACAACCTGATCGAGAATGTGCAGCATGAGACCGACCGGGTCATGCAGTCCATCGACAAGGTCACTGCCGAATCGTCCGAAGGCGAGCAGGTGATCACCGGCGCGATGACGAAGATCCAGGATGTCGTGGCATCGGTCGACCTGATTAACGCTGTTAGCTCGGAGGTCTCGGACGACGTGAAGAAGGGCAGTGCTGCGCTTGATTCTATCGCGAAGAGCATAGAATCGGCCGCTGCTACCGCAGAAGAGACCGCCTCGTCGTCCGAAGAGACGAGCGCCGCCATCGAAGAGCAGACTGCGGCTGTGGAAGAGCTCAACGCCAGCACTCAGGTGCTTAGCGATGTCTCAGAGAATACGTACAAGCTGCTGTCTGAGAAGTTCAAGATCGAGCTGCCGGCGGGCGCCGGCTCTGCCGGATCGCAAAAGAAGCGGATGCATGCTTAAGGGGCTGTTAAACCCCTTTAAGGGGCTGTTAAGCCACTTTAAGGGGCTGTAAAGCCCCTCCACTTTCTTAAAAAGTCTTAAAGCCGAATCAGGCTTCAGATGCTTTTGAGGAAACCCTCAAGGCCAGACCTGTGCCTGTTCTCGTCTCTCGACGCGGCATCGAAGAACGTGGCGGCCTCCTGGTTTCCCTCTTCCCTGGCGATCCTCGCGGCGTCGGCTTTTTCTTTGGTAGCCATAGTCTCGCCCTGGTGCATCATCTCCAGGTTGGCCTTTGTGTCGCCGATCTTGCCCAGCATCGTCGCCACTTCGCAGGCGTGCCCCGCCTCTTCCCAGGCCAGCTGTTTCAGGTACATGGCGATATCCGCCCGGCCTTCCAGCTCTGCTTTCTTCGCCATAGCTAGGTACAGGCCTACTTCCATTGTCTCTCCCTTAAACGTTGCTTCCATAATATTAGTGAGCTTGCTCATGTTACTTTCCTCCCTGTATGGCAGCAGGCGATCTGTCTACCGTCACACTGTGCAAAAACTTCCTCGGAGCGCCGCACTTCCTGCAGAGATGCGGCCTTATTGCAGCCTTGTTTACGAAGCCGCACTTTTCGCATTTGTACTCGTTGAGCATACCTATCACCTGTCTGCGCAAATTCATTCGTATACATACGAATGATTAATGGACTATTGTCTTCTAAGGATATAACTATTTCTATTCACTCGCGTACCCGGGGTATATCCAAAATCCATATATTCTTGAAAAGCTTGAAGTTTAACCAGTATGGACGACTTTACCTCGGCCCTTCGTAGAGGGCTTTCGGGCACCGTGAAAAGCCCGGTGCTTATAGTGGCAGGCCTGCTTTCCGGCCTGGTAATGGCAGTTACCCTGATCCAGTACGGCCCCCTGAACAGCGTCGTCAACTCGACTCAGCCAGATTTAATCGAGACTATCCTCGTCCTCGGAGTTTCCACTGTACTGCCCATGTTCGCCATGCCTTTTATCCTCGGCGGCGCTCTCGGTTGCGCGGTAGCTCAATCTACGGGTGGCAAGGCAAGCTGGGGCCTCTTTTTCGAGACCGGCAGAAAGCACTACCTGAACATGCTGATGGCAGGCATCGCCGCCTGGCTGGTCTACTATTTCCTGTCCCTCCTAATGATAGTCCTTATCATCATGGGCTCCGCATCTCCGCTTTTCATGTTTCTCCTCGTCCTCATCGGCGGCGCCGCCCTGTTCTTCGGCCTCATGTTCATCGAGTTCTACGACATCTCCATCGTGGCCGGCAAAGTGGACTTCATCAGGTCTTTCGGGGAGAGCATCGGCTTTGTCAGAAAACACGTGGCCATCGTCATACCCTTCTTTATCATTGTCGTGGCACTAAAAACGCTGGTGCAGCTGCCGCTGCTGACCGCCTACCTGCTGAAAGGCATCTCCATCATCGCGGCAAACCTCACCTACTACGACAATGGTACGGTTAATTCCACTCTCCTAAACGAGACTGTCAACTCCACCACGGCTGCCCTGCAAACCATCAGCTTCAGCGCCCCATCGCTCCTTGCTATCATGCTGCTGCAGGGGCTGGTACAGTCCATCGTATTCGCCTTCCTCATATCCTGCAAGGCCGAATTCTACCAGTGGGCGAAGAATATTAAGAAGATCACCGACTTCGACTACGACTTCTCTGCCGATCGGCAGTAAGAGTATCGGGGTGGGTTGCGAGCGTGCATTACTGCCCGGGCTTTTTCTTTATTTTTTACCATGCAAACCCTTATATTACCGGTTACAAAACTTATATTCATGGAATTGCAAAAATCTGAACTCGCAGTCATACTCCTGCTTCTGCTCTCCACCCTCGCAGTCGGGTTCGTATACCTGGCAGCAACCCCTTCCTCCCTGATCCCCTCGGCTAAGACCAGCCACGATGGATCTGTGACCATAGAGGGAACACTGCTCCACAAAGAGACCACTTACACGGGCAAGCATGTGCTCATGACGGTCAAAACTATCGACGGCCCAATAGCGGTATTTATCCCTGCCAACAGCGATTGCTATAGCACTGCGTCAAAAGTGGAGCCAGGGGCTATACTTCTCATTACCGGTAAAGAGCAAGAATATAATGGGGAGCCAGAGATCGTGGCGAGTGCGATTCAGATCAAGCTATGATCCTGAGTTCTCGTGGTTTTAGGCGCATAATCCTAGTGGTTTCAGGAGTTCTTTGTGTTTTTTCGTCAATTCGGTGGTCACCTGGGTGCCGTCTTCAAGTTCTATTTTCTTGATCTTTTCCAGTTCGAACAGCAATGAGTCGATAGTGTATTTTTCGTGGAGGCCGGTGTCTTTCATCATACGGAGCAGTCTCATTTTCAGGATGAGGCTCAGGAAATTTACGAACAGGAGTCCTTTAAGCGTGCTCTCTTTCTGTATGTTCAGGGGTCTGGCTTCCAGGTCGTTCTTAAGGATGTCGAATCCTTTTTCGACCAGGTCACGGCTTTTATATGTGCTGAGACATTCATCCCATGACAGGGTATCATTAGTGAAAAGGATGTACAATCCCATCTTGTTTACCCGTTGAGCCACAGCATTCTTCTTAATTTTTACCTGGAACCGTCCCTCAACCAGTTTCCATGTGAAGTATTGCGTGTACCCTGCGCAGGTCTCCTGGAATACGTGGTAGGGTTTCATCCATTTTTTCAGTTCGAAGCGTTCCAGGCGTGCTTTCAGGTCATGCAGCTTCCTGTAGAACGAGTCCTCGTCGCCATGCTCTTTCCGTAGACTATAGTAACAATAGCCTTTCAAACAGTGTTCTCCCACATCCAACTCTACGCTTTTAACGAACAGGGTTTCTTTACCGTACATGTGAAGATTGTTAGGATCATTGATACTACGATGCATCTTGGATACCAGTTGTTTGACAGTTTTCAGTTGATATGTGGCCGGAACCACGAATTTTAAAGTGCTTTTCATGAGCTCGTCGATATTGCCAGTGCTGAAGAACCCCCGGTCAAGAATGAGAGTACAATCCTGAACACCCATCGCCCTCATCTTCTTAACAGTGTTAAGAAGAGTGGACACATCTGTAATACTTCCAGGGTAGACGTCATACAGCAGAGGTATCGTCTTCTCTTTATCTATAACCAGGCCCATGTTCACTTGTCTGATACCAGTATGTTCCCGGTTATACCCATGCTCTAACAACCCGATCTGCCGGGAGTAGCTGGATATGCTGGTAATATCATAGATTAAAGAGCCCTGGGGTGCATCCCTCTCAATCAATCTCCGGGCGAATTTATCTGGTATGCTGCTCTCCCCGATCATAGACAAGAGTTCGCTGATCCGTGGCCCCGAGAGGTCCAGTCCCCATTCATTCTGGAGCCATGTAGTCTCATACCATGACGCTGCCTGGTAGAACGGCAAGGGACGGACCACCCGGTTAAAGCTCAACGCTAAAAGCATTCTGGCCTTCTCATCACTGAGGTACTCGGAGAGGATCTCTTCCAATCCCAGTTTCTTCACCGTATCGAGCAACGGTAAAAACTCACCGTAATGATACGTGTTCCTCGGAGCCTTAACCTTCTTAACCGGTTTACCATCAACGTTTTTACCAAGATAGCGTGAGCGATGCCGGATCTGTTTTTTCTCCTTATCATAGTATGGCGTGTCCTCGTACAGGTACTCCTTACCGTTGATCCGTTTAACCCTCACACTACTCTTCATATGCGCTTATTTAAGCGCATAAAATATTTAAGGATTATGGCACCAGAAACACAAACAGAACCACGATCCCTTCAGATCATGCAGTTAAAAACCAGAGAACTCAGGATGATTAGATTATAGTTGTTATTGTTACTTTTTGAATATTTTCCATTCAATCCTGAGGGGTCTCTGGCCCCTCACTATCCTCTTCTCTGATCTCTTGACCTTGGGATATCCGTATAGAGTCTATTAAAAATTGAAAGTTGGCCCTGTGTGAGTCGAAAATACCGCCAAGACCGCCAGGGTGCCAAGCTCGCCAAGAGATATTTTTCATGGAACGCCAAGATTTTTTGCTATTCTTGGTGATCCTGATCGATAAAGCCCTTGGCGAGCTTGGCTTCTTGGCGAGCTTGGCGGCCTTATAACTATAGTCGATATAACACATTTTTCATAAGACTATAGTAGAGAAACTGGTGTTAGCGGTCGACGGAGGTTTTTCGGGCTTGTCCTGCCCGTCAGGGCAGGATGCTGAGGCGGCGGGGCAATGGACACCTGCCGAAAGGCGGCTACGCGACCGAAGGGTCGAGCGCTTGATGATCGCTTAGCGCTTGCGAAGGAGGTTCGACTGGCGCTGCCGAAGGCGCTGCCAGGTCGGACCTCCGAGGGTGCGAGCGCGGCCCCGACGGCGTAGCACCCGAAAAACCGTAGTAGGGCGCCGTCAGGCGACCGTCGACCCGCTATGGTTTATTATTATGCTGTTTATTGGTTTTATTGTAAGAAGCCGTCAGGCGACCGTCGATCTGTATAAATATTATCTCCATTCAAAGCCCATTCTATATTTAGCGTACGGGGGAACTTTTTGTAAAAAGTTCCCCCTGCGCCCCCTCAAAAACATCACTTTAAAATGCCCTTCGGGCTTGATCGTGTGTCGAGAGTCAGGAAAACCTTTTAAAAAAGGTTTTCCGACAGCCTTTCTAAAACTATTCTATGCGCCGGTCGGGAATTGAACCCGAGTCTATAGCTTGGCAAGCTACAGTGATAACCACTACACTACCGGCGCATTGCGGTATAACGTTTTTTAAGGCACAAAGGCCATTTTTCTAAAATCTAATTTTTTGGTGGTGCGCCGGTCGGGAATTGAACCCGAGTCTATAGCTTGGCAAGCTACAGTGATAACCACTACACTACCGGCGCATCGCATTTCTGTGTGATGCAGAGTCCTAAATGCACTTATCAGATATAATATTTTCGCCCCGGGATCGGACCTCTCAACTCTAAAATGTGCTTACAGGCCTCCGCCTCTGGTCCGGTGTCTGTGCCTGCTGCGGATGGGGGGTGTCTGTGATCTGCTCTTGCTGAACGTGACGTTCAGGAGGAATGGCGTGATGATCGAGGTGGCTATGATGAGGAGTCCCAGTACTGAGAATAGCTGGCTCGTCACGAGGGGCTGGCCTTCTGCCGTGCCGGCGGCGAAGAGCACGGTGGAGCCGATCTGGGCGATCACCAGGGTGTCTTCCCCGACGCAGACTGCCGAGCTGCCGATCTTGCCGGCCTCGAAGGGCTTGAATCCCCCGGCGTAGGCACAGCCTATGATTGCTCCTGCGTACTTGGATACGAGCACGCCTCCCAGGAGCAGCAGGAAGAGCAGGAAGTAGTACGGTATGCCGATTCCCAGCACGTTCAGCGAGGCTCCGCCGAAGATGGCTCCGAAGTCCATCTTCATGCCTATGAAGGCGAAGAAGATGGGGATGAACAGCCCGTAGCCGACTGCCTTGATCTTCGGGGCGATGACGGTCTCTGAGAACGGCGATCCGGCCAGGATGGCGCCCGCGAGGAACGCGCCGATCACGGGCGTAAGCTGGAGCCACTCGCTCAGCCAGGCTACCCCGAAGAGGAGGACCAGCGACAGGGTGATGATCGTGTCGTTCTCGCCTTCTTTGCGGGTGATGCCCAGCATCCAGTTGGCGACTTTGCCCCCGAACTTGATCACAAGGATCATGAAGCCGAGGATGAGGAGGAGCAGCTTGAACGAAGACCAGCCGATCTCCGACAGCAGCTTTCCTAAGTCCGCTCCGCCACCGGCCACCATAGTCGTGTAGACGCCGATGACGGAGAGGAATACAGCCAGGAGCACTATCGAGAAGATGCCGTCGGTCACTTCGACAGCCACGAGGGTTTTGAAGACGTTGGAGAACCGGTCGCCGATGGCTGTCAGGTACCTGAAGCCGATGACGGTGGATGTGGAGGTCAGCGCGATGCCTATGATGCATGCCTGCGCCAGCGAATAGTAGAACTCCTGACCCATGGCCAGGCCTGTGACGAGGGTGAAGAACGCGGCCGTCACGAAGACCAGCGACGCGCCTATCAGGGTGATCGCAGTGGCGCTCCTGGCGTTCGCCTTCATCACAGTCTCGATGTTGATGGACAGGCCCATGATGAACATCATAAACATGACGCCCAGGTTCGCCATGAACTCGAGGTCTGTTTCATATTCGTGTACCATGCCCGGCAGGAGGAGCACCATGACGATGCCCACTGTCAGCTCGCCGATGATGGAGGGGAAGCCTAACCGTTCGGAGATCATCCCCAGGATTTTACCGCCGGCCAGTGCCAGCAGTATCAGCAATAGAAGATCGGTGTCTAACACTTTTTATGCTCCATCCGAGTGCAACCCGCAGGTTGCCACCCTACCCCTTAAACGCAGTATCTAAGCGTTTATCTACAGATGTACTTCCCCACTATTTGTACTTGTCTGTTTTTTACGGCGCTGTAAAATGGGCTATTTTCCGTATAGAGGCCGGATAAGGAGTAAAAAGGCGCCCGATCACTAATCAAGGTTTCTCCGGGCAGGCCCTGACTCCGGTTTAAAAAAAGATGGCGGTTTCAGCCTAACAGCAGGATTGCCGGCAAAAGCACTCTGCCACCAAACAGGATGACGAGCACGGCCAGAATCACGAATATGATGACCAGCCACTTTGCGATCTCCATGCTGAACCCCGCCACTCCTCGTGCACCGAGGACGTATGCGATCAGCGCCAGTACCAGAAAGACTACCGCTAACCAAATCAGACCATCCATAGTATCACCAACTTTGTTAGTAGGAGTGTCCTATTTTTATAAATATAAACGTTCATTGATTTTTGTGCTTATATCTGTGAAAAAATCCGTATAAATGCTTATATATGTGGTTTCTAGGTAATCCACTGCCAATTTACTGATTACCGCCCTTTTCCTGGCCTTTCCGGCTCATGCAGAAGACTTTAAACCGGCAGCGTAAAAGATTGCCCAAAAACCGGCGATCAGTATGATAATCCAGTATATACGCAGCATGTTAAGCTTCAACCGGAACGTCAAACTGTTCCTGGCCCAGGTGTTCATCATGGGCATCTATACGGGCATCTACGGTATCGTATTCAACCTGCATATCCTGGAGTTGGGCTTCAAGACCGATTTCCTCGGGCTGATGCTCTCCGTATCTCTGCTCGCAGCCTCGATAGCATCGGTGCCGGCCGGCTTCCTGTGCGATCGCTTCGACCACAAAAAAATCCTGGTCGGCTCGACCTTCCTGTCTGCACTGGCAGTGCTGCCTCTCTTCATATCGTCCTCTCCGCCGGTCCTGCTGGTGGCCAGCGCTCTCGGCGGCATGCTGGGATCTATCAGCACCGTCTGCGCTACGCCCTTCCTGACCGAGAACTGCGAGAGAGACGAGGCGGTCCACGTGTTCAGCGCCAGCGCGGCGCTGGGATGGGCTGCCTCGGTGGTCGGCGCCGCCCTCGGCGGCCTGGTACCCATGATCTGGCCTTTGCTGCACCTGCAGGCAAACCGCTACCAGCTCACGCTTATCGCCTCGGTCGTGCTGCTGTTCGCGGGCTGTGCAATGCTGTTGTTCCTCAAGGGCGGCAAATGTACCAGAAGGCACACCACGAAGCCGTTCTCGATAACGAAGGTGCGGCCGTCCCCGGAAACGCTCAAGTTTGCGGCGATCAGCGTCATCATCGGCCTCGGATCCGGCATGGTCGTCCCATACTTCAACGTGTACTTCACTAAGATCATCCGGGCGAGCATCTTCGAGACCGGGGTGATCTTCGCCGTCGCCAACATCTTCATGGTAGCCGGCTTCATCTTCATCCCCTACCTGGCTGAAAAGATCGGCAGAGCCCGCTCGGCGGTCATCACTCAGGCGGCGTCGCTGCCCTTCCTGATCCTGATGGCGATCACGACTAACCTGATGGCTGCTTCGGCCGCGTACATCATGCGTATGATGCTGATGAACATGGCCGGCCCGGCGACGACCAGCCTGCAGATGGAAGTCATTCATCCGGAGGAGCGAGGGTTCGCCGTAGGCCTGATTTCTACGGGGAACAGCCTCGCGGTCGCCGCCAGCACCTACGTCAGCGGCCTGCTCATGGTCGGCGGGAACTACGTGCTGCCGTTCACCATCACCTGCATCGCGTACCTCGCGGCAGCCGGGCTATTATACTACTTCTTCGGCCACCGTGAGCGCCGGCAAAACCCGGGCTCCACGACGGCATGATCCTCTTCATGCTCCGAGTTGAGCCCTCAGGCGCAGGTATCGCCACCTGCTTTTCTTTTCTGACCGCCGGAGGCGCAGGCAGAAGACTATAAACTAGTCCTGCCACACCCCCTATTCCACTAGCAGGAGGGATGAAAACGGAATTTATAAAAAACTACGTGAGTACGGTCGCCAGCTTCAACCGGAACGTCCGGCTATTGCTGCTCCGCACCATCGCTATGGGGCTTTACGCCGGTATTCACGGTCTCATCTTCAACTTCTACATTCTGGAGATGGGCTACAAGACGGACTTTTTAGGGCTGCTGCTCTCCATCTCTCTCATGGCTTCCTCCGCTATGTCCATCCCGGCCGGCGTTTTGTGCGACCGGTTCGATCGCCGGAAGCTGCTGATCATCTCCAGTGTGCTCGCTATGGCGGCTACCCTGCCGGTTTTCCTGTTGAGAGACCCCGCTGTGATGCTTCTGTTCAGCGCCGCAGGGGGAATCTTCGGCTCCGTCAGCGCGGTCTGCCTGACCCCGATCCTGTCTGACAACTGTGATCGTAACGGGACTGTCCATGTCTTCAGCGCCAACGCTTCGCTGGGCTGGATCGCTTCGGTGATAGGGTGCGCCCTCGGCGGAGTCCTGCCGGGCTTAATGATCGCCCACCTCCCCATAGGGCGTAGCGGATACCAGCTCACGCTGCTTGCCTCCATGACGCTGCTGGCCATAAGCTGCATGTTTGCGCTGCTGCTGAAAAAAGGAAGGACTTGTGCTGACCCGTCGCCCATTACTAAGCCGCATAAGCCGAAGTTCAGGTTCTCGCTCAAAGACCTGCGGCCGTCCCCGACGGTGCTGAAGTTCACCCTGACCAGCGTCACCTTCGGCGTCGCCTCGGGCATGATCGTGCCGTACTTCAACGTCTACTTCATGAAAGTGCTCCACATGGACGTGTTCCAGATCGGCGTCATCTCGGCGGCCGCCGGCGCCTTCATGCTGGTGGGCTTCATCATCACCCCGTACCTGACCGCACACATCGGCAAAGTCAGGTCCGCCGTGTTCACCAAGCTGATCTCGGCGCCGTTCGTGGTGCTGATGGCCTTCACCAAGGACTTCGTGATCGCTGCCGGCGCCTACGTTGTCTACATGTTCCTGATCAACATGGCCGGCCCGGCGACGACCAGCTTCCAGATGGAGCAGATCAAGAAGCACGAGCAGGGCTTCGCTGTAGGGCTGATGTCCACCGGCAGCTGCCTCGCCGTATCCGCCAGCTCGTTTATCAGCGGCCTGCTGATCTCCCACGGGAACTATACCGTGCCGTTTATCCTTACCTGCGCCGGCTACATAGCCACCGCGGTGCTGCTCTACCACTATTTCAAGGATGTGGAGGCCGTACCTCTGCTCCGGCCGCTGGCCAAAGCCATTGCAGATTAGAGGGTGCCAGAGTCCTGTAGATCATAGAATATGGCCATGATTCAAACAGCAGCAGCCCTGCATTCACTCTGGTTTCCCTCTGCTCATTGCCACTGATTTTCCAGAGTACCATGCTCTATCAGCAAAAAATGTTAATCAATACTTTTTGTCTAAACTATGTCGGTGGGCAGGTCGCTGATGTTAGACTATATACGCGCGTTGAAAAACTCGACATTTAACGCCAGGGCCTTCGTCATATTCACCTTTTTGATGTCCCTTTATATAGGCATCTACAACGTCATCTTCAACCTGTACGTGATCAAGCTCGGGTACACCGAGCAGTTCCTGGGGCTAATCATCTCCGCCTCTATGATCTCTACCGGCCTGTTCGCCTTTCCAGCAGCCCAGTGCTGCGATCGCATGGGCAGCAAGATGTGCCTGGTCACATCGGGCCTGCTGACCTCAGTCACACTCTATCTGCTGTATACGGTCACGTCCGCTGACCTGTTGCTGGTGCTGAGCATCCTGAACGGCATCCTGGGCGCCATTCCTACGGTTATAGGCCACCCGTTTCTGGTCGAGAACAGCTCCCGGGAAAACCGCCTGCACGTGTTCAGCATCAGCTTCGGCACTATCATGGCGGCCACCATTATTGGCACCTCGGCAGGCGGCTATCTGCCCCAGCTATGCCAGGCCTTTTTCGGGCTGCAGGAGATCGGGGTCGACGCATACAGGTATACCCTGATGATCTCTCTGGCTATAGCTGCGCTGAGCGTCGTGCCGCTGATCTTCATCAAGGACCGCAAGAAGCCCTGTTCTGTGAAGGGTGATATGAAAACCTTTGTCCGCAGGCTTGCCGAGTCCAGAGTAGTCCGGCAACTTGTGCTGATCAGCTGCCTGATCGGCATGGGTGCAGGCCTTATCGTCCCGTTCTTCAACGTCTACTTTAATAAAGTGCTCTATGCGACCACGGGGGAGATCGGCATCATCTTCTCCCTGGCGCAGATCTCAATGGTCGCGAGTGCTGTCATCGTGCCCTATCTGGCCCGCCGCATAGGCAAAGTCAGGATGATCGCGCTCTCCTACCTCTGCTCTATACCCTTTCTCGTAATGCTGGCCCTGACATCTAACCTCTACCTTGCCGGGGCGGCCTACGTGCTGCGTATGCTGTTCATGAACATGTCCTCCCCGATAAGCAACAGCTTTTCCATGGAGATCGTCGACGCTGAGGACATGGCCTCCGTCTCCAGCCTCACTTCTACCGGGAACTACATAGCGATCTCCATTGGCTCGCTGATCGCCGGCGTCCTGATGTCCTGGGGGGCTTACACGATGCCGTACTACAGCGCCTGCATCTTTTACGGCCTTGCCGCCGTCCTCTACTTCAAATTCTTCCGCAGGTATGAGGAGAAGGCCGAGACCCCGCTCCGGGAAGTGGAGGTCAGCATGTAGCTGACGCGGTAAGCCTTGCCCCGCATCGGCAAAATTATGGTCGATTATCTACAGAGTACTGTTTATGAGAACCGTCCGGATCGGGTTTTCCACCCTCTCGCTCTTCTGGAAGACGCCGCCCGAATGGGCTGAGGCGGCCAGGACAGACGGGTTCGGCTCCATCGAGATCCTCTGCGAAGGCCCCCAGTGGCCCAGACAGGCGGATAAAGATACGATCAGGGAAAGTATTGCAGGCTCCGGCATTGACCTCTACCTGCACTCCCCGACGATAGACCTGAACCCGGCCAGCATGAATCCCGGCATACGTGAGGAAACGCTGCGCCAGCTTCGGGAAACGGCTGACCTTGCAGCCGCCATCGGCGCCTCCTGCCTGACGACGCACCCGGGCATCGTTCACAAGGACAAAGTCCGCAATGTCGGTGTGGAGTTCGCAAAACAGGTGCTCGGGGAGGCCGCTGACTACGCGAGGTCTGCCGGGGTGACGCTGTCCATTGAGAACATGCCTGCCTCAAAGCAGTATCTGTGCAATACGCCTGAAGAGCTATCTGATTTCCGGGCTCATTGCGGTTGCGGCGTTACAATCGATGTCGGCCACGCGATCCTGTGCGCAGAGCCACAGGAATTCCTGCGGATGCCTGAAATCTCCTACCTGCATGTCAACGATAACATGGGCGAACGTGATCAGCATCTTTGCCCGGGAGAAGGCATCCTCGACCTGAAAATGTTGCGGGGCCAGGACCGGATGATCATAGAGATCGACGACTACGGCAAGGTACTTAAAGGCCGTGAGGCTATACTGCGCTCAATAATGCCGGCGTAATACGGCGATTTTGCTTGCTTTGCAAGCGATTACGCCATATAAATGCAAATACGAATGTCACAGCTCATTGTATATAAAATAGCAAGCCATTTTTAACAATTATTTCATTTTAACTGAAATAATCAGCCGGTTTTTCAAACCGGGCAAGCAAAAACGACAAAGTTAATAAAAGATATGCATTTATTTAGGTTCTGTGCTGGCAAGATGCCACACGATCAATAGAGCTATCGAACGTCTCGAGCCGGCCAGGCTCGAAGGCCATTACAAGCATAAGACGCTTTACCACAGAAAGGTGAGTGGATGGAATACGATCGGGCTTTGAGAATGGAGATAATGAACGGGTACCTCAGCGATACCCGGGAACGGTTCGAAAACATCAATAAGGTTTACTTTGATAACCGGATTCCGGACATCATGCTCCGGATCAGCGACCGGCTGCTGAGCCGTATCGGCTATGCCCACAGCAACCCGCTTGGCATCGTCCTTTCCTACCGGTACATGGACAAGTACGGGTGGGAAGTGATGGACGAGGTGCTGAAGCACGAGGTCGCTCACATTTACGCATTTCACTTCTATGGCGAGCGGGGTCACCGCGGCCACAATTTCCGCAGCGCCTGCGAGATGATGAACGTCTCCCCTACAGCAAGGACGAATGAGCTGTTCGTAGAACGGGATAAGTGGCACTACCGCTGCCGCGCCTGCGGACAGACCTACTCCACTTACCGGCCTTTCAGCACCGTCCAGTTCTGCGACTGCGGCGAAAAGTCGGACGAGAGAATGTTGATCAAGATCACCAAGGATCAGATGACTATCCCCCTGCAGGAGTTCCGCGCCCACATCCGCCCGAAGATCACCGTTTACAAGTGTACCCAGTGCGGGAGAGAAGTCAGGCGGTACAAACGCTGGTCAGAGAAGCACTCCTGCGCAATCTGCCACCCGGGCGAGTACGACGAGAGCTGCCTGATGCAGCTCGTGAAATAAGCCCGGGGATTCTTTTTTTCTTTTTCCGTAGTGCAGGATGACTGCGGAATAGCTGCCCCGGGGGGCCGATCAAATCGCAGCATGACGTTTTTAACCCGCGATACCCATATATTGTCGGGTCCTGACTCTGTATCATGGACTTCGCTGCCGTAGTACACAGGCACGGGGAAGACACCACTCAGCTGGCGATGTTCAAGCTGGTATCAAGGATACGCGAGATACTGCAGTTCAGGACAGACTCTGCCGTCAATGGTGTGCTCACGATATCGGTGGAAGAACTGCGGGAAGACGCCCTGAAAGTGGCGAGAGAGCTCGACGAGTTCCCCTTCGACGACGTGGAGAAATGTGCCATCATAGAAAAGGCGTGGGAGATCATTGGCCCGTAAGCCCGTTTAGCCGATGATTTTCTGGTAGGCGACCACATCGAGCCGCTGCCCGAACTTCCGGCCGACCTCTCTGTAATGGGCACACTTATCGTAGCCGTTTTTCTCAAACAGCCCGATGCTCCGGGCATTTTCCCCGCAGATCGTGGCGACCAGCACGTGAATCCCGCGCTCTACTGCTACCTGTTCGATGAACTGCAGCGCCCTGCTTCCGAGGCCTTTCCCGACGCTGCCCGGGGCCAGGTATACGGTCACCTCGGCAGTTTCGTCGTACGCTTCCCGCTTCTTGTGCTGCGTCAGCAAAACGTAGCCGCAGATGATGCCAGCTTCCTTTATCACGTAAGTCCGGTACCGCGGGTTGTCGAAGAACACCAGCTCCCTGAACTCGTCTCTTCCGAACGCGTGGGCGTGGAAGGTGGCGGTCGTGTTCAAGACATAGTGGTTGTAGATGCCCAGCACCGCGTCGAGGTGCTCTTCTCCGATTTCCTCAAAGCTGACAGTGTCCGTACGCATACCCTCTCAGGGACAGCTATCTGCGTCATGATTATTAATACCTACTCTTTTCCCCTGCACTCTGGCCACAAAACTATTTTAATACCCTCGCAATATCGATGCTGTGGTAGACCTACATGAGTGGTGACATCAGACCCTTCGAGTGTGCGATGTGCGGCCAGTGCTGCGCTAACCAGGACCTGATCCAGCTGACGTCGTACGAGCTGTTCCGGCTGGCAGAGCGCCTGAATACCCCGCCGGCGGAGCTTTTCAGCCGTTACTGTGAGATCGGAGAGACTTCGCTAAACCCGATGATCCACATGTACATCCGGACGGTAGAGCAGCGGTGCCCGTTTTTAGACGGGAAGCTGTGCAGCGTACACGACGCCCGTCCTTATGCTTGTCGCGCATATCCCAAGCGGCAGCCGTACCTTAAAGCCGGGGAGATGAAGGCGTTTGTCAGGTCGAAATACCCCATGCTCGAGGCGACCTGCGACCTCTTCAAGCTGGACGACACGGTGGAGATGATAGGAGATGCAGACGTGCTGACCGATCAGACGATCGCCTACATGACGGACGAGCTTTACTTTAATACCATCAGGCCCGAACACGTAGATCTCACCGTGCCCTACGACGTCACTGACTCATTCCTGCGCGACGGGGTCATGAGAGAGATCGTGCTCACTCACCTCGCCCGGCCTTATCTCGGATCGCTGGCCGACAGCCCGCTGACGGGCATTATTGCGATGACACTGCAGGCCCGTGTCTGGGGCGCGGGAGTCTCCTTCGTCCGCCAGCCGTCTGACATCTCCGTCCAGGAAGACGCCCGGATCGGCCAGTACCTGCTGGCGAAAACAGATGCGACTTCCGTGGAAGCGCTCCGCGCCCTGGTGGAAAGCGGCCGGATGGACCTCGGAAGGACCTTCTTCGCCGCCGGTACGACAGGCGACAAAGTCCGGATCAGCGCGGTTCACGGGTCTTCCGCAGATAAAGTTGCCATAGGGTTCCAGATAGAAGCCGACGCCGCTGCGGTAGAGCGCCTCTCCGCCGGCGGAGCACGCCCCGTATACGTGTTCTTCCTGCCAGAAGACGGGTCTTCGACCAGAGCGGTCGGGCTCGCTATCGGGGGATGATTTCAGGCCTGAGTAAATTATATATGTGATGTATAATATAATTAGTTGCAGTTCATTGAATGGACTTGCGGAGGCGCCGGAAATACTTAAATAGTATAAAGGTAGATAAGGCCTCTGCACTGATTCAGTGTTCTGTCATATTGTCGCGGTATCCAAGCCTGGTATGGAGCAGGTTTGCTAAACCTGTGCTCGAAAGAGCTCCGGAGTTCAAATCTCCGCCGCGGCGCTTTCCTTATTACTTCTTTCCTTATTACGGTTCTTCTCCCTGTTTGGGATCGGGGTTAGAGGCCGCATATTTTTATTATTTTTAGCATGAAGTATTCGATGTCCCGGAAACCGTATGCTCTACGTTTGATGAGCCCGATCTTATTGTTGAACCCCTCGCTGGCGGCATTCGTCACTCCGTGTTTGAAGTAGTTGTGGATGCCGTACAGGTAATTGTTAATGGTCTTCACCACTTTGTCGTATTCTTGTATGCCGGACTCCTGAACATTGGCCTTCCAGGTTTCCAATCGTCGTATGGCGACATCGTAGCATTTTTCGTCCAGGATGCTGAGGAGTTGCTCTTTTAGCACATATGCACTGTACAGGGTCTGATTCTTCTCCAGGAGACTGTTGAGGGTTTCTCGTCGGTCAGGTGGCACATTCTCGTTTCTCAGGAGGATCAGGAAACGTTTTTTCTTGAACTCCTTCTGCTCATCCTTACCAGCATTCCTGAACTCGTGTCGGCGTATCGAATCCAACGCTTCGTTCACCTTTTTAGCGACATGGAACTTGTCGAAGACGATGTCCGCCCTCGTGTACTCTTTCACACTAGCGATAAAGGGATCCCACATATCCATAACTGCCACCTTGATCAACTGACATTTCTCAGGTCCAAGCTCCTGGAAGAAGGCGTTCAGAGTCTCCTTCTTACGGTCCAGGCCAACCCAGAGGACATAACCATGGTCCACGTCACGGACGACCGTGAGATATTTATGCCCTTTCTGATAAGCGATCTCATCAACACCAATCCTGACAGGATGCACCTCGGACAAACCCTTCAGGGCTGACCGAATAGATTCTTTATCGATGTTCTTAACCGTCTTCCAGTCCAACCCTACAAAGCTCGCCGCTTCTTTCACACTCATATGATCACAGAGACGGCCCACATACGCTTCATACGCCCTTGTACAATTACTGTAATCCCTTACGAAACCCACATCCTCATACCCACGGTACCCACATTTACAATGCAATTTGTACTCCTCAAAGTACAGGTAGCATTCGAACCCCGAGAAGTCCAGGTGACGGACAAGCCGGCCATACGAGCCTTCAAAACGTTTCACCACACGGTTACAGCAAGGACACCGGACCTTATGCTTCGATCGTCCGAGCTGGATGACCACCATGCCAACCAGCATGGTCATCACGCTCAGACCAACAATCTTAAAGCCTGGAAAATTATACACGGTACTGAATACCATCGAGTATTTGCATCGTTTACTCATGATTGTTTGCCAAAACTAAAAGAGCAAACGATGCCTTACTACTTACCGATCAGCCAACAGGACTCAATCCCAACCTTGGAGAAGAGCCCTTATTACTTATATTACAATATTAAGTAATAACTCGCAACTCCGAAGGAGTTGCATTAGTAAAAAGTTTTGGAAAGGCTCACGGAAAACCTTTCTCAAAAGGTTTTCCTGTGATAGTAATTCCTGTGATCGTATTCGTTTTCCTGTAATTCAATGTCCATACTCTTGCTAGTTCGCGGCCGGCAACATGATCACGAACTTAGTGCCCTTCGTGTGGTCGCCGGGCACCCGATCTTCTACCCTGATTTGCCCCCGGGCGGACTCGATCAGCCTTCCGACAAGGTATAATCCCAGCCCTCCCCGGACCTGATGTTCGCCCCTGCTTAAAGGGACGCGGAACAGCCGGGCTTTAAGCTCGTCGGGAATGCCCGGGCCATTGTCCTCTATGATGGCCATTGAGTAGGCCTGATCCTTTACCTTTGTGTGCTCTACCCTGATGTCGATGGTCAGATCCCTGTCTGGCGGTGAGTGCTTAACGGCATTGTCCAGGATATTGGAGAATACCTGGCTAATAAGCTCGTTCGCCAGGACCATACAATCATGCCCTGGCACAAAGTTGATGGCGATGTTTCTGCCCGGGATATGGGAGTATATGGGCAATACCTCTGAGATCATCCTGCACAGATCCAGAGGAACCAGTTTCAGGCTGGTGACCTCTATTTTCTGTAATGTCCTCATCGTCTGTATCAACTTCGAACTTCTCCGTATTGCATCCAGTGGCGCCGATATCCATTTCTTCTCTTCCTCTTTAAGCGCCAGCGCTGATAAAGCATATTCGAGGTGCGACAGGGCTATCTGGTTGAGGTTGCTCATGTCGTGTGTTATCAGGCTGAGATACAGGTTAATCCGCTCGTTAGCCTTTCTGAGCCTGTCCTCAGTTTCCATCAGGCGTCTCACGTCGGCGGCAGACCAGAGCAGGCCGATTAAGTGCCCATCGTCGGAGCGGATCCCGGATTGAGCCACTACGACCCATATTGTTTCCCCGTCTTTCTTGCGGATCAGTATCGGCGGGCTTTCGGGCTGTTCATCGAGTCGATGGAACAATTCTTCGATTGCGCCGGGCCGGGCGTCGACTAAGAAGTCGGTAATATTCTTGCCTACGGTTTCTTCAATGGCAAATCCTGTTATCCTGAAGAAACCCTTGTTTACGAAAGTGATCCGGTGGCTCGTATCCATCACGATCATGATTTCCAGAATGTGGTCTACGACGAACTTAAAGGTCTCCTCGTTTCCGTACAATATCTCTTTGCCCGCCAACTTCGATACCTGATCATATAAACACTAAAAATGATTAAATATATTTTTGATATTATGTACCTGCTATACGATGCGGCGGACTACCATTAACGCCTGTATCGGATAAACCACTTCCTTTCCAGCCGCAATAGGGGCAAATCTTAATCCGTGGCGAGCAACAACTTTTACCTATGAAGATCGGTATCATCGTTTACTCCCAGACCGGCCACACCCTGCTCGTAGCCGAAAACCTCAAAAACAAGCTCACTGCTGCAGGACACTCAGCTGCTGTCGAGAGGCTCGTGCCCCTCAGCGGCGAGAAAGACGGGAAGAACATCCAGTTCGGCAATCTGCCTGACTTAAATCAGTACGAAGGGCTGGTCTTCGGCTCTCCGGTGCAGGCATTTTCCCTTGCACCAGTCATGGCTGCCTACATGAAGCAGCTACCTCCTCTTAATGGTAAAAAGGTCGCATGCTTCGTCACCAAAGGCTTGCCCTTTAGATGGACCGGCGGCAGCGGGGCCGTCAACAGGCTTAAGAAGGAAGCCGAAGTCAGGGGCGGGAAAGTGGGCGCTGCCGGAGTCATCGTATGGAGAGGCACCAGCCTGGATAGCAACATTGCTGAAGTAGTGGACGTAATCAGCAAGTCGTTTTGATGCTCAGAACTGTTATGGATGCGGATACCATGACTCTCTCCCCAAAAGAAATCGGTGAAAAGCTGGCGGTAGCCGGCAGGCTCAAGTTTCGGCCGCTCTGCATCTACGGCTCGGAGACCGTTCCGGCCGGCGGGAGGCCGATGACCTCCGTAGACCGCTGTATCGCAAAGGCAATGTTCGCTGCCTCGGCATGCGCTGACATGCCTCCTCTGTACTTCGGCAAGGGTGCCATGGCCGGGTGCTGTCCGGGCGGAATCGGATGGACTGGCTACGGCAGACTGGCCCCGGCGCTGGAGTACTTCGTGTCGTACGGGACCAGAGAGTTCAGGGATGGCGCAGCCGAGTACCTGAAAGCCAGCCCGGAGCTGGTCAGGGCCTCCAAAGACGCGGTCGGCATCATCACCCCGCCCGGCACCTACACGGTAGTGCGGGCTTGCGAAGACCTGGATCAGGATCCGGGTGTCAGGGCAGTCATCTGTTTCGGCAACAGCGAGCAGATCAGAAACCTGTCAGCCCTCATCCATTTCCGCAGCGCGGACCCCTTCAACCCGGTAAGGGCCGCCTGGGGCCCGACCTGCGCATCGTGGATCACTTATCCGGCCGGCATGGCAGAAAAGGCGCCGGCAGACTCGGCCTACCTGGGGCCCATGGACCCGACAGGCAATTGCTGGTTCCCGGAAAACTGCCTCGGGATCGGCATCCCTGTAAAGCTGGCGATCGCCATGTGCGAGGACCTCGACAGCTCGTTCATTGTCAGGAGGCCGGAGGTAGCTTACCCTGTGGTAAGAGATGATGTTTGTTCGAGAAAATAGGTGCATGGCGCAGCGTTCGTTTTCTTCCGCTGGCCTACTAACAACCTTTTATCGATGCCGGCGGAATCTTTCGTTGATTTTTTCATTCCGCCCGCCAAGATTCTAATTATGTCCGTAGAGCAGCCAGCATACGAAACGCTGAAGCAGGACGGTAGTTTTGAGGTACGACGGTACAACGGCTACGTTCTCGCCCATGTGGACGTGGAGGCTGACTTCGACACCGCGCTGAATGAGGGTTTCCGGGCGCTGTTCGGCTACATTACTGGCCATAACCGGGTGCGGACAAAAGTCCCTCTGACCATGCCCGCCACTGGAGAGGTCGGGGAGCGCACAGAGACCATTCCCATGACTGTGCCGGTGATCATGGAGCCCAGGCGAGAAGGCGTTTACCGCGTCGGCTTTATCATGCCCGGGAGGTACACCCTCGAGACCCTGCCGAGGCCTGACAACGAGTCCATAGGCTTCACTGAGATACCTGACCATAAAGTGGCGGTCATACGGTTTTCCGGCCACTCGCACGAGCCGAAGGTGAGGGAGAAAATAGGCGAGCTGAAGGATTGGCTTAGAGGGAATGATCTGGAGCCGAAGTCCAGTTTCCGGTTGGCCCGGTATGACCCGCCCTGGATACCGGGGTTCCTGAGGCATAACGAGATCATGGTCGACGTCTGACTTTCAGCCGTGGCTCTTCCGGTACTCCGTCAGCCACTTCGTGGCGAAGTCGACTGCCTCCCGCTGCCGGAACAGCCTGGACCCGGCGGAGCCGACGTAGCCTCTGGATATCTGTACGCTCTCTTCGAAGTCCGCTCCGATGTGGGGGAAAATATCGGAGTCCAGCACGATGTCTTCGCTTTCTACCCATGTCCGCCTGCCATCTTTCATGATCGGGAAGCCGTCTCTGCAGGGCTTCGCACCGGGAGCCCTGTACTCGGCGAGGTGAAGCGAGGTACAGGTATCGTATCCTGTGCCCAGCATTAGCACGTACCCATCGAGATCATAGATGCGGGCGAGGGGAGAATTTTCCCCGAGGGCATAGTCGATAGTCTGGCCTTCTGTTATCCGTCTGGCATTTTTCCCCAGGGCGGACAGCGAAAGGTTAGGATGGGAACTTCTGACTGCCCCTGGCCATTTTCTAAAAGTTTCAGCGATGATGCCAATCCCTCTCGTAGGGGTGACGGCGGCGTCGTATGCAGGCATCGTCTCCCGGATGATCGCTACCCACGGGGCAGGCACAGGCGGGTTTTTCCAGCCGGCAGGGTCTGAGAGCCCGGTTTGTGCAGGCATGACGAGGGTGCCCTCTTCTGTGACCACGTTGAGGAGCGCCTGTATCACGGCTACCGCTTCGCCGCACACCCAGCCTATCGAGCTGAGGGAAGCGTGCACAATGACTGTCATGCCTTCTCGCAATCCCAGCGCCCGCAGGTCTCTCGATATGCTCTCGACTGTGCGGGGCTCCGGGGTTTTCTGAATAATCTCAGACTCTCTCATAATATAGTCCTGCCTGCTATAACTACTTATGAACCTGTACGTATACTCTCTTGTGAGGTCACGACACGCTGTTACTTTCAGGTAGCTCTTACGTTAATATTTTCATATAAGAGAGCAAAAGTTAGCTGAAAGCTACAATCTTATCATGCTTCTCTGGAGTAAATGATTCTATGCCTTTTACCTGCGAGATCAAAGAATTGCCTGTACAGCAGGCTTTATCTGTACGCACCCGGTCGCCTGTGGAGAACCTGCCCAATGTGATCGGCCAGACCTATGGGACCATCATCCAGTACATGTCCGAGCTTGGCGAGCAGCCTGCGGGAGCGCCCTTCGTGGCCTACTACAATATGGACATGACTGACCTGGACCTCGAAATCGGTTTCCCGGTGAACCGGGAGCTGCCGGGCAAAGGCGTCGTGCAGCCTTCCCGGATCCCTGGTGGCAGGACAGGAACCTGCATGTACACTGGCCCATACCAGGAAATAGCCCCGGCATACGATGCGCTGGCAAAGCTGATCGCCGAGAAAGGGCTGGAGCCGACCGGAGTTGCCTACGAGATTTACTATAACAGCCCGATGGATACCGAGCCGTCGAAGCTGCAGACACTGATCCTCTTCCCGATTAAGAGCTAAACTACTATCTGCCAAAACCTCTGAACACGGTCCTCAACAGCAGTATGACCGGGACGATCTCCAGCCTCCCCATCCACATGTCGGCTATGAAGATCAGCTTTGCCAGAGGGCTGATAGCCGGGTTGATAATACCGGTGGTCAGGCCACAGTTGCCCTGAGCTGAGCACACTTCGAAGATGAGGTTGGAGAGGCTGACTTCCGGTCCCAGGATGTTGGCCAGCAGCATGATGCTGACGAGGATGTTCAGGATCCAGAGGAACGAGATAAGGGTGGCTTCGTTCAGCTCTTCCGTTATCGTTTTTTCGACTACCTTGTGCTGTCCCAGCCTGATCACGATGACCGCTTTTTTTGACAGCAGGGTCTTTTTCAGCCAGAGCTTGATCTGGTTGACCAGAAAAATCTCTCTGGCGACCTTGATGCCGCCGCTGGTCGACCCGGCGCATCCGCCTATGATCATGGCGATGGACATGATCAGGAGCGCGGTGGGGGACCAGCCGGAAATGTCCGTGGTCTGCAAACCCGTGCTTGTAATGGCCGATACGAGCTGGAAAACCGAATACCTGGTGGCGCTGAACAGGTCGTTGTAAAAGTAAAAGTAGTTCTGGGCCACCAGCAGCAGACAACCAGTGGCAATCAAGCCTGCAAAAGTCCTCACCTGGATATCGTAGATCATCGTATGCAGCTTCAGCTTGAACATCATGAAGAGGACAGCGAAAGGTATCGCCCCGGCGATCATGACTGGCAGCAGCACGATCTCGATCGGGAGGCTGTCGTAATGGCCTATGCTGTCTGAGTAGAGCGTGAAGCCTCCCCCTATGGCGGTCATGGAAACGTTCAGGGCATCCCACGCGGGCATCCCCGCCAGTAGCAGGATAAAAAAAGAGATGATCGTCAGCGCTAAGTAAACCTTCCAGATTGTCCGTACAGTCGACCTTATGCTTGGCCTTATCCTCTCTTTTCTGGCTTCAGACTGATAAAGGATGTAAGCGCTGGTGCCCGGCCGGATCAGGACAGTCACCATCAGCAGAATGACGCCCACCGCGCCGATCCACTGGGTCACGCTGCGCCATAGCTGCATTGAGTGGCCGATGCTGTCCGGCGCTGGTAGCATCGTAAAGCCGCTGCTCGTCCAGCCCGAGATCGACTCGAAATAGGCATCTACAGGCGACATCCCTGTGCTGATCATATAGGGGATAGCGCTCACTGCCGGGATTAAGAGGTAAGCGAGGGCTGCGATGATAATCGCGTGCTTAAGCTCGAGCGCTTCCGACCTCGGCGTGATCGAGTGGATCGCCGCCGCTATGATCAGGCTGACGAGCATCCCTGCGATAAAGCCGGCAGCGCTCCTCAGTTCCCAGAAGAGCAGGCTGGAGACAACCATTGCGGACATCAGCACGGCTGCAATTGAAAACAGGCTCTTCAGATCCCCGAGGATGATGTTTAAATCATTGTTCCGCGGCAATTTCCCTCACCGGGCCGTTTCTTATATGCCTGAACTTACTGGAATATGCTCGAAACCTTATCCACGACATCGCTTCTGGCAAACACGTACAGCGAATCGTTGGGCAGGATCAGGGTGCTGCCTTCCGGAATGATCACTTCGTCGCCGCGCTCGATGGCTATGATCAGGGTGTTTGATGGCAGGCCAAGCTCCCGGATGGCCTTCCCTGCGGCATGAGACCCTTCGTGTATGATCACCTCTATGATCTCGGCTTTTCCCCCGGCCATCGAAGTGAAGGCGTTGATGCCCGGCCTCCAGATCGAGTTAAAGATGTTTTCAGCCACGATTGCATCCGGGTCTTTGTGGATGATAGCGCCTGTTTTTTTAAAAATCTCGATGTTTTCCTGCTCGTTAACTACTGTCGTGACAGTCTTGATTCCAAGCTCCAGGGCCTTGAGCACGACCATCAGGTTTACGTTGTCGTCTCCCGTTGTGCAGATGACCGCGTCGGCCTCTGATATGTTCGCCTCTTCCAGCGTCGACAGCATCGAGGCATCGCCAGTGATGCCTACGAGATCGTACTTTAAGGCCATGTTCTCGGTCCTCTCAGCGTTCCGATCGATGACCATCACGTTATGCTTCTCAGCCACCGCTATCTTCGCCAGGCTTCTGCCTATCCCTCCCAGCCCGATGATGATGATGTACAAAAAGGTAGCTCCTGAGGCTTTTATAAATTATCTTACATAATTATATTAATAATTTATATATAAAACTGCTTTAAACTATCAACAGGGCCACCGTGATTTTATACTGTGCCCTCGTCTTCGTCATTACTCCGTCTGCTACATGTCACCTTCACTTTTGCATCCGGGGTAGTCGGCTGAAGGAATTCATGTCCAAAGTAATCACCGATATGTTGAATATAAACGAATAAATAAATATTATTGCACCTGGTACTAGAAAGATTATTATGTCCGCCATCATTACTGTAGTAATCTCCACAGGCTATAGTAGTATCATCCCTGACTATCTCGCCTGTTGATGATTCTGGATTTCCGCACGGGGCTTGATATTCTGGTACTCTGTCTGTCCACGAGTCAGATCGGCTACGCTACTATTGTGATAGTGGCCATCATACTGGTAATGCACATATGGCAGCGGCGTAGCATGCCCGGCGGCAGGTATTTTTCCCTGTTACTGACCGCCTTATCTTTTTGGGCCCTCATGTGCCTGATAGAGCTGTCTGCCACAGACCAATTCCTTTTGAACACGGTAATCCGGCTGCAATATGTGGCCGTCACCTGTGCAGGCCCGCTGTGGCTGCTGTTCGTCCTCGATTACGGCTATCGCAGCCACTGGATCTTAAAAAGTAAAATTCACTGGATATGGGTAATCCCCGTGATCGCCAGCATTCTCGCCTTGACGAATGAATGGCACGGGCTGATCTGGCCCCGGGCCGCAGGTGACCTGTCTATACTCGGACATGGCCTGTTCCTCTCGATCAACCTCGCATACACTTACCTGTTGCTGCTGGCCGGCTTTTGCCTCATGCTATTGACTACCATGAGTTCCTATAAGAGCGACCTTCGCAAAGCCCTTACCCTTATGGCTGCGACGATGATCCCTATAGCCAGCAGCCTTATCATTTTTTTAGGCCTGGAACCGGCCGGCATCGACATCACGCCTCCGGCGCTCACTGCTACTATCATGATCTTCGCATGGAGCATCTACCATCAGCAACTGTTCCCGCTGGTCCCGGTGGCAAAAGAGCTGCTGGTCAGGAGCATGCCAGACGGGATGCTGGTGCTGGATAAGGACGGCAGGCTTGTCGATCAGAATCCGGCAGCTGAGAGTCTGCTGGGCATTACCGGTGATTCGCTCGGACAGTCTGCAGAAAAAGTCCTGTCCAGATGGCCCGGACTGATCGATTGTATCAACCTCGGCACGACGACCGAGATCGTGGTCAGTGAGGCGGACGCCCAAACGTGGCTTGACGTCCGTGTATCTACCATCGACGACGGCCCCGGCAAGTTTTATGGCAGGCTCGTTGCACTGCGGGATATCACTCAGCATAAGCTCTCAGAAGAAGCGATCACCCGGTCTAACGAGTCTCTCCGGGTCGAGATTGCCGAGCGAAAGCAGGTGGAAAAGGCACTGCAGGCTGAGATCGAAGTCCGCCGGCAGGCAGAAGAAAAGCTGGAAATCTCGCTGAAAGAGAAAGAGCTGCTGCTGAAAGAGATACACCACCGGGTGAAGAACAACCTCCAGATTATCTCCAGCCTCATGAACCTGCAGATCTCCACAATGACGAACGAGGCTGCTCGCGCCAGCCTGAAGGAGAGCCAGAACCGGATAAAGTCCATGGCCCTGATCCACGAGCAGCTATACCTGTCCAGAGACCTGGCGAGCATCGATTTCAAGGGCTACGTCGCGAACCTTATCTCTTTCTGGGCCCGGTCATACGTGATCCGCCCCGAAGTTACCTTCGTTGCCCGGATCGACGACATCTCTCTGGATATCGACACGGCGATCCCCTGCGGCCTGATCATCAACGAGCTGATCTCGAACAGCCTGAAGTACGCGTTTGTGGGAGGGCAGCCCGGAACCATTGAGGTAGCTATGACCTGGGCGGGCGGAGGGTATCGCCTCTCCGTGAGCGATGACGGCATCGGGCTGCCCTCCGGCCTCGATTTCCGGAATACCACTACCCTCGGCATGCAGCTGGTCGTGACCCTGACCGAACAGCTGGGCGGGCTTATCGAGCATCCCGACGGTCCCGGGACGACGTTTATCATCACCTTCAGTAAGGGCCTCGACAAAGCCGCCCACGGGTAGGCTACTGTCAGACTTTCAGCTCTTGCGCCTGAAGAATACCAGGTATCCGGTGACGATTATTGCCAGCCCTCCGAAAACCGCCAACATCAGCCACACTATTGTGGACGTGACCGATCCGTCAGTCCCCGGAGATGGGGATGGCGTGCCTGTCGGAGCCTGCGACGGCTGGATTGTCGGCTCCGGTGTCGGTGTTGCCTCGCCCGAATTGTCTCCATTGCTGCCTTCGCTTGAGCCGGTATCGCTATCACTTACAGTGGTGACGTTGATTTCGTCGGTCTGATACGAAACCGACTCCCCGTCCACCTCTATCAGGAACGTGGTGATCCGGTATTTGCCGGGTACGGTGTAGGTATGCTCTCCCGTGATCGTGCCCGATCCTGAGCTTTCGCTGACCGATGCATACGATTTTGCGCCGTCACCCCAGTAGATTGTGGCAATGTGGGTATTTTCTGGATCCGGATCGGTAAACGACAGGCTGAAGCTGATAGGCTTGCCTGGTTCCGTCCTGGACGGGTACGATGGATTCTTAAAAGAGGGGAGATCGTTCACCGGGTTGACCTTGATTCTCACCGTCGCAGCGCTTGAATTCGAGCTTCCGTCCCCGGCGGTGTACTTGAACGAGTCCTCGCCATAGTAATTAGAGGCCGGGACATACCGGAAGGATCCATTGTTATAAAGCGTCAGTGAACCGTGGCTGGGGCCTGAGACTAAATATGCGCCCATCTGGGTGCCGTCAGCGTCCCAGTCGTTCCCGAGCACGCCCGGGACCTGCGGGGATAGCGTAGAATCCTCGCTGACCTCATAGCTGTCATCGCTGGCTACCGGCACGTCGTTGATGCTGTTTACGGTGATTGTGACGGTCCGTGGCTCCGAGTATTCGATTCCGTCGTACGCCTTGTATGTGAACCAGTCCAGGCCATGATAGTTAGCCCATGGGGTATATACAAAGCTGCCGTCGGCATTAAGCGTCAGAGTGCCGTGATCCGGCCCCGACATAAGTACTGCCGTCAAGGTGCCCCCATCCGGGTCTGCATCATCATTGAGCACTCCCGGGGCTGCTATGGCCAGAGTGGTATCCTCGTTCAGGCTATATGCATTATCACCTGCTACGGGGGCCTTGTTTACAATCAGGCTTACTGTGGCTGTCACTGAGTCCTCAGTGCCGTCATTCACCTTGTAGGTAAACGTGTCAATCCCCAGGTACCCATCTTCAGGTGTGTATGCAAATGTCCCATTCGAGTATAAGGCAAGCGTGCCGTGGGTAACGCCTGTCACGAGCATCACGATCATATTGTCTCCCTCGACGTCAACATCGTTGTGGAGCACGCCCTGGGCTGCCCATAGTGACGTATTCCTGTCGATCCTGTAAGAATCATCTACGGCTGTGGGCGCATCGTTGACCGGTGTGATAGTGATGGTGGCTGTCGCTGTGTTGGAGTCTGCGGTGCCGTCATTGGCTTTATAGGTGAAGGAGTCGGTGCCGTAGAAGTTGGCGTTCGGGATGTAGGTGAAGGTTCCGTCGGGGTTGAGGGAGAGAGCACCGTGCGCAGGACTCGTGACGATGATGGCGGTCAGGCTGTCTGCGTCGATATCTGCGTCGTTCCCCAGTACGCCCTCGCTGACAGTACTCTTGATCAGCGGGGCATCCTCAGAAGTAGTGTATGTGTCATTACCGGCAACCGGGAGATCATTGATCGGATTTACTGTGATAGTAACAGTCGCTATGTCGGATTCTGCGGTGCCGTCGAGGCCCCTGTAGGTGAGGGCCTTGTAGGTGAAGGAGTCGGTGCCATGGTAGTTAGTCGAGGGGGTATATACAAAGCTGCCGTCGGCGTTGAGCGTCAGAGTGCCGTGATTCGGCAGTGAATTATATACTGCCGTTAAGGTGCCCCCCTCCGGGTCCACATCATTACTAAGGACTCCTGGGGCTGCTATGGTCAGCGTGTTATCCTCTGCCACCTGGTAATCGTCATTAAGAGCTATCGGCATGTCGTCGACCGGGTTGACCGTCAGCGTAACTGTGGCCGCACTGGAGTTTGCGGTACCATCGTTTGCTACGTACGTGAACGAATCGGTGCCATGCCAGTCTGGCTTTGGAGTGTAGGCGAACGATCCGTTCAGGTTGAGTGTGAGTGCTCCGTTCACGGGCCCGGCGATCAAGATCGCAGTGATGGTATCACCATCACTATCTGCGTCGTTGCTCAGTACGCCGGGGGCTGGCACGTTCAGGGGTGTATCTTCGTCCGTGGTGTATGCGTCGTCTTCAGCCAGCGGTGACGCGGCTAACGATACTCCTATGGGACCGGATGCGCTGCTTATGAGCAATCCCAGGAGAACTATGCTGACTGTGACTATATTCAGGATTTTATAACAGACGCCCGGCCATTGGAAAAGCCGATCATTGTATAGCCGATATTTGTCCTTCATAGTGACCCCACAACATATTGTATACTACTCGCTTGTTATGTCTGCTAAGTATTCTCAGTATATAATATTACTCTCATAATCTGTTAATTGAAAGTATTCCGGGCGGCTGCGTTTGTGATCAATGGTTATATGTAACCGAAGCCATTAATCAGAAGAGATAACCTGGTGATACTGCTATGAGCTCAATTGTACGGAACGTGCAGGCTTTCCTGACGCCATTCCTCTTCATCGTGTGGGTGGTCTGCGGGGTAGTCCTGATATGCCAGTATAAAGGAATGCTGCCCTGGCTGGAGGGGTGGTCCCAGACACTGATAGTACTGATCGTGATCGTACCGCCGGTGCTGCTGATCATCTATGCCGTCATCGAAGTGCTGAAGAAGTACGTGCTTCAGACATAGCAGGCTGTCACATAATTCATTTTCATTATACAATAAGGAACTAATTATCCTTATTAGAGAAACCGTACGATCTTATACTGTAATTTCGCCCGCCAGAACGCCTGCAATTGCAGGCGTCCGATGCGGGCGATGTGATGACGATCGCTGCGCTGTGCCTGGACACAGATTGCACAGATGATACAGATTGCACAGATGATCGTCGAATCAGATGGTAAAGGCGTTCATTACCTGTATTATCTATTGTGTTCATCTGTGCAATCTGTACAATCTGTTAAATCTGTGTCCCAGCACAGCGCAGCGTTCGTCTTGCTGTCTCACAGAATCCGGGCAACCAGAGAACACACAGCGCAGCGATAGTATACGGATCGCCTTCGAGAACGCCTGCCCTGGCAGGCGTTCAAAAGGCGTACATCCTGAAAGGATACAATTATGCATTTGGGTATCGTATTATCTTAACAGGCAATCGCAATGAATTATGAGACAACCTGATAGTCTTATTGTTTTAGCTACTTGATCGGCAATCCTGTCACAGGTCGCTCTTCTCTCGTATCCGTATGCTGTACTCGGTGCCGCCGTCGGACCTGATCTCCAGGCTGCCGTTCAGCTGAGTGGCCAGGCTGCTGATCAAGATCATGCCGAGGGAGCTGGCTTTTTCTATGGAAAAGCCCTCGGGAAGCCCTATTCCGTTATCCTTCACTTTGAGGAGGTACTGCTTTTCGCCATCGCCGGGGTACTCATGCATGTCGATCACAATCTCTCCCGGCCTGCCATCCGGGAAGGCATGTTTCATAGCGTTGGAGATCATCTCGTTGATCATCAGGCCGCATGGTACAGCCATGTCTATGCCTATCAGGATCTTATCGACATTGACTCTCATGGCCACGTTTCCTTTCATAGAGTACGTGGTCGAAATCTGGGATGCGAGCATCTGGATGTACTCAGAAAAGTCTATCCGGGCCAGGTCTCTGGACCTGTAGAGCTTCTCGTGGATCAGAGCCATCGACATGACCCGGTTCCGGGTCTCATTGAACGCGTCGATCGATTTCTGGTCGGAGAGGTAGGCGGATTGCAGGCTCAGGAGGCTGGTGACTATCTGCAGGTTGTTTTTCACTCTGTGGTGCACTTCTTTCAGCAGAACGTCTTTCTCGTCGAGGGATATCTTGAGTTCGCGTTCCAGCTTGACCCGTTCGGTGATGTCCTCCATGACTACTGCAAAGCTTTCGATCTGGTCGTCCGAGGCCATTATCGGGTATAGTTTTACCTGCAGGTATACCGGCGGTTTATCTCCTGAAGCTGGCAACTCGGCCAGGGGTATCGTCGTACTTGTGCCTTCCCTGAGCGTGGCCAGGCACTCGGCGGATATCTCCGGGATCTTCTCCGGCAGCATCGAGAGGTTGAGGCGCCTTGATATGTCTGTCCTTTTCATCCCGAGGACTTCGAGGAAATGATCGTTGACCAGGACTGCCCTGCCCGATGTATCAAATATGCCCATGGCGTCGGGTGATTTCATCACTATGTTTTCCATCGCCAGTGTAGTGTCCTTGAGCTTCTTTATCAGGTTTCCCAGCGTCTTTTCCCGGATGTCGTTAGTCGTGTATACAAACAGTGCCGAGGAGAGGAATAGGATGGACGCATTGTAAATAATACCTGTAATGTAGTACAGGTTTTCGGATATAATGCGGATGCCCATGAGGAAGTTAACTATGTTCACTATATCTCCAATGGAGTTTATCAGGCAGAATACGAAAATGGATATGAGCAGGTACTTCAGGTTGACTTTCAGGTTCATCAGGAGCAGCTTGAAAAACGTGCTGACGATGTAGATGTCCAGCAGGATGTAGATCATCAAGATCAGGATATCGTCCAGATCTCTGCTTTGCCAGTTGATGGTGGCCAGCACCCAGGCGAGAAAAACAATCGCCAGCGTCAACCCGGCAATATTGATAATCCTGGATCTGGACGGGCTTATGTACCATTGTTTCGAATTTATCAGGGTATAAAGCCCGTATGCAATGATGCAGTAGCTGATTAGCCATACTATCGCTCCGGCTCCCTTGATGTACCAGCCCAGCTTCAGGGCGGGAGGGATTATCATAGGCAGCAGGTACCATACACTGCTGGACATCGTCCAGAAGAGCAAAGCGGCGGTCAATATGATGCTGAGGAACTTGATGTTCCGGTCACGCTCGCTAAAGTATAGCTTAATTGTCAGAACCATGCAGAAGAGCGGCAAGATCACCTGTACCAGATTGTTGGCCAGGCTCTGGCCATCTGCCGGTACCAGCAACAGAATAAAACTAACGATGCTCGTGATGAACATCGCCACAATCATTAGCCCGATCCTGTTCGACCCATTTTTTACTCCCGCATCCCCATCCATTCCAATCAGCCCTGCCGCAATATGCAACCGCTTGAATAGAATAATTTCCACTATTACATGTTATATAAAACTTGCCAGTAATTATTAGCTAAAATACAATGGTCTAATGTCCGCGAAGTGTTATATCGCCTAAAACATTTATTCTGTAGAATATCATGGCTGCCGCTGAGCCTCGGGCACCACGTTGCTTATCGGTTAGCGTATAACTGGTATGGTCTTGAAAAATGGGGGTGCTGTAGATCCGGCAGTAATCCAGTCGTGCAATCGTAAGGCTGTTTTATCCCAGCTTATAGAGCTTACTCTGCAAGCTTTTCGCCCGCTCCTCGGCGTCGCTGATTCTCCGCAGCACGCCTACGCTACCGATGACGGCTCCGCATGGCAGTGTGACGTGCTCATGTTCTCTGGCATCTCGCGCGGAAACCTTGTGTATTTTGCCGCACATGGGACAGGGTACCAGGACTTCTTCGATGCTTCCGGCGTTCTTCATGTACTGTAATATTCGAGGTACGGCAAGATAGATGTTGCGACGGGATAGGCTCTCTAAATCCATTTTTTTGCCCTGAAGTAGGCCAGCATAATCAGGGTGACAGATATGATGATCACCCAGACTGTGTAGTACCCGTATTCCCAGTATAGCTCAGGCATGTTTTTGAAGTTCATGCCGTAGACGCCTACTATAAAGCTGAGGGGGAGCATGATGGTGGCTATGATGGTCAACTGCTTCATGATCTGGTTGAGCGATACTGAGACGGCGGACATGTATACGTCCCGTGATGAGGTCAGTATGTCTCTGTAGGTTTCTATGAGGTCCATCACCTGGGTGACGTGGTCGTCGATATCCCTGATGTATATCAGGGTAGTGGGCGCTATGAACGGGGAAGCACCTCTGCTCAGGTCGTTGACGACATTCCTGATCTGCCAGGCGGACTTCCTGAGGGTCAGCAGGCTCTTCCTGACATCGGCCATCTTCGATAATAACTCCTTGCCCGGGGTGGCCATCGCCTCGTCTTCTATCTCCTCGATGAGGTCTTCCAGGCGGTCCAGGACGGGGTAGAAGTGGTCCGTGGCGTGATCCAGCAGGGTGTACGCAAGAAAATCTGGCCCACTTTCGCTTATGATGCCTGCCTTGTTGATCAGCCCTGTCTCTGCAGTCCTGATAGTATCCCAGTGATCGGAGGCGCTGATCAGGAAATCTTTTCCGAGGATTATGTAGAGCTTGTGGATGATCACGCTCTCGTTTTCGATCTCCGGTATATCGGTAACCACGAAAGTATAGCCAGCGTACTCGTCGACCTTCGGGATCTCCCGGGGGTTGGTGATGTCCTCGATCACCAGGGGGTGCAGCGAAAATTTAGAGACGACGAGATCGATATCCTGCTTTTCCGGGCGGGTGAGGCTAATCCACCTGTTATAGCCCTGATATCTGTCGAATTGTTCCGGCCGGACCACTTCGACTTCCCCTTTCCGGTAAGCGAAAGCCTGGAGGCTCATATAATATAACTATATTGTTATTATAATATGAGCCTATCTCGGGCTTATGGAGAAATAGTTTTTAAAAAGTAAGAAAAAGGGGTTAGATTCACTCCGGCACAAACTTCGTGCCGTAGTGGATCATGCCCTTGTCGCCGTCTTCGCCGATCCGGCGGAAGACTTTCTTGACTCTCATGCCGATCTTTATCTCCGAAGGGTCGCAGATGACCTGGGTGGTCACGTGGGGGCCCTCGTCCAGCCTGACGATGGCCAGCACGTAGGGCTTGCCGCCGATCCAGCTTTCGCCGGGGGCGTATATCGTGGAGTAGGTGACGACTTCGCCGGTACCCTTGTACTGTACCTCCGTCATCTTGCCCTGTCTCCTGCACTGGGGGCACCAGGCCCTGGGCGGGTAGTAGTGGGTGCCGCAGGTCTCGCACTTGGTTCCCATCAGGTTGTAGCGGGCCGGGATCTCTCTCCAGAATCTTGGGACGCTCATGTTATTTCCTCCTCTTCTCGTTCGAGAATATGTGGCAGACTGCCGTGCCGCCGGTGCCGCCCACGTTGTGGGTCATGGCGATCTTAGCGCCGTCTACCTGTCTCTTGCCTGCTTCGCCGCGGAGCTGTTCGACGCATTCTACTGCCTGCTTGATACCAGTGGCGCCCACCGGATGTCCAGTAGCCTTCAGGCCGCCCGAGGCGTTGACTGCGATCTTGCCGCCGATGGCTGTGTCGCCTCTCTCCGTCGCCGGGCCGCCTTCTCCCTTCTTGAAGAAGCCGAGGTCCTCGATGGCCAGCAGCTCAGCGATGGTGAAGCAGTCGTGGACTTCTACGAGATCGATGTCCTCCGGGCCGACGCCTGCCTGCTCGTACGCCCTCTTGCCTGCGGCGACGGTGGCGCCGAAGGTGCAGAAATCCTTCCTGTTGTGCAGGGAGATGGTGTCAGTCGCCTGGCCGGCGCCCAGCACGTAGATCGGGCTGTCGGTGTACTTCTTTGCGATCTCGACGGGGGCCACGATGACTGCGGCTGCACCGTCGGTGATCGGAGAGCAGTCGAACAGGGTGAACGGGTCTGCGACCATGGATGCGTTGAGGACGGTGTCGACGGTGATCTCGTTCCTGAACTGGGCTCTGGGGTTGTGGACGGCGTTCCTGTGGTTCTTGACCGCCACTTCCGCTAACTGTTTCCTGGTGGTGCCGTACTTGTGCATGTGGAGCCTGGCTATCATTGCGTACAGCGCGGGGAAAGTGGCGCCCATGAAGCCTTCCCATTCCCTGTCTGCCGCAGATGCCAGTGCATCTACGGTGACGCCGGTCTCCACGTCGGTCATCTTCTCGACGCCGGCCGCGACGACTACATCGTGGTAGCCCGACGCGACGGCGATGACAGCGTTCCTCAGAGCTAAGCCGCCGGAAGCGCATGCCGCCTCTACACGGGTCGCCGGGATGTTGAAGTCCCTGGCGAGGCCTGCGTAGTCTGCGATGAGGGAGCCGATGTGCTCCTGCTGGACGAACTGGCCGCCGCTCATGTTGCCCACGTACATGGCCTCGATCTCTTCGCCGGAGAGGTTGGCGTCCTCAATGGCCTGGGCGCCTGCCTCCACGAAGATGTCTCTGAATGAGCGGTCCCACATTTCGCCGAACTTGGTGCATCCTACACCTATGATTGCTACGTCTCTCATTTTGTCACCCCTTAGTTGTCAGTATTGATCTTGCCCTTGTGCCTGGCGTAAGACGCGTAGTCAAGGTACTTTGCCTTCTTAATGTAGTCCCAGGTCTTGGGAGCCAGGTCCTGCACCTCAGTGATCCGGTCTGTGACCGTGATGTCGAACGAGTCGCTGCCTGCGCCCGAGCCGAACGAGGTGACGAAGATCCTCTCGCCGGGCTTAGCGATGTCCAGCACTGCGGATAAGCCTACCATGCTGGCGCCGGAGTAGGTGTTGCCCATCATCGGGCAGGTCAGGCCGGGGCTTAGCTGCTCTTTCTTGAAGCCGAGAGTCAGGGCTGCCCTCGTGGGGAACTTGCCGTTCGGCTGGTGGAACACTGCATAGTTATAGTCAGAGGGTTTGGTGCCCTGGCATTCCAGCATCATCCTCGAAGCCGAGAGGACGTGCTTGAAGTAGCCGGGGTCTCCGGTGAACCTGCCGCCGTGCCTCGGGTAGTCTGCGCCTTCCCTTCTCCAGAAGTCCGGGGTGTCGGAGGTGAACGAGCAGGTGTGGTTGATGACTGCGATGTGGTCATTCTTGCTGATGACGAACGCTGCGCCGCCTGCGGCTGCAGTGTATTCCAGCGCGTCCCCGGGGGCGCCCTGGGAAGTGTCTGCACCGATGGCGAGGGCGGTCTCGGCCAGGCCGGAGGCCACTACACCCATGGAAGTCTGGATGGCCGCGGTGCCTGCCTTGCAGGCGAACTCGAAGTCGGCCGCCGTCATCCGGTTCGGTGCTCCTATGGCAGCCGCCACGATAGTGGCTGTCGGCTTGACCGCGTACGGGTGACTTTCCGATCCTACGTAGATGGCGCCGATCTTCTTCGGGTCTGCACCTCTGGCGATGGCGTTCCTCGCTGCTTCCACGGCGATCGTCGCCGTGTCCTCGTCGACGTCCGGCACCGACTTTTCAGAAACCATTAAGCCGTTCCTGTAGTCGTCCGCGTCGTCGCCCCACACTTTGGCGATCTCCTCTACCTTGATGCGGTACTGGGGGACGTACGCTCCATATGCACTAATTCCGAGCTTCATTCTTTCAAACCCTTTAGCGTCTTTATCATCTCTTCTATCTCTGTCATCGAGGTCATCAGCGGGAACGACTCGACCGAGGCGATCTTGCGCGCCACGGGGTCAATCCTGTCCGACTCCAGCCCGTGCAAAACGACTGCCGCCGGCTTGAGGGTCGAGACTCGCAGCGCTACCATGGGAGACCTTCCTGTAGAAACGTTACAGAAGATCAGGGCGCGCTCGGTGCTCCAGCCGTAGAGCCGGTAGAACTCGTTCGCCGAGAACTGGAAAATTGCGTTGAGACTGTCGACGATGGTGTAGCCGTTGATCGCCCTGTCGAAATTGCCGGAGACCTTCTCGGCGCCTATAGCGCGGGCAAATTTGCTCAGCGGCACCGGCGACCGGTATTCGTGGATGTCCAGAATGACGTCGGAATCATACCGGTCTAAGAACATGGTCTCGTAGGCACGTATCTTGTGCGACCCGGCCTTCTCGTCCAGGTCGAGCATCGCCTCAACGATCTTGCTGATGATTGTCGTTCCCGGGGATTTCCTCCTCCCGCTCTCGTAGTCGCTGATAACAGACGGCGACACCCCGATGCTGCTGGCAAGGTCGATCTGGGAGATCCCGAAGTTTTTCCTCCACTTCTTGATCGTCTCGCCGGGGTTTTCCGAAAGCGTGATTTCGCCCGCCATCTTCTCGGCAAGCTTGGCCCTCAGGTTGACAATATCGTTCTGCATCTGTCGCTAATAAACGAAGTCCTAGTATATAAGCCTTGTAGTAGTTCGGTTCGACAATTGACGTAACTTTTCCGCATTATAATTATGGGGAATAAAAATCGTACCACGCCGCCCGTGTAAATCGACAGGCGCCGGAGGGCCGGTTCGGTTTTTTAATAGGGCGGAAGGTGACGAAGCGGATTTCGACAGCCAGAATAAAAAGGCTCTCGGGCACAGCCGAGAGTTAAATAATGGGTGGGTAAGTAAAAAAGTGGAGCGGAGCCCGGCACTTTGCGGCCGCCCGCAGGCGGCCTCAGTTCTTGATCATGTTGAGGAACTTCTTGGTCCTCTCGTGCCGGGGGTTGGTGAAGAACTGGTCGGGGGTGTTCTCCTCGACGATGACACCGCCATCCATCAGGACGACGCGGTCGCCTACTTCCCTTGCGAAGTTCATCTCGTGGGTGACCACCATCATGGTCATGCCATCCATGGCGAGGTTGCGCATGACGTCCAGCACTTCTTTCACTAACTCGGGATCGAGTGCCGAGGTGACTTCGTCGAACAGCATGACGTCCGGCTTCATGGCGAGGGCGCGGGCGATAGCAACTCTCTGCTGCTGGCCGCCGGAGAGCTGCATGGGATAGCTGTTAATCTTTTGCTCCAGGCCCACCTTCTTCAGGAGTTCTTTACCCAGCGTTTCTGCCTCTGCTTTCGACTTCTTCTGCACCTTGATGGGGGCGAGAGTGACGTTCTGCAGGGCGGTCATGTGGGGGAACAGGTTGAACTGCTGGAAGACCATGCCGACGCGCTGCCTGATCTTGTTGAGATCTGTCCTCCTGTCGGTGACCTCAATGCCTTCCACGAAGATTTTGCCTGAGGTGGGCTCCTCGAGCCGGTTGATGCACCGCAGGATGGTGCTCTTGCCTGAGCCGCTGGGGCCCAGGATGACCACCACTTCGCCTTTCTTCACCTGCATATTGATCCCTTTCAGGACTTCCAGTTCTCCGAACTGCTTGTGGAGGTCCTGCAGCTCTACCATGTACTGGCTCATACGGTTGCCTCCTTCTGGGGTGTTTTCTTCTTCTTGGCCGGCAGGTTGCCTTTTCTGGCGTTGACGTTATACTTCTTTTCCATGTACTGGACTATCCTGCCCAGGGGTATGGTGATGCACAGGTACACCAGTCCGGCGGCGAGCAGCGGGGTGAAGGTGTTGTAGTGCTCTGCTCCTACCGTCTTGGACCACCACAGGACTTCCGAGACCGATATGACCAGGCCGATTGAGGAGTCCTTGATGAGGGCGATAAACTCGTTACCCAGCGCCGGAAGGACGATCTTGAACGCCTGGGGGAGGATGATGAAGGTCATCGCCTGGTAGTGGGACATGCCCAGCGACCTGGCGGCTTCCATCTGGCCCTTGTGGATCGCTTCGATGCCGGCCTTGAAGATCTCTGCCATGTAGGCGCCGCTGTTCATGGAAAGGGCTACGATACAGGCCGTGAACCCGTCGATGTTGAAAGACCCGCCGGTCAGGTCCTGGATCAGGAATGGCAGGCCGAAGTTGACGAACAGCAGCTGGAGCAGGAGGGGTAATCCTCTGATGCCTTCCACGTAGATCGAGGCGATGCCCCGGAACAGGATGTTAGTAGAAGTCCTTCCCAGGCCCATGATCAGGCCGATTACGAGGCCTATCGCCATCGCAATTATCGACAGCTCCAGGGTTGTAACCAGGCCTTTGGTGACTTCTTTCTCTAAAGAATAGATGAATAGTTCTCCGTCGAAGATAGAGAAGGTCTTTCCGGGCGTCAGCGCGATCATGTACGTCTGGCCGTGCTTGACGTCAATAGTCGACGTATTGACCATCATGCCGCTTTTATGGACGCTAATCTCGTGGATGCCCTCTGTCAGCTCTATCTGGAGCTTGCCATCCCTTGTATCGGTCGTTCCCGCCAGTTGATTATCTATGTAGATCGATGCTCCGGCGACGATGCTTTTAGATGCGCTGTCTTCCCGGATAATGAATGTGACAATGTCTGGTGAAATGCTCGTCGTCACCCTCTTCATCTGTAGCTGGACGGTGACGCCCGACTGGAGGTTGTACTCTCTGACCCGGTCCTGGAGACCCTCCTTTTTTGCGGTGATCTTGTGCATGCCCGGGGTAAAATTGCTTACTTTGATCGAGCCGTCATAATTGGTCAGGCCCATATAAGTTTCATCAATATAAACAGAGGCTCCCTGGACGGGTGAAAACAGGTCGTCGTTTACGACCACAATGGCGTTCGTACTTTGGGCCGAGGCAGGAGCTGCAAAAGCCAGACATGTAAGCAGAGTCAGTATGCCGATTAACCACAACGATCTATACCCTTTATTCACCTTATATCACCGCACCATTTTTTTAAAGTACTAAGGTCGCCCGTTCCCCGGATTCCTCAGCAAGTTACTTACTAATAATCAATCAATTAAAAAGCTTTTTATCCATACTCAATTAGCTAACGTTTTTTTACATCATAATAAAAATAAGAGGCACGTAATTTACGTGCCTTTCAGGCGCTTATGCGAACCATCTGTCGTAAATGGTCTGGTACCTGCCGTCTGCCTTTATGTTGGCAAGGGCCTCGTTGATGGCTGCAGTGAGCTGCTTGTTCTGCTTGTTTACCACGATGCCGAAGTACTCGGTCTCGCTGAGGGGTCCTGCAAGCGCGTAGTCACCCGGGGTGTCCCTGTAGTAGGGCTCGCAAACGGGGTAGTCGCCGACGACTGCCTCGACTTCGCCCTTCTTGAGTGCCATGAAGGCCTCATTCATGGTGGCGTAGGACTTGACGTTCTCTTCGGGCATGCCCTCGATGGCCTTGGTTGCGTCGAAGCCGACAGTGCCAGCCTGGGCGCCGACAATCTTGCCGACAAGGTCAGAAGCGTTCTTGATAGAGCTGCCGGGCTTGGTGACGATAGCCTGGCCTGCGGACTCGTAGTACCAGTCAGTGAAGTCGATAGACTGCTGCCTGTCCGGCCTGATGGTGAACGCCGAGATGGCGCAGTCAAACTTGCCAGCCTGGACGGCCGGGATGATGGTGTCGAAGGCGTGGTCAGTGTACTTGACCTCGAGGCCCAGTTCCTTGCCGATCTCGTTCATGAGGTCGATGTCAAAGCCGTAGAACTCGCCAGTCGTGGTGTTGATGTTCTCGAAGGGCGGGTAGTGCGCTTCGGTGGCGACTGACAGGACACCCGGGGTCATAGTCAGGTTCTGGGTAACGTTGGCGGCCGGAGTCGGGGTGACGTCGGCTGCCGGAGTGGCGGTCGGAGTCGTGCAACCGCTGACGACGAGCACGACCGTCATCAGAGCGATAGCAATAATCGATACTGCGGATAATTTCTTCATGTATATACCTCCCGTTTACCATGCACCGAAAAGGGCTGTGCCATGCTAAACCATAGCATCGGATCGGCGCCTGATAACTAGATTCATATGCTCTATCGATCGTGTAGATATTAAACTTTTGTAAAGGGTTATCGATTTATCCGTTCTGAAGTAAGCAACGGATATTATTTATCCTGTCCACCCGGCTATGGTACTCCCCGCCTGTCCGGTTCCCGGACAGGAACTACCTGGTCTCACGCAATATGCTTATATGATTCCGCACCATTATCGAGCACGAAGCGTCCGCAATGACTGACTCTCTCGACAGGATCCGGCTGAACATCAAGCTCAACTACGTTTACACGGCGCTCATGAACTGCACACTGGACCGGGCAATCTGGATGCTTTTCCTGAGCTTAAGGGGCATGAGCCTGTTAGAGATCGGGCTGATAGAATCCGTTTATCAGCTGGCTATGCTGCTGTTCGGGATACCGGCAGGAGCCATCTCGGACATCCTCGGCCGGAAAACCAGCCTGATCATCGCAGCGATCGCAAGGATCGCCGGGTATACGCTCATCCTCTTCTCCCATAGCTTTGCAGGCTTTGCGCTCGGCTTCGCGGTGAACGCCCTGGCGATGGTCCTGTACAGCAGCGCCTCGGAGTCGTTCACCTACGACACGTGCAAGCAGACCGGACAGCAGGTGAGCTACAGGCAGGTGTACGGCAACGTCCTCGCCGTCACCTTCATCGCTGCGGCAGCAGGCATCGCCGCAGGCGGCTTCATAGCCAACGTCTCCTACGACTGGGTTTACTATGCCACGATTGGCATACTGCTCTGCGCACTGATACCTGCGCTGCTGTTCACAGAAACCCGCAAGCGCGCTGACGGCTCACGCAGGCCGAGGCTGAGAGAACTGCTGACCAGGTCGGTCACGCTGATCGCCGGCAATCCGGTGATCCTGTACCTGCTGGTCATATCGGCAGCCATTACGGTCATCGATCAGACCATCTACATGTACTCCCAGAAATACTTCGAGGCGATGGCAATCCCCGTCTACTTTATAGGCCTGATCCTGAGCGCCGATTCGATCTTCGCCGCACTGGGCGCCAGGTATGCCCACGTGCTGGAAAGATTCAGCAACCGGGATATCGTCATCATAGTACCGGCCGTCATCCTGGCCATGTACCTGCTCTTTGCCGTCGTAGATTCGCCTGTAGTAGTCCTGTTCCTCTGGATTGCCACGATCTTCGTCGTGGGGTTCTGGCCCATACTGAGCGATCTGATCAACAAAAGAGTGCCATCGGAGAACCGGGCGACGGTGCTCTCGATGAAGGCCCAGATGAACAGCATCGCCGTCATGATCGTCTTCCCAATCGTAGGCTTCATCGCCGAGCGGACCTCCATGTCCCTCGCCTTCATCTGGCTTATAGTATCCATAATGCCACTGATCGCTTACTCGGTGATGAAGATCAGAAAAGTAGCGTTTTAGGGCTTGGACTAAACCACGGCGGCACGGCTCCTTATCCCGACAACTATAGGGCAGATGTTCTAACCACGGCGGCACGGCGGCACGGAGACAGTGCGAGAAACGATGGCAGGATGGTTATTTGAACCACGGCGGCACGGCGGCACGGCGACAACCGTACCAGAAGTGCAAGGCTCTTTTTTATGACCCACAGCGACACGGCGGGCCGGGAGCACGGAGACAACCGACTTATTGTTACCCGGCTGGAGGAACGAGGAATCACTATAGAATTTAGTTTACCGGTCATGAGACCATAATGATATAATGTAACATCTAGCCAGTAAACCGTTATTGGTTAATAGGCTGTCTCCGTGTCGCAGCGGACTAAAAAGGAGTGCTCTGTTCGGCGTCACAGTTGTCTCTGTGTCTCTGTGTCGCCGTGGTTAGAACTTTTAGGGCTGTTCGTGGTCGCTGGCTCATGCGACGATCTGGTTGCCGGTGGCCACCCACTCTCTTATTCCATGGACCAGGCTGCGGACGTCGGAGTAGCCGTATACTCTCAGAAACATGGTGGCGTAGGCGGAGCGGATGCCGCTGGCGCAGTAAGCAACAATTTTCATGTCCTTCTCGCGAGGCAGCTCTTTGACGCGCTGGGGGATCTCTCTGACAGATATATTAACAGCACCCGGGATGTGGCCGGAAGCGAACTCGTCCCTTTCCCGGACGTCTAACAGGAAAAGTTTCGGGTTCGATGCAAGCTCTTGCTTCAACTCCTCTACTGTAACCGTGTTCCAGTCCGAGGGGGCGTTCATCATGTAGCTTTCCATCGCCGAACAGATGTCGTCTCGTAAGGCCATAAACAGATCTATCCTGTATTGGCAGATAAACCTTGTCTGGCAGTTATCCGGGATATAAGTCCCTGATGGTAAAAAAGATATAATGTGGCCTTACGGCCACTTCACACGGGCAACACTTTCTTCCCGTATGCATCATTCATGATTTCGGCGCAGGCGAGGTATATGGCTGACAGGCCGCAGAGGATGCCCTCATATCCGGCAATGGTCTTGATCATGGCGCTGCCCGTGAAGTCGGCGATGGCCAGCAGGAAGAATAGCACGGTCAGACTGCCGAAGACGATCTGCAGGGCCAGATTCTTCTTGAGGGTGGCCACGAACATGAACGCGGTGAATAGGCCCCAGACTCCGAGGAAGAATCCCATCGAGGCGCTATCGACACTGGCTGCCCAGCCCATGTTGGGGAACTGGAGGAGCGCGACCAGCGCGATCCAGAACATGCCGTAGGACGTGAATGCCGTCATGCCGAAGGTGTTGCCCTTCCTGAACTCCAGGATGCCGGCGATGACCTGGGCGAGGCCTCCGTAGAAGATGCCCATGGCGAAGATCATGCCAAGGCTCGTAGCGGAAATTATGTTCGCGTTGTGCAGGTTGAGCAGCACAGTGGTCGCTCCGAAGCCCATCAGCCCGAGGGGGGCCGGGTTCGCAAGCACTGATGCGCCAGTTTTAGTAACATCCTCTATCGCGAGCGCTGATGCGCCAGTTTTTGTCATATTCTGTTGAACCATTGAATAGTCACCGGTATTGTCACGATAGTTCATTCTAAAATACTTAAATGTTTTTATAACGATTAATCGTGGTTGTTCTACCGGGAATTTGAATAAAAAAGTTGCAGGACCAGCTTATGATCCTGCAGTTTTTACGGTTATCTCATCCGCAACTCTCCTTGCATCGAGCAGCGAGACGCCGACTGTCACCGCAAAGCCCAGCGGAATGCTGACGATTCCCGGGTTGTTCAGCGGGAAAATCGCCCCTGAGCCCATTATTGTAGGGCTGATCAGGATCAGGACGATCGACGATACCAGTCCGGTGAGTATGCCCGCTATTATGCCCTTGTCGGTCGCCCTTTTCCAGAAGAGCGTGCTCAGGATAGCCGGCAGGTTAGCCGAGGCGGCTATGGCGAAAGCGAGCCCGACCAGGAAGGCGACGTTCTGTCCTTTGGCCAGGATACCCAGAGCTATCGCGATGACTCCCACTGCGATCGCTGTCAATTTCGAGACCTTCAGGCTCTTCGACTCATCCGATTTATTGCCCAGTATCTCTGTGTATATGTCGTGAGCGATCGCTCCTGCGGCCGCCATGATCAGGCCTGCCACAGTTCCCAGGATGGTGGCGAACGCGATGGACGATATGAGGGCGAAGAATACCTCACCGCCTATGTATTGCGCCAGCAGAGGGGCGGCCAGATTCTCGTTCCCGGGGTCGAAAGTCCCGAAGTAGTTCGCTCCGAGGCCCAGGAACAGCGTCAGGATATAGAAGATCCCGATGGCTATGATGGCGATTACAGTGGACTTCCGGGCGTCTGCGGGACTCGGCACCGTGTAGTACCGGATCAGGATGTGGGGCAGCGCAGCAGTTCCGAGCACCAGTCCGAGGGCCAGCGAGGCGAAGTCCCACGGGTTGGTGTACTTGAGGCCGGGGGACAGGAACTGCTCGCCAGTCACCGTTGTCCCTTTGGGGAGCTGGATCGACTGGCTCGACAGTATCGACGAGATGAAGTCGATCGGGCCCTGGCCCGCCATTATAAGCACTCCTATGGTAAGACCTCCGGCGGCGATCAAAAGCAGGAAGCCCTTGATGAACTGGACCCAGGTGGTGGATACCATCCCGGCCGTGGCCACGATCACGATAACCAGACTCCCCACGATAACTACGCCTAGCTCGTAGGGCAGGCCGATCAATGGCTGTACGATCGAGCCAGCGCCGACCATCTGGGGAATGAGGTAAAACACGCTGACCACCAGCGTACTGATGGCCGCAGTGAGCCTGACGTACTTGTTTTTGAAGGTGCTGGTCAGCGCGTCTGCGAACGTATACTTCCCGATCTTCCTGAGCGGCTCCGCCACGATGAACAGGGCCACGATCCAGCCCGCGAGGAAGCCGATGCTGTACATGAAGCCGTCGAACCCGCTCGCCGCGATCATTCCTGCTATGCCCAGGAACGAGGCAGCGCTCAGGTAGTCCCCGGAGAAAGCGATGCCGTTGACAAACCACTTGACTCCTCCGCCCGCCGCGTAGAAGTGGCCGGCAGTCCTCACGCCTCTGGCAGCGTAAGCCGAAAGCCCCAGGGCCAGCAGCGTGATGAGGCAGAATAGTGCGAACGCAATGGGCTTGAAACTATAATCCATCTATACCCCTCCGGTTTCTGATTCCATCCTGCCCGCGTACCAGCTATAGCCGATGGCCATGAGGATGGCTGCGGCGATCAGAACCATGCCTGACACCAGGGCGACGTTCAGCCCCAGCAAGCCCTGGCTGAACAGGCCTTTGGCGAAGCTGCCCGTGATGGTGAAGGCCGAGTAGCCTGCTATGTACAGGCCAAAAAGCACGAGCCCGACTTTAAATCTGGCAGAGCCGGTTATGTCGGAGATATCGATAGCCGGCACCTTGTGCCCGGCACCGTTGAGGATATCCAGGGCTGTCTGGATTTCGGCTTCTGTCGGCTTGATGACCACGACTGAGCAGTGGGCCTGTTTCACCACTGCTTCCGCTACGTTCCCCAGAAGTAATCCGCTGATACCCCTGGGGTCTGAAGCTCCCATTATGATCATGTCTGCCTTGATGTCCGCGGCAGTCCGGATGATTTCTCCTACCACCGGCCCGTCTCTGGTCAGGAACTCGGCGGCAACGCTCTGGCTGCCAGCCAGCCTGCGGGCAAATTCCATGCCGTCGACTTCGGGCTTCCTGCGAAGGGCCGAGTTTTCCGCCATCTTCTCGATGCCAGTTACCGGTCCCTGCTCTCTGACGTTGAGCACGGAGAGCTTTGCTTTCCTGGCTCTGGCCAGTTCTACTGCCTGTATCGTAGCAGCCAGCGCCGGGAGCGAGCCATCTGTGGCCAGCAATATTGTCCCGCTTATTCTGGACTCCTCCGTCTTGTCATCCTCTATCAATCTCCTGTCATCCCTCCAGCGGGATAACAAATTATAATGATTATTTATGGTATTTAAAAGTATTGATTTATAACGATTATTAATTAGCTATTGTGGTCAAAGAAATGACGGATGATTGCCTGAGTGATCTTTGACGGCCCAGTTTCGTACATAATAAAGATTATCAGCTGACAGGTCCTATTTTATGAAGAATCGAATCTGGGGCATCACTGGCCTCCACGTATAGCCGGAAACTTTAAACTAACCTATAACTGGCAAGGGATTTGACATGGTTGACTTAAGAGATAAGGTCGTGCAAGATCGGGGCATCATAGCCAAAATCCAGAGCATGATCCCGGGGTTCAGCGGGTATCGAGCGAAAGAAGATCTGAGGGCCGCTGACAACATGTTACGCATTCAGGTGGCTGACCGGCTGGCATCGATCAGGGGCGACTTTGAGGAATGCAGGACTATCCTGCTGGACAACGGGCAGATGGAAGGCCTGGACAAGATCGGGATACTCATCAGCAAGTTCAAAACCGTAGAAGGCGAAATTCGGCATGCCGCCCAGGGCTATTCAGGCATCGACGCCCGGATCAGGGTGGGCGAAGACCGGCTGAACAAGCTGTACGAGTATGACCTGAATATGGTCACGCTGCTGACCGAGATCAAGGCTGAAGTAGACAGGGTTAAGTCTCTGGCCGTCACGGGCGGCCCGGATTACCGGCAGGCGCTGGCTCAACTCGCGATCAAGCTCGACGGCATGCAGGGCACGAACAAGAGGCGGATGGCCTTCATCACAGGCACAGAGGTGTAAAAGCATGGCAATCATAGGCGGAGATAAGAAGAGCGTCATCGGCGCTGCGACGATCGCCTGGGAAGAGAACGAGAAGCGCGGCAACATCATGTGGAAGGTGCCGCGGAACATCCGGTTCAACGACAACATCGTCGTCCGGGAGGACGAGATGGCGGTCTTCTACAGGGACGGCAAAGCCCTCGACTATATCGACCGGCCTGACCGGTATGCGCTGACATCCATGAACGCGCCCATCGTCGGCCGCATCGTGGAATTCCTGTCCGGCGTCAGGCAGGACGCGGAAGTATACTACATCCAGAAGCGGGTATTCGACGGCAAGTTCGGCAGCAAGCAACCATACGTATTCCGGGACAAGGACTTCGGGCTGGTCAACCTCCGGGTGTTCGGCGAGTTCAGGTACAAGGTCACCGGCCCCATGAACTTCATCAACCAGTTCGTCGGCACCTTCAGCTACACCACCTCGGCTGACGTGGAAGAGCGCATCAAGGACCAGGCGGTAGTCGTTTTATACGACGTGCTGGGCGACGCCAAGAACGGCGGCATGGGCGTGGCAGACCTCGCGGCCAACCTGACCAACATCGAGCAGGCGTGGCTGGAGCGGTCCAAGGCTCACTTCGAGCCTTACGGCATCACCATGGACAAACTCTCCGGACTGTACATCACCATGCCGGAGGAAGTCCAGAAGGCTGTTGATACCAGATCGTCCATGGGCGTGCTGGGCACTAACTATATGCAGTACCAGACCGGCCAGGCCATGCGCGAGGCAGCCCAGAACCCTTCGGGCGGCGGCGCTGGAGCAGGCGTCGGAGTCGGCGCAGGCATCGGCATGGGCTATATGATGGTCGACCAGATGCGCCAGATGGGCCAGCAGCAACAACAGCCCCAGCAGCAGCCCCAGCAACAGGCTGCCGCCGGCACTCCTTGCGCGAAGTGCGGCGCCAGCGTCCCGCAGGGAGCGAAGTTCTGTCCGTCCTGCGGTGCGAAGCAGGAGACCGCCGTCTGCAGCAAGTGCGGGGCAGCGCTGCCTCCCGGTGCGAAGTTCTGTCCGTCCTGCGGCCAGCCCGCCGGTGGGGAGCAGGCCTGCCCCAAATGCGGCACTAAAGTCGCTGCCGGCAGCAAGTTCTGCCCCAGCTGCGGAAATCAGCTAGGGTGAAAAACTAATGGCAGAGATCAGGTGCACCCGGTGCGGTGCACCCATACCTTTCGACTCCGGCGTCAAGTTCGTCAAGTGCAGCCACTGCGGTACGCAGCTGTACATCGACAAAAGCGGCGCTGGCTTCTTCTACATCATGCCCTTCTTCATTCAGCGGAACGACGCAGAGGGCATCTTCAAGCGGTGGACTGCAGGGGCCAAAATGGCCAGGGACCTGGAACAGACAGCGAAGATCACCGACTTCAGGCAGCTATACTTCCCGGTCTACCTATTCAGGCGGAACATCTCCGGCCAGGAAAAAGTGTTCGTCGAGCCGGCCAAATCCACGACCATGCCCGGGCTCCACTCCCTGAAAGTTCCCGCCGGCGATCTAAAAATATTCGACGAGAGCTACAGCACCGGCGGTGTCGAGCTGGTCAAGCCGGACATCGAGATGACGGCTTACCTGTCAAGCCTGGAGGGCACTCCGCTCGAGCAGGCGCTGGTCTTCTTCCCGATCTGGGCTATCCAGTACGAGTACAGGGGTACTAAGTACCCTGCCGTCATCGACGGCTCGTCCGGGGAAGTCTATACCGGCCAGTTCCCGACCAGGAAAGCGGCGCCCTACCTGCTCATCGCTGCCGCGGCTTTCGGCATCTTCTTCCTGGAAGGGCTCGCCGGTTTCATCTTATCCATGGGCGCGGGAGATTCGGCTATATTCGTATGGATCATCATCCTGCTGGTCGCGCTCTTCACCATCCCGTTCGTCACAGCAGCCGCATACGTCGTAGTCAGGAGGTTCTAACATGAGCATATCTCTCTCCATGAACTGCCCCAACTGCGGCGGCGACGTGAGCGTCGACGAGGGGACGAAGTATACCTCATGTAAGTACTGCTCTGCGATCCTGTCCATAGAAGGCGACGACGGTGTCCGCCGCATCACCTTCAGGAATAAAGTGAGCCGAGACCAGGCGATCGCCGAGGTACGCCGGTGGTGGAAAGGTGGGTTCAAGGCCCGGGACCTGCGCCGGCGGGGCGAAGTGACCGAGTGCTATCCAATCTACGTGCCCTTCTGGCGCCTGCGGGCGAGGGCGGCGGGCTGGGTTTGCGGCTACAAGACGGTCCAGCGGAACAAGCGCACCGAGAGAGTGCCGCTGGAAAAGATGGTGGCCCGGGACATGGACTGGACTCAGGTAGCCAGCGACGCCGGGGACATCGGTGTCGAGCGCCTGCGCAACCTGGACGGAGAAGCGGTCATCCTCGACGAGGGGAGCATCCCCACTTTCGAGGCGACGACCTCCAGCACCGACGCGCTGAGTACCGGCCTGTCCCAGATTCGCTCTGAAGCAGTGTCCTATGCAGGCGTGCCGAGCATCACCTTCCAGCAGGTGAACGTGATTCCCCGGGGGCTGTCGCTGGTCTTCTACCCGATATGGATGGTCCGGTACAAGTACGCCGATCGCATGTATTTCGCTACCGTGGACGGTATCACCGGCCGGGTCCTTTCCGGCAGGGCGCCAGGCGACTACCTGTGGCGGAGCCTCAGCATGGCCGTCGGCATGGCCGTCGGCGGAGTCGGCATCGGCTTCAGCGCGTGGATCGGGCTTGTCATCGAGTCCGAGGGAGGCTGCGGATTGGCGCTGTTCCTGATGGCCGCAAGCCTCATTATCGCCGCCGGATCCTTCGGGTTCTTCAGGCACGGTGTAGAAATGACAGCCGGCGACGTCAAAGGCGGGTACAACCTGTTCAAGAATAACAGGCCGGATGCGGAAGACGCCGCGTTCGACAAGATCGCGCCGTCGCTGTTCGGAGGGCGATAAGATGACGACAAAAATTGTACAGGTATACTGCCCGAACTGTAAGACGCCCATGTTCTCAAAACCGCAGGACGTCGACAACGTTTTTCTCTGCGACAACTGCGGGACCATGCACGTCCGCAGCAACGGCAACGTAGAAACGATCGGCTACGAGTTCGGGGCTTTCGACGTAGATAAAAAAAGCGAAGGCGAACGCGTTTACCTGCCCTTCTGGGTGCTGAACGCGCAGTTCGACATCCACAACCTGAGCGCCCAGGGAGGCGGGCTGGGGAACCTGTTCGGCCTCCTCGGCGGCGGCCAGGACCGGCAGGGTACGATCGTGATTTACATGCCCGCCTATGACATGGATCCCGGGCATTTCAAGGACGTCTCCATGTACCATACGGGCAACCCGCCCCAGTACCGGGCATCAAAGCCCGAGCCCGGCGTCCGGAGGCTGAAGTGCGCGCTGACCGTCGAGCTCCTGCCCCAGATGGCGGACTTCATCTTCGTCACCAGCGTGGCAGAAAAGCCCGGCACCCTCCAGCGGCTCGACTACACGCTGAACATCACCGGAAAACGGTTTATCTACCTGCCACACTACCTGCAGGGAGAAAGGTATAAGCCCGGCTATTAATGCCGGGCCATTTCTCATTCCCCCGGATGGCAATCCGTATTCTACGACAACAAGTCTCCTTTTACCACAGAGGCACAGAGTTACGTAGAGGCTCACAGAGAGATAGCTACCACAGAGAACACAGAGACGCACAGAGATTCTTCAATGTGTTAAGCTGAAGAAATTATTCAATACAGGTCTCTGTGCGTCTCTGTGCCTCTGTGGTAAACCCTTCTCTGTGTATCTCTGTGCCTCTGTGGTGTATTATTACCAGTATACCCTGGGGATGGCTGTATAGCCACTTATCGCCCATAAATTCCGGTCAGGCTCCCTTCTGCGATCACGTGCCCTTTCATCGCGGTCAGCAGCTGGTCTTTTGTGATCCCGGCCGGCAGGTTGAGCCTGGCGTCGAGGGCGTAGAGCTTGAAGATGTACCTGTGTGGCTTTCCCGGGGGTGGCGAAGGCCCGTTGTAGCCGGGGTTGCCCATGCTGTTCTTAGACTGGATGGCTCCGTAGTCCAGCTCTTCCTCCTGCCGTACGCCAGCGGGCAGGCTGGTGAAGCCGCTGGGTATGTTGTACATGATCCAGTGGGTGAAGGTGCCGCCAGGCGCGTCCGGGTCGTCGCAGATCAGCACATACTCACTGGCGTTTTCTACTCGAGACCAGTTCAGGGGAGGGGACATGTCGTCGCCGTCTGCCGTGTACTTCACCGGTATCCGCTCCCCGTCCTTGAATGCCGGGCTCGTGATGTCGAGCGCCATAACTTGTGTAGCCATATTATCGTCCGCCTTCAGGTCACCAGGGACTGCCTGCTGAGCACATGCTGACAAAGCAGTAGCCGTCAGCACCATCAGCAGTGCCAGTATCGCCATTATTCTCTTCACTTAGTCTCCCCCACGTGCCTGATACTGATCTGTCTGAGGGTCATGTTCATTATATTATTCCACGCCATCGCCGGCTTACTTTTTTATCGTTTGCGTGCATACGTAGTGTAAGTGATCTTATGCCCGAAAAGAAATCTACTACCGAGAACCTGCTGGCCCGCCCGATCGATCTCGCGGGGCTCGTCGAATACCAGGACGGCGCAGTCGTCAGCCGGGAGATCATCCGCAAGAAAACAGGCACCGTGACCGTCTTCTCCTTCGACCAGGGAGAAGGGCTGAGCGAGCACACCGCACCCTTCGACGCGATGGTCTACATTCTGGACGGCGAAGCCGACATCATGGTCAACCACGTGACCCACAGAGTCACGGCAGGGCAGATGATCATCTTCCCGAAGGATGCAATCCACTCGCTGACTGCAGTTAAAAGATTTAAGATGCTTCTGATTATGATCAGGTCAGAAGCATAACTTCTTTTTTACGCAAGCCCTAACCTCTTGTACGCAATGTACGACAGGAAGTAGGTCGCCGTACTAAGGCCCCACGTCATCTGGACCAGACTGTCCATACTTATCGGAGCGCCAAGCTTCACAGTAACCCCGAGCAGCGTCACAAGTGCGATCGCGACGATGAACCCGTTACGGGAGGCCAGAAGCGAGCACTTCGCCGACCGCTCGTCCTGGGGCTCGCCGGATCTCTTCTTTACCAGTACGCTGTAGATCGTTAGTACGACGAGCAGTGCGACTACCGCTATCGTCATCCAGAGCACGTACTGCGGATAGACTCCGGTAACCAGCAGTATGGCGAACGTTAGTAGAATTGCGACTGATACTTTCGACTCTTCAGTTTTGAACATCGGTATCCTCCTCGAATATGTCCTCAATTTTGACTCCGAAACACCTGGCCAGCCTGAACGCGAGCGACAGCGACGGGTCGTACTTCTGCTTCTCGATGGCGACGATCGTCTGCCTCGAGACACCGACCTTCTGCGCCAGGTCTTCCTGCGTCATATTGTGCCGGGCCCTCAGTTCCTTCAGGTGGTTTATCATATATGTAAAGTATACTTTACTTTTTGTATATATAACTTTACATTTTGTATAGCCTCTACTTGAAAACACCTTTTCCATCCACGAGTCATTATTGGAACGTTTCGTACGAGTGCCCGTACCATCTACACGAAGTACCCGAAGTACACGAAGTACTCAAAGTTCGATAATAACGGCATGCTGTAATATGATCTTATCGTAAAACTTCGCGTACTTCGTGTACCTTGTGTATGGTCTTTCCTGTAACTTTTTGGACAGTTCTTCTGCCAGGATATTCGCCTTGAGAACGCCTGCCATGGCAGGCGTTCAAAAGGCGAACACCGGCGACTGAGTTTTCCCTCTCCAATCCTCTGGCCCCTCACTTTACTCCTCTCTGACCTCCTGACCTCTCTGACCTCCCAGTTTGAAAAGTCTCCCTGATCTCCGGGCACTCCCCGACCTCTAATTTTGCCGGTACGTGTGCGCAAGCCGGGCAACAGGGAGGTTTAGGAGGAGCCGGAGATCAGAGAGAACGATCTCAGGGTGAGGTCAGAGAGGTCAGGAGATCTGAGGAGAGGACAGTGAGGTGCCGGAGGCCAGGGAGGATCTGAATGCCGAAAATCCAAAGCGTGGTAAAAAGAATGGATACTGTTCTCCGCGCATCAGCGCCCGCGCTGGTTTTCTGGCGGCGCTATGGGTATGTATTCGACGCCGGGCCGTCTGGAGCTCATCTCCATCTTGTAGAAGTCCATTAGGTCGTAGACTGCCGGGGGGATGCCAATTCTGATACACCCGCCGAACAGCTCAAGCGCCTTCTCCGGGAAGATCGGGTAGTCGTGCGTATATTTGCCGCTGACCAGCTCAGCGAGGATCGTCTCGATGTTAGGCTCGCCGCACTTGCCTTTAATAATAATGCGCACCAGTTCCTTCATCTGTTCCTGCGCCTTGCGGGCGTCGTCTGCGAGGATGAAGGTCGTGTCGGCGATCTTTTCGGCAGGCTTTTGCCGGAGCACGCTCAGGATGGACGAGGCGGCGAAAGCGCCGTCTTTGCCTGCGAGCTGGGGATCGACCGGTCCGAGGACTGCGTGCGGGTCCATCAGGATCTCGTCTGCGGCAAGGGCGATCAGCGTGCCGCCGCTCATGGCATAGTGAGGCACTATGACGGTCTTTCTGGCAGGGTGAGACTTCAGCGCAAGGGCGATCTGGGTGGCTGCCAGTGCGATACCTCCGGGGGTATGCATGATCAGGTCGATCGGTACGTCGGGGGGAGTGGTCCTTATTGCGCGCAGCACTTCTTCGCTGTCGTCTATGTCGATGTACCTTGACAGGGGAATTCCCAGAAACGCGATCGTTTCCTGGCGATGGATCAGCGTAATCACCTGAGACTTGCGTTCTCTGGAAATCCGCCTGAGTATCCTCTTTCTGGCCGAGTTCACCATGTAGCGCTGCAAGATCGGGATGACGAACAGGACTACGAACAGCAATATCCACGCGTAGTTTAGCAGCCCCGAGAGTGCGGAGATGATCTCGTCCAATACCGTGTTACCAGCTCCATAATGTTATCTGTTCCCGGCTTGATAAACCAGTGGTTAAGGTTTATGCAGGTAATTAATACACTAGTACATTTTTTATCTCCGCTGCGAGACTGTTACCTACGGTGATAATATGTGTATTAGTTGCGGATGCGGAATGCCTCACGACAAGCACAATAACCCTGACCTGATCACGATGGAAGACCTGCAGAGGGCGGCGAAAGCGGCCAACATGGACGTGGACGATGCGGTCAAGAACATCGCTGATGCAGTCGGGATGAAGTGCAACAAGTGATCGCCGGGATACCTAACAAATAACAATTTTATATTATACTTTTATTTTACGCTTTTCTTTTACATTGGGCCCTGATATAAACATTAATATCTATGAAAATCCTAATTGCCTAATCAGCGGGGAATGTAACATTAGTCATATGAAAAAACCGCTAAGTTCGACAGGTCTGAATATTCCTGTAGAAAGCTGTTCAGGCATGGCTGAGATGAGGCTGGGAAAATCGGTGTACTCAAAACGCGAGATAGGTATGGCAAGAGCGCTACGGAACGCCCGCATAGGCTTGTGGGAGTTCGATCTGGCGACGTGTACACTCACCTGTTCCGACGAAGTGTGCCGCATTATCGGGACCGATGAACTCACCTCTACTTCAAGCGTTGAAGCTATTCTAAAAAAGTACATTCACCCGGACGACCTTGACCGTGTATCCAGGGAATTTACTGAGCTGGCCAGCTGCGCGAGCGGCACGCTGGATACGATGCTGCGCATCGTCGGCCCTGATGATTCTGTCTCTATCGTCAGAGTCGAAGGTGAGCAGATTGCCGGCCCGGACGGTAAGCCTGCCTGGCTTTTCGGGACCATCCAGGACATCACCGAGCGAATACACGCTGAAGACGAGCTGAAGGCGGCCAAGGCTCAGGCTGAGCTATACGTGGATCTGATGGGCCACGACATCAATAATATGAACCAGATTGCCATGGGTTACCTTGAGCTGGCCGATGACATCATAGAGGCCCATGGATCGCTTGGCACCGAAGACCGGTTTTTAATCACCCGGCCTATAGAAACCCTGCGGGCAAACTCCCGGCTTATCGATAACGTCCGGAAGATACAGAAAAGTAAAGCTGGCGTCTACAAAGCCGAGGAGATCGATATCGAAAGCCTGCTCCGCGAGGTCATCTCCCGGTTTCCTGCCGTCGCAGGCCGGGACATAAAGATCACTCTTGTCTCCACCTGCTCATGCATAGTAATAGCAAATGAGCTTCTCAAGGAAGTGTTTCTGAACCTGATTGGCAATGCAATCAAGCACTCTACCGGACGGCTTTCTGTCAACGTCAGGGCCGAGAAGTACGAAGAGTGCGGGCATATGAAATGCAGGGTCGAGATTGAGGACGACGGGCCAGGCATTCCGGACGACCTGAAGATGAAGCTCTTCGACCGGCTGTCGCTGGAGAAGACCCGGGCGAGCGGCAAAGGCTTCGGCCTGTGTCTCACCAAAATCCTCGTGGACGACTTTAACGGCCGGTTCTGGGTCGAAGACCGGGTGAGCGGCGACTACACCATGGGTAGCCGGTTTGTCGTGCTGCTGCCGGCGGTCGAGAAGTGCGGGAAATAAGCTGGTCAGGATAGACAGCCCTATTGCGCTAATGAATTCACTAACATCTTCAAGTATCGTCTTTCCTAAAACTTTTTGGACAATTCTTCTGCCAGGATATTCGCCTTGAGAACGCCTGCCATGGCAGGCGTTCAAAAGGCGATTCCCGACAGCCGGTTTATCCTCTCCAAGCCTCCGGCTCCTCACCTTCCTCCTCTCAGACCTCCTGACCTCCCTGACCTCCCAGTTTGAAAAAAAGTCTCCCGGATCTCCGGGCACTCCCCAACCTCACATTTTCCATGGTACGGATACGCAAGCCGGACAACAGTGAGGTTTCCGAGGCACCGGAGATCAGAGAGAACGATCTCGGGGAGAGATCAGAGAGGTCAGGAGATCAGAGAGGAGGATAGTGAGGAACCGGAGGCCAGGGAGGACTTGATGATGAATCCAAAAAGTTACTGTAAAAAACATACAATACAAAAAATTTCAGGAAAAATGAAGTGGGCCCGAAGGGATTCGAACCCCTGATCCCCGCCGTGTAAAGGCGATGTCATAACCAACTAGACCACAGGCCCGCTTACTTTTTCAATAAACACCATCATGACTCTTATACTTTTTGCATGAAAAGTGCCCGGAAGGGGGAAGCTGCGGCTGGCTGGCGGGTATCCGGGATGTTTTTCCTGCTTCTGGAGGACGATCTTATGAAAGGTAGATGCGAGGGCTTGGGAGGTATAAAAATGGATACTTTCCCTCGCATCGGGGTTTGGTTTGTTCCGGTTATCATAGGCGAGATCAAGCCCGCGTATGATCTGGACAGGGCATGTGCCAGGGAGGAAGCCCCTGCCCTGCTTGTGCAGTGATATCTTTGCTAATATAGCACAACTTCTGTGAGGTTACAGCCCCTCACACATAAATGATTGACTATTTTGTATAAATACTTTTAGTGCATGGGTGGAAATTATTGATTATAAATACGGAAAAAGTTTAAAAAATAATGTGTCGGCGTTTTACCCTTATCCGGGGTCTGGCGCACGCGAGATTAAGCTAAAAAGAAAGGGGGAAAACCCGTCTCATGGTCTATCGAGGCGGGGCCTCCCGGTAGGATTTCCACTTCTCGTAGCAGTCCTGCAGGCTGGAGCCCACACTCCTGATGTCCCCGCAGTCCTCGCATACGGCGAACTTTTTGCCTTCTTTTTCGAAGTAGATCACTTTTATCCGGCTACTGCTGCATTTCCTGCAGATCGACCCGGTGGCGACGGGTATGCAGCCTTCAGCCACATCCGATACTTGCTTATGCATCCGTCACGACCGTCACTGTGCTACTTTGTAGTCTTCGATGAGCATGTCCAGGATCTGTTCGGGCTCCATATCTCCCAGATCCGCGCGCTCCAGGTATCTCATAATATTCTTCACCTGCTCCACGTTATCCTTGTTGACCCTCATGATGGTCTCGTAGGTGCGCTGCTTGAGCTCCGGTGTGATCTTCTTCATACGCTTGCCACTCATTCCTGTGGTATCGATGACGATGCCAATGCCGAGCACGAAACGGTACGGGAAGTTGTTCTCGCTGTGCCACGATTGCCTCGACTTCTTGATCGATATCATCCGGTTGCCCATGCTCACGCTCGAAATGTGAAGTATGGTATCAGCCAGGTACATCGGGATGATCGTCTCACTGCCAGTCATTTCACCGGTCACCCCGTGTTCTTCGATAGTGCTGAGCACCGTTCCCATGCGCTTGGTTTCTTTGAACAGCTGAGAGATGAGCATGCGCTGGTCGTACTTGTTCTCGTTAGCCCAGATCACAGGCGTCAACGGATCTACGACGATGCGGGCTTGCGAGCCTTCCCATTCGCTGACAAACCGGGGTAGCTCTTCCTTGATGAAATCTGCGAGGTCTTTGCCCGCGGCCTCCAGGAACACCAGCGAACCTTTCTCGACGTACTGCTCGATGTCTTCCCAGCCCATGTTCCGGGCCTCTTCGATGATCTGGGATCGAGGCTCTTCGAGGGTGATGTAGATCGCGTCTGATCCGTTCTCCAGCCCCTTTCGGAGGAATTGCAGAGCCATGGTCGTCTTACCTGTACCAGCCGAGCCAACGAGAATCGTGGCGGAATGCTCGTTGAAGCCTCCGTCAAGGAGGCTGTCTAAGCCTAGAATGCCAGTCTTGAGCTTTTTCATCTGTTCACCTTACCATCCTGTCGATTATCTGTTCAGTGGTCACCGTACCAAAGTGCTTTTCTATCTCTCTTAGCAGATCGTGGCTGAAGGCCCGGAACTCCTCGCGGTTTTCCCGCAAGCGACTCTCCAGTGCCTCCCGGCCCACGTCGACGTTATTCAGGTGGCTGTTGATCATGTCGGCGACAGTCTGAATTTCGAGCATTATCGAGACAACATCGAACTCTTTGTCGAGGATGCAGCCGACTATGCCATTTTCCATACTGTATAATATGACCGACCCTTCTGTGGTCTCGAAGATGGTCCTCCGGAGCGGCACGTTTCTCATGCTCTGCATGAGCGGTGTCAGCTTCCGGACGATCTGCATGAGCGAGCTTTCTTTCTGCCTGGGGACCGCCGTGGTGGTCACCGTAGTGTCCTGGAAGACCTGAGTAACGGTCTCTCCTGTCCTGGAAATCAGAAACGCGCCGAGGACGCCTTTCCGGTCGAGCAGCCTGGTTAAGTCCTGTTCGACGTTATTTTTCCAGCTCTGTTGTGCTCTCCTCCTCAATCTCTGGGGCTCTTCCACAGCCAACCTCTCCCTCCTATTCGGTTGTTAATTTAATAATTATCGCATCATAAAATAAACCTTTCTGCTGCCGCAAAGATTTTTCATGATTGTCCGGAAGTTATTATAATTAGTTGAAGATATAAAAAACTATTGTCTGGCAGGCCACAAATCCGCTGTAAGCGCGTAAAGCCTGCCGGCCTGCAGTAGCATCATAGTTTACGGTAAAAGTGGCCTGCAGTGGCTGAAAAAAGAAGAAAGGTTCATTTTTTGCCGTGCCGCAGAGGTGGCACGGCGCTATCGCCAGCAGACAATCTGCCCATGGGAGGCTACCTGCATAGGCAGGTTACCTCTCGGAAAAATATCTTCGGCCCGCTTCAGGCTCAGAATACCTCTGACTCCGAGTGCACGGCTATGCCTTCGTCCGTAATCTCGTAGGGTTTGATGCTCCGGGAATGCTTGTGGCGGCGCATCTTCACTACTTCTACCGCCAGCTTGACGTCCCTTAGCTGATCTGGCCTCACGTAGCGCAGGATGATCACGCCGTCTGCCACGTACTCTACGAGCCCGTACCGGCTGGAATACGCGTCGGCCCTCGAAGCTTCAGAAGTGATAAGTGCAGTGACGCCTGTTTCCTTCAGGATCGCGAAGATCTCGAACAAGTTTAGCCGTCTTTCTGCCTCGTCCGAAAACATCATCTCGAAGAGGGTGATCGAGTCGATGACCAGCCGGGTAGCCCCGAATGTCTTGATGAGCCGGGGCATTTCATTCTTGATCCGGGTCAGTGTGGTCTTGATGTCGTTGGGATCAAGTCTGATCAGGATCAGGCTGTTATTATCAATATAGGTCTGCAGGTCCCACCCATAGCCTTCAGCTGACTCGACGATCTCGGACTCCCTCTCTTCCAGGCTCATGTACACTGACTTTTCGCCGTTCTTCAGGCCGTTGACCAGGAACTGCAAGGCTAGCGTGGATTTGCCGGTGCCCATGCCTCCGACCACGACGATCATGTGCTTTTCCGGGAAACCCCCCTGAAGCAGTTCGTCCAGCCCTTGTACTCCTGTGCTTAGTAACTTCATTCTTCTACCCCAGTTATTATCTGCCTAATATCTCTTTGATGTTGGATATCTCAAACCCTCTGCTTGCCGAAACCTTCGTCTCAAAGCGTACGACGTTGTCCTCTTCCAGATATGGCATGAGCCCCCTGAATTTTTTAATATACATCATGCGCTGTCGCTGGTTGGCGCCTGTCGATTCCCAGTTGAAGACCAGGACTCCATCTGCGCAGTCCGAGACTTCCTCTTCGTTACTGCGATCGAATATGTTGGAGGTTAGCAGAGCATATATAGTAGAGTCCCACTGCTTGGACATGCGCCCTATGCCTTTCAGGAGAGACACAAAGTCTGTCCACGATACCTTATCTGCTACTGCGCTGCGCAGCACGTCTGTCAGTGAATCAATGATCACGAGGTTGTTGGGCGCATACGTATCCAGCGTCTCGACAAGCAGTTCGTATAAAGACTTATTTTTCTGCTCTGATTTTAGCTCGCTCAGGGATCCCATGCTGCCGGTCGTCCAGGTTATGGGTACCTGTGTTCTCGCAAAGTACTTGGTTGACAGGTCGACGAAGGTCAGGGCACTATTCAGTTCTGAAGCGCTTGCTAATTTTAGAGTAGCAAAACTCTGTAAGACGTTCTCCTTGCTCTTTGTGAACGATATGTACACGATCTTCTCCGGGAGCTTCGCATCCGGCTTCGCCCTCAGGTGATCGTACTTCATCTTCGATAGCATGAGGGCGGACGAATAGACGAACTCCTGACTGCCTGCTCCCACTTCTCCCAGGAGTAATACGAACGATCCCGCAGGGAAGCCTCCTTTAATCACCGGATCAAAGGACGTTATGCCTGTCGGAACCTTTCTATAAATCGTCTCCATACATACCCATACCTATAGTGTTCTATAATATCTGATACTCTCTATAATACTTTCAGAGCTTATCTATTAATTCGAACCTATTTTTCCCGCTTTGATTTATATCTATGGCGTGATTGATTTAATCTTATCGTTACCTGCGGGTAATTACATAAACATAACGTAAATTGCCATTTATTTCCATTTTGGAGGATTATTTGCTTTCTAATTTACAATTACGGCAATATTTAACGATAAAGATTATATCGGATGATAATAGACTAACTTTAATTATTTGTCAATGGGTAGGTTTCCTGAAGGTAGAGGTATTGTATGGTGTGTGTATGAAACGGATTACGCCAGTATCTTTTTCCCTCTTCTCGTCAGCAGGAGGTGCAATTCCTGTAACGGCTGAAGAGCATAAGATCGATGATGCCGGGTCCCGGCTGAAAAAGATGCCCCTTCCGGGCAGCCCCGAGATGCCGGCATGCGCTGATGGCGCGCAAGAAAAGCCTCCGGCAAGCGTGGCGCTTAAGGACGGCATTGTCGAAGCAGAGCGCTACTGGCTGAAAGAGCCTTTCTCTTTCGCCGTTATACTCTTCGATTCCCGGACCAGGGAGTACACTTACAACGTCAACGAGCCGACACTCACTGAATTCGAGGCCGAGCTGCTGGAACGCATATATAGTGATCTGCGCGACATCCTCATTCGCAGCGACATGGAAAAAGCAGGGTCTGATCGCTCCGGGGTTTTGCGGTCAAGGTGCGATACGCTGCTGGGCATCTACGGCATCAAGCTGGATAATGCCTCCAGGGAGCGAATACAGTATTATCTGGAGCGCAACTACCTGGGCTATGGTAAAATCGACGCTCTGATGCAGGACAACCGTATAGAGGACATATCCTGTAACGGTGTCGACATTCCCATCTTTCTGTTTCACCAGAAATACCAGAACATTAAAACCAATATCTCCTTCAGCGAGGCGGAGCTTAACTCCATGGTGGTTAAGCTTGCACAACGCGGGGGCCGGCATATCTCAGTTGCCATGCCCATCGTAAGCGCTGCGTTGCCGAACGGTTCCCGTATCGAAGCTACGCTCGGCCGGGAAATTACCACTCACGGCAGCTCTTTCACTATCAGGCGGTTCAGGACAGATCCGTTCACGCCGATCGACCTCCTGAACTATAACACCATGTCCCTGGAAATCCTTGCGTACCTCTGGCTGGCCATCGAGAACAACCGGAACCTGATCTTCGCGGGCGGAACGGCCTCGGGAAAAACCTCTTCGCTCAACGCCGTATCGCAGTTCATACCTCAGAACTCCAAGGTCATCACCATAGAAGATACCCGGGAGCTGACGCTTTATCACAGCAACTGGATCGCCGGACTGACCCGGGAGTCTCAGGTGCAGGGCAATTCCGTGGAGATCGAAATGTATGATCTGTTGCGTGCAGCTTTGCGCCAGCGCCCCGAGTACATCATCGTGGGCGAGGTGCGGGGCAAGGAAGCGCTCACACTGTTCCAGGCGATGAACACCGGCCACACGACTTACTCGACCATGCATGCGAGCTCCATTCAGGCCGTGGTCAACCGCCTGCTGAACGATCCTATCAATGTCCCGAACATGATGCTCACCGCTCTCAACATCGTGTGTATCCAGGAGCTGGTGTTCCAGGAGGGCAAGAAGATCCGCCGGAACAAGGCTATCGTGGAGATCACCGGCGTCGATCCACGGACCAACAACCTCCGGATCAACGAGCTGTACCGGTGGAATTCGGTCGACGACACCTTCGAGGCCATGGGGGACTCCGTCGTGATGGCGGACATCATGGCCCGGCGGGGATGGGACCGCAACAGGCTTACAGAAGAGATCGCTAACCGGTGTAAAGTTCTGGACTACCTGCGTAACAAAGGCATACGTGACTATCGACACATTACTACAGCCATCAATGCCTACTATGTGATGCCCGCCGAAGTTATGGAAATGATCAGAAACGATACGTTTGCCGGCACCCTTGATGAGGGTATCAGAAGGTAACCCGGATGGTCAGCGCTCTGAGCCCCATCGATGGTATCACATACCGGTTGTTCGGCCAATATGCAAGCAAGAACCGTCCGGCATATTACGACCTGCAGCTACACATGCAGAAGGCCAACATCCCGGTGCCGCTCGATATCTACGTGTCACGCATGCTGTTCTTCAGCGTCCTGGGCGGGATATCGGTATCGCTGATCTGCCTGCTCACGGCGCTAATGGTAAAATTTACCTCGCCCGACGGGACTTTTGTGCCCTGGCGAGTGTCTCCTGCCGACAGCTTCCTGCTGCAAGTAATCAGCAGTGAGCTTTTCCTCATCCTCCTCATCCTTGGCGTGTCTTTTCCGGCCACCTTTTTCCTGGTTTATGTGACGTTCCGTAACTATCCTCTGTATAAGTCCAGTATAAGGCAGAGCGCTATAGATCAGATGCTGCCCCATGCGGTGACCTTTATGCACGCGATGCGCAGCGGCGGCATGAGCCTGCTGGATATCTTCAGGGCGATCAACGAGCATCGGGAGATCTACGGCGAGGTGACCCTCGAGTTTCAGGCTGTGGTACAGGGAGTCGAACTGCTGGGCATGGACCTGATCACCTCCCTGCGGCATGCTGCAACAATAACCCCTTCCGATCACCTGAAAAACTTCTTCGAGAGCACCGCAACTCACATGGAGAGCGGCGGAGACCTCGAGAAATTCCTGAGGACGAGGGCAGACCAGTTCCAGGCAATCGCTGTCCAGGAGCACAAGACGCTTCTGGAGCTGCTAAGCATGCTGGCGGAAGTATACGTCACTGCCTTTGTCGCCGGGCCGCTGTTCCTGATCACCATCCTGGTGTCCATGGGTATGGTGTCATCTGGCAACACCGGCCAGATCGACCTGCTGGTCTACATCGCAATTCCTCTGGGCTCAGTCATGTTCATCTGGCTGCTCATCGCTATGGGGCTGGAAAGCGACGATACCAAAGTGATCGTTCTCAAGCGTCAGATGGACGAGTTTGCCGGAGTCACGAAGCTCCCCGGCAATCCGCAGTCCGCGCGTATCCTGAAGCTCGCGGCGCTCCGATACCGGATACGCCGATTCCTTGATGACCCGTTAAACGCTTTTGTAAACAAGCCCTACCAGATACTGTACCTGACTGTACCTATCGCTGCGTTGCTCTTTATCGGCTTAGCCTATCCCTACTTCAGCCTTCCTTACTTCAGCATGATCTCCCACGTCGACGATATCCTGCTGCTCGCTGCTGCGGTGGCAATCATACCTTTCATCATCTGCTGGGAACTGCGCTCGAAAAAGGTCAGAAAAATGGACGCGGCCGTGCCGGAGTTCCTGAAGCGCCTCGCGTCTTTCAATGAGTCCGGGCTGACGCTGACCATGGCGATCAAAGCGCTGCTGAACTCGAACATGGGCGTGCTCAACTCCGAGATCCGGAAAATCTGGACAGATATCGAGTGGGGTGCCGATGCTAAAGAAGCGCTCATCCGCTTCGAGTACCGGGTGAACACGGCATCCATCAGAAGAGTGGTGACGCTGATCACCAAGGCCAGCGAATCCACTGGCGACATAAAGGAAACCTTGTTCATCGCGGCGGCAGATGCAGCGGCAATCCAGAGCGAGAGGGAAGAGCGGTTCCTGAACATGCTGCTATACCTGTCGATCATCTACATCTCGTTCTTCGTGTTCCTCTACATCCTGTACACCCTGAGCACTGTATTCCTGCCAGTAGTGCCGGCTACGCCCATTAATGATCAGCTGAGCATGGCTTCGGCGGCGAGTACTGCAGCGTCATTCTCCGGAGGTATAGATGTAGAGATGTACAAGCTAATCTTTATGCATGCAGTCCTCATACAGGGCCTGTTCTCCGGGCTGGTCGCAGGCATGATGGGCGAAGGCAATGTCTACTCGGGGCTGAAACACTCGGCGGTCATGATTTTGATCGGCTATGTCGTATTCATGTTGTTCTTATAGGTTGGTGGGCTATGCTACGGAACGGAAAAACTGAGGGAAAATCGGACGGGGCGGCATCCGAAGTTATCGGCGAAATGATGATGCTCGTAATCACAGTCGTAATCTTCATCATCCTGATCGCGGCAGTGAGCACTATCATCACCAAGCCGAAGAACGAGATCATCCATATGGACGCGCATGCGGTGAACGATACGATCCTGGCCATCCGTCATACCGGGGGCGATACGATCACCTACGGCCAGATCGCCGTAGTCATCAACAGTCAAGTAATACTCGCGACGGCATCAGATACGAATGGGAACGGCAGGTGGGATCTTGGGGAGAACCTGTATCTCAGGAATGTGGATACCCGGCAGAGGATGAGCATCATGGTCTACAATAGCATGACTAACCATGTCCTGGGCGATTTCACCATCGATACCATGCCCGAGATGGTGAGGTGAATCTTAATGGACGACAATCTGACGAATAAAATTACACTGTATAAACCGTCCGATATCAGCCCTGACTTAAAGGTGATATCATGCCCATGATACGGTCAGACCGTGCGGTCTCTAACGTCATCGGTGCGGTCCTTGTTCTGGCACTGCTGATCACGGTCGTAGCAACCGTAAAGATGGTTTACGTGCCGGACATGAAAAAGGAAGCCGAGTCAGTGCACATGCAGAACGTCATCGACGACATGCAGAATCTGAAGACGCAGATATGTACCATCCAGGCCTCCTCCACGAGCGGCAACGGCTTCACGACCAGCTCTCCGATCGAGATGGGCGGCGGCTCTCTGCCTGTTATCGACCCATCCTCCTCCAGCGGCACCATTAAAGTCGACCCTGATTACGGTAACTTTTCCATTATCGCCTACTCGAACAACAAGCTGATCACCGATAACAACTCCATGATCACTACCCGCGGCCCTGCGCCGATGGGACGCCTGGCCTATGCTTCCAGCAATCACTTCTACGTCGATCAACAGGTCGACTACGAGTGCGGCATGCTCGTGCTCTCTCAGACGGGCGGCCTCGCCATGATCGCTTCGCCGCCTGTATCGGTCTCCCGGGTCTACAACGACCCGAATACGACTGCTATTGTAACGGCAAACCCTACTAGGATCGCCGGAACCCGGCAGTCCGTGAGCTCGACCGGCACCAGTACTATTAAAACGACCGTGCTCCCGATTTACAACGTGATCAATACCAACAAGGTTATGAACGTCACCATAACCGTAAAAAGCAACCATTCGCTGTTGTGGTATTCTTACTTCGAGCAGGTGATGGCTACTTCAGGCCTTACTGAGGGTATCAACTATGTGATTACCATGATAGACCCGGTGACTGTCAGCCTGTTCATCCAGGGAAGCGGCATTAAAGATGACGTAATCCTGTCTTCGATCGATTCTCTGGTGATCACCGAGATCGACGATGGCGGGCAGACCATATACCCGACCGCAACACCTGGTAGCGTGCCGAGCGCTACACCTGCCGCTTCGCCGACCGCGACGCCCACTTCAACGCCGATTCCCGTTCCTGCGGCTTCCATCCAGGCCACCCCTGCGAGCGGAACCGCTCCGCTTACGGTGAACTTCCTGGGTAGCGGCACGAATAATGCGACTTCGTTCGAATGGGACTTCGGCGACGGCAGCCCCCACATGTATGGTTCGAGCGTATCTCACACGTACACAACTGCGGATACCTATGCCGTCTCGTTGGTAGCCAGCAACGCTGGCGGTAGCAGCGCTCCAGCCACAGCCCAGATTGTCGTGAACAGGCCTGTGGTTACAGAGTCGCTTTACCTGACAAAATCGGGCTCCATGAGCACGGCCATGCCTGCGGACGGAAGTACAACGATTCCCTTCCCGATACTCGGGTTATACCAGACCAGTGAGAAGTGGACTTCTCCTGCTTTCGCTACAGACTACGTTATCCAGCAGCCGTCCAACACAGACCTGTACATTAAGAAGGACGGATTATTAACGTTGATCAACAGCGTATCGGCTAAGCTGGAGATCGTGGAGGCCTCCGGGGCACGTACGACGGTGATGTCTGCAGGCAAGGGCGAGCTACTTTCGCTTGAACTTATCGGCAACGACGACGTCTCCATACTGAGGATGTCCATGGCTCAGCAGGGCCCTATTACCGCGCCTAAAGGCAGCCACCTCGAGTTGACGGTAACCTGCTATTCCCTGGTGGGCCTGTCGGGACTCACCATCTACGAGGGCTCAGGATATCCCTCCGGAGTGTCCATGAGTACGCCAACATATGTGGCCGTCAGCGACCTCAAACTGAGCGACACGAACGGCAACCCTGTCAGCACGATCCCCCAGTCGGGCACACTGCGCGTCTGGGCGAAGGTGACCGATCCCTTCGGCATTACGAAGGACCTCAAGAGCACTACCCTGACCATCTATTCGCCCTCAGGCAGCACAATCTACGGCCCGACTGCCATGACCGGCATCAGAGACGATTCCGGCAGTCCGCCGGCCTGGAGGGAGTACCAGAACGATGTGGCCATCGGTACCGGTCTCAGCAAGGGCGCGTACACCGTAGTCGTGAGGGCGACCGATATGAATGGCGTTACCGTGAGCAAGACTCTGCAACTCAGGGTCACTTAGTGCTGGTACCCGGGAAAAGAGGATGACAGTACGGGGAGCTGTATAGCCGGTCCCCGTACTGCATACATTTTTTACTGTCCCGGTAGCCCTGTGCTGTCAAGGGCGATGAAAGACTATTATAGAGATGAGTGCATAAGAGTACTCAGGTTACGGAGTTGTTATTTTGGCGACGCTGAACGAAGCAGCAAAAGTGGCCATGAGAGACGTCATGGGCCTCAGGGAAGGAGAAGAAGTCCTGATCATCACCAACTTCGAGGGAGAAGTATTCCCGATCGCGAAGGCGATCTTCGAGGAGACGAAAGCACTGGGCGGCAAGCCCGTCATCATGGTCCAGGAGATGAAGACGACCTACACGTACGCCGAGCGGCTGGTCCGGAAAGCCATCGAGGCAGAGCCCGACATCTACGTCTCGCTCTCCGCCCACAAGCTGGGTAAGGATCCTTATGGCCTGAACATCGGCTACGTCGGCCGGGACGGCAAGAAGTACCAGCACATCATCGACAAAGTCATGGACGGCGACAGGAGGGTCAGAGGTTTCTGGTCCCCGACCACTAACGTGGCCATGTTCGAGCGCTGCGTAGCAGTCGACTACCAGGCCATGCAGGAACTCGCAGCCCGCCTCAAGAAGGTGCTGGATGCGGGCAAAGAAGTCCACGTCACATCCCCGGCAGGCACCGACGTCACCTTCTCCATCGACGGGCGCAAGGCTATGCTGGACGACGGCAACTACACAGCCCCAGGCTCCGGCGGCAACCTGCCCGCAGGCGAAACTTTCATATCGCCAGTCGTGGGCAGCACGAAAGGTACCATCGTCTTCGACGGCACCATCGACCTGGTTCCCAAAGCGATGATCCCGAAGCAGCCGGTCAGGCTGACATTTAAAGACGGCTACGTCGACAAGATCACCGGTGGAGAAGAGGCCACCGAGCTTCTGAACGTCATCATGAAAGGCGAACAGATGGCCCGGGAAAAAGGTATGGCGGAACAGGAGAAGAACTGCCGCCACCTCGGCGAATTGGGAATAGGCATCAACTATGCAGCGAAGATGACCGGCAACCTGCTGGAGGACGAGAAGCTCGGCAAGACCGTCCACTTCGCCATCGGCAGCAACTACGACTACGACGCAGAGGCGACCATTCATCAGGACTGCCTCGTCATGAACCCGGATATGTGGGTCGACGGGAAGCAGATCATGAAGAACGGCGAGCTCCTCAGCAACTTCTAGGCCGGCTGCGCCGGCCAGCGTGCCGGCCGCATCTCTTTTTTAACACAAATTTCTACCATAATATCCCGGAGATACAAGTCTAACCACAGATACTCACGGAGTGGCTGTTTTACCACAGAGGCACAGAGATGCACAGAGGCTCACAGAGTTTTGGTTTACCACAGAGGCACAGAGATGCACAGAGATTTTCTGATAATTGGGCAAGTGCATAATCAATAATATAGTAAGTCTCTGTGTTTCTCTGTGCCTCTGTGGTGAGCTGTTCTCTGTGTTTCTCTGTGCCTCTGTGGTAAACAGGCTCTCTGTGGGTCTCTGTGGTGAATGGTTCTACATGTATCTATATTATAGCTTCATGAGACTTATTTTCCCCTCGTCGACTCTGACCGCATGGGGCTCGTAGCTGACCGCTCCGGGCGCTTTTCTCACGCGCAGCAGCCAGTAGAGGTCCATTTTCCAGGTGTCGACGACTACGTCAGTGTGCTGCTCGATCGTGGGCGAGAGGCCGGCGCCGTAGCCGATGTCTGCGGAGGTGATCACTGTCATGCCTGCGGCTGCGAGGGCGTCGACCAGGCCGGCGAAGACGTTTCTGGCATGAGTGGTATCCCACTCCTCGCCCAGCCCTTCAAGGTCGAAGAAGGCTATCCACCCGTGCCTTTTTCCGGCTGTCAGCGAGGTGATCTCCGGGGCGAGCTTTCCGAGGCCGCCTGCCTGTTCTGTAGCGAAGGACACGATGCTGCCCAGGGCTTTTCCCGCGACAGGGCCTTTGAGTACAATGATCAGGCGGCCGGCTTTCTGGGCTTCCTTTGCTTCGGGGCCGAGCTGTTCCTCCAGCGTAACCTCGTCGGTGATGCCCAGGGATGGGGCGAAGAGCACGACGCCTTCTCCAGCTTTCAGGGCAGCGTCGATCATCTGCCGGAGCATGCTGCCGAAGGGTTCTCTGCCGTCGGTGTTAAAGTGCCACCGCTCACCTGTAGAGAAGCCGCCGGTCAGGGCATCGAGGTCAGGAATGCCGGTAGTGGCGCCTTTGCGGCTTATCGTTATCCTTCCGGGCGGGAGGATCCTGATGCCGTCGCGGGTGATATTGTACAGGTACCTGCCGCTCAGGTGGCTTTTGCCCCGGAGCTTCGTGACCCCGATGGTCCGGCCCCGGGTGTTCTGCAGGGTGTCGGTGCTCCACAGGGGGCTGATCTCAGTGCTGCCGAGATCGATGATCGCGTCGGTGAGGAACCGCTCGGTCCCGTCGCCTTCGGACTGCTCTGCGGTGAGCAGAGTAGTGCAGCCCATGCGGGAAACCCAGGCACTGAAGAGCAGCGTCTTCTTCCGCCGGTCGATCTCGTTTCCGATCAGCATGTTGATCGAGGTGATCGAGTCTACGATAAGGTGATCGATGCTCCTCCGGGTGACCTTCTTCTGGATGCCGTCGAAAAAGTCGCCTACGTACTGCTCGTCCACCATCTGCCCGAGGGAATAGTCCTGCAGTTCCACGTATCCTCTTTTAATTTTGGGGTCGTAGAACTCCATGTTGATGCCCCCGCTGATCAGGTCGAGGTTGTAGAACGACAGGCTGGAAGCGTACCGGTTTACCTTGTACAGCGGCTCGCATGTGCTGACAAACAGGACCCTCTCTCCCCGGCTGGCGTGGTAAAATGCATACTGGAGCGCCAGCACTGTCTTCCCGGCTCCCGGAGGCCCGGACAGCAGCACAGTCGAGCCTTTTGGCAGGCCGCCGCAGAGCAGCTCGTCGAGTCCTTCGATACCTGTGGTGACAGTGTCTTTACCCATGGTCGCAACACCTGCTAGTTGACTTATAATCAGCAAGCAGGTTTATCTCGGGGATATTATAAAGCTATGCCCGTAATAGTTATCTCTAAAGGCGTATAATAATTAATGGGTTCTAGACAGGATAATTATATATATCGCAATGATGTTTTAATTATATAATTACAAAAATCTTGCCGGGAATGGTGCTATGAAGATCGACAAAATGAACAAAAAAATCTTGAACATCCTGCAGCGCAACGGACGAATGACGTATAAGGAAGTCGCCAAGAAGATCGACAGGGCGCAATCGACTGTCCGTGACCGCATCGGCATCATGGAAGAGGATGGTGTCATCAAGGGCTATACTGTCGTCATCAACAAGAAGAAAGCAGGGCTTGACTGCTATGCCATCATCCAGTGCAAGGTGGACCCGGCCGGCCTCGACGAAGTGACCCGGAGACTTCAGCGAGTAGAGAACGTCCTGCAGGTGTACCACACCAGCGGCGACCGCAACCTGACGTTCATGATGGCCACCTGCGACTACGATGAGATGAAGCGGATCCTGAGCGACAAAGTGGCCCCGCTCGGCATCAAGGACATCGAGACCAAGATCGTGATGGATTCCGTGCGCGAGATGGCGTTCACAGATATAATGTAACTTACGTAACCCAATGCTGCGCTGCCCGGCGCAGCATCCATTTTTCGCGTTGCCTTTAATAAAACCAGTAATCCCGGATCAGACTTCTTTCAGATTGTCGTACTTGAGTGGCGTCTCCAGGATCTTGCGGGTGGTCAGGATCGTGTTGGTCGCCATGACTCCGTCGATGGCCGATATGTTGCCGATGACTTCCCGCAGCAGGTCTACGTCTCTGGTGCGGAGCTTCAGCATGAGGTCGAATGGCTCCAGAGTTTCATGGATCTCCAGCACTTCTCTAAGCGCGAGCAGTCTGTTGATGACCTCCTCTTTCTTTTTGCCCACCATCGCGCTGCGTTCCAGCTCGATGCCGACAAAGGCGATCGTGTTGAGCTCGAGAATCGAAGGGTCGAACAGGATGGTAAAGCGTTCGATAATCCCCCCGTCCTTCAGCCGACAAATGCGCTTGTGGATGGTGGAAGGCGATACATTCAGCTCTTCACCGATGGCGGCGAGCGAAGTGTTGCTGTCTTCGCAGAGTCTCCTGATGATAAAGAGGTCTGTGTCGTCGAGGTTGCCTTTGAACTTGGAGCTCATTTCATTCACTGTCGCAAAGGAGGAGATAACATAGTTAATAGCTTGCTATACGTATATAAACCTTACCCGGGCGAGTAAAAGAATTATCAGAAAATGGGCATAATCAATAAAATTTGCGATAAAGTTGCCAGAGTTCCCCCTGGTGAAAAAGGTGTCTGGCACCTCAGCCATCATGTACTATCCATGCATGGCCTTAAACGCCGGAATTCGAGTTAGGGACTTCTACGTAGCGCTCGAGAATCCTGTTGGTAGTCAGTATAGTATTGGTTGCCATTACGCCGTCTATGGCAGCAATGCTCGTGATGATCCCTCTTAGCTTTTCCACGTTTCTGGTACGGAGCTTCAGGATGAGGTCGAACGGAGCGAGGGTTTCATGGATCTCCATGATATACGGTATCTCAGCTAGCGATCCAAGTACCTCTTCCTTTTTCTTGCCCATGAGGGCGTCCCGCTCCAGCTCGATACCTACGAACGCGACTGTACGTAAGTTCAGTATCGAGGGATCGAAAAGGATAGTGAATCGCTCGATAATGTGGTTCTCCCTCATCTGGTTGATGCGTTTGTGCACCGTCGATGCGGAGACTCCCAACTCCTGCGCTATGTCGGATAGCGAGGCACTCGAGTCTTTGCACAGCTTCTCAATAATCTTGATGTCGACAGCATCCAGGTCCTTAACCGATTTGTAAGCCATAGTCCTCTACCGATTTCATTATAACGTTATTACTTGCGGGGATTAATATTATTAAAATATATAGCGGTACTTATACGAAAAAATAAAATAAAAACCGGCAATTATTGATAAATTATATTAATTCCCATGTGGTTTTTAATGTTTTTTTCTATACCAGTTTCTAATAAGCGCCTGCTATCATCGGTTTCAGTCGAGGCACATCTAATTCCGCACCCGACCCTGACTACGGTATATCGGCCCTTCTCTGGCGTGATGTCGCAGTAAAATAATAAAATACTTGTCTAAATATAAACATATTTTATCATTTTCACGGCCTCTTTTGCGGCATTCTAAATTGACTTGCTGTAATGCTATATCCAATTAATAGGGAATTTGTATATGATAATCCGTTTTTTATATTGATATAATTTTAAAAATACGCTTATTCTGTTGACAACGCTTGATACCAGAGTTGTCCATGGTAAGTCCAAGGGAAGTATTCCCCTGTTAAGCAATCGATTTAGGAGGACAAACATGAAAAGAGCGATATTATCTCTTTTGCTGATAGCGATGATGTTGCTATCTACGACTACTGCCGTGGCTGATGATTTCACGGGCGGTAAGATGACCGATCAGGGCTGGGTTCTGACAGGGAACTGGATCAGCAACGACATCACTAAGGGTGCGATGGTTGAAGACTCGGGAACGGCCACCTACCCCATCCACACTGGAGCCAGCGGTGCATTCGAGTGCAGTATCCAGTTCAAGTATGGTAACCTAAGCTCCTACACTGCAGTCGGTGTCCAGACTGCCGATGGCCGGACTGTAACCATCGATTACAACCCGGCTGATGTAAGCTACTATGCTAATGTCAACGGCAACCGTGTACTACTGGGCCACGACTGGAGGACACCCTATGAGGCTCACTATGCCATCATATCTTCCACTGATGGTAATATCTACAAGTTCAAGATAGGGTCCTTCGTCCAGGAAATCAACGTCGGAAGCGTGCCGACTAAGATCTATATCAGGTTTGACAACAACGGCGCTCCAACCGAACATAACCTTGCCGACCAGGAGGCTGGCAGGGGAAGCGGATATAACCTGCCTGTGCTGTACCGTGTCACCTGGACATCCCCCGAGACTCCCGCACCCGTAGCCACGATCACCAGCGCAGGGCCTCTGAGCGGGCCTGCCGAGCTGGTCGTCAACTTCGAAGGCACGGCCACAAACTCGCCGACTTCCTGCGTGTGGGACTTCGGAGACGGGTCTGAGCCTGTCACCGGTCTCACAGCCACCCACAAGTACGACGTCCCGGGCACCTACACTGTTAAGTTTACTGCGAGCAACATCGGCGGCTCCAGCGAGGATACCGTCCAGGTAGTCGTAGAGCCGAAGATTATCGCTCCCTCTGAAGCTCCCGTAGTCAGCGTCACAGCTGATCCGGTTAGCGGAGATGTGCCGCTGACAGTAAGCTTCGTGGGTACTGCAACTAACGAGCCAACATCTTACCAGTGGTCCATCAACGGGAATGAGATCGGTACTGACTCGACCCTGACTTATACGTTTAACGACGCAGGCACTTACTTTGTAAAATTCGTGGCGGCTAACGCTGCGGGCGAAAGCGAGCCCGTTTACACTAAGATCACTGTGACCGATCCGGCTGCCATCCCGGACCCGATACCGGCTCCTGCAGACCGCATAATTGACCCGGAGGATGCCCTCGCCTTCAGCCAGTACCCGTTCTACTCGCCTGACTCGATCGTCACCTACGATGGCAAAGGCGGCTACACTGTCAGCGATCCGAGGAAGAGCAGCACTACTCAGATAGCTAACCCGGCCTCTGGCCCGGCCACGTACTCGGTAACCGGCCAGGTTATCAGCGCTGCAGACAACCAGCCCATAAGTGATGCCAGCGTCGTGTTAGACGACGTCATGCAGAAGACGAACGCCTACGGCGAGTTCAGGTTCGACAGCCTCAAGGCTGGCAACTATGACCTCGCAGTCAGCGCGGACGGCTACGTGGCTAAGACCATCGCTGTAAACCTCGACGATAACAAGCTGGTCAGCATCCCGCTCGACGAGGCATCTGCAGGATCTGCCATCACCGCAGGCGCGGCCAATGAAACTGCCAACATGACCACAGACGCTACCACTGACGGCTCTGCTGTCGCAGGCAACGCCACAGCCACTCCGACTACGGCCAGATCGCCGGGCTTTGATTTCGTCACTGTCCTTGCAGCGATCCTCGTCGTAGCAGGCGTACTGTTCTTCGTGGGCAGGAAAAACTAAAACAAAAAATAAACAATAAAGATTAACCATAAACACAGGGGTAATGAACGCCCGGGAGGCTGGCAGCCTCCCGCGGTTACCTGTGCCCTCTTTTTCTTTTATATCATCAACATGAACCTGGCGCTTTTCAGGGACGTCCGCAAAGCCTCTGGCGCATTTTCTGCGACGATGTTGCCGTGTCCGGGGTAAAGCGTCACCACTTCGAATCTGGTCAGGGTCGCCAGAGAGCTTAACATGTGCTCAGGATTGCCTCCTATGTCTGTCCGGCCAAAGCCCCCCTCCTCGAATACTGTATCGCCGGTGAACATGGCCTTCGATACCGGCTCGTACAGGCAAATACTGCCCGGAGTATGGCCCGGGGTGTGGATGACCCTGAGCTTTACGTCTCCGAGGTCGATCTCGTCGCCGTCCTTGAGTACCATGTCCACTTTGAGCTCAGGAGAATCGCTGCCGAACATCCTGGCGCAGTTGATCTTACTGCTCTTGATAAAGGGCACGTCCGCCTCATGCATGGCTACTTTCGCTCCCGTAGCCTTCACAATCTCGGGGACCGCCGCTATGTGATCATAATGGCAGTGCGTGAGGATGATCAGCTCTAGGTCTTCAGGCAGGCTTTTTAGCACCCTCGACCCGTCGATGCCTGCATCCACAAGGGTTTTACGTTTTGCGTCAAGTAAATATGCGTTGGAGTCGTAAAAGACCCCGTTGACGTTAATCACCTTCATCCGGCAGCGCCTCACAAGGTGTTTAGTGTTTTAAAGTATTTAACCAGGATGGGCCATTCATCATGTTGATCCGTGACGCAAAAAAGGGCATAAGCCACGATATATGGGAAGTTTCCAGGCGGGAGGGCGTTAGTGCTGACCAGCTGCGGGGCCTTCTGGCTTCGGGGCAGGTCGTCATCCCCAAAAATGTGGCGAGAAACTTTCCGGCGAGGGCGATCGGCAAGTACATGTCGACCAAGATTAACGCTAACGTAGGGACCTCAAAGGATTACGATAACCCCGCTGACGAAGTCGAAAAAGCCCGGGTGGCGGTAAAGTACGGCGCAGACGCAGTCATGGATCTCTCAACGGGCAGCGACATCGACGCAGTGCGCCGCCGCCTCGTGAAAGAGATCGACGTGCCCGTCGGCACAGTGCCCATCTACCATGCGGCCAGGAAGCGCAAGAACGTCGTGGACATGTCCTCCGACGACATCTTCAACTCGATCAGGGAGCACGCAAAAGACGGCGTGGACTTCATCACGGTTCACTGTGGAGTAACCATGTCGACGCTGGACCGCCTCAGGCGTGACCCGAGGGTGATGAACGTGGTCAGCCGGGGCGGCGCCTTTACTATTGCCTGGATGCTCCACAACGAGGCGGAAAATCCGCTGTACGAGGAATTCGACTATCTGCTGGAAATAGCGGCTGAGCACGATCTGACGCTGAGCCTCGGCGACGGCATGAGGCCCGGGTGCATGGCAGACGCCAGCGACAGGGCCCAATTCATGGAAGTGATCACGCTGGGAGAGCTTGTGGGCCGGTGCCGGGAAAAGGACGTGCAGTCGATGGTGGAAGGGCCCGGGCACGTTCCCCTTGACGAAGTCGGCACGAGCGTGAGCACTATGAAAAAGCTGACCAGAGATGCGCCGCTTTACCTGCTCGGCCCGCTGGTGACCGACATCGCCCCCGGCTACGACCACATCGTAGGGGCGATCGGAGGATCTATCGCCGGTATGTACGGCGCTGATTTTCTCTGCATGGTGACTCCTTCAGAACACCTGGCATTACCTACTGCAGACGACATCCGGGAGGGAACTGTCGTGACGAAGATCGCCGCCCACGTAGCGGACACGGTAAAGGAAGGCCAGCGGGAACTGGCCAGAGCCAGGGACCTGGACATGTCCCGGGCCAGAGGCGGCCTGGACTGGGCAAAGCAGTACGAGCTGGCCATCGACCCCGAAAAGGCTCGCAATATCCGGGAAACCCGGATGACCGCCAGCGACGCCTGCTCCATGTGCGGCGACCTCTGCGCCATCAAGATCGTCAAGGATGCCCTGAAGGAAAGCAAGAGATGAAGGTCGCTCTCTTAATTGTCGGACACGGCAGCAGAGACCCCCGGGCAGACGATGTGCTGCCTTTCTATGTCGAGCAGCTCTCAAAATCAGGCCGCTTTTCCACTGTACAGGCCTGCTACCTCGAGAAGCCGCCCAGGATCTCAGAGGCAGTACAGGCCATTGATGCAGACCGGATCATCGTCATGCCCCTGCTCCTTGCCCACGGCTACCACACCCGGGCGACCATCCCCGAAGAGCTGGACATCACGCCCCCGGGAGGCGTCGTTAACGGTAAAGAAATCATACTTCTTGAGCCTTTAGGGCGGTCAGAGCATATCGTCCGGCTCATCGAGGAGCGAGTGATGTACACTCTATAAGAAAGACCTGATTTCACAGACTACCCCGAAGCAGCAAGTCCAACGCTGCGCTGTGCTGGCCACTATTACAGGGATAATCGTGAACAGTTGTCTCTGTGTGGGTGAACGTTGTCGAACGCTGCGCTGTGCCAATCCACACAGATGCCACAGATTACGATTGATTCCACAGATTCCTCTGCTGAATCCACAGATTACTACACGATATCACAGAAGGAATACTCTAATATTATTCGAACACCGATAGCAATCATACGACAGTCGATCAGAATATTTTTTTATTTATCTGTGAAATCGAGCATCATCTGTGCTATCCGTAGAAATCTGTGGATTCTGGCAGAATCATCAGATTCTGCATCATCCGTGAAATCTGTGAGGTTTTGCACAGCGCAGCGTTCGTATTGCTTTCTCACCACACCCAGGCAACCGGTAGAACGCACGGCGCGACGTTCGGCTTGCCCTCAGAGCCCTTTATACTTTGGCTTCTGAGGCGGCTGCTGTCCGCCTTTCGGCTGGGCCGGGGGCTGGGCGGGGCGCCTGGCGTTTTCCTGCCTTGTCTTTGGGGCTATGCCGCTGCCCGCATTTTTGTCGACTACGTACCCGATGGCGAAGATGAGGGCGCCGACCAGCGCTACGAGGATGTCGTCGAGGAGCAGCGAGGAAACTATCCTGGACTCGATTATGCGGATGATGTCTCTGGCTACGTCAGAGCTTGGGATAGCACCCCATATCATCGATTTTATGAGCGCGGGGGCAATCAGGAAGACGAAGAACGCGAGGGCGCAAAAGGCGATGATGACCAGGCCTTCGTCCTTGAGTTTTTTGCCCAGGCTGCCCTCCCAGTACGGGAGCACTGAGGCGATGGCCAGGCAGATGAACGCGGCAAAAGCGATCAGCGCCAGCAGGCTGCAGGCAAAGTTGGCGTCGGCGTTGAACAGGCTGCTTACTTTTCCCATCAGGCCAGTGCTGAACTTGACATGGTAAATGTTGGCAGTGTACATGTCCAGCAACAGATTCAAAGTCCCTGCTTCGTCCAGGGTTCCTACTTCGCTTCTATCGACCGAGACGGGCAGGCCGCCGAACCGGTATGTGAACGTATCTCCGTGGTTGCCTGAGAAGTGGCCGATCATCGCCACGTACTGATTGTGGAGCGATGCAGCCTGGTCTGTCTCCGCCGCGATACTGCCGACTATTCCCCTGATAGACCCGTAGGTCGTAAGCCCGTAGGCTGTGAAGAAGATGATAAACAGCACGGCCGCCAGGCCGGTCAGAATTAAGAGCCCGTGTCTGATGCCCGGTTTCATGGTAAGCTCATTTGGCCGGAGCTCATATTAATGCTTTATCCTAGTGCCCTCGCTTAAAAGGTCTTATCTGGCCTGGCGGCCGGCGATTTGAAATTATGCCTGACTTATTCAGTCTCTGGACAGCAGAAAAATGCCCAGCGACAGAACAATGCCCAGAACAATGATTATGGCAATGTTGGGCAGCGGTATGTCCGCGCCGAAATTCCTAACGTTAACGAAGACGCCAGCGACGATCACCAGCAGGCCGACCATTGCGCCCAGGACCTGTGTGACGTTGATACGAACAGCGTCCATAAATTTTCACTTCCTTCTGCCCGGCGGGCCCAAAGAGATCTGGTAACCCCTTGCCGGAGGCAGCTATATACTTCCTTTTACAATCTAACAAGGCTTCGAACCCATATATAGTTTTGCATACGCCTTTTTTGTCCAATATCGGCATACCAGACGGCCGTTAATTTTTAAAATTTTTTGATTTAGGGGGCTTAAATGCATCAGGCCGTCAATAGCTTGTAATATCTCGTGCAGTATTCCCGTATCTCTGCAAGATATGGCTATTTTGCATTAAAGACTGATAGAAAATGCGTATAAGCTAAAATAATTGAATCCGGAGCGCTGCAGGCACTCCGGCGTAAAAATTAAGACTTATTTCTTGCCCTTCTTCTCGCCGGCCTTCTTGGGGATCTTGAAGAACGACTTGTCATTCCTCTCGAGCTTCACGAACTGGAGCTGAGCGGTGCCGATCTTCTCGACGTTTGCCTTGAAGATCTTACCCTTGTTCTTCTTGGCTGCGTCCTGGATCCAGGCGGGTGCGTTCTTGGGCACTGCGACGAGTTCCCTCTTGCCGACGAAGTAGTGGAGCTTCTTGGTTCCCTTCTCCCTCAGCACGATGCTGGTAATGCCCCGGTTTGCGACCTTCAGGGCTGCGTCCCTCGGCTGTGCGCCGCTGAACGTACCAATTTCCTCGCCCTTTTCGTTGATCAATCCAAAGTTCCTCTTTTCCCTGCCTTCAGTTGCCATTTCTTAATCACTCTCTGCAGTGTAATAATTTGATCAAGAGAATGATATGCTAGTATATAAGTATTGTGGTGATACGCGTGAAATCTCTCAAACTTTTATATGTATAATGAATGAATTATTTTCGGGCCTGCTTTAGCAACGGGGCTGACGTACTCTAAACCTTGGAGAATAATAATAGTACTGAAACTTTTCGATATTCAGGAAATCCTCAAGCCTTGAGATGATGAGGCGAGTAGCGCCATTAAATACCATTTTTCGGGAAGTTGGAACGACACGTTTATATACACGTGATTTACCGACGTATAAAAAGATTTCTATGCCTGTTGCCCGGTTATCTCACAGCAACAAAGGCCCAGCTATCGTAAATGCTATCTTTTTGGCGGTTATCGACCACCTCGCCCTCGATACCCATCGACGCAAACGTCTTTGAGATGAAATCCATCTCGTCTTCCTTGCTGACAGTAAGCAGGAGGAAACCGTCGTCGTTTAGCATCTTAACCGACTCCTCCATGATCTTTCTCCACATGGGCTTGTTGAATTCGTATATCGCACCTAACATGAAACCCACGACGGCGTCGAATTTTCCCAGCCCGAACCTGGAAAGCTCCATGGCGTCTACTACAGCGGTATCCTCAGGCACCAGGATGCCGTGGTAGAGGCCGTTGCAGACGGCGCAGCGATCGTTATCTACCGACAGGACTGTTTTAAAGGTCCTGCGTAAGGGCATCGTCGACATGCCGTTGCCGCAGCAGATCTCCAGCGCGTTCAGGTTTTCAGGATCCTTACCGTGCTCACCGGCTGTCTTTTGTATCAGTTTTCTTATCCGCGTGCCTCGCCTGTCGTTACGGGCAAACGACAGCGGCTCCTTCTCCTTCGTACAGTCACAGAAGGCCCCCTCCGCCAGGCTGGTAGACATGTACTGGCGAACAGCTCTGGAAAACGTCTCTCCATCTACCTTTCTGGACTTAGCGGAAGCGATCGCTCCTGACGCGGAAATGCTTGTAACCATTGCTTCAGTCTGCCGGCGCATCGGCGGCGCACAGGGATACGGTATCACGAACCAGAAATCTCCATCCGGGTGCCGGTTCTTGTAGGCGATGCCCAGGTTGCTTCCCTTTTTATCCTTGATCGTCACCGTTGCCTCAATCGAGCCTTCCGGCAGACTACGAAGCTTGTCGAGATATCCCATGGATTTCAGGTTCATCTCGATTCCTTCGTAGCTGCTTTCGATCAAAAATACGTCCTCGGTGGTCTTCAGCAGATCGTTCAGGAGCATAAGCACTAATCAGCGCGTTCTTAGCATATAGGTTACTGTGCTGGCATACGTGGCATTCGGGCGCTTCGGCTGGTGGATACAAATATGGTTACGTGGGGTGAATGATCCTTTATGGCATCCCCTGACCGGAGCCCGCATCACCGGAGGCACGTGAGGAAGATCAGCATTTCGCTTTCCGACGATGTCCTCGAGTGGGTCTACCGCAACAAGGACGAGCTGAAGGTGTCTACCTTCATCAACAAGGTGCTGCGGGACCGGATGCGATCTGAGAAGCCACCGGAAAGCCACGATGCCGAACTTCTCCGGCTGGAGCGCAGGATCCAGGCGCTTGAAGATACTATTGAGCAGTGCATGGCGGCGAAGCCGGGCGAGCACCGCTTTACCACTGGCAAGATCGAGAAAGCTGCCGCCCCGCCGCATGACGTTTTCGGGGAGCTGGTGACCATCAAAAACGTTTCTGCCGACAACGCCCGGGCAGTCAGGGACGAGCTGATCCCGTTTCTCATCGAAAAAGGCGTCGTAGACCGCAACGTAGTCATCAGCGAACTGTTTCCGCGTACCAGGTCCACCATCACAAACGAGATCAACTACTGGTACAACGCCTGCAGAGGGGTGCTTGATCACCTGGCCGCGCAGGGATACGTAATCAAAGAGCACAGGAACAGGTATCGCTGGACTGGTAAGAGTGTAACCTGATCGACATATGGGACTCGCTACAGCCTTTCGAAATTTCCGCGGGCCAAAATGCCATAGCGTCTCAATGGTGTACTGCATATCGTCGCATTACAGAATATTTCAGCCCAAATTTATTTATCCCGTTTTGCCTACATGATGATCGGGAGTAAGCCTCTCACGGAATCTCCTCTGGAGAACGATCCTCTTCGCCTTGCGAAGAAGGTGGCCGTGATTCCGTGTCAATCCCGGGTAGAAAGGCAGGGATACTCCGCCTTGCGCGGAGATGGCGTTACTCCCACCATTGTATGTTTTCTTTATCTTTTCTTTGTACAGAGTTTGTACATAGTTTGTACAAACTCTGTACAGACTCCAGCCGTTACACTCGACGTTTACAAATAAGTAGTAGCAGCGTCATACTACGCTTGATTGCTATGGAGATGTTCATCAACGGCAAAGCAGTTCCAGCCAGATCTGGAAAGCGCTTCGGCGTGAATAACCCCGCGACCGGCGATCTCATCGACACTGTGCCGGCCGGCGATATCGACGACGTCCGGGGGGCGGTGGACGCCTCCGAGGAAGCCTTCGAGAAATGGTCGGCCACTACGGCCCGGGAGCGGGGCAAAATTCTCTTCCGCTCGGCCCAGATCGTCCGCGATAGGACGAAAGACCTCGCCGTCCTGCTCACCTCTGAACAGGGCAAGCCTTTCAGGGAAGCCAGGGACGAAGTTCAAGGCTTTGCCAACACACTGGAGTATTTCGCGGGCATCTCCGCCAGCCTTCGCACAGGCCTCGTACCTCTGGCTCACGAGCGGTATGGGGCAGTGCTGCGTAAGCCTATCGGCGTTTGCGGCGCAATCATCCCGTGGAACGTCCCGGTCCTGCTCATGAGCTGGAAAGTGGGGCCTGCACTGGTGGCAGGCAACACACTGGTGCTCAAGCCCGCCAGCACCGCCCCGCTGACATGCCTGCGACTTGCCGACATTATGAAAGAGGCCGGGCTGCCTGCCGGGGTCCTGAACGTCGTGACCGGCAGAGGCGACATCATCGGCGACGAGATCGCCAGAAACCCGCGGATTCGCAAAGTTTCATTCACCGGCAAGACCAGCACGGGCAAACACCTCATGGAAGCCGCTTCGGCGAGCCTGAAACGGGTGACGCTGGAACTCGGCGGGAGCGACCCCATGATCGTGTGCGACGACGCCGACCTGAAAGCGGCAGTCGATGGCGCTGTCAGAGGCCGGTTCTACAACTGCGGCCAGACATGCACCGCGGTAAAGCGGCTGTTTGTCTTTGAGTCGATTGCAGACGAGTACATTCGCCATCTCCATGCAAAGATCGCCTCCCTCAAAGTCGGCAACGGCATGGCCGACGGCGTAGACATGGGGCCCATGAATAACCGTAAGCAGCGAGATCGCATTGCAGAAGTGGCCGAAACCGTCCGGGCGAACGGCGAGGGCAAGATCCTGTGTGGCGGAGAAGCGCCTAAAGGCCCCGACTTCGATAAGGGCTACTTCTACCTGCCCACGCTCATAACCGACGTCGCACCCGACTCAATCCTGATGAGAGAAGAGATCTTCGGCCCCATCCTGCCGGTCGTGGTAGTCAAAGACCTCGACGAAGCCATCGAGCGCGCCAATGACACCGTATACGGCCTCGGCTCCTCCATCTGGACAAAGAGCATCGAGCACGCCACCATCGGCTGCGAACGCCTCAAGTCCGGCATCACCTGGGTCAACCAGCACACCAAAGTCCCGCCCGATCTGCCCTTCGGCGGCATCAAGGACAGCGGCCTCGGGCGTGAGAATGGCCTTGAGGTCATCGACCAGTATACTGAGCTGAAAAGCGTGCTAATCAATCCATAGCACGCTTTTTCCTCAGATTTTTGTCCAAAAAGGCTATACTTTAGGCTTGTTACGCTCCGATTTGATGGACTCGAAGAACTTGACGAGCTCGTTGCTGACTGCCTTGCGGTCTTTCTCAGCGGGGTAGAGGTGGAACTCGCAGAAGGGGTCGCCGCGGGAGATGCATTTTGTCTCGGAGCAGGCCATGTGGGTATTTTCGTAGACGTACTCTCCAAAAGACCTGAACGCGCTGCGGGCGGACTCGCAGATGTCGCTGTGGGCTGCCTTCTTCACTTCCAGCCTGGCCTCGGCTGAGTCTGTGCATATGATGGTGATCGTCTTATTTTCAGGGTCGGAGGTCTTGATGGCGAAGTGGCCGAGGTTGAGGCCGCTGAGGCGCTCGAAGTACTTTTTGATGCCTTCCTCGCCGTCTTTCACGACTTCTTTGGATATATACCGGTTGATCTCCGAAATCCTCTCGGATACGTCGATCGATTTATCCCATAGCCTGTCGAAGTGCTCGGTGATGCGGGCGATCGTATCGTAGTGGTTCGTATATACGCCGATGTTTCCGCCGGAAGAGGAAGTGGCGCTTTCCCCGAGGAGGTTGAACAAAACTTCCTCGTCGTTCATGTACATGGATAAAATACTCTCTTCGAGCGGGTGCCTGATGTCTACTCCCAGCGCCTTCATGGTGTCGACAATGGCCGCGATGTCGCCGAATTTGCCTGCGAGCGTATGGCCCCGGCCGAAGTCGTTCCTGATGGAGACCAGTATCTGTGCTTTCAGGCCTTTGCCTGCTTTGCTCCTGATCTCAGCGATTATGGTGTTGAAATTGTAGACCAGCTGGTCCTGGGATATGACGCAGCGCAGGCGCGTCTGGGCATTGGACAGTATCATGCGCAGCACGCCGTCCAGCTCGACGTCTCCGTAGATGGGCGTGAGATGCTCTGGCTTGCGGCCAGTCTCTATCTCTGCCTTTTTAGAAGTCAGGTCCGGGGCGTTTCTCCACATGTGCCTGAACATGAGGCTTATCATTTTTGCCAGCTCTTTCTGGGACGTCCAGATGGCCGACTCGTCCCCGCCTCCAGGCGTCGCCCTCACGAACAGCACCTCGGAATCGTCCACCACTACCACTCTGAGGAAGGCGTTTTCCTGCTCGGCGGGGTCCAGCATATCCAGCCTGTCCGTGCTGTCCAGGTGCCTTATACTGGCCTTTTTCGACAGCCTCTCCACCATCGTGATGGTGTCTTTCTCGACCGGGAGCAGGAACTGGGCGGTAATTTTCCTTTTTTCCAGCGCTGCAATGTCCTGCTCGTAAGCAGCGGCAGTTAATAAGAAGCCCCGGTCGCTGGTGATGAATTTGAACGAAGAAGTAGCCCTGCCCATCATCTTGTGGATAAGATCCATGATGGCCCACCGGCCGTTATACAGCCGGACCTTTTCGCCGCTTTCCTCCTCTGACTTATTCCTGTTCTCGCTGATCATGCTGGTCAGGTCTTTGCCGATCGCTTCCAGAGACCTGATCGACTCCATGCGGTCCTGCAGCAGCTTGTTCAGGACTGTCTCGATGGGCACCGCCTGGTACTTGGCCACCTTTTCGGGGATTATGATGATGAGGCCTTTTTCGTGGAGCAGCTTGATGACAGAATAGACGTGGGGCCGGGGGATATCGCTGATGTCGGCCAGCGCGCTCGCTTTCTGGACTCCTCTGGTTGCCAGCGCGAGGTAAACCTTCGCCTCGTATTCGGTAAGGCCGAAAGAAGTCAGAGAATCGACGGCCTTTTTGTCAATTTCCAAGCATCCACCCCATGGTAGTACAACATGGATGTTGTACTACTCAAACCTTCTTTCAAACTTTTAGTATAACAATATGTCGGTTTTGTTTCAGTATTGCGATATAGAGTATTTATAGAAAAAAGGTTTCATACATAACAATCCTAATTACCGGAAGATGATGCTATGAACGCGATCGAAACGCATGGACTGAAGAAGCAGTTCGGTAAGATCGTCGCCGTCAACGATTTGAACCTGTCCGTCGAGGAGGGCAAGATCTACGGCTTCCTGGGCCCTAACGGAGCGGGAAAATCGACGACGATCAGCATGCTCATGGGGTTTACGAAGCCCAATGGCGGCTCTGCGAAAGTCCTTGGCTATGACATTATCACTCAGCACTACGAGATTCGCAAGCTGACGGGCTACCTGCCCGAGAGGCCGGCGTTTTACGAAAACATGACGGGCGCCGACAACATGCAGTACTTTGGCAAACTGATCGGCGCGGAAGACCTGGAGCAGCGGATCCCGGAACTCCTTGCACAGGTGGGCCTCGAAGGCCGCGGCGACGACCGGGTGAAGGGGTACTCTCACGGCATGCGGCAGAGGCTGGGCATCGCAATAGCTCTGCTGGGCAATCCTAAGCTGCTGATCCTGGACGAGCCGACCACCGGCCTGGACCCACAGGGCTCCCATGACATCCGGGAGATCATCAGGAAGCTCAAAAAGGACAATGTCACGATCTTCCTCTCCTCCCACATCCTGCACGAGGTGCAGGAGATCAGCGACGTGGTCGGGATCATCAAAGCCGGGCACATGCTTGTCCAGACACCCATCGAGAATTTCCTGAGGAGTAGCAAGGGCACCCTGGCCGCCTTCGAGATTTCCTCGCCTATGATCGACGACAGGTTTGTGGAGACCGCCAGGAAAGTCAAGGGTGTGGAGAGCGCCAGCATCCTGGACGGCAGGCTGCACCTGACCATGGACGAGCCAGCGGTCGCAGAAGACGTCAACGCAGCCCTGGTCGGAGCAGGCTTCCGGGTCCGGGAGATCAAGGAAATCGTGCCGACGCTGGAGGACGCGTTCCTCAAGGTGATCGGAGAGAAAAAGGAGGGGTAACATGGCGATCAGCGGCAAAGAAATCCAGAACATTCAGACGATCGCGGTCAAGGAGTTCAAAGACAACCTGAAGTCTAAGCGATTCATCATCCTGGGCATATTCTACTTCGGGTTTGCCCTGCTGCTCACCTTCGCAGTGGTCATGATGACCCGTACGGAAAGTTTCAAGCCCCACATGGTGCTGGCCATCATGAGCAACCTGAACATCGTGCTGGCACTCCTCGCGGTCATCGTCTCGTCCGACACCATCTCCATGGAGCGGAAGGACCGCACCATTCTGCAGCTGCTGTCCAAACCGGTAGACCGAAGCTCCGTCATCTTCGGCAAATTCCTGGGGTGCCTGAGCGTGGTCGCTGCTCTGTTCCTTGCCAGCGCTATCTTCGCATACCTTGCGACTGCTGTCCTGACAGGCAAGTACCCTGCGGCAGGCGATCTGCTTCCAGTAGCCGGAGGCCTGATCTCGATGGTTCTGATGCTATCTGTATACGTCGCCATAGGCGTGCTGATATCCACGGTCACTAAGAACCCGTTCATCTCCATCATCGGCTCTATCATGGCGTGGATCGGCCTGTGGTTCTCCAGTATCATCGGCAACATCGTCGGCTACAACGTAGCTTCGGGCGGAGCCATATTCTTCCTGGGCGGCTTCGAAGACTACCCGATCTACGCTAAGATCATGGTATGGATTGACCCGCTGGCCCACGATATCATGCCTCAGCTGCTCGACCCGGCAATGGAGCAGACGGCGGTGGGCATGCCTCTCTGGGCAAACGTCGTATTCCTCGTAGTCTACACGGCGGTACTGCTGATCATATCTATACTGCTGTTCGAGAACCAGGACATGTCGGCCTGAACCGGCCGGCACCCTTCTTTTTCGGGCGCACAAGGTGGAAAACGTGTACAGCATAGGGTCATACATATCGAGAGTCAGGCAGTTCACGCCAAATGCCCGGAAATTTTTAGCCTACGAGTTCTTTTTGGCGCTCAACGCGGGCATCTACGGGGTCATCTTCAACCTCTACGTGCTCAAGCTGGGCTACCACGAGGACTTCCTCGGCCTGATCCTGTCTGTCATGTCGGTCTCGACAGGGCTGTTTGCACTGCCTGCAGCGATAGTCTGCGATCGGATCGGACGGAAAAATACGCTGGTACTTTCCAGCATACTGCTGGCAGTCGCCCTGGCCCTGCTTTACACGATCGCTACCGGGTGGATGCTGCTGTTCATGGGAGTTTGCTATGGCATAGCCATGGCGTTCTCTATCGTCGCCGGCAACCCGTTCATGGCAGAGAACTCATCCGGGGAAGAGCGGATGTACCTCTTTTCAATGAACTCCGTAGTCTATACCGTGGCGGCCATATTCGGCAACCTGTGCGGCGGTATGCTGCCGACGGTCATCGCGGGAGCGGCCGGTGTCAGCCCTGAGGCGGTGCTGCCCTACCGGTACACGCTCTACCTGTCCCTTATCGCAGTCCTGATCACTCTGGTACCACTGGCGATGATAAAGGAAAACCGGCCTCCGGTGGCGGACCGATCCGAACGGCTCAGGATGGTGGCTCAGGTCATCAGGACACCTACTGTGCAGCGGCTCGTCGCCGTCAACATCCTCATCGGCATCGGGGCAGGCATGATCGTGCCCTTCTTCAACGTGTACTTCCACAAAGTGCTGGCCGCACCGACTGAGCAGATCGGCGTCATATTCTCAATCGGCCAGGTGACGATGATTATCGGACTGCTGCTGATCCCTCTGCTGACCGAGCGTGTCGGCAAAGTCCGGACCATCGCCATCACCCAGCTCCTGTCGATACCCTTCCTCATCCTGATCGCCGTGACCACGAACATCTACCTCGCAGGGTTCGCCTACGTCATGCGGATGACCTTCATGAACATGGCCAACCCGGCCATCTCTAACTTCAACATGGAACTCCTCGGCGACCGGGAACGGGCTACCGTCAGCAGCTTAACATCGATGGGCTGGTATCTCTTCCTGGCCTTGAGCACCTACGTAAGCGGCATCATGATGGCCAATGACAACTACCTCCTGCCATACATGATCACGTGTGTGGTATACCTGCTCGCAGCAGTCGCTTACTACGTGTTCTTCATGAAGATAGAGCGGGAAAAAGAGTCTTCCGCGAGTGCAGTAGTCCTTACCATCCAGACGAGAAAAATCTAACTTGAACTACTTCGGCGCAAAGGCGAAAAGAACTTAGGGAAAAGCGTCGCAGAGATGCTCTCTGTTTGTCCAGATTCGGTGAGACAGCAACACTATCGCTGCGCTGTGCGTTCTCTGGTTGCCCGGGTTCGGTGAGACAGCAACACTATCGCTGCGCTGTGCCTGGACACAGATTGTACAGATGATACAGATTAGACAGATGATCGTCGAATCAGGCTGGTAAAGGCGACCATTACCTGTTTTATCTACGATATTCCTCTGTGCAATCTGTACAATCTGTTAAATCCAGTATCCACGTGGTGTGTGGTGGTGGTTGGGTGGGTGTGGTTTGTGTGGGGTGGGATTGGTGTGCTTATCCGGGGGCGGGCTTATTTACGAGTCGGTGTTAAAAATTGGGGGTTTAATAGGTTTTTGTTGATAGCCTGAGCTATCCGGTTGGCTGTTACCAGGCAACTTTTAGGTGTTTTGAGATCATGTTGTCTGGTCTCTTAGGTAGTTGTAAAATTCTTTCCAAAAATTGTTTCAGCATGTTTTTCATCTGGTTAACAGTGATCTTTGCTTTTTGATGTGTCTTTTTCATGATGCCGTGCAGGTTCAGGATTAGGTGGCTTAAACCGAATACTAAGGTGCGGTAACCGTGATTCCGACTGTTTGTTTTTATCGTGTACTCCTTAGTCTCTTTATACCCGTTCTCGATATTCCAACGGTTAGTGTACGCTTCAGCAAGAATTGTGAAACTCATCCTGGTTACCGGGAGGTTGGTAGCGAAGCCACAGTACGCTTCAATTCCAAGATCCTCGAGGTACACGTCATACGTGTACTCCAAAGACTCCCCACCACGCATCGTGTACTTCCAATGAGACACTCCGGTAAGCTCTAACAACCGGTACAGGAGGGACATGCTACCATACTGTTTCACCGGTATAATGTACTTGTAACCCTGCTTGTCCACTGTTTTCATAACACTGCTCAGGTAGAATCCTTTATCCATGAGCACTGCGAAAACACTGAGTTCCTCCGGGACCAACTTTAAAAGTCGTTCCACCACCCGGTCCAGGGGTTCATCCCTCTTTTTAGGCGTAACCCCCAAAGTGAATTTAAAGTTCTTCGCCACGATACTGATCGAGGCATACCGGAGAACACTAACCCGTTTCTTCTTCCGCCCCTCCATCTTCAAAGTACGATGCACATATTCATTATCGACTCCATAATACCGTTTATCCGTAGTATCAATAGCCAAGAGGACCGGTGAATCCACGATATCCGGACAATACTGAACCGCTCTTTTCCATAACAACTTGAAAGAATGATACAGAAGCAGGTTCACCCCGCAAGTGATCTCTTCAATACTCATCCGCCCCAAGAATACAAAGAGTTGATCGCTGCTGAAAAACAATTTTTCAGACAAATCCTCCATACTAGTCTTTTCCAACGCACACCAGATCAATAGGAGGAAATACCAACCAGCCCTACTGAACTGGAAGTATGCATTAAACACCCGAGATAAAGACTTTAAACCAACACACTTATGATTCACATCTGAGGGCGGAAGAGGCTGTCTCATACGTTATTACCACAAACCATGAGATAACCCCGCCCCCACACAAATACCTCACTTTACTCCACCCCCCAAACCACCAGCAACCCAACCACCAACACCACAAACACGGGGATACTGTAAATCTGTGTCCCGGCACAGCGCAGCGTTCGTCATTGTATCGCCCGCAATGGACGCCTGCTTGCAGGCGGCCTGGCGGGCGAACTAGTGGTATAAGATCATACCGATTCTCTAGTAAGGATACTATCTCCTTACCGTATAACGAACACGAAATATGAGACAGCTTGCTTAGAGTCTTTGCGATTCATATGCCACTTGTTATTGAATGACGCTGTCGATGTTATCGAAGCTTTCCCAGTCGTCATCTTCGCCGGAGCCGTAAGCGGTGACAGTGAAGGGCACGACGGGGTTGACGTCGGCGACCTCGATGAGGGTGAGGTACCGTTTCTTCGAGAGCTTTTCTTTTTCGGTTTCGGTCAGCTGTAGTTTTTCGTCGTGGTCATCGAGAATCGACTCATTTTCTTCAGGGGTCAGCTTCGGGGAGTCGTAGACTTTGCTGACGACCGCCGTGGCCTTGACTCTGCTGGTCCCGTTGCCGGTGGTGAAAAAGAGCATGTCACCCGCCTTCACTTTGCCGTAGGGGGCCCGCTTGCCCAGCGAACCTCTGACAATCGCCCGGCGCTCGCCCGATAGTAGTTCCTTCAGCTCTGCGGATGATCTGGTGACATATACAATGTGATCCATACGTTTTCTCCTGCTGGCGACATCACAATTGTCTCAAGGTATAATAGCCTGATGGTATGAGCGGGCCGAAAGTAAGGCGTAACCGCCTGCTGCACAATAGCATAATCAGCAAGTGACGATAGCGACTACGAGGGGTAATTATCCTGAACATTTTTTGATTTTTCTCGCAGCAATGCTGGCTTCACATTCAGATACTTATATACTTTTACAATCAAATTTCTCACTATGGCGCAATTCCTCATCGTATGCCACAGTACTACGGGCAACACAAGAGCGCTGGCAGAGGCGATCAAGGATAGGGCGCAGTCGCTGCATGTCGACGCAGAGCTAGCCGACGCTTTCGACGTGAAGCCCGAAGATATCCTCACAGCGGCCGCCGTCGGCTTTGGCGTCCCGACCTTCAACTATCATCCGGCCAGGCCGATCACCCACCTGATCGACAGCCTCTGCATTCAGGATTGCAGTGGAAAAATCGCTGTCGTGTTCGGCTCCTACGGCTGGAGCGGCCAGGGCCCGATCATGGTGGCGGAAAAGCTGCGGGCGCTGGGCTTTAAGGTACTGGATCCGGTGATCAGGGTGAAGTACCAGCCCTCGGAAAACGAGATCGATGGGTGCAAGCTCCTTGGCCGGGACGTTGCCGCGATGCTCAAGCGCATCCGGCGGACCGTCGACCTCAATGCCTGATTTTACCCCTGTGCGGGCGCTGTCCGTCAGGTCTTTAACCCGTGCGGGCAGGCATACAGGCACATGCCGCAGACTGCCGGCCCGCTTTCCTTTTCCATGGCTTTGAAGTATGCCTCGCACTTCCGGGCATCGTACCGGGCTTCCCTGGGCTCGTCCTCCCGGAAATTCCTGCCAGTAAAGGCCTGGACCGGGCAGGCGTCGACACACTCCGTGCAGTTCCCGCACTGCACCTCCATCGGCTCTCCCGCGGGCAGCAGGGCATCTGTGAGCACGGTGACGAAGCGTACCCTCGGGCCGGCTTCAGGTGTCACCAGCAGACAGCTCTTGCCAATCCAGCCCAGGCCTGCCAGGTGGGCGGCCAGCTTGTGGGAAAAGACAGCGCAGATGCGCTCATCATCCGTTCTGGCAGACGCAGGGACCGGGTACGCCCTGTGTCCGGCCCGCTGGACCTCTCCCGCGATCTTCGAGGCAACTTCATCAAGCCGGAGGTTGATCACGTCGTAGCAGTGAGTGCGATAGCTGACGGCCACCGCCCTACTCTTACGGTCGGGCAGCTGGTCCACGATCTCGTCAAACAGCCGGATGCCCAGCGAAATAGCCCTGGGGTACTTCGCCATCCCGGGCCCACCCTGCCTCGCAAGCTCTTCCTTAGCCACGGCCAGATCGGCTATTCCAAAAAAGTCCACGCCTTCCTGCCTGGCAATCTCCCTGATCCGGTCTTCGAGAGCTACTGGTTGCATAGATCAGAGTAGCTCTCTAACACAATGAATATTTTCGTGTGCAAGGCATGGCGGCTGTGAAACTACCTCGCGTCACTCGCCGGTTGTAGCTCCTCCCGGTGCCGCCAGTGCGCTCTGCGCCCGGGCGATCACGTCTTCGGACGGCACGCCTCCGGCGTTGACCCTCTCCCTGTAAGTGTAGGACAGCCAGCCTCCCGGCAGCTTGTTCGCGTCCATGAACTCCATGTTGTAGGGCTGGAGGTTCACCTGGGTCTCCAGAACGTCGTTAACGTAGTCCTTGTTGGGCTCGAAGACGATCAGCGGCTCTATCGAGTCCTGCTTCAGCACGTCCATGACGTCCCTGCCCTCGACCTTTTCCAGCAGTTGAGCGCACATGTTGAAGTGGGTGATCTCGTCTGCGCAGAATCTCTCCCAGATTTTCTTTATGCGAGGATCGGTTTCTGTCTGGGCGCATGAGTAGTAGTTGTACGCTTCGTTCAGCTGCAGGAGTGTCAGCTTCTCCAGGAAGGTCACGTTCGGGTCGCCTACCAGCTCGTACTGGGAGACGTGCTGTTCCTCGATCTCGGCGATCTCCGCATACAGCTTTCTCGCCAGGTCGTCGCCGTACTGGTAGCCGTGTGACCTGTAGAAGAGCATGGTCTGCTGCTCTGCTGAGACGATGGTCTCGTTGTTCATCTTCGATTTGAGGCTGGCCGTCTCTTTGTCGAAGTGCTTCCTCATCTCGTCCACCGGATGCCGGTGCTCGACGACGGTGGGTCTGCCGGGCTTGATGTCGGTCTTGTTCTGGGTGATCATCGTAGCATCCTTGCCTTCCAGCAGCATCATCATGTTACTGTACCTGTACAGGTGATCGAAGTCCTCCAGCAGCGCGAAGTCCAGCACCTGCTTGAAGTACGGGTCAGGCTCGTTCTTGGCGAGGTTAGCTGTCAGATCGACGGCAACCTGCTCGTAGCTGACGGTGGTTTCCAGGACCGAAGCGCTGGCCGGGTTCAGCCAGTTGATGGTCTCCTGGTGCTGAGAGTCCGCCCGCCTGATGATCGCCATCTGCTTCTTAACTTCATCATCCCTGATGAGGCGAGCCATCGCGTGCGATGTGATCACAGAGTTGTTTTCAATGCCGTTCATCAGGATAACCCGGGTCTTGGTGTAAGCGTCCGTAGTTTCCTTGTCGTAAGGCTCCTTGATCATCTCGTTCCAGCTCATGAACTGGTCGTCGATCGGCGTGCCTTTCATATCCAGAGGTTTGAATTTGGCCATGTTGTTCCCCCCATTATCACGTGACTGTAGCATCGTCACTGCAGGGTAAAACAGCTATCATCAGATTTACCGGAGTATAACTCCGGCGGCCGAGGCACCCTTGCCCGTGTTTGTCCCGCATAAGATATGTCGTCTCACCGGGCGTACTAGTCTGGCGGAAGGCTGTGCATGGAGACCTTTGATCTAATAGTCATAGGCTCGGGAGCAGGCGATCAGATCGTAAGTTACGCATTGAGCGACGGCAGCAAAGTGGCACTGGCCGACAGAGGGCCGACAGGCGGCACCTGCCTGAATACGGGCTGCATCCCTTCAAAGATGCTGATCTACCCTGCGGACGTGATCCGGGCGGCCCAGGAAGCATCGGCTATCGGTGTCGCAACCACGATAAAGCCCGATTTCGGCCAGATCATGGAGCGTATGCGGAACTTTGTCGACGGGGAGCGCCAGGGAATGGAAGAGGGCCTTCGCAAGGCGAAAAATCTGGCATTTTACCAGGGCGTGGCAGAGTTCACCGGCCCTCACACCCTGAAGGTCGGAAGCCATGAGATCACCGCGCCGAAAATCGTCATTGCCACTGGTGCACGGGTGGCGATACCGCCTATACCCGGCCTTAAGGAAACCGGATATCTCGATAACGTATCGCTCCTGCAACTCAGGGAGATGCCGAAAAGCCTGATCATCATTGGAGGGGGCTACATCGGCTGCGAGTACGCTCACTTCTTTTCGGCAATGGGCGCTGATGTAACCATAGTCAGCCGCCCGCCTGTGCTGCTGAACGATGAAGACCCCGAAGTGAGCGATACTGTTACTAAAGTCATGTCCAGATATGTCCACGTACAAACCGGTTTCGAGGCGGATAAGGTCGGGAGAGAGGGCGACAGGAAGGTCGTTTACGCAAAAAGCAAAAAGGATGGCACTACCGCCTCATTCGAGGCCGACGAGATCCTGGTAGCTCTGGGCCGGCGGTCGAACGCAGACCTGCTCAAGCCAGAGAAGGCCGGAGTGGAAACCGATGCTAAAGGCTGGATCAAAGTCAACAAGTACCTGGAGACCAGCGTTCCCGGCATCTGGGCCATCGGCGACGCGATCGGCAGGTACATGTTCCGGCATACGGCCAACTATCACGCGGAAGTCGTATACACCAACATGTTCAGCGAGCACAAGATGGAGGTGGACGAGCACGCAGTGCCTCACGCAGTCTTCACCCATCCTCAGGTAGGCCACGTAGGGATGACCGAGGCAGATGCAAAAGCAGCAGGCATCAAAGTCCTGGTCGGCCGGGCGAAGTATATCCAGACAGCCAAAGGTATAGCGATGCATAATCATGACGGCTTCGTCAAAGTAGTGGTCACGGCGGACAATAAAAAAATATTAGGCTGCTCGGTAGTCGGCCCGGACGCCGCAGTACTGGTACAGCAGGTCGCCTACATGATGAACTGCGGGAGACAGGATCTGGGCCCGCTGTACACAACCCAGGTCATTCATCCCGCCCTGAGCGAAGTTGTCATGAGGGCCTTCGGGAACCTCCAGCCTGCCTGAGCCTAATCCTTCCCGTAGATGATGATCTTCAAGGTCTTCCAGAGCTTGCCGACGATGTCGATCAGCGATCCCACGATCGCCAGGACCAGCAGCAGGGCCAGGCCCAGTTTACCCATTTCGGGCAGGTCCGGGTTGAACGGGAACACCTGCAGGATCCAGTAGAACAGGACGAGGCTCACGATACTCATTGCCACTTCGCATAGAGAGGGTATCCACTTGCCCAACGGGAGCAGGTACAGCAGATTAGCAATGATCATGCCTGCCCCGAGCGCCATGAATATGGGTACGAACACGGCGAAGTTCTCTGTGAACAGCGGCTGCAAGGTGCCGGAATGCATCTCCACCATTATCGGGATGTCCCTCCAGAAGAAGTACAGCACTGCCATCCAGGCGAGGGTGACGATCGTCAGAAGGGCGATCCTCCAGAACGAAGATGAATTTTCCATCTCTCGCTTCACGCCTTTCAGGCGGTCCTCGTAAGGCTTCTTGAGCCTCGAGTCGTAGATGTAAAGGATTGACAGTATGATCGAGATGACGACGATCGCCAGGGCCATCGCTCCGACGACCGTGATGATCGTCGATACGATCGAATCCTTTGGCAGCCCTGCGGCATCCGGCACTACATACTGGAAAACAACTGCGGTGAGCGCGAAAGCCAGAGCAAGGCCGCCCAGCGATACGATCACCTTAACTATTGCTGATTTTTCCACAATATCCCCCCGGGGTCAACTATTCGTATTTAGTCTCACTATCTACCTTATCAGTATTAGGTGTTGAAGAGCTATAAAAACCCCTTTGTCGGTAACCGGACAGGACCTCGCCTTTCCTGCTTTACCGCTATGAAATCCTCGATAGCCCGGCAGGCAGTCCCGCTGTCTCGATGTTCTCTCCACGGCTGCGGCGTAAACGCGGAGTTGGGCCGCACGACATGGATAATACTTCAAATAAGGCTATCATGGCTACGACTGACCTGATCTCACAAACTTACTGCTGGGCTGCCGGCAGGCATTGACAGAGGTCTTGTTATGGTTGCAGAATCGGATGGCAAGCACGGAGTAGAGGGCAGGTCCGAGTCGTTCTGGACTGCCAGCACGCATGATCCGGACTATCCTCCATTGTCTGGCGATCTAAAGGTGGACGTCGCCGTCATCGGCGGGGGCATCACGGGCATTACGAGCGCGCTAAAGCTGAAGAATGCCGGCCTCAAGGTCGCGCTGATCGAGGGCAGGAGGATCTTGCACGGGGCTACGGGCTATACGACCGCTCACGTCTCGTCTGCGCAGGCTTTGCAATATGGCGAGCTGATCGAGACCTTCGGAGAAAAGAAGGCCCGCATGATCGCAGACTCGCAGCAGGCTTCAATCGAGGAGATCGCCCGGACTGCCCGGGAGTACGGCATTGAATGTGACATGGCCCGCCCTGCAGAGTATGTGTACGCATCGGAAGAGGGGGATCTCAAAGACCTGAAAGACGAGTTCGAGGCGAACAAGCGCCTGGGCCTCCCTGTCTCCTACGTAGATAAGGCTCCCCTGCCGTTCGAGAACTACGGGGCGATTCGATATGAAAACCAGCTGAGGTTTCACCCGAGAAAGTACTTGCTGCCGCTTGCACAGGCGATCAACAGTGACGGCAGCTACGTGTTCGAAAACACCATGGCCACCGACATCGACGACGGAGAAACCTGCAAAGTCAAGACCTACAATGGCAACGTCTTGGCAAACCACGTCATTGTTGCCACCCAGGTCCCGTTTACGATGAAGGACCTGCTGGTGACGCGGATGAAAGCCTGCCGTTCTTACGTCCTCGGCGTCCGGGTCGAAGGCGACGTATCGCAGGACATGTTCTACAGTACCGAGAAGCCCTGTCACTATATCCGGACTACTCCCGCAGATGGTGGTAATCTGGTCATCATCGGGGGCGAAGATCACCAGACTGGCAAAGTGACTGACACGATCCAGAAATACCGGGCGCTGGAGCAGTATGCCAGGGAGCGGTACAAAATCGCATCCATCGATTACAGCTGGTCGACTGAGGACTATTATACCTTCGATGGCGTGCCCTTCATCGGCCGGATGCCCAACATGAAGCACTGCTACATCGGCACCGGGTACAAAGGCACAGGCATGACATACGGCACGGTTGCTGCCATGATCAATACCGACCTGATCCTGAAAGGCTCCAGCCCCTGGGAAGAAGCCTACGATCCTCACCGGGTCAAGCTCACGAAAGAGGCGGGCGAGTTGCTGGCCACTCAGGGCTTCATCATGAAGCATTTCGTCGGCGAAAGGCTGAAAGGCCCGGAGCCCCTGGAGAAAATCCCTGCCGGCGGTGCAGGTTTCTCCACATATGGGGGGCACAAGGCCAACGTCTACAAAGAAGCCTCAGGCCAGGTCCACGCAGTAACGCCACAGTGCACCCACATGGGCTGCTATACCGAGTGGAACAACGGGGAAAGAACATGGGAATGCCCGTGCCACGGCTCATGGTTCGGCTACGATGGCAGCGTCCTCCACGGCCCGACGGTGAAACCTCTGAAGCGGCTGGACGATAAGGGAAAAAGGGCCGGCGGCGAGATGGAAGCCAGACACTAAATCCTTTTCAGGTCAGGCGTGAAGCTGCGCCAGCTTCTGCCCTTCAAGCTCCGCTTTCGCCTCTATTAAATCCCCTATCAGGATGGCTGCAGGATACAGGATCTGGTCTTCCCTCTGCATGAACCTGATAAATGCTCGTGCCAGCCCGTGGTATTCCCTCTTGTCCTCTCGCAGGGCCACCTCTGCCAGCTTTTCCAGCGCTCCGATGATGTTCTCGGTTTCCCGCTTCATGTGGGGAAGCTCTCTCTTCAGGCGGGCGGTCATGTTGCTGATCTTCTCGATCTCGCCGGTGATGTTCTCGTTTGCCATGGTGGGCAGGTACTTCAGAGGGGGCAGGGCGTATTCGAAATCCTTGTTATAGTGAGACTGCGCCAGGCGAAAGGCATCTCTGGCTGCCAGGCCGATGTTGCCCGGCACGTTGACGGCGTCCTTAAGGCTCTGGTACAGGCTCTCGTACTCTTCGCTCACGCTTGCGGGAACTCTAGGCTTCATATTAGCCTGTTGTACAATTATTCTGATGAACTTCACCGCAGGGAAAAACGGCTCTGAAGAAAAGTTGTGCCGCCGGGGATGCCACAGATGATTGCCTGTCACCTGAAAAGGGACTACGGCTCTGCCAGTTTGCGGGCCAGACTGAAGCAGGCTTCTGCGGCTGGCCTGTCACCCGCCTCTTTTAAAGCAAGGCCTTTGTTATACCACGCCCCGGCATGGACCGGGTCGGATTCGATCACGTGATCGAAACAGCGGACGGCTTCCTGCGGCTGCCCGAGCATCAGCAGCGACACTCCTCTGCCAAACCAGGCTTCCGTCATCCCGGGGCTCATCTTCAGCGCGCATTCGAAGCACTCGGCAGACTCCCTGAACAACTCATAGTCCTCGCTCTCCATGGCTTTCTCCTGCAGTGCGAGGCCTTTGGAAAACCAGCCCGGGGCGTACAGCGGATCAATGCCTACAGCACAGGAAAAACATAGTATTGCGCCATCGATGTTTCCGGCACTCTGGTATACGAGGCCTTTTTCCTGCCACGCCTCTGTCAACTCCGGATCTAAGGACAGCGCCCGGTCGAAACATTCGAGCGCAGCGTTCAGGTCTCCGCTCGCCTTCATGGCCAGGCCACGGCCATACCAGCCGCTAATGCTGTCAGGGTTCAGCTTTAAGATCCGGTCAAAACATTTGACGGCTTCCCTGCTATCCCCTCTGCCGAGCAGATCCAGGCCTCTGTTGTACAGGCGGCTTATTTCACTATCTGCGCTATCCTGCATGCTGTACTCCCGGGCAATACTATAGCGTTTAATTGTAATTCTCCTTATAAATACCTCTGCGGGGCGGTCTTGAAAGATCGCAGATGCCTGCAAAGACCTGCCCAAGCTGCCTAAGTAAATCCTGCTTTTCCCCTTTCTCCTGCAGGCCAGTATATCCGCAATCAGTTTTATCGACGGCCCGGCGAGCTATTCTGGCGATCACTTCGATAATATTTTTAATTATACTGATCGTACCATTCATAGAACACGGTAGTGAGCCGCTTGACGAGTAAACCTGTATCTGTCTTACGTACCACCGATCCTGTCAACGGGCCGAAACAGGCGCTGGAGATAATCCACGCGGACAAAATTCTGGAGCGGTACCAGCGCATCCTGATCAAGCCTAACTATGTCAACAACAGCGACCCATCGACCGGCGTGACCACCGATCCCCGGGTCGTCAGGGGCATCGTGGAGTACCTGCTGGAGCATGGCTGGAGCAACTCGGAGTTCGCCGTGGGCGAGGGCGGCATGGCCAGCTTCAACACGATAGAAACCTTCCAGAAAGTCGGGCTGACCGACGAGCTGAAAGGCTACGGCGTGAAGCTGATCGACCTGAACGCCGAGCCCCACGTGGAAGTGAAGATAGAGGGAGGCCGGTCGCTCAAGTCCGTCAAGGTCGCCCGCTCCTTCACAGAATATGACTGTATCCTGTCGGTGCCGAAACTGAAGGTGCACTGCTGGTCACTCTCGACCCTGTCCATGAAAAACATGATGGGCGGCATTCTGCCCAAGGGCATCATGCACGACGACCTGGCGCAGAAGATCGTAGACCTCAACCGGGCCTTCGGACCTGAGCTTACTGTGATCGATGGTATCCTCGGCTGCCAGCGGCATGAGCTGGCCTGCGATCCGATCGCCTCCAACGTCATCATCGCGGGGGAGGATTTCGTGGCCACCGATGCCATCGGCTCGTTCCTCATGGGCCTCTGCCCGGACGACGTGCCCTACCTTGCCCTGGCAAAAAAGGCAGGTCTGGGGGAGAATGACCTGGATAAGATTGACTATATCGGCGAGACGATCAGCCTGCTACGGAAACATTATAAGATGTGATACGAGCGCCTTCGGCCAGGCTTAAAAGGTCGCAGGAAGATCGGCAAGTAGTCAGGCCTGACCGAAGAACCCATACTATACGTGGCATAGTTATATTAACGGCCAGTTACAGTAGGCATAAGACATCAAGAGTTTAAGGTGTAAGAATGGAAGCAGCATACTATTACGAGAGCAAGAGCAAGCCGGAAGTCGAAAAGCTACTTGAGGACGATTTCTTCAAGAGGCTCGGCCCCACCGACCGGGAAGCAAAGCTGCTGGGCAACAAGAGGGAGAGCGGTTTCTATCTATATGTCAAGGCGGCATCAGAAGACAAGTTCACAGAGGCCGTGAAGAAGATCGCCGATTCCAGGATCGAGCTGGTGAAGCTCACTGGTGAAGAGGAACAGATGGTCTTCGACGCCATCCACAAGGAAGAGGATGAGGCAGCCGAAGGCATGGGTGCAATCTTCGGGTAAACCCATAGAGATTGCCTTACGTACATTATGTCGATGCCGAAGTGATGGATTACTCCAGCCTTGAAATGATCACTCCGGCCGTCGTCATCTCCTTTTATAACCTTTAATGCGCCATCTCTCATACCTGTGGTATGGCCGATGGATAGCTGGCGAAAAGTGCCGAAGATGCCGAGGCTAGTAACGCCATAATACCTGCATTTAATCCCAGCTTCAGCGGCACTCTGGCCAGGGACGCGTTCGCCATCATGTCGAGCATGAAGAGCGGTCACGATGATGGTCGCAACGAGATCCTGTCCCGGGATTTCCAGCTTATGTGAGCCCAGCCAGCAGAATACTGGCAGCACAGGTAACTATGACAGACACAATACTGACAATCATACAAGCCGGGGCGGCAGCCAGCATCTTCGCCTACTCGTTCTCCAGGGGGTTGAGCGTCCGTCCCGGCGATCTGTGGTATCTGGGCAGGCGTCCGGGGTTATTGTTGAAGTCTCTGCTCGCAGTCGACGTGCTGGTGCCCCTGTTAACTATAATTGTCATTGCACTTGTCAGGCCGGCTAGGGCTACGGCGGTCGGGCTGCTGATCCTGGCCGCTTCGCCGGCGGCTCCCCTGGTGCTTAAAAAAATACCTAAGGCGGGTGGCGCCATGGAGTATGCCGTAAGCCTTCACGTGGCGCTGGCATCTCTCGCAATTGTAACGACACCGGTCACGTTAGCCCTTTTATCTACGGCTACAGGCCTCCCGCTTGAGATCAGTCTGCTGGCTGTCGCAGGGCAGATTGGAGCCTCCATCCTCCTGCCGATCCTTGCAGGCATGATTGCGGGCTGGCTGTTTCCGGCGCTGGCTAAACGGCTTTGCAGCCCGCTGGAAGCCCTGTCGGGCATCGTCATGGCCCTGGTGGTCTTGCTTTTACTGCTGTCTACCTATCACCTGCTGCTGACGCTGGACCTTCAGTCATATGTCGCTATTGTGCTGGTGATCGCAGGGGCCCTCGTAGCGGGCCGCCTGGTAGTAGCCGGACAGCCGGAGAAGCAGGCCACGCTGGCCCTGGAATGTGCGTCCCGGAACGTGGGGCTTGCCTTGTTGATAGCCTCGACTTTTACTCCTCTCGAGAATGCCTTGCCTGTACTGATACCCTACCTGGTCATCTCCGCCGTGGCAGGCCTGATCTATGCCAGGTATCAAAAGATAGTGCATGGAGTAGAACCGTCCTGAACCTTACTACTGCCAGGGCTGAGGCCGATCATATCGGCCCGATGTTGTACAGCAGGTTGATCAACGCGAGGACACCGATCAGCGAAATGAGCACCGCTGCGAGCAGCGCAGTAGACAGGGGAAACTTCACCTGCATCTCCCGGCTCAGCCATCTCTGGTACAGGAGGTATTCTACGATGGCCATCGCGAGGAGGAAAGTGCCCAGCCCGACCAGCGCCAGACCCAGGTTGCGAGGCCCGTGCAGGGCTATATTGCCGGAGATGAGATCTGACTCGCGCAGGTACATGAAAAACTTGTAGATGGTGAAGCCAAAGCTGATCATCGATACAGAAGTCCGGATCCAGGCCATCAGGGTGCGGTCAGCCGCGAGGCGGGTGCGCTGGTAGCCGAGATCGGGTGGCTTATCCCGGGACGGGCTTGCCGGCATGCTCCACCTCCCGCTCTTCCTCCTTCATCTCGCGCTGCAGGAAGAAGTTCAGGAATGTCCGGATGAGGGCCACGACCGCCAGAATGCCGAGGTCTGTCCAGTTCGGATCCGCGGCGGTCTTGACAATATCGGCAGCCAGCTGAAACTCCAGGGCGATCACCAGGTACCGGGAAAAGGCCAGACGGGCCTTGTTATAGTGTAACAGGTCCGGCTTGCGGACCGTTTGCAGTACCTTGACGGATGCAACGACGATGCCCGCCGCTATGATCAGGACGCTGATCAAATTGGCCAGTAGCTCGATCCAGTCTACAAGGATCAGCAGGTAATTAGATAGTTCCATCATCGAATATCCGCTTCCAGTCCTGGCTCATGCTGATGACGGGCCAGCCAAGTGCTCTAGCCTCGTCCAGGGCTTCCCGAAGCCGGCCGACGTGCGACTCGCGGTCGTAGGCATACTCCCTCCGTGCGTCCTCGTGGTGCACGAGCAGGTTCAGGTATGGACGACTACCTGTTGCCGCATAGCGCATCATTGCGAGATCGCCGTCCGAGTTGCCGGCTACAAAGATCGGCCGCCTGCCAATGTGTAGCGCGATGCTCTCCGGCTTGCCCCCGGCATCGTCGTACTTACTCAGCTTTGCCAGCCTCGTCAGCCGCCCGTCAGCCCCGTACTCATACTCCAGGCTGCTGCCGACGACGTTCTCCCGGGGCACTCCATAGGTCTCCTCGGAGAAGGCCCGGACGAAATCGACCCCGCCGCCCGAGACGATGAACACCCGGAAGCCGTTGGAACGTAAGTAGTCCATGAGCTCCAGCATCGGCCGGTAAACCAGCCTGGTGTAAGAAGTGTTATAGCGCGGATGGCGGGCCTCTGCCAGCCATTCCCGTGCGGCCCCGATGAATTCTTCCTGTTCGGTCCCAGCGTGCACGGTCAGCACCATGTCGGCGATTTGCTCTTCGCTCAGGCTGGCCAAGGCGGCTGTATCGTTTTCGAGCACGGCCTTATACGGCTGCCGCTCCTGCCATTCGGGATGCTCCGGAGCCAGCGCCCGGACCTGGTCGAACACGAAAATCCCCTGCACATACAGGGGTTGTTCCACCCAGAGGGTGCCGTCGTTGTCGAAGGTGGCGATGCGCTCCTCCACAGGCACAAAGTCGGGACTATCCTCGGCAGTCACTCTGGCGACAAAGTCCATGATCGCCTGTTTTGTGGGCCCATCGTTCCACGAAGGCAACGGATCGCATCCGACTCCGGCCGTTATAACCCGTTCCCCGGTTTCGGCTCCGCTGAAACGATCGTCCGGCGCGCCGGTGCCCGGCCAGCAGGTGCCGAGCGTGAGCAAGATCGCCAGGGCCAGGATGAACGCCTGCCCGGCCCGACCGGTCGCGCCGTAACAGGCCATGTTCGGACCTCGAATCGACGGCGGCACAGGCCAGCGCCTCAGTCACCGCCCGGCTTCTTGAGTTGCTCGCTGGCCTGTTCGACCGTGAAGCTCGCCGCCTTCTGCCGTGGCGGAAAAGCCTTGAACGTTTCCATGAACTTTTGCGCTTCCTGCTGCGCGGGCACCAGCGCGAACGCATGGTCGAAGATCCAGTCCCAGTAGGTGTTCGAGGTAATGTCGGCAAATTCGAAGGGATCGGTGCGCAGGTTGAAAATTTTCGGCAGCCTCAGCTTAGTGAACGGCTCTGCCCACACCTGCAAGGTGCCGTGGCACCGCTGCTCCAGGAACACGAACTTCCAGTTATCGTAGCGCATGGCCAGCAGGTCCCCATCATCAGAGAAGTAGAAGTACTCGTTACGCGGGCTCTTCTTCTCCTTGCCGGACAGATATGGCAGCAGGTTGTAGCCGTCGAGGTGAACCTTGAACGTCTTCTTGCCTGCCTTATGCCCCTTCAACAGCTTTTTCTTGATATCCGGCTCGCCGGCGGCAGCCAGGAAGGTGGGCAGCCAGTCCAGGTGGCTGACAATCTCGTTCGAGACCGAACCGGGCTTGATAACCCCGGGCCATCGCACCAGCAGCGGCACCCGGAAAGCGCCCTCCCAGTTGGTGTTCTTCTCGCTCCTGAAAGGAGTCGTGCCGGCGTCGGGCCAGGAGTTCCGGTGGGGCCCGTTGTCGGTGCTATACATGACGATAGTATTGTCGGCGATGCCGAGGTCGTCGAGCAGCTTCAGCATCTCGCCCACGCACCAGTCATGGTAGATCATGACGTCGTGGTACTCCGACTGCCACCGCCCTGCCTTGCCCTTGTACGAGGGCTTCTCGTGAGTCCGGAAGTGCATGTGCGTGGTGTTGAACCACACGAAGAACGGCACGCCAGCCTTATGTTGTTTCTTAATAAAGGCCTGGGCCGCCTCCAGGAACTCCTCGTCCACCGTCTCCATCCTCTTACGGGTGAGCGGACCGGTGTCCTCGATCTTCTGGCCTCCGTCCGGCTTCGCCCAGCAGTGCAGTACACCCCGTGGGCCGAAGTTCTTCCGGAAGTTCGGAAAATCCTTCTCCGTGGGATAATCCCGCAGCTCCGGCTCCTCCTCGGCGTTCAGGTGATACAAATTGCCGTAGAACTCGTCGAACCCGTGCATCGTTGGCAAGAACTCGTCCCGGTCGCCGAAGTGGTTCTTGCCGAACTGGCCGGTGGCGTAGCCCAGCGGTTTCAGTAACTCGGCGATGGTCGGATCCTCAGCCTGCAAGCCAATCTTTGCGCCCGGCAATCCCACTTTGCTCAGCCCGGAGCGGTACACGCTCTGGCCGGTGATGAACGCGGCCCGGCCTGCAGTACAGCTCTGTTCTCCGTAGCTGTCTGTGAAAAGCATGCCTTCATGGCCTATGCGATCAATATTCGGTGTCCTGTAGCCCATGAGTCCATGCGAGTAGATGCTGAGGTTGGTGATGCCGATGTCGTCGCCCCAGATAACCATGATGTTTGGCTTATCTGCCTTCTTTGCCATTCTCAATCTCCCCTACTGCAGGGATTTATGAGTGCCGTCTTCTTGATTCCGGGGCAAGATTTTCATGATATCACAGGCCGGACGCCCTCGATGTAGCAACTCTGCCATGATCTGCATCGGCCGCTCGGTGTGCCGGAAAAAGGCTTTCAGGCCCGGGCAGAGCCAGTTGAGGCCGGGTTCTCCGCCGGGAGTTGCCGATATCCGGTTCTTGGGGCATTCCCCGTAGCAGGTGAAAAGATAATTGCACTGACGGCAGTACTGTGGCAGCGTATCTGACTTGGCACGCCCGAAGCACTGTTGCTTTTCCGATCTCACCAAATCACCGATCGGCGTCTCCGTGATATTCCCCAGCAGGTGCGCCGGCTCCACGAAGTGATCGCAGGAGTACACGTCGCCGTTGTGCTCGAGGGCGACGCCGTCGCCGCATGTCGGGCGCAGGACACACAGAGACGAGCGTCCCCTGAGGTAGGACATCAGTACCCCGTCAAAGAAGAGAACGAACATCTTCCCCACGTCCCTGCCGACCCATTCGTCGAAGATATCGATGAGGAATTTGCCATATTGCTCAGGGCTGACCGATCGATCCGTTACCGTGCCGGTGGCAGGATCGATCTCTACTATTGGGATGAACTGCAGGAAAGGCGTCTTCAACTCATCCCTGAAAAAACGGTATACCTCCAGCGGGTGCCGGCTGTTCGCCGAGTTCACCGTGCACAGAATGTTGAACTCAACCCGGTGCTTCTGCATGAGCTTTGCCGCCCTTACCACTCGGTCGAACACAGAGTTTCCTCCCTTATCGTGACGATAGGCGTCGTGCAGGTGCCGGGGTCCGTCCAGACTTAACCCCACCAGAAACTTGTTCTCCCTCAGAAACCGGCACCACCTTGCGTCGAGCAGGACACCGTTGGTCTGCAGGGTGTTCTCGATGTGCATGCCTGCCCTTGCGTACTTCTTTTCCAGCTCCACGGCCCGCCTGAAGAAGTCCCGCCCCATGAGCGTCGGCTCGCCGCCCTGCCAGGCGATGGTAACCTGTGGTATTTTGTGGGCCTCGATAGTCTGGCTGATATAGGATTCCAGCACCTCGTCCGGCATCCGGAAGCTACTGCCAGGGTACAGCCGGTCCTTCTTCAGAAAAAAGCAGTAGTCGCAGCTCAGGTTACACCGGGCACCGGTCGGCTTGGCCATGACATGAAAGGCTGGCAGAGGAGTCATCTGTCTCATACCTCTGACCTTATGATATGGGTCTGCGATCAGATGTGTGCTTAATCAGCCGCTATAGCTGAAATCCTGCTGCCGGGTAAAAACGAAAAATTCTATCTTTTGGGACTTCCCCCGCGGAGCCCCTTATCTTTTTGGCCGTGCGATGACATAAGCCTCGCGCTTTTCGGGCCTGATCACCTTGACTATCTCAAGCCCCTTTTTCTCAAGCAGGATCAAAAACGGCTCGACATCGCTGATCTTATCGAGCTTCAGCACCTGCAGCACCCGTCCTCCTCCCCTGAGCAGAGGCAGGAACCGGGCCATAATTTCAATCGACATTGCCGGCTCTACTGTCATGTCGTTCAGGATTACGTCGAACTCTCCGAGCGGCGTGAGGTCCATGTTAAAGGCGTCCCCGAAGAGCACTTTTACATTCGGGTACTCTTCCATAACAGCCTCCAGCGGCTCCCGAAACTCTTCGCTGTACTCGATGCCCACGATCTCGTCGGCGATGCCCGAGGCATACATTAAAAACCCGCCTGCGCTGGAGCCGATATCCAGCACTCTGTCGCCCGGCCTGAGTATGCCAGATTGATTCTGGATGCCCTTGAGCTTGAAGTACCCTTCCGGCCGGTCTTCTTCGGCTATCTCAATAATGGCGCCGGGCTTCACCTGTTTCGAGGGCTTGGTGACGACCTCGCCGTTCAGCTTCACCAGGCCCCGGTGAATGTACCGCTTCGCCCGGCTGCGGGAGGCGATCAGCCCTTCTGAGACGAGGTATTCATCGAGCCTCATACGTTCTCATCCTTCGGCATCATTCCATCGTTTGCCGTCTGACTGAATATGCTGCCCGGAGATAAAAGTTATCGTACAGCCGGCTGAAAGTGTGTCCCCACGGCGATCGCTGACCTGGTAACCGCCTGCCAACATTAGCGTGTGGCAGTATATCCGCTTTGAAGTTATACTTTCATCATGGTAGTCGAAAAAATGCTTACTTTTATTTCACTTTTTTGTGGATAACGTTTATATGACGCACATAAAAGCCACGTCAGTGATTTTTCAGCACTTGCATCGACAATTGTCGAATAATTTTCGAAAAAGCTTATGGCGGCCAAATTTTGGGCTCGCAGGACGAATAAATATATATGCTATGCGGGAGTATTATTGGCAGAATTACATATACTGATAAATGAGCTTATAGTAGTTCATTTTGGGCCCTTCTTTTGGCCTGAGAATCACTAACGCTCCTATCAAACTTTTTCCAAAAACTGATGAGAGGAATAGCTTAGAATGTCAAACGAAGTCCCGGCACAAACTTACGATGCTTCCAGCATCCAGGTTCTAGAAGGCCTTGAGGCGGTCAGAAAAAGGCCCAGTATGTACATAGGCTCTACTGACTACCGAGGCCTCCACCATCTGGTCTACGAGGTCGTAGACAACAGCATCGACGAGGCGCTGGCCGGTTATTGCAATGCGATCGACGTAACCATCAACCCCAACGGCAGCGTCACAGTAACTGATAACGGCAGAGGCATCCCTGTCGAGATGCACGAGAAGTACAAGAAACCAGCCCTCGAGATAGTCATGACTATCCTCCACGCGGGCGGCAAGTTCGATAACCGGACTTACAAGGTTTCCGGCGGCCTGCATGGCGTGGGCGTTTCGGTAGTGAATGCGCTCTCGGAGTACCTGGAAGTGGAGGTAAAGCGGAACGGCAAGGTCTTTTTCCAGCGCTACGAGAAGGGCAAGCCTGTCTGCGAGGTCAAGATCATCGGAGAGACAGACCAGACCGGCACGAAGACGACCTTCAAGCCCGACAAGTCGATCTTCGAGACCGTAGAGTTCCAGTTTGACATACTCGCCAACAGGCTGAGAGAACTGGCCTACCTGAATAAGGGCATCAGGATCACCCTGTCCGACCTCGGCGCCCAGAAGAGCGCCGAATACCACTATGAGGGCGGCATCAACCAGTTCATCGAGTACCTGAACCAGGACAAGACTGTGCTGCACCCGAAGCCGATCTACTTCGAGCGGGAGAAGGACACGACGAAAGTGGAGATCTCCATGCAATATAACGACGGCTACAGTGAGGTCATCCTGGCTTTCGCAAACAATATTAATACTCACGAAGGCGGCACCCATCTGAGCGGCTTCAGGGCAGCGCTGACCAGGACGGTCAACGACTACGCCAGGAAGAACAACATGCTCAAGGGCGACATGGTTCTCTCCGGCGAAGACATCCGTGAAGGCCTGACCGCTATTATCTCTGTCAAGCTTACCAACCCCCAGTTCGAGGGCCAGACCAAGACCAAGCTGGGCAACAGCGACGTCAAGGGCATTGTCGAATCCCTTGTGGGCGACGGGCTGAACGACTACCTGGAGGAAAACCCGGCTGACGCCAGGAAGATCATTGAGAAGACAGTCCAGGCATTCCAGGCAAGAGAAGCAGCCCGCAAAGCCCGGGAACTTACCCGCAGGAAGTCGGCGCTCGAGGGCAGCACTCTGCCAGGCAAGCTGGCCGACTGCTCCGAGAAGGATGCCAGCAAGTGCGAATTATACATCGTAGAAGGAGACTCTGCAGGCGGCTCCGCCAAGCAGGGCAGGAACCGGCTGTTTCAGGCCATTCTGCCGCTGAGAGGCAAGATCCTGAACGTCGAGAAGGCCAGGCTGAACAAGATCCTGGAGAGCGCCGAAATCCGGGCGCTCATCACCGCGCTCGGCACTGGCGTCGGCGAAGACTTCGTGCTCGATAAAGCAAGGTATCACAAGATCATCCTGATGACCGATGCCGACGTGGACGGCGCGCACATCCGCACGCTGCTCCTCACGTTCTTCTACAGGTACATGCAGCAGATCGTGGAAGCCGGCTTCGTGTACATCGCTCAGCCGCCCCTCTACAGAATTAAGAAGGGCAAGGAGGAAAAGTACGTCTACAGCGACAGGGAGCTGAACGAAGCTCTGGAAGCGATGGGCAGGACTAACGTGAGCATCCAGCGCTACAAAGGTCTCGGTGAAATGAATCCCGAGCAACTCTGGTCTACGACCATGGACCCCGCCACGAGGACCATGTACCAGGTCAAGCTGGAGGACGTCATCGAGGCGGACCGCACCTTCACCCTCCTCATGGGAGACAAGGTCGAGCCGAGAAGGGAGTTTATCGTGAAGAACGCGAAGTTCGTCAAGAACCTGGATGTGTGATCTGAAATGGCAGACGAAAAACAACCCCAACCACAATCACCTCAGCAACAGCAAACTCAGGAAACTTTACTGCCCGTCCAGATCGAGGAGGAGATGAAACGCTCCTACATCGATTACGCGATGAGCGTCATCGTAGGGAGAGCTCTCCCTGACGTCCGGGACGGCCTTAAGCCTGTGCATCGCAGGTGCCTTTACGGCATGTACGAGCTGGGCAACACCCACGACAAGCCCTACAAGAAGTCCGCGAGAGTAGTGGGCGACGTCATGGGTAAGTACCACCCCCACGGCGACGCGGCGATCTATGATACTATAGTCAGGATGGCGCAGGACTTCTCCTTGCGCTACACGCTGGTCGACGGCCAGGGCAACTTCGGCAGCATCGACGGCGACGGGGCTGCGGCCATGCGTTACACCGAAGTCCGGCTGGAGCGGATCGCCGAAGAGATCCTCGCCGACCTCGACAAGGAAACCGTAGATTTCGCCCCCAACTTCGACGAAACCCTGAAAGAGCCTGTCGTCTTACCTGCCAGGCTGCCCAACCTGCTGATCAACGGCTCGTCCGGTATTGCGGTAGGCATGGCGACCAACATCCCGCCCCATAACCTGGGCGAGATCGTGGACGGCACCATCGCAGTCATCGACAACCCGGAGATCGAGCCGATCGAGCTGCTCAACTACGTGAAAGGCCCGGACTTCCCGACCGCCGGCTTCATCTACGGCAAGGAAGGCATCAAGGAGGCCTACCTCACGGGCAGGGGCAGCATCAGGATGCGGGCGAAGGCCGAGATCGTGGACGAGAACGGCAAGATGTCCATCATCGTCACCGAGATCCCCTACATGGTCAACAAGGCGAGGCTCATCGAAAGCATCGCAGATCTGGTCAAAGACAAGAAGATCGAGGGCATCTCTGACCTGAGAGACGAGTCTGACCGGGACGGCATGCGCATCGTCATCGAGCTCAAGAAGGCCGCCAACGCGAACGTCATCCTGAACCAGCTGTTCAAGCACACCCAGATGGAGTCGACCTTCGGCGTGAACAACATCGCCCTCGTCGACAACACCCCGATGACGCTGAGCCTGAAGGAGACGATCGGCTACTTCATCAAGCACAGGCAGGAAGTAGTCACCAGGCGCAGCCAGTTCGAATTAAAGAAAGCACAGGCCAGAGAGCACATCCTGGCCGGCCTGCTGATAGCGCTGACCAACATCGACGACTTCGTCCGGATCATCAGGGGCTCCGCCAACGCCGACGAAGCGAAGGCCACCCTCATGGAGAAGTACGGCCTGTCCGACGAGCAGTCCAGGGCCATCCTCGACATGCGGCTGGCGAGGCTGACTGCGCTGGAGCGGCAGAAGATCGACGATGAGCGGGCAGACCTGATTAAGGAGATCGCACACCTCAACGAAGTGCTGGCCAGCCCCCAGATGGTGCTGGACATCATCAAGGCCGAGCTGCTGGATATGAAAGCAAAGTACGGCGACGAGCGGAGGACCAAGATCGTGGAGTCTGCCGGCGAGATTGTGGACGAGGACCTCATCCCGGTCGAGAACGTGGTCGTCACCATCTCCAACACCGGCTACATCAAGAGGATGCCTGTCGACACCTACCGGACCCAGCGCCGGGGCGGCGTCGGCATCGTCGGCATGGAGACCAAGGAAGAGGACTTTGTCGTCGACTTATTCGTGGCCTCGACGCACGACAACATCCTGTTCTTCTCGAACAAGGGCAAAGTCTATTCGCTCAAGGTCTACGAGATCCCGCCGGCAGCCAGCCGACAGGCAAGGGGCAAGGCGATCATCAATCTGATCAACATCGAGCCCGGCGAGGCCATCAACGCCATGATCCCGATCAAGACCTTTGACGACCAGCACTTCCTGGTCATGTGCACCAGGGAAGGCACCATCAAGAAGACCGCCCTGTCGGCGTTCCAGAACATCCGGTCCACGGGCATTATCGCCATCGGCCTCGAAAGCGGGGATGAGCTGATCTCGGTCAAGATGACGAACGGCAGCCAGGAAGTCCTGATCGCGACCAGGAACGGCAAGTGCAACCGGTTCTCCGAAAGCGAGGTCCGGACCATGGGCAGGCCTGCCATGGGCGTGATCGGTATCCGCCTGACAGAGAACGACAAAGTCATTGCCATGGAAATCGTCAGCCCCGGCCAGTCGGTCCTGACCATCTGCGAGAACGGGTTCGGCAAGCGCACCCCCATCGAGGAGTACACCGCCCACCACCGGGGCGGCCAGGGCATGATCAACATCAAGACCACTCTGCGAAACGGTGCTGTTGTGGCCGTTATCAGCGTCATGCCGGACGACCAGATCGTCATCGCCAGCAAGGAGGGCATGATGACGAGGATGAACGTCACCGACATTCCTGAAATAGGCAGGAACACTCAGGGCGTCCGGGTCATGAAGATGAGGCCGGAGGACTCGGTCGTGGCGGTCGCCCGGCTCGTGTCGGAGAAGAAAGAAGACGAGATCTAAGCCGATCGCCACTGTTGTGGCGATTTCTCTTTTTTTCAGTTGCTGTCCATCAGCCCGCTCTACATATTTTCCAGCACCTGCCTTTTGAAATCCCGCATCTTATAGTCAAGTAAAGTTTATATACTAAAAGTAGACATAGCATTTCCCACCATAGACACATTATATATACATGAAGTCGGAAGCGAGTTGAATACCATATGGGACGGAACCACCAACACCCGGATAATTACAGGCAGGAGGGCTACTTATGCTAAAGCAGGAAAGTGATCTCGGACACATACCTTCGGGATGCGCCATCTCCGGCATCTTTAACCGGAAAGGCAAGCGCATCGACGGTACTAAGATCATCAAGTCGATCGCCCTCATGCATGACCGGTCCAACGGCCTGGGCGGAGGCTTCGCAGCATACGGTATCTATCCCAGGTATAAGGATTACTACGCGTTCCATGTGATGCTCGACGACGAGGAAGCCAAAGAACAGCTGGAGGACTACCTGACACAGTACTTTGTCGTGGAGAAAGACGAGAAGATCCCTACCCGCAAGACCGCAAATATCGGTAAAGCCCCGCTGCTCTGGCGCTACTTCGTCCGGGTGGGCGAAAGGAATTTTGCTGACGACAGCGCGGACGAGGAGGATCATGTAGTCCGGCATGTCATGCACGTCAACTCGAACGTCGCCGGCGCATACATTTCATCCAGCGGCAAGAACATGGGCGGCTTCAAGGGAGTGGGCTATCCGGAAGATATCGCCCACTACTTCAAGCTCGAAGACTACAACGCCTACCTCTGGACTGCCCACGGCAGGTTCCCGACGAACACCCCGGGCTGGTGGGGCGGCGCACACCCGATGGCGCTCCTCGACTGGTCGGTCGTGCACAACGGCGAAATCTCCTCGTACGGCATCAACAAGCGCTACCTCGAGATGTTCGGCTACAAGATGGAGCTCATGACCGACACCGAGGTCATCGCATACTTATTCGACTTATTAGTAAGGAGGCACAAGCTGCCCATCCGTGTCGCTACGGCTGCCCTGGCACCGCCGTTCTGGAAGGACATCGACGCCATGCCCGAGGCCGAGAGGCAGGCATACACGGCATTACGGATGGTCTACAGCGGAGCGCTCATGAACGGCCCGTTCTCCATCCTCGTCGGGTTCAAGGGCGGCGTGATCGGCCTCAACGACCGCATCAAGCTGCGGCCCATGATTGCCGCGGAGAAGGACGACTTCCTGTACATGTCCTCGGAAGAGGCCGGCATCAGGATCATCGAGCCCGAGCCGGACAAGGTCTGGGCGCCGAAGGCCGGTACGCCGGTCATCGGCCTGCTTGAGGAGGAGGTATAATGGCAACACAGGTTCCTCCCGAGTTCACGGTCAACATCAACGACCGGAAGTGCGCCCGGTGCAAGCGGTGCGTGGACGAGTGCGGCTTCGAAGCGCTGACCTACAGCAAGGAATATCACGAGATCATCGCGGATGACGCAAAGTGCGTGGCCTGCCATCGCTGCGCTACCATGTGTCCGAAGCACGCCATCCGCATCGAGGATAATGCGCTGGCCTACAAATACAACGCCAACTTCTCCGCCCAGCACAGGAAGAACATCCTCAAGCAGGCGGAGACCGGCGGCATCCTGCTTACAGCTATGGGCTGCGACCAGCCGTATCCCATCTTATGGGACCACATGCTCATCGACGCATGCCAGGTCACCAACCCGCCCATCGACCCGCTGAGGGAGCCGATGGAGCTTCGGACCTACATCGGCCGAAAGCCTGCCTGGCTCGAGTTCGACGGAGAGGCAGGCCTGCCCAGGCTCAGGACTGAGATGGCCCAGAACCTGAAGCTGGACTTTCCGATAGTGTTCGGCGGCATGTCATACGGCTCGGTCAGCTACAACGTCCACAAGTCCCTGATGCTGGCGGCCGAGCGCACAGGCATCCTTATGAACACCGGCGAAGGCGGGCTGCACCAGGATCTATACCAGCACAGGAACAGCGTAATCGTCCAGTGCGCTTCCGGCAGATTCGGCGTCCACGCCGAGTACCTCAATGACGGCGCTGCCATCGAGATCAAGATCGGCCAGGGGGCCAAGCCGGGCATCGGCGGGCACCTGCCGGGCGAGAAGGTCAGCGAAGACATCTCCCGTACCCGGATGATCCCTAAGGGTACGGACGCGCTGTCTCCGGCCCCGCACCACGACATCTATTCGATCGAGGACCTCGGACAGCTCATCTTCGCGCTGAAGGAGGCTTCACGGTACAAAAAACCTGTAGGTGTCAAAGTCGCGGCCGTCCACAACATCGCCGCCATCTGCAGCGGCATCGTCCGTGCCGGAGCCGACTTCGTGACAATCGACGGCTTCCGGGGCGGCACCGGCGCAGCACCCCGTATCATCAGGGACAACGTCGGCATACCGGTTGAGCTGGCCATCGCGGCAGTCGATGACCGGCTGAGGCAGGAAGGCATCCGCAACCAGGCCTCGATCCTCTGCGGCGGCGGCATCAGGCAGAGCGCCGACATGATCAAGGCGATCGCGCTGGGCGCGGACGCAGTGGTTATAGGTACGTCGGCGCTGGTGGCACTGGGCTGCAGGGTCTGCCAGAAGTGCAACACGGGCAAGTGCTCGTGGGGCATAGCGACCCAGAACCCGAAACTAACGGCCCGGCTGGACCCTGAGGAGGGTGCGCAGCGCCTGACTAACCTGATCCACGCCTGGGGCCATGAGATGGAGGAAGTGCTCGGCGCTCTCGGAGTGAATTCAATCGAGAGCCTCCGGGGCAGCAGAGAACGTCTCAGAGGCATCGGCCTGGACGAAAAGACGCTGAATATACTTGGAATAAAGCCTGCGGGGAGATAACATGGTCAAAATAGACGCACACGAGATGCACTATAAGGAACTGAACGAGCGGATCCACGAGCTCGCCGGGCAGGGCGAAAAAGCTCTGGTCCTGGAGAACGTCTGCGGCCAGAAGTTCATCGGCGATGGCCTGCGGGGCAATATCAAGATCGACATCTACGGCATTCCGGGCAATGACATGGCCGCCTTCATGGACGGCCCCGAGATCGAGGTCCACTGCAACGGCCAGGACAGCATCGGCAACATCATGAACTCGGGTAAAGTCATCATCCATGGCCACGCCGGCGATGTGATCGGCTATGCCATGAGGGGCGGCAAGATCTTTGTCCAGGGCGACGTGGGATACCGGGTAGGCATCCACATGAAAGCCTACCAGGACAACGTGCCCTACATCGTCATCGGCGGCAACGCCTCCAACTTCTTCGGCGAGTACATGGCCGGTGGTGTCATGGTCCTGCTGGGGCTGAACGACTCTGACGGCAATCCGATTGCGGGCGACTACGTAGGCTCAGGCATGCACGGCGGCGCCATCTACATCCGGGGCGACATCGAGGACCGCTACCTCGCCAGGGACGTCAAAAAAGTCGAACTGGACGTTTCAGACATCGCCTTGCTAGAGCCGCTGATCAGAGAGTACTGCCAGCACTTCAATTTCGACTACGGCAAGGTCATGAGCAAGCCGTTCATCAAGCTGGTGCCAAAATCGTCGAGGCCTTACGGGAACATGTACGTGAGCTAATAACCGTTTTCTTTTTTTCTTTTTCAGACTGCTTCAAGCCTTTAACCTTTTTACCTCCAGCGCCTCCTTAAACCTCTGCATTCTGCCAGCGAACGCTATCTCCACTGTTTCTTTTCATTGTCACTTGACCCCCTGAAAACTTTTATATACTGATTGCTGCTATGTACCTATGTACAATAGGTACATAATCAAACTATATGCATATAGATTAACAATACCTATTGATTGTTCATATATCGAAATCCATAACACTCATAAGGGAGCGACTTACATGAATTCGGACAAAGACCTCGTGATCTGCACGAGGGGCCTCACAAAATCTTACAACGGCAGGCCAGTGTTGAAGTCACTGGATCTAAAGGTGCCCAGGAACTCGATCTTCGGCTTCCTCGGGCCTAACGGCGCTGGCAAAAGTACGACCATCAAGCTGCTGCTCGGGCTGATCAAGCCTACTGCTGGCAGCGGCACCGTCTTCGGGCTGGACATCGCCCGGGATAGCGCGGAGATCCGCAGGCGAATCGGCTACCTGCCCCAGAATCCCCGGTATTACGACTACATGACTGCCAGGGAAACTCTCAGGTTCACGGCGGGCTTTTTCTACAAAGGTCCTGCCGAACTGGTCGAGCGGCGCGTCGACGAAACTCTGCGGATGACCGGGCTGGATGATAAAGCCGATCGCAAGATCAAGGGCTTCTCCGGCGGCGAGTTGCAGCGCCTGGGCATCGCGCAGGCGCAGATCAACAATCCCGACCTGCTCATCCTTGACGAGCCTGCAGCATCGCTCGACCCGATGGGCAGGAGGGATGTTCTGGAGGTCATGCGTAGCCTGAAAAACCGGACTACTATCTTCTACTCCACCCACATCCTCGACGACGTGCAGCGAGTCAGCGATACCGTGGCCATCCTGAACAAGGGTACGCTTATCGCCATGGCGCCGATCGAAGACCTGCTCACCGCCCGGGAAGGAGTAGTGTACAAGCTGGTGCTGGCTGGCAACCCAGCCGGCATCCGTTCTACTCTTACCACTCAGCCGTGGATCTCCTCTGTGACCTCGACGACAGACAACGGGCACTCTGTGTGGAACCTGACGATCACGGACGAGAAAGCGGCAGAAAGACAACTGTTACGCCTGCTGTTGCGGGATGAAACTATAGCTGTCAAAGAGTTCAGCAGGGAACGATACGACCTGGAAGACGTTTTCATGAGATTTGTGCAGGAGGAAAAGTGCAATGCCTGAAACAATGCAGCCGGTAACCGGTTCAGGCTGGACCCTTGGGCTGGCCAACATGCTGAAGAAAGAAAACCGCCTCTGGTGGGGCGACAAAAGATGGCTGATCCAGATGTTCGTCTGGACCGTCGTCGTCACCGGCCTTCTGGCCGCCACCCTCTATATCGTGACCCACGTGGCGCCGCCTGACGAGACTGAGATCCAGGACATGGGCAGCCTGGCAGTTCTCGGCTCAGAGCTCTTCTTCAGCATCGCCGGGTTTGCCATGGTCTTCGGAGTCATCATTCTCACCCACGACGCCATCATCAAAGAGCGAGATTCCGGCACAATCGAATGGCTGCTGTCAAAGCCACTGTCCAGAAAAGCGTTCGTCATCGCCAAGCTGATCGCCAGCACGATCGGCATGACCGTGATCATGGTACTCCTGCAGGGTGCGCTGTCCTACACAGTCATCTCTCTCTTCCATGGCAGCACGATAGCCCTGCTGCCCTTCATCGGGGGCCTCGCGCTGATCTGGCTGGCATGTATGTTTTACATGGCGCTGCTCCTCCTGCTCGGCACAGTTACGACTTCCCGGGGCCTGGTCCTCGGCTCCGCGATCGGCTTCTTCATGCTTGGCGGCCTTGTGCCGATGTTCTTTAGCCAGTCGGCCTACTTCACCCCCTGGAAGCTCGTCGACATAGCCACAGCAGTATCTCTCGGTACGCCGTTGACGGCCGAGATAGCAATGCCGATCCTTGCAACGGTCGTCTGGATCGTGATCTTCATCGCCGGCTCGCTGTGTAGGGTGGAAAAGCTGGAAATTTAGTTTGGAGGGGCAGCATGCCCTTTTTTTAAGATCGGTATTCCGGGCACGGCAAGGATAAAATAGGGTGACTGAGATATATGAACCCACTACGGGGTAACACCTTGTTCGAGCCAAAAGTGTATAAGAAGAACGGCCTTGAAGCCTTCCGGCTGGTCGGCAGCGATGGCAGCGAGTTCTTCTACGAGGGTGCCATAGACTGTAACGAGAAGGAGATATTCAAGGACGAGCAGGGACGGCTATACTATCCTGTCCTTACGGAGATAGGCGGGGCCGTGCGGTACTATGTCGAGCTTGACCTGGATTTCCCGACTATCCCGGCTAACGACCCCGCATACGAGGAGAAAGAGATCTCCCGGCTGGTCAACGCCTCGCCCCGGAGCGGCAGGCAGCTGCCCGAAGACGTGTTTGTCCCCCGGACAGAGGAAAAGGTCGTTGCAGAAGAGCCAGCGTTAGAAGAGCCTGCGCAAGAAGTCCCTGCGCCAGAAGTGCTTGTGCAAGAAGTGCCTGTGCAAGAAGAGCCTACATCAAAAGAGCCTGCGTCAGAAGAGCCCGCGCCAGAAGAGCCGGCACCCCCCGCTATAACTGAGCCTGAACCGAGCCAGGAGCCTGTCGCTCCCGAAGTTAAGGCCAGCCCTGCCGAGCCTGTTGTTAGCGCGCAGGAGAAATCGCCTGAAGCTGAGCCTCTTGCACGTAAGCCCCGGAAAACCCGACCAATGACGGTCCCCCTCGCAATAGGGCTTATTCTCGTCATCCTGATCGCAGCGATAGCCGGCGCCTACGTGCTAAAGCCTGAAGCATTCGATGGCCTCACCTCGCTTTATGCGCCCACACCGGTGCCGCAACCCACCCCCCTCCCCACTGCAGAGCCTGAGGTCACGGCCACGCCAGAGCCTGCCCCGGAACCGGTCTCCGAGCCTCAGAACGTAGCCACAGAAGCGCTCCGGATTCAGCCCCTGATCAACATAGATAGTCCGGCAGTGTCCGCTTTTGCAGCCGAGCATATCGCCGCAAACTCGGGGGCCAACAAAATCAGGCAGGCCTACGATCTCTACACGTTTGTGAATACCCGGTGGAACTATACTGACGATCTGACCTCCCAGGGCTTGCCAGCCAGCACCCTGACTCAGGCGCTCGGCGGCAATTCAAGGGACTACAGCGTCCTCATGTGCTCGCTGACGACCTCGGTCGGCCTGGAATCCCGGATCATAGCCTACTATAAAAACAACCAGCTGTACTACTACCCGGAAATACTTGTAGCGAACACTTCCGACGACTATGAAGCAGTCAAAGCGGACCTAAAGACCTGGTTCGGAGTCACCCAGGCCTACGGCCACAGCGATGCCAGAGGCTACTGGATTTCGCTGAGCAGGGGTACCGCCCCGGGCACCAGGGTTGAAGCCGCCGAGGAGTTTGCGATCTACATCTCGGGACCGCCCGTAAAGATCAAGTAATGGCTGAAAAGAAATAAGAAATCGGCACAGCCGGCCTTATTTATTAAAGCGCCCGGTACTGGGTATAATACGCTGGATACCGGCTCAGGTCACGCGGCGGCAGCGGCTGCGGATTCAGCATGACGTCCGAAGGCGATGTCTGCAGAGATCCGTACTGGTATGGCTGGTACTGGGACACCAGAGGCTGCGCCGAGAACTGAGGCTGTACCGTGTAACCGACCGGCTGCTGCCCGATCACATTCGTAGAGTACGCGGGATTTGTCTGGTAGTACTGCTGGTAATTACCGTATACGCCCGGCGGTAAAGGCTGAGGGTTCAACGCCGCAGCCGGCATGACCAGGCTTAAGATGGCTATTGCCGCCAGCACGGCAATTGTAAGGTGACGTATTCTTATACTGCACATCATTATCCCCGGTGAGGTTTCGGCAATAGCGGGGATAAAATGTGGGCATGCTATACTTATGAACACGGGCTGAAATGCAGGTTTGCGTCGGGTCTCAGGACTCTACAGTATATAGTGACCGGGCCCTGCCCTTGCTTGCGATTCCTCGAACACGTCCACGCTGACAACTATATGGCTCGCCTATAGTTTATACCTGAGCTGCATGCGTATCTTCACATCTTCCGGCCCGTCGTTATTCATGACAATCCAGTATACGTCATCGTGCGGAGGGATGAAGTCGAAGGTTTCGTTGACGGCGTCTTCCTTTGTCACGTAGGCGCTCCACCCTGCGGTGCCAGAATTATACGCGGTGAAGTTGTTCTTATCCATGATCATGACGTCGATCGGAGTACCGTAACTCTCGAAGTGCATCCTGGTCAGCTTCCCGGTGCTCAGGCCAAAGCTTGTCCATGCTGACGAGTTGCCAGGGATTGTCTGTGTCCAGTTGGAGTAGCTGGAATTAGCCCCGAACTCCTCGTCGTAGAAACCGAACTGGCCACCCTGAGTGGCGCCGCCGGCGGTGCCTGCCACCAGTATGACTTCTGCCGCCTCATAGACTGCCGCTACGCCGAGCAGCAACGCCACCACGATCAGCAGCTTGCCGATGTCTATGATCGCCTTCTTGTATGCCTGCAGCCGGGAATCGGTTCCGAACGACTGCGGCTTCAGCAGCGCAATCAGCCCTCTGGTGCAGGCAAACATCGCTACGACGTAGGCCTCCCCTTCCAGCAGGAGCGTCAGGTAGTGGGGTGCCAGAACGCTCAGCGGCATAATGCCTGGAACGGGCACGACCAGCATGATGCCCCATAGCAGAGCCCTGTAAGCGCAGAAGAGCAGTGCCCAAAATGGCAGGATCAGCGAGGGTATGATGATCATGCCGACGGTCCCGAAGAAGAAGTTAACCACGAACGTAATTGCTGCTGCTATGATGATATTGCCTGAAAGGTAAGCGTCTCCGACTATGGAGAGCGGGCCTGCCGAGCCGTAGGTCTGGCTGGTAGCCGCTATCAAAGATATCTGCAGGTCGGGGTATGCGAGAGCGATCAGGGCTCCGAGGAGAATGGCGCCAAAGTATATGGCATTGATGATCAGGAACAGTTTCCAGTCCTTGCGGAAGATAGTCTTGACATCTTCGAGGAGGCGCATAGCTGGATGATCAATATTCAAATATTAAAGTTTTACCTGCACGCAGAAGCACAGGAAATTCCCGGGGCTTCCCGGACTAAATTATAATCTGTCCTTTCATCATATCTTATAGATGATGCATGTAAGCCCGCGGGATGTATTGAACAGGCTCAAATGGAAGGCCGGCGAAAGCCTCTCAGATGCAACCATCTACTATGTGAGCCGGGGCAGCCCCGGGGACTCGGCTACGGTGAACGGTGACGAGATCAAGGAAATAGGGGCCTTCGGTCTGGAGCTGGAGTCCGGCGCTGTAATCCCGTACCATCGCATATACAGGATAGACTACCGGGGCGGCATAATTTTCGACCGGCTGTGGTACAGGCATACTCTGAGGCACTGACAGTGGCTGATTACAGCGATACCGACTCCTGCGGCGGATCAGTTGCATGAAAAATTTTCATTGGTATGAGTCGAAAATACCGCCAAGTCCGCCAAGAGGCCAAGCTCGCCAAGAGCTAATTTTTTCATTGGGTGCCAGGGACTTTTTCTATCGGAACCACGCCGATCACTAATTATAGTTTGGCGTTCCATGAAAAATTGTTATCTTGGCGTACTTGGCACCTTGGCGGACTTGGCGGTATTTTCGACCTATACCGGGCCAACTTTCAATTTTTCATAGCCTCTACCTGAAAATCCATTTTTAATTAGGCGATTGCTCAGAATATCTTTATATAACTTTGACTGATAATTTTCCCGCATGGCCTCCACCATCCTGTCCACCGGAAACAGCTTCACAAATGCATACCTTCTGAAAGACGACAAAGCTGTAGCCATCATCGATGCCGGCCTGCCGGGGCACGAGAAAAAGATCTTTGCCGCGCTGGAGGCTGATGGCATCGCAAGGGATCAGGTAAAGCTCATCATCCTCACCCACGGCCACGGCGATCACTACGGCAGCCTGAGCGCCCTGAAAGATGCTCTCCACGTTCCGGTTATGGCCGGCTGGCCCGACGCCAGCTATATCGAGAAGGGTGAAAGTGCCCCAGTCGTGCCTATCAGCCTGGCCGGGAGGATGATCGGGCTCTTCACCGGGGCAAAGGTGACCCCCTGCAAGGTCGACGTAATCGTCAAAGAGGATATGGACTTGAGCTCTTATGGTATAGATGCCAGAGTCCTCACTATGCCGGGCCACACTATAGGATCGCTTGCCGTGCTCGCATCCGACGGTAGCTGCGCTGTCGGCGACAATCTTGCGGCGCTGGTATTCAAAAACAGGCCGGGGATGCCACCCTTCGCCGAATCCCCGGAGCTGATCGGTGCCGGGCTCAAAAAGGTGCTGGATAGCGGATCCAGGTACATCTATCCCGGCCACGGGAACCGGTGGGATGCATCGACGGTCCGGAAGAAGTTCTTATTATAGAATTATCTTGCAGTGTTTCATATACAGTCGTTACTGAAACTTTTTTAACTGATGCCCGATCAAATTGTATGGTGTATAGCTCTTGCGTATACTCTAGTGAAGGATGACGAACGCTGCGCTGTGCCCCGCGTGATTGCACTGGCTCCCGAGATAGCAAGACGAACGCTGCGCTGTGCTAATCCTCACAGATGCCACAGATTCTGATTGATTCCACAGATTTCTCTGCTGAATCCACAGATTACTACTCGATATCACAGAAGAAATACGCTAATACTATTAGATCAATGATAGCAATCATAAGAGTACTTAATCAGATTATTTTTTGTTTATCTGTGAAATCCGTCAGAATCATCAGATTCTGCGTCATCTGTGCTATCGAGTAGGAATCTGTGGATTCTGTCGTAATCCGTGGAATCTGTGAGGAATAGCACAGCGCAGCGTTTGTTTTGCAGTCTCACCACACGTTAGCAATCAGGAATAGCACAGCGCAGCGTTCGTTTTGCAAGCTGAAATAGAAAAGTGAAAAAGGGGATCAGGGGGTGATCCTGACCCTGTCTCTCGGGAACAGGACTGCTTCCCTGACGTTGTTCAGGTTGAGCATCGTCTGGAGCAGACGTTCTGCACCCAGGCCCCAGCCTGCGTGTGGGGGCATGCCGTACCTGAAGGAGTCCAGGTAGAACTTGAAGCTGTCCGGGTTCAGGTCCCGGTCCTCTAAGTTCTTTATCAGTTTGTCGACCCGGTGCTCACGCTGGGCGCCCGACGACAATTCCATGCGCGGGTGCATGAGGTCAAAGGCCTTGCAGACTTCCGGCCTATCGTCGTAGGCCTGGGAGTAGAATGCCCTGATGTTGGTCGGCCAGTCCACGATGAAGTAGTGTTCGCCGATGGTCTCGCCGATCACGTGCTCTGCTGCAGTATCCAGGTCGTCGCCCAGCTCTAAGTGGGCGCACTCCGGGCTGGTCTTCGCGATTTCGACGGCCTCGGTGTACGGCACCCGCCTGAATGGTGTCTTTGGCACCTGTAGGTCGATGTTTAACACTTTAAGCTGGCTGGCGCAGTGCTCCTTTACATAGTTGTACACGTAGGCGATGGTGTTCTCCAGCAGGATCATGGCGTCCTCATGCGTGGCGAACGAGAGCTCCACATCGATGGACGTGGCTTCGTTCAGGTGCTTCCTGGTCGCGTGCTCCTCTGCCCTGAAGATGGGGCCGATCTCGTACACCCGGTCCATGCCGGCGGCCATCATCATCTGCTTGTAGAGCTGCGGGCTCTGGTTCAGGAAAGCCTCCCTGTCGAAATAAGAGATCGGGAACAGCGCCGTGCCGCCCTCGGTGGCAGTGGCGACGATCTTGGGCGTGGCGATCTCCAGGCAGCCGTTAGCGGACAGGAAGTCCCTGACGGCCTTGATCATATGAGCCCTGATGGTGAATATCGCCGTTACTTCGGGGCTGCGGATGTCCATGAATCTGGCGTCGAGCCTGGTGTCCAGCTCGGCAGGCACTTTGCCCGTCGGGTCCAGAGGCAGAGGGGTCTCGGCGATCGAGAGTACCTCGATTTCCGTGGGTATCAGCTCGTAGCCGTTGGGTGCCTTGGCCTCTGCCTTGACTGTGCCGCCTATGGATACTACGGATTCCCTGCTCAAGCCCTTGACCGTGTCGATGATCTCTTTGGGCACCTTCTTCTTGGGCATGGTGACCTGTACCAGGCCAGCCCTGTCTCTTAAAATCAGGAAGGCCAGGCCACCGAAGTCCCTGATCTCGTGAACCCACCCGCTCACGATGACGGCGTCGCCGTTCATCTCCGGCGTGATGTCCTTGGAATAATGCGTCCTCTTCATGTGATAACCTCTAGCTAAACCTCTTCATGACTGATTTTGCGTGAGCGTCAAAGCCCTCAATGTTCGCGAGGGCGACGATTATATCCCGGATGTTCTCCAGGCCCTCCTTCTCAATGTACTGAACGCTGGTAGTCTTGAGGAACTGCATCACGTTCATGCCCGAGAAGGTCTTCGCGTACCCGCCGGTCGGCAGCACGTGGTTGGCTCCGCTGGCGTAATCGCCCGCAGCCACCGGGGCGTATTCCCCGACGTAGATTGTGCCGGCGTTCCTTACTCCGTTCAACACGGGCATTGGGTTTGCGACCATGATCTCGACGTGCTCAGGGGCGATCTCGTTGCAGGCGGCTGCCGCCGCCACAAGATCATCGGTGACATAAATGACGTAGCCGGCTTTCTCGATGATCTGCTTCCTCAGGGCGCTCGAAGTCTGCAGCTTTATCTCCGAGTCCACGGCTTTCGCCAGCGCCTCTGACGGCGTGATCAATACTGCCAGGGAGTTCACGTCGTGCTCCATCTGGGCGATCATGTCCGAAGCGATCAGCACCGGGTTGCCGGTCTCGTCGGCGATAACGACGATCTCGCTCGGCCCTGCAGGCATGTCGATCTCTGCGGCTCCCCTCACGTACATCTTCGCCGCTGTCACGTAGGCGTTGCCCGGGCCGACGATCTTGTCCACCTTGCGGACGCTCTCGGTACCGAAGGCCATCGCGGCAATTGCCTGTACTCCGCCCACCCGGTAGATCTCGTCAGCGCCTGCCATGGCGATTGCGGTGATTGTCAGCGGGTGTATTGTGCCATCCTTCCTCGGCGGGGTGCAGGCGACGACTTCCGGCACACCTGCGACCTTGGCCGGGATGATGAGCATGAGGGCGGAAGACGGGTAAGACCCGGTGCCGCCGGGCACGTAGGCTCCGGCGCTGGCCAGTGCCGTATATTTCTGCCCGAGGCGGATGCCGGGGCTGACTTCGGTGAGCCACATGTCCGACTGGGGCATCTGCAGCGAGTGGAATGTCTCGATGTTGTCGAGGGCATGCTGGAGGTGCTCCAGCGTCTCATAGTCGATGAGCTCGAAGGCGCTGTCGATCTCTGCTTCGGTAAGAGCAAAGGAGTCGAGGTCGACGCCGTCGAACTGCTTCGTGTACTTTCTGACGGCTGTATCGCCGTTGACTTTCACGTCGTCGACTATCCTCTTCGCCGACTCCATGGCCGACTCGATGCTGGTCCTGCGCTTAAAGACCTCCTCAAGCGAGCCCAGGCTGGAAAGCTTCTTTATCATCGGATTCCCTCAGTAAGACATGTCTGCGATTGTGTGACCATTATAGATGCTTGAGGTTCATTAAACTTTGCGTTCACCGGAAACTATTTTCTAATGGAACCGCTATGCTTCATTACGTCAAGTGATTTTATGCAGCAGAATACCAGGTCCTCTTCAGTCAAAATTCGGGAAGCGGGCCTGAAAGATCTGGCCGAAATGCAGCGCCTTGAGCGCATGTGTTTCGACATAGAAGCATTTTCCAAGTTTCAGCTGAGGTACCTGGTGACGACGCCGACCGGGATATCTCTGGCAGCGGAGATCGATGGCAAGTTCGCGGGCTTCATCATCGGCATCATCAACCGGAACAGATACGGCACCTACGGCCGGATTTATACCCTGGACGTGGACACGGGTTTCAGGGGCAAAGGCACCGGCACCGAGCTGACCAGGGCGCTGCTGGAGCGGTTCAAGGCTTCCGGCTGCGAAAAATGTTTTTTAGAGGTCCGGGAAGACAACGACTGCGCCATTGCTCTTTATCACAAGCTAGGCTTCGAAAATAAGCACATTATTCCCCACTATTACGCTGAGGGGATCCACGCCATAAAGATGAGAAAAGACCTGTGAGTGGCGCGTAGCGCCCCCTGAGTGCAATGGCCAGTGCGAGGGCGTTGACGGTCACCAGCACGATCGAGATCAGGAACGCGTCGCTTCCGAGGGCCGCCTGCAAGTTTGCCATATCTGTGCCCGGCGAGTAGTTCATCGAGTAGATAGTTGTTCGCAGGGCGAAAAATGCGGGCACTGCTTCTTTTCCTGCCATGGCAATGATTACTGCGGCAACTGTCGTAGCACATAGTCCGGCCAGTTCCAGCGCGATATATCCGGTGCCGGCAACGGGCGAATGCTCCATGTACGCGTCCAGCCCGATCGGATTGACGTAGAGCGCGAAGACCTCGCCTCCCAGCGCTTTGACTGCGACAGCGTGAGCGCTCTCATGAATCAGTCCGTAGCAGAAGTTGGCCGCTATCAGCACTGCAGCTAACGAAAGTGTGGCTATTGCTATCGAGCCCACCTTGTACCCCATGCTACTTCCCTGAGCCCGGGAACATAAAGCCTTTCTCCTGACACCCCGTCAGGGTGGCCTCTTACTCTCCGGACTCCGGGAAACCGTGCATTAATACGCGCTCATCCTTTTTATTTCTGGAACGCTAATCTATCACTGGACGAAGAGTATAAATAATACTGTAGTATTACTGGAGTACCACCCGGGTAATATCATGCCTAAGATTTCCGTAGACATCCCGCAGGAGCTTTTAGACGATCTGATGGCTCACGTGGGCGAGGACAAAAAGTACGTCAGCCAGTCGGACGCCGTCCGGGCTGCCATCAGGCGGCTGCTGGATGCGCTGGACGAGATCGACGAGCGGCGGGGCCGCAAAAAGGGGGCTAAGAACTGAAGTCTATCGCTTTGTTATCCAGTGGCCTGGACTCTGTCGTAGCGTTCAAGAAAGAGCACGACGAGCATGGCGTCGCTCTCGCCATCACCTTTGATTACGGCCAGCGGGCCGCTTCTAAGGAGATTGAGATGGCGAGGCAAATCTGTGCCAGGTACCACGTCAGGCACGAAGTGATCGAGCTCCCGTGGCTTAAACAGATTACGAGAACTGCGCTGGTCAGCCGGCAGGCTGAGGTGCCTGAGCCGACGGAGGCAGAGCTGGACGAGATCAAGGGCAGGGCACTGGAGACCGCCCACCTGGTATGGGTTCCCAATCGTAACGGCGCGTTCATCAACATCGCCGCAGCGTTCGGGGATGCTTACGGGTATAACCGGATCGTCTGCGGCTTCAACGCGGAAGAGGGCGCTACCTTCCCGGACAATACCCCGGCATACGTGGACGCGGTCAACAAGAGTTTGGCCCTCTCCTGCGAGAAGCAGGTGCAGGTAGTAGCTCCGGTGATTCACTTCGACAAGGAGGAGATCATCCGGGAAGGTGTCAGGATTGAAGCTCCGCTGGATTTAAGCTGGAGCTGCTATTTCGCAGGGGAGAAGCCCTGCGGCAAATGCGAGAGTTGTATGAGGCGGGCCAGGGCCTTCAAGCGGGCCGGAGTGCCCGATCCTTCTCTGGGAGGCGTTTAACCATGAAGTGTATTATTGCCGATCGCCCCATCGAGTACGACGGCAGCCAGATAAGCTCGCTGTGGGCTTACACAGTGTACAAAGCACAGGAAGACAGCATCGTGTGCTTCAGGGGCCCATGCGACGTGACCCCCGGCCACATGATCGACCTGGAGGACAAGCTGAACGACGAAAAGATTTCCTCCCCGGACATGATCCACTTCATCGTGGAGCACTTCGACTCTACGTCCATAGCCCTGGCCTATACCCGCCAGAGGCTGCTGTCCTGCATCGCAGGAGAAGCGCTGCGTGACAGGAAAGTGTTCGCGACGAGGTCGGGCGATGACCTGTACTTCGGCGGTGAGAAGGCGTCTATCTCCATAGCCTCGGCAAGCGCGGTCAGCATGAAGATCCACTTCGGCATCAACGTCCGGTGCGAGGAGTGGGGCAGCCTCGAAAAGGCAGGTGTCACAGATCCCGAGGAGCTGATGGCTGAGATCGGCAGCCGGTACGCTGCAGAACATGATGATATCCAGCGGGATATGCGTAAGTCCCGGCCTCTGGGGGCGTTTTCGTGAAGGCGCCGGTGAGGGAAATCTTCGTCAGCGTGCAGGGTGAAGGCCCTTACGTTGGTTACCGCCAGGCGTTCGTCCGGTTCCCGAAGTGTAACCTGGAATGCCTGTACTGCGATACTGCGAAGGACTGGGACAGCAACAAGAAGTGCATGGTCGAGAAGACTCCCGGCTCGGGAGACTTCGCTGAAGAAGAAAACCCCATTACTCCGGGCCGCTTGCTGACCATCGCGGAGCGGGACCCGAAGATCCACTCGATCTCGCTGACCGGTGGGGAACCTCTCCTTTATGGCAGCTTCATCAAGGAGCTCAAAGGAGCCAAGTATCCCCTGTACCTTGAGACTAACATGACTCTTCCCGAAGGCGCGAAGGATGTCAAGGACGTAGTCAAGATCGTCTCGGGCGACTTCAAGCTGAAAGCCCACTGCGATTTCAAAAACCAGTACGAGAAGTACTTCAACGCCACGGCCAGGTCTTTCAGTATCCTCAGGAGAACCAGCTTCCGGGACTGCTTCTGCAAGATCATCGTTACCCCGGACCTGGAAAAAGAGGACCTGATGCACGCGCTTGACCAGATCAAGGGGACCATTTCAGCGCTGGTGCTGCAGCCGGTAACCCCTGTCGGCCCTGTCGGCCAGGTATCGCCGAAGTTCGTCCTGGATCTGCAGACGGCTGCCATGGACGTAGTTGAGGATGTCAGAGTAATTCCACAGACCCACAGAATGTGGGGGTGTTTATAGATGAGATTAGGTGTTATTGAGTACATTGATAGCGCGCATTACCTGCCCGGGCACACCACCTGCGGCTGCATGCACGGGCACACTTACAAGGTTGAGTTTATCATCAGCGGAGAAAAGAAGGGCTCCGGCATGGTCATGGACTTCTACGACATGAAGACAGTCCTGCGGAAAGTGCTGAGCGAGTACGATCACAGGTGCCTGAACGAGATCGTGGAGTTCCCCAGCGTGGAGAACCTCTGTGAGTCCATTTACGGCAAGCTGAAAGATCAGATCCCTTACCCGTTCGTCCTTCGGATGTGGGAAGGCAAGGGCAAGTGGTGTGAGATGGGGGAAATTTAACATCCCTCCCACCTCTAACTTATCTTTTTATATGTCTGAGCCATAATACTTCTCGATGGCCATCTTCGCAACTCCTCTTGAAGTCACTCTCAAGTACAGCCTTTCCAACATTCTCTCGCTGTTCATCGGCGGCCTCTTCTTCATACCACCACTCGTGGCGTATTTCTTCCTCATCATCGCAGCGGAGCTCTTCGAAGGTAACGAATACCTATTCCTCGCCCTGTTCGGGCTGCTATTCGTACTTATACCGGTCTGCGTGGCGCTGCCCGGGGGCTACATCATCCGCTGCCTGCGAGACAGGCGTACGGGCAGCCTAAGGATGCCAGGTTTCTTTGGGGAGCCAGTGAAGCTGCTGTCCGATGCCTTCGCCTTCCTCGTGATGGCCATAGTGTACATGATCTGCTTTGGGCTGATGTTCGCCCTTCTCTTCACACCCATCGTATTCCTGCCTTCAAGCCCGACAGGCTTCGGATTCATAGCCTTCATAGCCTTCATGTTCCTGTTCGTCGCCCTGTTCGCGATTGTCGCCAACGTCCTGTTTTTCACCTTCTTCATTTCCCTGACCATCTACGCTGCAGAGGGTAGCCTGATCAGCGCCCTTAATCCCGTACGTGTGATCAAAGTGCTGGCCTCGAACCCTCTTGGCTTCCTGGTCACTCTGGTACTGGTTTACGGCATAGGCTCGCTGCTCCAGATTCTGGCCATCTTTCTCATCACGATGCCCTGGGTGCTCTTTTTCATCATGCTCATAGATGCGCTGGTCGTCGCTGACGTGTACCTGGCCACAGAGCGGAAGATCGGTGAGCCGGGCCTGACAGACCAGCCGGCCCCTTAATTTTTTTGCGCCCATTTCCACTACGTCTGCAGAATTTTCCCTGCGCGATTTCGGGGCGGGCTTTTGTCCTCGCGGCTTGACATACTTCTGCCGGCAGGCGCCGGCGGTGCCCATGCAGCAACTTATAGATGTTAAATCCATTGTGGCAGACACGCTGAAGATAGCTGGCCTGGTGGGCCAGTCTATCGAGGACTCTGTCCGCTCTCTGGCCGATCGAGATATTGATCTGGCGGGCAAGGTGATTGATCGGGACGCAGAAATTGACCGGCTGAAGCTCGATATTGACCGGGAATGCATCGACGCTCTGGCGGGGAAGCTCGAGGGCAGAGACTTACGAGTGGTCCTTGGCACCTACCGGATGATCGTGGACCTGGAGCATATCGGCGATTACTCGGTCTCCGTGTCCCGGGTCACTCTGGCGGTAGCCAACAAGCCGGTCTCCGGCACCTCGCTGGAGATCATGAAGATGGCGGAGATCGCCGGGCGCATGCTGAAAAAGTGTATCGACCTGTACTCCGGCAAAACTTCGGGAAACCTCAGGACCGTCTACGAGAACGATCTCGGGATTGACAGGCTCTACGGCAGCGTATTCTACAACAGCCTGGGGGAGATCGTCCACGAGCCAGAGCGGTCGACTAACATCATCTACCTGATCATGGCTGCCCGGGCGCTGGAGAGGATCGGAGACCACATCACTGAGATTGCAGAGCGTGTCGAGTACATCGAGACTGGCCAGCTGAAGGAGCGCAGCGTTCCGATGCACGTGCCCTACGGGGAGAGGGATAAGGGGTGGGAATAAAGGCCGTAGTCTCGGACATCTATACCACTCTGATCGACATCAAGACCAGAGAGGATGACCTGGAGATCTACGAGCGTCTGGCCTCGTACCTCAAGTACCAGGGCATATATTTATCGGCGGATGAGCTGAAGTGGTTCTTCTACGAGAAGAAAGAACTGCAGAAGAAGTACAATAAAGAGCAGTACCCCGAGCATGACTACCGGCGCATCTGGTACGAGATCCTGTACGAAAACCAGTACGCCTACACTGGCCCGGACATCAACAGCAGCACCATCGTCAGCGACATCATCAAGCTCCAGCGTTCGCTGTCGACCCGGAGAGTCAAGCTCTACAGCGGCGTCTATCAGACGCTGAGCCAGCTGAAAAACAAGTATACCCTGGGTATCGTCTCCGACGCCCAGCAGGATCACGCGTACCCGGAGCTGAAAATGCTGGGCATCTACGATTTTTTCCAGGCCGTAATTGTATCTGCCGAGTTCGGGTACCGCAAGCCCGACGTCCGGCTGTTTGCCGAATGCCTGCGCAGGCTCGGAGTACAGCCTTCCGAGGCAATCTACCTCGGCAACGACACGCTCAGGGACATCAAAGGGGCTAACGACGCCGGCATGAAAAGTGTCCTGGTCATGACCGAGTACGGGAACAAGGATACTGCCGTTGCGAAGCCTGACTATATCATACATGACGTGGGCGAGCTGTTCGGCATACTGGAAGGGCTAAAATAAGGGCGGGATGCTGAGATCTATGGTAGCCTTCCGGCTGCCCGACACCTGCATATTTTTCTGATAATCTGTATATAGGCTCAACGCATACCATCAATCGGGATTTGAGTGGGATTGTTCAGCAGGCTCACTGCCAGCATCCGGGCAAGATCGAAGCGGTGGACGGCAGGGCAAACGGACACGCAGGATTACTCTGTTCAAAGCTATGAGACCCTGCGGGCAGAGGTGAAAGAGGCTGTCGAGAGTGAGGAGTCTCTTAAAGCGGAAATGCTGGTGCAGGCCAGCCGTCTGAACCAGTGCCTGCACAGGCAGGACGAACTGGCGGCTGATGCCGTCCGGGAAGGGCAGGATAAAAAAGCTGCAGGGCTGATCTATCGCAGGCTGCTCATGTCGAGGCAGATCGGCCTCCTGCGTTCAAAAATAGATGCCATTACTGCCGAGCGGGTGAGGCTGGACCGGCTGCTGTCAAGGCTGAAACTAAAAATACAGGCGTTCCGTGACGAGCGTAAAAGTCTCGAAACCCGCCATCTGCCGCACGATGTTGCATCAATTCGCATGAGGGAGGCCATGGCGGGGATGGGCGAGGAGCTGACCTCGGTTCGCTATGCCATCGACAGAGCAAAGGCTAAAGCGACAGAAGCACGTATAAGCTGCGAAACTGCCCGCAGGCTGGCGGCAGGCTACGCCTTGCCCGCTGGCGATGTTGACATCCCGGACCAGGACATGGAACCAGTGGCCAGTGCCCTGAAAAGGCTCAAAGCAGAGATGAAGTACTATGATCGTCCGCATCCTCAACGATAACCAGTACATTGTGCCCTCGCTGTACTACGACGAGATTAACGCCCTGGACAACGCCCTCGTCCAGTCGATTGCCGGAAATGACCGGGATGCGTTTCGGATATGCTACGACCGGATGATCGAACTGGTGAAAAAGAACGGCGTGCCCATGGACCCTTACACAGTCAAGGAGTCCGACCTTATTCTGCCTCCCCCCGACATGACATTCGAGGAAGCCCGGAAGCTCTTCGTCGGCGAAGGCCTCATACCTGACTAGAGTGGCAGGCCCCAGAGAGGGTACCACTGGCTTAACGATTTCTCCAGCGGTAAAACGTCTTCGAGCTCGCGTTTCAGGCTGATCTCCAGATCATTCTCCCTTTCCTCGCCCACAGGCACGAATGGGTAGAACTTTCCGTAGGAGTTGAATATCCAGTACACCTTTTTATCATCTGCCGTGTATGCGAAGGCAGCACACAAAAAGTCCCGGCCGCAGGCATTGGCTGATACTGCATCAAAAGCCGCCCTGGCTGATTCTATTACTCTGTCCAGGCTGCCGTCGAGCAGTATCCAGACGCATCCATATGAATCTTCGACAGTGCTGCACCTGGCAGTAATGCCACTGTCGTGCGGATGACTGGCTATTCTCTGGATCAGCTCTCTACAGCTGTCGGAAGTCCTGTAGCAGATCCCGGCTTTTTCGGCGAACCGTAATCCTGCCTGCTTCATCGCCGCGGCAGCGTTCCGCAGCTTCACCAGCTCTTCTGTGCTCCTCACCGGTCGCCTTAGCCTGAAAAAGTCCAGAATGCCCATCAGGACCTCATAGCACGCTCCATGCGCTCCAGTTCCCGGATACGCCTCTCGAGGCTCGGGTGAGTGGAGAACAGCTCTGCAATGGAGCGGCCGCTGATCGCGGGGATGATGAAGAACTGGTTCATGCCCTGCTCGGCGCGTAGGTCTTTTTTCGGGATGTGCTGCATCTGGCCGCTGATCTTGGTTAGCGCGTTGATCAGGGTCCGTGGCCTGCCCGTGATGATCGCCGAGCCCCTGTCCGCGGCCAGCTCTCTGTACCGGGACAGGAGCCTGACCAGCAGCAGGCTGATCACGTAGACAATCAGGGCGACTATGTACACAAGGACAAAGCTGCCTGCTCCCCGGCGGTTCTGGCCCCGGCCTCCTCCGAACATGAAGGACATCATGATAAAGTAGGCCACGGTAGAAATGAAACTCGCCAGAGTCATCACTGCCACGTCTCTGTTCTTGACGTGGCTGAGCTCATGAGCCAGCACTGCTTTGACCTCGTCAGGGTTGAGCCGCTCCATCAGGCCAGTAGTGACAGCGATCACGGATTTTCGGTGGCTTCTTCCCGTCGCGAAAGCATTGGGTATGTCGGTAGGCATGATCGCTACTTTAGGCTTGGGTATGTCCGCCTCTGCGCATAGCTGCTCTACAACGGCATGTAGTTGAGGAGCCTGCTCGGGAGTCACGATCTTTGCCCCTGAGCTCATGAGCACCAGCTTGTCGGAAAAGAAGAACTGGATGCCAAGCATTACTGCAGCAATGATCATGATCATCGTCGGATCGATGCCCAGCCAGTAAAGAAATGCAAGGAACCCGAGGTACAGGGCGCCCAGTATAATCATCGTGAGCACCATACGTGCCATCAGGCCGAAATCTGAAGGCCAGTTTCTCATATATTAATGAAACCGGCCCGCGCTGAAAGTAGTTTGCCCTCTATATGAAGAAGAATACCACACCCATCATCAAGTAGAGCGCGATTAGCTGCGGCCCTTACACCCTGTTTATGCAATAGGGCTTTGCATGGCCCGTAATGGTGGCGGTTGAGCTGATAATGCTCATTATCCGTCGAGCGAATTTATATATTTAACACTTAATATGTTAATGACTTAGCTATCAGGAGGTCATCTATGCTTGCAGAACGAAGCAGGCCGTCCAGCCATAGAGAAACTTTTAGCCAGCTGGTAGCCTGCGAGCGCCTCGGTGTCGCAGCCATCGCAGTCGATGTCAGTTTCCGCATCGTGTTCTTTAACGAGAAAGCGCGCAAGATCTCCGGGTACTCCCGGGAAAATGCCCTGCGGAAGAGCATCTTCGACATCGTGGTTTCAGGAGACCTTAAAAAGTGCCTACGCAGGTCGATCAGGGGAGATGCGATCGAGCCATGTTTCACCACTCGCTGTAACCTCGTCACCCGGGATGGAAAGATCAGGTCGGTAGAGTGGCAGGGCACAACTATGTACGGCGAGGGAAAAGCCGTCGGCGTACTACTGACCTGCATCGATGTCACCGAGTCTGAGCTTGTCCGGGAAGCGGCTCGCATCGCGGCCCGGGCGAGGGATATCGACGAGATGGCCACGAGCTTCATGGACTTGCTGGGAGACCCGCTAAACCTGAAGATCGCCAGGCTGTCGATCTATGCTGACGGCAGGGCTCCTCTAACCCTCACCCGGGTTTTCCCACACGGGGGAGTGAGGAAAAAACCCCGGCACGCGCTGGATGACTGCCCTGCAGACCGGGAGATGGATATGAAGTTTTTCAGGCTGCAGCCTGGCGACCGGTGTATCGGGGCGCTGGAAGTCACAGCTTATGCTGGCTGCAGGCTGACCGAAGAGGATGCCGGATGCATCCAGGCCTTGTGCGACATTATCTCCTCCGGTATCACCCGGCTGATCCCGCCAGACCGCCGTCTTCCCGACCTCTCCGGCATCAGAGAATCTGGATCAGCGGTGGCCATAGTCCACCCGGGGGACTACCGGGTGATCGATGCCAGCAGCAGTTTCGCAGCGATAACAGGCAAAGCTGATCTGGCCTGTGCCCGGCTGACAGACCTCATCCCATCGGCAGGGCTCGTAGAAGCGCTCCGGTCAGCCGTAGCTACTGGTACCCCCAGCTGGGGGACATGCCCGGAAAGCGGCCGCATCTTCTGCTGTGTGCCTGTTTCTGGCGAATCGAAAGAATCTGACGCTATCATTGTCTCTCTCCTCAACGCAACATCGGGCAGCCTGGAGCCCGGCAACAGTGCTTCAGCTTTACAGGGGGCACATGCAGCAGACATTCTCTCGATGCTGCCCCACGGGCTGGCCTTATGCGACGCTAACGGCCTGATCGTCACTGTCAACAACACCCTTTCCGGGCTGCTGGGGCTGGACAGGCAGATGCTGGAAGGGCGATTACTGGCAGATGTGCTACGAACGCTGAACCCCCGGCACGTGAACGGAATGCCTCTCAAGAGGAAACTGTTCTCCCTGAACCGGCTGCAGAAGCCAGGCTCTGAAGCCGAGGCTTTCGTGACCATCGACGTGTCCGGCCGCAGGAGAACCATTAATGCTCTGGCTGCCCCAATATTCGACGATAAGGGCTCGAAGACCGGTTTCATCATTACCGTCAGGGATGCTACAGTCCTTCATGCCTTGCTGCGGATGAGCCGGGCTACGATGGACAGCGAGCATACAGGCGATCTGATCGACGAATCTATGGACATCATCCTTAATGCGGCCAGGCTTAAGCTGGCATGGCTGTACCTGTACGACGGCACCGAGCTGGCACTGGAAGTGCAGAAGGGGGACGTATCAGGGGCACCGCTGCCAGTCTGCCGGGAAGTGCCCGAGGCTGACAGTCCCACCCTGCAGTGCAGGGCTTTCAATAAGGCGGGTCCTGTGCTTATCAAGGACTACCGCCGGTGCGCTTCGGTCCGCACGTTCGATCCGCTGGCGAAAAGCCGGAGCATCAGGAGCATGGCTGCCGTACCACTGATCGCCGACGGCAGCACTATCGGGGTACTCGTGGCAGCCACCGGGCCTGGCCAGCCTCTCCGGGAGCAACAACTCTCAGAGCTGGCTGTCATGTGCGACCAGCTTTCGATCGGCATAGCCAGATCTCAGCACAGGCAAGTCCGAAGAGCGGCATGACTGTCGGCCCCCCTTTTTCTACTCTATTCCTAATTCCAGTTTTATAAATCGGCATATGGAAGAATACATATTAATAACAACACTTGAAAAATAGCTCTTATCAGTAAAAGCCGGTTTCCCCATGAACTATAAAATTCTCTACCAAACTCCAGTACTCAAGCTAATGAATGCGCTCGTTTTTCTCGACACTTTCATCCTCATAACCATAGGCGTCGGGGTGAAAGGCGAGATGGGCCTGGTATTCGGCATGGGGTACGGCATTCTCGGCGGCCTGGCAGCGGCACTGATGTTCAACGTGCTGATCTTAGCGCTCGTCACGATGAAATCCCGGTAGCCGCATCTCATTGACACAGAGCATGTTTTTCAGGCGCCCGGCACAGTTGCGCCGACATAAATTATATCCGTTCTCGCGCACATTATGCCACTATGATAGAGCCGGAATTCAAGGACGGGCTGCTGCCCGTCATCGTGCAGGACTACGAAACGCTTGAGGTCCTCATGTTCGCATACATGAACCGGGAAGCCTTTGACCTCACCTGCAGCACCGGCATCGCACACTATTTCAGCCGCAGCAGGGGCAAGCTCTGGAAGAAAGGAGAAACCTCCGGCCACTACCAGCACGTCAAAGAGATGCGCATCGACTGTGACCGGGACTGCCTTCTGATCCTGGTCGAGCAGGATACGGGGGCGTGTCACACCGGCTACCGCTCCTGCTTTTACCGGACCATCGAGGGGGACGTCGTCGGGGAGAAAACGTTCGAACCGGCCGACGTGTACAAGAACTGAGAGTATGTTTTAAAGCGTGACACGCCAAAGATCACAGGGAGCTAGCATGACTGGACTAAAGCTGGTCCCAGACACCAGCACAATCATCAACGGAAGCATCACTAAAAAAGTGGAGTCGGGAGAGTACCGGGACGCAATCATCATCGTACCTGAAGCAGTCGTGGCCGAGCTGGAATCTCAGGCTAACAGGGGCCTCGAGATCGGGTTCAACGGCCTCGAAGAGCTGCGAAAGCTGCATGACATGCACCTTGCGGGTGAAATCGAGCTCCAGTTCACCGGCCCCCGGCCGACGCTGGACCAGGTGAAACTTGCCCCGGGCGGAGAGATCGACTACATGATCCGCAGTATTGCGGCCAAGCACAACGCCGAGTTCATCACCAGCGACAAGGTACAGGCGAGCGTGGCCCGGGCCACCGGCATTCCCGTCATCTACCTGAAGCCGGAGCGGGAGGAGCAGAAGAAGCCGCTGTCCATCATGGACTACTTCACCGACGACACCATGTCCGTGCACCTGAAAGCCGACGTGGAGCCCCTGGCCAAGAGGGGTAGCATAGGCACAATGCGTCTGGAGAAGATCTCCGATCGTAAGCTTAGCGATAAGGACATCATCCGCATGGCTCACGAAATCCTGGAGCACACCAAGAACGATCCCAACGGCTTTATCGAGATGGAAAAGAGCGGCGCCACAGTAGTCCAGCTTGGCTCAATGAGGATTGCAATCGCCATGCCTCCGTTCTCAGACGGGGCAGAGATCACCGTGGTCAGGCCGATCGCTAAACTTAATCTGGAAGACTACGCGTTCAGCAAGACCTTCAAAGAGCGGCTCATCGAAAAGCGCAGAGGCATCCTAATCTCCGGACCACCGGGCGCAGGCAAATCCACTTTCGCACAGGCATGCGCCGAGTTCCTGCTGTCCAACGATTTCATTATCAAGACAATGGAGTCTCCCAGAGACCTGCAGCTGCCCGAATCGATCACCCAGTACGCGCCGCTGGAAGGGAACATGGAAAACACAGCGGACATCCTGTTGCTGGTCCGGCCGGACTACACGATCTACGACGAGCTCCGCAAGACCTCAGACTTCTCCATCTTCTCCGACATGCGCCTCGCCGGCGTGGGCATGATCGGCGTCGTCCACGCGACCAGAGGCATCGACGCCATCCAGCGTTTCATAGGCCGCATAGAACTGGGTGTAATCCCGCAGGTCGTGGATACAGTCGTCTTCATCGATAAGGGCACCATCGAGAAGGTCTACGACCTGACGTTCACCGTCAAGGTTCCCGCCGGCATGCAGGAAGCCGACCTCGCCAGGCCTGTCATCCTGGTCAAGGAAATGGAGACCAACCGTGCGGAATACGAGATCTACACATACGGCGAACAGGTCGTAGTCATGCCTGTCGGGGCGGAGAAAAAGCCGCCAAAGGCAGCGATGAAACTCGCGTCCAGGGAGATCCAGAAAGTCATCGGCAAATATGTCAAGGGCTACGTAGAAGTCGAGATGCAGGGAGAGAATAGCGCCCTCGTCAAAGTCCGGGAGAAGGAGATCGCCGGGCTGCTGGGGAAGGCCGGCAGCACCATCAAGCGGATCGAAAAAGACCTGGGCATCCACATCGACGTGAGATCGCTGGACGAGGAATCGAGACGGGGAGAACCGGAGGAAGCGCCCGTTACCGCACCCCGGAAAAAAAGCCAGGAAATCCCGGTCGAAGTAGAGGAAACCAAGAGACACGTAGTCCTCTACTTCCCCGAACGGTACATGGGGGAAACCATGGAAGTCTCCGCCGGCGGCAAATATCTATTTACTGCCACGATCGGCAAAGGCTCCTCGATCAAAGTGCCCAAAGGGTCGAATCTGGTTGACCGGTTGCTAACCGCCCAGGCGGCCGGGGAAGAGATTACCGCGAGGCTGGCGGAATAAGCTATAGGCGACTAGTTACCACAGAGGCACAGAGGTTCACAGAGATACACAGAGAACGATTTAAAAACGATTATGTGTGGCATTACTATAATAAAATCGCTCTCTACGTCTCTGTGTTTCTCTGTGCCTCTGTGGTGAACCGTTCTCTGTGTTTCTCTGTGCCTCTGTGGTGAACCGTTCTCTGTGGGTCTCTGTGCCTTTGTGGTGAGCCGTTTACCTCTGTGCCTCTGTGGTGTGTCTTGTAGCTTTTTTGCAATACTTTGCATATTACTTTCAGACCACTATCACACAACGCTTTAATCCCCAAAAGCTTATTTCAGGATTGGCCACCATCTGTCAAACCGTGGCCGGGAATGAAGATACTATGAACTTCAAGTTCGAAGACATCACCGAGAAAAACGTGGATGACCTGATGTGCATTTGCGGCAACATGCCGGGCCTGGATAAGAACCCGCACTTCAAGGAGGGTCGGGAGGCGAGGAGGCAGTGGCTGCTGGAGATGATCGGGAAATACGGCACCGTGGGTGTGATCGCCTACGACGGGAGCGGCAAGCCCGCGGGCTTTGTGGAGTGTATTCCTGCCGCCGCTCACCCGCTGGGGCTGTTCGCGGCCGACCTGCCCCGGACGATGATCATCGACTGCGGGTGGTACAAGCAGGACGCCGGCATCGCGGTCCGCAAGGCGATTCTGGATGACATGTTCGCCCGGAAGTGGTTCGACAAGCCGCTGGGAAACAAGAAGTGCAAGTTCGTGGACGTGCTGACACTGAAAGGAGCGCCCATCATGCAGTACGACTTCTACCAGGGCTACGGGTTCAAAGACGCTGTCGAGATCACCGGCCACGCCACGAAGCGGTATCTCTTGAGGTACCCGGTCAGGGGTGACGAGATCACCCCTAAGGCGGAAGAGATCAACTTCTGCGACGCCGGCAAGAACGTGCTCGTCATCGGCATCTACCGCCAGTGCCACATGCCCTTCATGATCGCCGCGAAGATCCAGAATGCCGTAGAAGGCCTCGAAGGCCTGAGCGTCAAGATCGTCGACTACTGGGCCACCGGATCGCCTACGGTCTGCGAAGCCTCCATCAACGGCAGGCCAGCATTCGACGGGCCCGTGTTCTTCATGAATGACGAGCAGATCCGGGAGTCTGTAAAGAGCAAGATGATCTGAGTTCGCGTGTGCCCCTCTATGGGGCATCACATTTTAACTTATTATTGCTCTATTGTGGTGAGACAGCAATACGATCGCTGCGCTGTGCTGGGACACAGATTTAACAGATTGTACAGATTGCACAGATGAACACAATAGATAAAACAGGTAATGACTGTCTTAACCAGCCTGATTCGATGAGCATCTGTGTCAATCTGTGCTATCTGTGCAATCTGTGACCCTGGCACAGCGCAGCGTTAGTCCGCGTTCACGATTGTGTAAACACTCTTAATATAAGAAAAGTGGATCCGCAGTTAAGGGCGGATCACGGCCGTACGACTGGCCTTTCCCTGGGGCTTGTGAGCATCTGGTACAGCGGGTACAGCAGGTAGATCGCAGAGATGCCTACCAGTATGTAGATCAATTTTGTCAGTATGCTCGTCGCAGCGGGCCCGAAGATCGCTTCTACGAGGTTAAATCCGAACGCCACCAGTAACCAGTTGATACCTCCTATGATGGTCAGTATCATTGCTATTATAGTCAAAGGATCTGTGGTTCTTCTTTCCATCTCAAGTCACCAAGATAAGTTTACGATGGTGGATATTTATAAATTGTCGATAATAATCTTGTCCGGGAGGGTTGCCCGGGTGTATCGATACCCCGCCCGGTCTGGCTCGCAGATTTTATATAGCAGAATGAACATGTAAGATACGCAGATTTGGGCGGGTCGCCTAGCCAGGACATAGCGCCGGCCTCCTAAGCCGGATACCGTGGGTTCGAATCCCACCTCGCCCGCTGGCTTTTAGGGGATAATGATATCCCCCCATTTTTTGCCGTTTTTTCTGGACGCTCCAAACTTATTATCGCCTAACAGAGGCTTGGTCTACGAATATTAATATGACAATAATTTTATAAAATATGATTTTGGACTTAATTTCAAACGAGGCCCTAATAATTTGGTCGGGGGAAATGCAACATTACCTCATACAAAAGTCGCTTAGAAAGACGGATCTATGATAATAACAATTCCATGATTATACCTGATTATGGTCATCGTTTATACTGATCTATATCAATTTTGGAGTCTGGCATATAGCTTGGCTTAATAAGAGATATATTTGTAACGGGTATAAGGAAATACTATTTCAGTATTCATGACAAATAATGAAAAGCTTAACTATGATTGAATTATTTTAGTTTACTATTTGAGACTTTTGCATAAGTCATCCGATGATTGTGGTCCGGGGGTTTGCTCCTTGTTTGACCTGGTAGAGTACTTGGATTTGTCGTGCTATCAGTGTGAGTCCGGTCTTTACAGTAACTCGAAGGATTCTGGTAGTTTTTACTCGTTTTAGGGTGAGGTGTTCTTTTAAAAGGTAGTTGGTGTACTCGCAATGCATCCGGTTTTTATATAATTTGTTTAGGGTTATGTCATGGAAGGGGATGATCTCCTGTATCCGGTACCTGGGAAGCTCTTTCTTAGTGTTTCTACGGTTAGTCCTGTTAATCATAGGTATGCCCAACGGGTAAAGACGTTCGATATGCTCTCTGGAATCGTAGGCAATATCAGCAAACAGCCCGTTCATCAATAAGCTGTGCGAGCCCATTTTCTCTAGTAGCGGCAAGACCTGTGTGGTGTCATGAATATTTGCTGGAGTCACTACACTGCAGATGGGCGCTAATGTGGGAAGATCGTACAGCAGGTGTATTTTGTACCCGTAATACATTTCGTCGGCGATATGATCGTAGCCCCATGCAGCGTCCGGATCTGTCTTGTTAAACGCCGGAAGGCTTGTGCTGTCCACTCCGACCATGCACATGAAATCCGGGTCTTTGTCCCGTATCATGCTCCTCAGAATCCGCATGATCCTGTCAATCTCTATGCTTTCTTTGAACCTGCTGAACGTGCTTTCGCTCGGCAACTGATTAAAGCCAAGAAACTCTAATTTATATAAATCACCGGCCAGTATTCTTACCAATTTACTAACGCTCGGAATACCGGCCAACTCCATGTAGACGAGGGCTTTGAGTAAAGCGATTTTACTGTAAATCGATGGCCTGCCACGCTTATTATTCTTCTCAACGAAGCTGAAACGCTGCCAGTCAATCGCTTCTATCATCTCAAGGTACGTGTCAGAAAGTATTTTGCATTGGCAGTCGAAGCAAGAACCGGGCATCTTCCAGCCCGTACAATCGTTTTTACTGAGCATAAAACCGATACGGCTAAGATGCCCATATACTTTTTACCGATTTATGCAAAAGTCTCTTACTATTTGATAGAAATATCCTATCTAGATCTTGCAGAGGGATGTTATGGCGAATGATAGTCTTTCTAATAATCTTATTGAAAAAATTCGTAATAGAGAAATTATTTTATGGGTAGGTTCGGGTCTTTCGTTTGTCGCTGGATATCCATCAGCAAAGAGATTAGGGGCGATTATTAAAGAACACGTTACGCCTGAACAACTCAAACATTTTGATGATAAAGAATTAGATGGTATTGCAGAGGAATATGTCCAAATATATTCACGAGAAAAATTGATAAATATCTTATCCGATGTTTTCCAAAAAGAGCCTAATATTATTGATTACCATAAAATGATAAGTGAAATCCCCCAAATAGAAGTCATAGTAACAACAAATTATGATAAATTGTTTGAGATGGCTTATGCTAATAATATATTAAAGATAGTTACTGATTCAGATATTGCTAAATCTGCAAATGATAACATAGCTCACTTATATAAAATACATGGGTGTATAGATTCACCTGATAATATAATAATAACAAAAAGTGATTATACAGGATTTTTTACTAACGGACAATATAACTTATTATGGAGCGCTTTAAAAGTATTAGCATCTAAGTATTCTATCCTTTTTATAGGATATTCTTTTGAAGACCAAAATGTGAAATACGTTTTTGAAGATGTTCTAAAACAATTGGGCGATAATCATAAGGATTATTTCCTAATTTCTCCTGATTTCCCGGAGCATAAACAACAAGTTTTGAAACAATATTCAATAGAATATATCCAGATGAAAGCTGAAGATGCAATACCAAAAATATACAAAGAGATCAATGAACATTTAATTGATGATGGGATAAAAGGGCGAATACCGTTATTGAAATGGCAAAAAGCACTTGAGGATAGAAAAATTGAAGTGGTATCAAGTTTAGAAGGCGGAAAGGTATCAATAAAAAAGATAGGAACTAAAGACAATTCCGTGAAAGCTGGCGGTACAATTCATTTTAAAACAACTAATGATAATCGCCAAAAAATAAATGAATTATTTGATGTAATAAATGGTAAAAAAATTGGTCAGGTCAAATTATCGAAAGAATTTGATGATTTGGACTTAAAAACATTTTTCGGTGAAAGTATTTTTATAGGTGGAGAAGAATTCAAGATCGAAGAATTGGAAATCAAATCTCCTGTGCAGGACATTAGAACAAATTTTATACTTAAAAAGTCTAAGTTGTCTTTTGAAAATGTACCGGGAGAAAAATTAAATACGGGAACAGTAGCTCAAATTAAATTACACCCACCAGGTTTCGATTTTATATTAGATTTTAAAGTAACTGAAAATGTGATGGTTGATTGTCCTATTAACTTTACGTTTCATATAGATAATGTATTACAAGGATATCAAGCACTTAATTTTTTCAACGAATGGATAAAAGGCGATGAGTTATTAATATATATTAATTTAATAGAAAAACCTTTAATTATACCATTTTCGAATATTAATATAGAAAAGACGTGGTTAGATTCTATAAACTTTATGTTTTTTGTATATAATATATTATATGAAATCCAAAATGAATTTAATATTATATTAAATGTCCCTAAAGAATTTTCAGATGAGGAACTTGATGATATTCGAGTCGTAAATAGTTTAATAAAACAAAAAAGAGCTAAACTAAAATCTTTCAAAATAAATATTAATTCAAAAGAGTTACAAAAAATGAATATGAATGAAATAATGCCTAAGTTACTTTTAACTTATGATAGTATTACTTTTGGTTTGTTCGATAAAAAATTTGAATATAAAAATTGTTCGGTATATTTTGAGGATGCGTATATCAATAATAAAGATGAAGTATTGAAACAAATGGTTGAAGGAATAGATGAACCAATAGTTGAACTTTTTAGTAATTGTGATAAAATAGTCTTGATAATCGAACAAATAACTTTATTATAAAATCAATTGTTCCATTAATTTTATTTATATATATTTAAAATAATATATATTGCTATACTAACGATTGTATTATATACATAAATATGATTATTAGAAATATTTGATGCATATCCTGCTAAATCTAAACATTCTATGAACAAAACTTATAAGTTGTAGTGAAAAAATTAATTAACGATTATATGTCTCTCACCTATAGAAAAATAGATGCTGATTTTTTAGCTAAATTGCCTGCTAACATAAAAAGTGATATTGAAAGTTATAACAATAGGATGTTAGGCAAGCCGTTTCCTTCGGGTGAAAAAGTAATTGTTACATATTGTACATATTGCCCATATTGTAAAAAAGCAACTATGGGCGGTTTCCCTGATGAGCGTGAACCTACATTTTGTATGTTTTGTGGTGAAACCGATACATATATCAAAGTTACAAGGAGTCTTTCAAAAGCTAAGGATCTATTAATCCTATCAAATAATACCATAATAGATGTTAATCTTAAAAGAATATTGCATGAACAGATTATTATAATTATTGCCACAAGTATGGAGATATTTCTTAGGGACATATATGCAACTTTATTAAACATAAGATACATAAAAAGCAATCTATCATTATATGAGCGATTTTATAGGGACAGTAAAAACGATTTTGCGACATTTGGAAAAGCTAAAAAAGAGCTACAGAACGAATTAAATATTAATTTTAATACCTTTTTAAGCGATGATGAAATTGATAATTTAAATATTCTATCCCTAAAAAGAAATGTAATTGTACATAATGCTGGGATAATAGATAACCCGTATATAAGTCAATCTGGGCAAAAAGATTTAGCGATAGGGAGGCAATTACCAATAATTGAATCTGAAATAAATCTATATATTGATGCGATAGAAAAATTATCGAATGGACTATTTGATATACTAAAAAAAGAGCATGAAGATGAACTCATAAAAAAATTTGAAATAATTCTTGTAAAATAAGACCTCAGTCATTATAAACATTTTATATATCTCATCTGTAAAAATTCCCTAATGTGAAGATAAATGAAGTCATAAGGTAGAGCATAAGTAATCATAAGAAAGGTATAAGAAACCTGACACAAACCTGTGTTATTCTCATAGAAAATAAAATTTCGCCTTGCTGCACTATTGTTGTTGTACTAGAATAATTGCTGAAAAACAGAATATTATATATTTTTCTATAACAAGTGATAAGACTTCTTAACAAAATATGAAGTCGATGCTAAGCGAAAATGACAAACTCTACAAGAAAAAAGTACAATTGTCCTGTTTTCTATAAGAGAAAACAAGAGTTGTAGTACATTTGTTAAGTCTTAGTACTATTTAGCTTACCCTTGCTCTTTTCATATATTTTGATTCGCTTGCCTTCCCGAAGGTTTTTCTGCATATACCAGAGCGTTGTTTTACTGATTCCAAGTTTTTTCCTTTCAGCTGGCGTCATTTTTAATAGTGCATCTCTAACATCCGATGGATCGTCTCTATTAACCATTATGTCCGGTGTTGTAAACTCTACCGTCTTATTTTTGTCTTGTATGAAGTTAGCGAACTGTTGAACCTGGTCAATGAGGATATTCTCATAGGTGTAGTTTTGATTCTTGTATGGTGCCTTAAGGTTGAAGTTCAGCTTTATACGCTCAATTAATTTCTTAGCGGTTGCTTCTCTTAGTCTGAGGTGGTAATTTTCTGTTACAATAAAGTCGTTCTTCTTGAGTTTCTTTTCCTCTAGTAGCTGTATTACGGATAGGTCGATGAGCCAGCGGTATAATTCTTGGAGGTCGTAGACGAGTGGTGCACCGCTGCCTTTCATTTCATGCAGGTACCCCATTGCTGGATCGAGGCCCATAGCATTGATGGGGCGTCGTATTTGTGCTTCTAGAATAGCGTAGCCGTAGTTTAGGAGTGCGTTGATTTCGTCGCTGGCGTTCATGTTCCAGCTGTTGCTCTTGTTTCTTCTTCCGGTGAACCTGAAGTCCGGGTATAGTTTGTTGAAGACTTTTGTTAGCCTGTCCCAATACGCCTTTGCTGTCTTGGCTTCGTACACCATGATTTTGTTGATATCATGTTGTTCTTTCTTGTTATAAGCTACAAATCCCGTGTACTCGTTGATGAAGGCTTCTTCTATCTCACTCTTATCCAGCTCTTCGTAATAGTCCGATAATTCCGTTAGTAGGTTGCAGGATTTCTTGACCTTTTCTTTAATAATCTGATAAGCGATATTGTACCTTGTTGTGGGGTCGAGGTATTTGGCGTATTGTTTTACTCGTAGTTTGCCTACGCTAGTTTCTTTAGGCATCCAGGTGCCGAGCAGATTACCATTCCAATCAAGTAGTGTTAAGTTGATTTTGTGCTTCATTATCCAGCGCATAGCCTCAAAGCTAATGTTGCCAGTAAAACCATCGATTACAATAGTATCGTGATCTATCTGATGAGGATAGAATTCATAATCATTGGTTTCAGTACTAATTTTTAATCTTCGTTTTTCTACCGATATTCTGGTTCCAAAGCCTTGAATTAGTAATGGGTTCATTTTTATCACTCGTTTTTAAGAACTTAGATAAGAAGTGGTTACTATCGTCTCTTTTCACTATTTTATTTGTTAATAAATCAGTTATAAAGAGGGATTTTAAAATCAATATTGTTAAAGATTCATTATCTTCTTTTGTAAGGGAATTAAAATTATATTCGATTATTTCATTGAAAAATTCGATAGAGAACCCTCGTTCATCGAATAATTGTTCCATAATTTTTTGAAGTAATAATGGGTCAGCGTATTTTGGTTTTAAGCTATATCTTAATGCACTTGGAGATAATAAGAGAATATCAATTATATCTTCAAATTCATCCTTTGAAATTACAAAAGATGACCTCAATAAAAGACTATTATTTGAGCGATTATCTAGTTGATGATCTCCTAATCTATTTTGGAGTTTATCTTCAATATCCTCAATAAATGAATTTTCGATAGTCTCAACTAATCGCCTATGTTGATTTTTTATTCTATCGTCTTTATCTTCTTTTTCAATTTTATCAATAATAGAGCAATGTCGTTGATTTATTGATTCTTGAAGCAAATTGATAAGCCATTTTCCTTTGAAGTCTTCCGATGTAACGTAATGATGGTAGTATTGTGTTTTCATGAATTCTTGTTCTAATTGATTATCTTGGAAGAATTCGTGTAGATTTTTAAAATTGTCAAATCCATTTAGATAATAAGTATCGGGTTTTCCTTTACCTTGACTTCTTTTTAATAAGAGTTTATCTTCAATAAGCTCCGCTAAATGGGTTCTTAAGACTTTGAGATTTCGGATATTAAGAGAATCTTTTAGATGATCTCGGATCGCCTGAAATGAGGTCTCACCATTATTTGCCACTAGTAAGAGGATTGTGGTTTTTGTTTTTCCTGGTGGTTCCCGGTTGTTTGGCTTCCGACGCTTCATCCAATAATGTATCGTATTTTTCATATAAAAACCTGCCTACACAGTACACTATAATTCGGCTAAGGTGTATACCCCACACAAAAATATTTATAGGACTACCCACTATACTCGCGGTTGCTAGCCAAGCGGTAACTACGCAGCACACTAAAAAACAAGAACATAGACCGCTTGTAAAAACATTAACGAAAAACAGACAGCAAAGTGGGAAAAGGTGGGTCTGGCAACCAGGTGGGACACAGGAGACAACAATATGCCAAAGAATTCCAAGGTCCCCCTTCACAGGACCACCACACAAGGATTAACCGTAGAAAACAAGGTGATGAGAGCCAAGACCACCGAAGTGGTCGGAATCGCTCGCAGAACAGGAAAGCCCATCCAGGACTTGGCCAGACAGTACGGCCTAACCATGGATGAGATAAAGCGGCATACAGGCGCTGTGAAAAAGCTGGGAGATACCTGGGCTGTCACTGCGTATGACCATGTGCCCCGAGAAATGCTCATCTTCGAGAACGGGCGGGAAGTCCAGATTGAAGTTGCTGACTCTCGGGAAGCTACAAAAATCAGTCAGTACCACAACGCCATACGAGGATACCTCGCAGCGAAAGGCCCTGCCAAAGAAAAAGCCCTACGCCAACTGAAAAACTATGGGAGTATCCGCATAAAAGATGCCACAGGTCGACTACACAGTTTAGAGACTGACCCGGATGTCATCCGCGAGATTGTGTTGAGAAAGGAGGTGCCAGAGTATCCAGAACCCTACCCTGAAGGCTGGAGGTGATAACGATGGTTACAAACCTAACTGTCATCGTAGCCCGGAGGGTAGTGGAATGGAGAGACGACGTACAAAACCAGCTGGGGCATATTCCACAATACGTTGAGGAAGCTGATTGCTGGGTGATGGAGCTAACAATACGCAATGAATCCTCTCGAAAAAGGAATCGCTGCGAAGCATGCATCAAAAATGGTCCCATGGATGGCCACCATTTAGCTGGAAAGGCATTCGAAGACGTATGCCCCCAGAAAGCATGGATCTGCAGACAGTGCCATGAGAGCTTCACACCTGAACAAGCAGTAAAGGACAAGCTCCTCAGTATAGCATGCGAAAATCACAGAAGGAAAAAGCCGCGCTTAGAAACAGGGTATGCCTCATTCCTGCTAGGATTACAGAACCTGATCATGCTCAAAGCCAAAGCATGCGACCAGCCCCTCTTAGAGGGGTTATCGAAAAAGTTCACACCAGACATAATCGAACTACTCGGGATATACAATGGATGATATCTACGTTAGGTACCACATGGGCCGTGGAGAACAGGCCGAATACCACAACGCTGGCCAGCCAACAATTAACAATAGCAGAATAGACCTGGTATTCGATACTGAGACTACCACGGATCGGTACCAGAACCTAACGTTCGGCTCATGCGGTGTCTGGGTGAACGGCAAGCCTGACAGGTTCCTAATTTTTTTCGACCATGAACTACCAAAACCCAGCACAGACATCATAAAAGCCTACAACATCCAGTACAACACCGAAAAAATACTAAACGACAAACTCCCCGGAACAACATTTAACTCCTACGAGCTGATGACAAAGGAGGAATTCGTGGAAAACGTACTCTTCCCCTACGTATTTCAGGCTCGCGCTAACTGCATCTGCTTTAACATACCCTTCGATATCACCAGACTCGCCATAAAGTTCTCAGAGTCGAGAAAATACAATAACGGCTTCTCAGTAACACTATCCGAGAATCCTAATAACCCTCGCATAGTCATAAAACACATCGATTCTAAGAGAGCCTTTGTAGAACTTACAAATCCAGATCGCAGTAAGGGTAAAAAGAAGAAAAAGCGGAGACCTTTCCGGGGCAACTTCCTCGACCTCCGAACATTCACATTCGTCCTAACCAACGAAGGATATGACCTGGGAAGAGCGTTACCGGACTTCGGTAGCAAATTCAGGAAAATGAGCCCGGAGGAACACGGGAAAATCACACCTGAGTATATCACCTATAACATAAATGATACCCTGGCAACTTACGACTTATACGTTCAGGCTTTGAAGAGGTACCGTTGGTACTGTCTTGATAAAACACCCACCAAACTGTACTCACCGGCCAGCATCGGGAAAGCCCTTCTCGACAAAATCGGCATACTTCCATTCCACTTTAAAAACCCGGAGTTCCCTGAAGAAATTTTGGGCTATGTCATGATGGGCTACTACGGAGGCCGTACAGAGACACGCATACGCAAAGAACCCAGACTAATAACATGCCTCGACTACATCAGCATGTACCCCTCTGTATTCGTCCTCCTGAACATGTACAGATTCCTAATCGCCAAAAACATCCTGCGAGAAGATGCCACAAAAGACGCTCAGACGTTACTTGACAAGATAACCCCAGAGGATATCCGTAACAAGGAGCTATGGAACGATTTCACAATCATTTGTGAGCTTGAGCCTAACGAGGATAAAGTCCCTGTAAGGTCCTCATATGGCAATAAGTACGCACTTAACATTGGCATTAATTATCTTATCTCGACAGATGGTTCAACGATTTGGTACACCCTTATCGACCTTATCGCTGCAAAAATGGACCAGGGGAAAGCACCCAGGATAAAAAGAGCTATCAGATTCATCCCGAGTGAGCCACAGGATAACTTAAACTCAATAACCTACCTGAAAGGCTTACCACCCTTAGAACCCGGCGCTGACCTGATAAAATACCTGATCATCGAGCGAGACCATATCAAAAAGCTCATGAAAAGCCCTGAATGGGAAGGCAAAAAGGACACAGAGGAATACCGAGAACTGGAGATATCAGAGCAAATCCTCAAAATCATAGCCAATTCCACCTCCTATGGCATATTCATCCAGCTAAACCCCGAAGACGCCGATAGCGAAGAAGTAACTATCTTTTGCGATCAAACCTTCACAGCCGAGGTAAACAAGATAGAGAAGCCAGGCCCAGCATTTAACCCTATTATGGCAGTGTTCCTCACAGCAGGCTCACGCCTTATTCTTGCAACAGCCGAGGCCTTAATCACCCGTGAAAACGGGTATTTCGCCTACTGTGACACTGATAGTATATTCATATCACCCGAACACGTACCCATGATCCAGGAATTCTTCCGAGACCTCAACCCCTACGGAGTACACATAGAGGACATGTTCAAAATTGAAGATAACAAGAGTCGGAAGAAAAAAGTCAAAAGAGTAGTCAAACTTGAAAACGTCTGGCTATACGCCATATCCGCAAAAAGATACGTCCTATACCATGTACACGATAATGGGGCAATCGAGATACTCAAGTACTCATCACACGGACTCGGTCATCTTATGAACATCGATGAGGCCCAGATCTGGATGGACATCTTAACTTTACACTACCACCCAGAAGAGGCCGATGAGATATTCCAGCGGTACAAGGGCAAATACGCTTTCTCAAAACTGGCCATCACGACATATGACATATGGGCTCGGGTAAACAAGCGTAATCAAGGCAAGCCACTCAAAGAACAGATTAAGCCATTCAATTTCATCCTTGTAGGAACCTCATACCGCACAGACCCAGAGACAAAACAGCCAATAATCCCCACCTGGCCTTACAACAGCGCTGACGACAAAGAATTCGCAAAACTACCATACATGCCATTCATCGATTACAAGACCGGCAAAACCTACACAAACCCACCAGCAGCTGGTCAGGAATTCAGCACCGAATTCTACCTAAAACCAATGGATGAAGTACTCTACGACTATGTCAATCACCCGGAGGCAAAATCCGAAGGCGATACAGGACTACTAAAGTCAAGGTACCTTCACATAAATAAAGCATCCATACACCGCATAGGAAAAGAATCCGATGACATAGAAAACTCTCTAATATTTGGTCTACCCTCGGATTCGTATGGGGAAGTAGCAAATATCTACCAGGCAATAAGCAACCTTACGCCAAAAGATGCTGGAAAACTGGGCATACCAGAAAGAACCCTTAGGAAGTGGAAAGCAAAAATACGGGAAGGTAAGCCACTTAACATGAAAAACAGTGTAATTATAAAATTAAAAAGGCCTATTGAATCAATAGAATAGCCCCTACATACTTCTTTAGATAATCGCTGTTGCTATATGCAATAGACATATGTTACAATAAAATGAAAGTATGTTGCATGCGCTTGAGTTCAACATAAAGCTACAATTATCGCCATTGTGTGCTCGAGTCGATAGTCGTTGATTGTATCCTAAAAGCGAAGAAAGCTGAGGCTATCAAGAACGGTTATTTAAGGAGTTTTTTATAAGCGTGGCAGCGGTAATCGTATTCTCGTAGAATCTCGAATTCGAGCACTTGCGTTCGTATTATCATCGATCGTATCTGTTGGCCCACTTCTGATATACTTATGAGTTTTGCGGGACCACTTGCTACTATCTCGCATTGTTCGTGGAAAACCGTGTAATCCTCGACTACGTCGTTACGGATAGTAAAAACATGACAGAGTCGATGTTCGTAGATACGTACTGCAAATCCTTTGTTCAATTGGAAGATTTCAGCATCAAGGTGCACGCTTACTCATCGGCAATAACACGATAAAAACATCAGGTTATAGTATTCCGAAAATAAAAAACATAGATAGTAACAGGATTGGTTAGCAAGCAACAAACATTATTATGCAAAAAACACCTCTTAACATAGAAATGCTCAATATTAAGCAACTGGTAATCGGCCTAATATATCTTATTACAATAACATCGATATTATTCGGTTACGTTAGTGGCTTTCATATTTTTTTCGTTATACCAGCCGTGGTCTGTTTTCCGTTATGGTTTAACAGGTATGTCCATTCATTTGATAGCGACAAAGAACAGATAAAAATTTTCACTACTTGGCTTGGAGCGGCAACACTAATTATTGTTGAGTATTGGATGATTGTTTTATTTTTCGAGCAACTTTTTAAAACAATTATGGATCAGAACTCCTATGCTGATACGGGGATCATTATTTTATTTATATTAATTATAGCAGAATTAACCGTTCTTACTGGAAAAACATCTCAAAAAATTATCAGACTATTTACATATTACGATCATTACCGCCTGGGTGGTATACGCGATCTCTTGTCAAAAGAATTGTTGGTACACGGAGCATTTTGTATATACAGCATACCTATCATCCTATCGGCGGGAATCGCTGGACTAATAAATAACCCGAGTAACGCCAATAGTAAAACTGGGTTTTTATTAGTGTTTGCTATTGTTTATCTCATCGGTCAATTATTCGATAAGTTCGTCTGTAAACACGTTTTTAAAATAGACTTTGATTAAAAGGATACTACTGTAGCAATTTCTTACATATTAACTTAAAAAGGTTCAATGAACCGCTTGGTATACTTATCCCATCACGAATACTTCTCAACAGTCTGGTAAGCATCTTGGTAACTATAAATATTATTAATAATATATGTGTATACTGTTGATTATCCATGGCTCTTGTATGATGTAGAAATTGCCTGTATTTAATAGCAATTCCACATGGTACTGCGAACCAAAATTCGGGGTATATGCGATTTTATCATAATTGTGTGTATACACTGTGTCCCCAGTGCAATCAATATAAATGGACCCTCTATCAGTCGTATTAAAAACATTTAGGGCATGTCCAGACCCATCGGAAAATTCCAACGTAACCACGCCAGCTTTTATGCCCATACTTTCTGCATTATCATGTACCCTGACCGCATAATCTATTCAAACAAAACTTTCCTCTCTATATGGTATTTGATCTGAATTGTCGGTTAAAACAAAATTGATTAATTCTTGATACGAAGGATTGGTCGCATTTGGGTTATTATGAATATACATATAAGCCCCAGTCGAATTGGTTTCGTAATAATGTGTATTTCCTACCTGATACGAAAGTTCAACTGTATTTGGATCGTATATAAATTCGTAATAACCTAAACCAAGAATAGCAACCACTATCACTACGAGTATTGCAGAATACAAATTGCTATTCAAGATTGTTCTTATTGACCGAGACAGGTTAAAATTAAACCTCCGCCGGTAACGCTTTGGCTTATAAGGTTTCTTGGAAATTTTCTTTTCGAATGAGATTTGATTATTGGTGTTATTATAATTTGAAATCGACGGGATATTTTGGGTATGTGGCGCTTCTTCCATGGTGGGTAATCTTTCAATTATTGGTGGCTCCTCAATAACCGAAAATTCCCTGATAACAGAACTGCAATCGTGTTTTTCAGGCAGCCTATGCTCACCGCAGTATTTCCCCCCACACCTCTTGCATGTAAAGAGCAGAGGTTCGGTTTCACCACAAATATCGCAGCAATACACACCATTTTTAATCATAGGATAGCTTAATTATCACTTGTTGATCATTATAAAATGTTTCGTATGCAACCGATAAATTAAAAAGTATATTCATTTAATATAGTCTCGGTCGGTATGTTATTGGAGATGGTTAATTCTTCAGTGGGATCATCCAATTTTGATCTGGCACTATTCATCATAGATAAAGTAAGTGATTTTATTGTTCAATTTTGTGGCGTCATTATTGGTGCTGCTATCTCATTTATTGCCTTAATGTGGAATGTGAAACGCGATGATAAAGCAAAAAAAGATGCGGACAAAGAATCATTGAAATTACATTTAAAAAGGGTTCAAAGCGAATTATATTATAATATAATAAAAATGGGATTTCTAAAAGTTGCGTGTGGTTTTACAAAGACTTATGGGGCATCGATGGAATTATTATCAGAAATATCCATTTTTTATGATAAGGAATTTAGAAGTGACGCTTATGATGATTTGATGCGCTCGGGATTGTTAATTAAGCCGGGTTTATTAAAAAATAATGAAGAAGTATTAATTAAATTATTAACTCTATATAATAAGGTTGATGATATGTTTCATAAATACAAAGCTAACTCCCTAGAAAAATTCTACCCAGATTCAAGAGTGGATGAGTATAGCTTTGATGACGTAGATCATATTATCCAAAAATTTGCAATAGAATCCTCAGAAATGGCTGATGAAATGCTCAATGCTTTAATTTTAGTTAGCAAAGCAATAATTGAACTCTCTCCGAACGAAAAAAACAATCCAGATCAAAAACAATTTTGGAATATGGGCTTATTTGAAAATACTACTAAGCAGGATACTCCGAAAGAGAAAGTAGAATCAGAAACACCATCAATTGTATCAAAAACCAGTACTCTCACCCCATCACCTATTCCACCACTAAGGTGGTATGATGATCGTTTTTTTAAAATCTGTTTCGGTGTGGCGACCCTGCTAATCATTATTCTTGGGGTGGCTGCAGTTGTAAGATAATCAAATTGATCTGAAAAGATCAGTTGCTTACTTGTAGTCACTGGCAGGACGTCTTTGTTTAGGATTAACATAACCAGTTTTTTATATTTCAATGTTACAGTTGCTAACACGCAAATGCAATAATACGCTCTTTAACCACTAGCGTTTGTCTATATCACCCATATACTTATACTCAAAGGGCTTGCTTTAACAAGGGAATTAAACATATTCGATGAAATTAAGTCTAAAAACACTTTTTATAAAAAGACTGCTATATTAATAATTAAAGACCAAGCCGATGTTAAGCGATAATATGTTTGGTATGGCAAGAAAAAACGGCAAAAAATGGGGGGATATCATTATCCCCCCCGCTGGCTTTTAATTTTTAAGTTTCCTATCCATCGATCAGTAAGTTCACTATGAACAATTATCGGATAAGATAAAATAGTTCAAAATTTGGTAGTTGCATTCTGACTGAAAACTCTGTCTTAAGGTGAAGTAATGGCAAAGCCTCTCAAGTTAGGTCTGGAACTCGAAGGCACGGATGCCGAACGATAAATGAAAAGTAACCTGGTATTTTCTCGAACGCGGTGCCCGGCAACCGAATAAAATGCGCCTGGTTTACAGTTATTCCGCTTAAAAAATAAAAATTATATAGTTATTGTACTAATTATTGTATATAGCTTTATTAATTGGCGGTTGGACTCTTATCGCTTGTGGTGAGAGTATTTACGTAGATCAACATGCTTTTAAGAACATCGCCATCTCTGGTAAAGACTTATTCGTCAATTCAGTCAACTGGCTTTATTATAATAGCTATTTAACGGCAATAAGGCCTGCCTTCATCCTTTTAACAATGATGATCATTAATGGCGACATAATAAACATACCTATACTGGGCATAGCATTTTTATTGACATTAATTGTGTATAGCTATGATCGCTTCTCCGGCCTGGACGAAGATCGGGCGTCTAACCCCGAACGGTCGGAGCTTTTGATGAGGAAGAAAAAACATTATCCATACTATTTAGCTTCGTGTATTGGTGCATTGGCCTTACTGGTTGTATTTTTTTCAACGACTCAACTTATGAGCCTCGCCATATTCGTTGCGGTTCTCGTCAGTATAGGCATTTTATATTCAGTTATGTTGAAAAATATCACAAAATACGTCCCTGCCTTTAAAAACTTATTAGTTGCTTCGGAATGGGGGGCAACGATAGCGCTATTGTATGGACTCTCCTATAATTCTTATACGTCTGCCTTAACGCTCACATTCACTGCATTCGTATTTCTTAAACTGTTTATCCTCACAGTCTTTTATGATATAAAGGACATTGAGTCTGATAAGAAACGCAGATTAAAGACCGTGCCAGTGATGCTTGGCTATACTAATACCCTGCGCTTCCTCACAATAATGACGATCTTATCTTGGGTTATCCTGGTTATGGGTACATTTCTTTTTAACCTGCCTAAACTATCGTTATTCCTGATACCTCTCAGTGCCTTCGTCTTCGTGGCCATCGGTGCCATGAAGTCAAATGGTGGAAAGCCCTCAAAATATGACTTGCTCGTATCTCTTGAATATGTTGTGTGGCCGTTAGGTATCGTGATCGTTATGGCCGCTGGTAACATTTTAACTTACTTATCGGCCGTAATATGAATGCGGGCAGCCATGTCCCGTATATAAAAAAATGCTTTTTTTATACACAACATAATTAATATGGATAAACAGCTAATATTCAGTCGTTTATATCTCGGAGGTATGTGAGGATGGTGGCGAAACCTGGGTCGAGGAAAATGTCCGATAATACCCGTCTTAGTGTCGATGTAGAGGATAAAGACCGGTTAATCACAGAACTTCACCAAAAAATTCAACTTCTGGAAAAAGAGCTCCAGTCAAAGCAGGAAGCTGCAAGACCTCCGGACAATGCCGAGCTCAAGCGGGTTGAGGAACTACTGCAGAAAAGCGAGGCCAATCTGGCTAAGTTACAGGAACTCGCTCACATTGGCAACTGGGAACTGGGTGTGCAGACCATAGAGATAAGCTGTTCTGCCGAATCTAACCGGATCTTCGGACTTGAGCCCGTTAAGACTAATATTAATTACAATACGTTCCTGGACTTTATCGTGCCTGAGGACCGGGAACAGGTTGATGGTGCTATCAGGTCTTCGATAGAGACGGGAGAAGTGTACAGTGTTACCTACCGTATCAAGCGAAATGATGGCGTATGTAGAGTAATACAGAGTTATTGTGAAGCTATAAAAGATGCTTCCGGTCGTGTCATCAATATTTATGGGACTACCCAGGACATCACAGATCCCAGGCAACCCGAGGAAGCGCTGCTCGAGAGCGAAGAAAAGTTCCGCATGGTGGCCGATTCTGCTAATACCGGCATACTGCTGATCCAGGGCGAAGACATCGTTTATGTTAACCAGGCTCTCGCAGGAATGTTCGGGTATACGGTAGAGGAATGTAACCATTTGAAGTACTGGAATCTGGCGCCACCCGACAGAAGAGAATTTATCCGCTGGGCCGGAAATGCCCGGCAGCAGGGGTGGCTCGGGCCGTCCCGGACCGAACTCAAGATGATATGTAAGAACGGAGAGGACATATGGCTTGACTGTTCCTGGTCGGTTCCGATGCTGAGGGGAAAGCCGGCTGTGCTGGTGATGTGTGTCGACATTACTGCGCGCAAGCGGGCGGAGAGCGAGGTTTTGAAGGCGAAAGCCCAGGCAGAACTTTATCTTGACCTGATGGGGCACGATATCAACAACCTGAACCAGATAGCCCAGGGATACCTGGAAATGGCGCTCTATTCACTGGACATTGCCCCTGCCCAAAAAGATCTCATCGAAAAGCCGCTTGAGGCATTGAAAAGCAGCTCGAGGATTATCGCTAACGTTAGGAAGCTTCAAAAGGCAGAAATGGGCGGGTTCCCGTCAAAAACGGTTGACATCTGTAGCGTCCTGGCAGATTTGAAAACCAGTTATTCCAGTATGCCCGAACGAACCGTGACGATTGATTTCGATCACGCTTGTCCCTGTTACGTCCCTGCCAACGAACTTATTGTAGACGTCTTTTCCAACATTCTGGGTAATGCGATCAAACACTCCGATCCTCAAAAGCCTTTGAATATTGACATGGGGATTGAAAATGTCATATGGGACGAAAAAAACTATTTCCGGATTATGATAGCAGATAATGGTCCGGGTATCCCTGACGACTTGAAAGAGAAACTGTTTTCCAGGTTTACGAAGGGTGAAACAAGGTCGAGAGGAAAAGGCCTGGGTCTCTACATTGCCAGGACACTGGTTCAAAGTTTCCACGGGAAAATCTGGGTCGAAGACCGGGTGCACGGCGACTACACTAAGGGCACAAGGTTTGTCATATTACTCCCTGTAGCATAAAACTAATGTATTTTCAACTATGCTTGAGTGCTTACTGTCCACTATCCGATACCTTTAACCGTATTACTTGATAGATTCATCATACCAGAGGCTCATGGCGTTCAATTTTAGCTAGTAGATCACCTTTGTTATCACATTATTAGCATTTATGGTAACTGTGTATGTGCCACCTTCGCCGAGCGCATCATAAATACTAGAATTAGCGCATTGAAAAGTATTAGCTCCATCTTTTATGAAATACTCATCCGCTCCCCCATAAGTCTTCATAGTGTATTTATCTTCAACGTGAATGGATTTTTGCGCCTCAAAACAGCCACAAGTAAAGATGATAGCCAATATTAATACAAAAGCAATCAATCTGCACTTCATAGTACTCGCCTTCATTATCTCTCCTACTTCCTCGTAAACAGTTCAAATACACTTCTCGTTATTATCCAATGCTGCTTAAAGCCGGTCCTTACTCACATCTGCTAATTGACAGCAATACTTGTCATCAACTTTTGTTTCCTGTAAGATCCTAAAATATATTATCGTCTGGCTATGTTACGATATGAACACTTCGCTGGCGATCGACCTCCCGCTTAAAGTGTCTATCGGGATGCTGTCGGTAGGTACCCTCATTACACCAGCCTCAATCTTTTATATGACCCAGCACTCCACATCCCAGTATGCTCTGTATCAGGCGAATAACCCGGCTCTACGCGGATTTTGCCATCAATATGGCTGTGGCCTACGGCGAAATACGATGAAATCGGGTTCATTGGCCTGTACGTGGTGAGGCCGGAGTACCCTGGGAATGGATACTGGATCCGACTGTGGAAAGCTGCGCTTGACTACCTCGGCGACCGGAACGTAGGGCTGGACGAAGTCCTGGCGCAGCAGGAGACTAAACCATGTCTGTGTGATTCATGTTGTTGACGGCGTGCCGGGCTTGGACGGCTGATGCCCCGGCCTGGTTACCGTCCCAATGGCCGGGGAAGAGCCAATTTAAAAAAGTTAGGGGCTGCATACTTTACATGGCCCGTATCCGGCTGCCATGGCAGCGTCTCTGGTACTGAAGTAGATCTTATTTCCGTCCAGTATGTTCTTAGTATACCGACAATCTGGCAGATGGAACTTTTCGCCACCACTGCCGCTACTTGCCACATAATTGCCACCCGGCGCCGAGATCGTTACTGGCGTGGGGGCTGGTGTAGGCGTTGGTGTCGGAGCTGGTGTCGGGGTTGGTGCGGGAGTTGCAAGCGGGGTCGATATCGGTGTTGGTGTATGTGTCGATGCAGGTGTTGGTGCAGGTGTTGATGCAGCAGCTACGTTTTGCATTGTGGTTTCAACCGGCATAGATGCTGAGTCTGGTGTTGTGGCTGCTACAGGATTTGGTGCTGCCTCGGGGGCGGGGGTAGCTACTGGTGTAGGTGTGGCCTCCGCCTCAAGTGTTGCGGCTGGTGTAGCTGTTATTGTTGGTGTAGCTAAGATCTGGGATGCATCCTGCGTTTGTACAGTCTTTGTCTGGGGAGTAGTTGTCGCTGAAAATGTTGCCGATGCATTATCTGATAGGTTTGCCAGGGCTGTTGTTTCTGGTGTGGGACTTGATGGCGGGCTTTTTAGAGTCGAACCAGTCATGCAGCAACAGCAGCCGCTAGTTAATAGTGCTATGCAGACTAAGGCGAACAGTATTAGTTTATATTTCATGTGTCCTCATATCTCCTGGTACTCGTCGGATTGTTCTAATAAAACAAATTATAAAAAACAAGTATATGATAATTAATCGATATATTCACTTATTTTACGACTGATTGTCATGGTAAATGGTGGGCTATTCAGCTTCAAAATCCGCTATTGTTATGACACTACTTGCGATAACACCGGTTGTTACCCGTTATCCGACGCTTGTATTGAGTCATGAAGAAAGCAGGATGACCTCTGCACTTGTACCTGCATCGCCGGTAAATACTGTTCTTCTCTGATTATCGGATGAAGAATGGTATGCTGATAATTGGCTGTTGGCACTTTGGCGTTCCATGAAAAATTAGCTCTTGGCGAGCTTGGCCTCTTGGCGTGCCTGGCGGTATTTTCAACCTATATCGGACCAACTTTCAATTTTTCATAGCCTTTACCTGAATATCCTGTTTTTCATAAGTGAGTAATTCCTATACGGTTGCCTGTGTCCGCTGAGTCACAAATTATAAGGTTTACTATGCTCATTTGATCTCGATGCCCAGCATAGCCATCATCGACAGCGATCCTAACATGGCCAGAATCTGTGAGACAGCCTTTGCGTCAAGAGGGCATACTCTTGCTTTCCACGCCGCTAACTGTGCGGAAGCGCTCGAAAAGCTCAGAGCCTCAACGAAAACGCCTGACATGATAGTCGTTAGCTCAGATCACGGATCTGAAGCGCTGAAGACTATCAAGTCCGAGCACCCGTCGATCATCGTCAAAGAGGTCCGGGGTAAGAATACTAAGTAAAACCCGGGCACTGTTACCCGATCAACTTATCGCCGCATTTCCTCATCGGCTACGGTTCTACCATCCTTCACTTCTCTCTTATGCCCCTGCTACCGGGAGGTAGACGTTGAACCGGGCGCCCTTCCTGTGATCGCCGGGAACCCTGTCGGTGACTTCTATCAGGCCTCCGAAGCTCTCTACCAGCGTCTTCACAATGTAGAGGCCCAGGCCGGTGCCCTTTGCCTTCGTCTGCCCGCGTTTAAACCGCTGGAAGATCAGTTCTTTCTTCTCGTCGGGTATTCCATCGCCATTATCTACTACTGAAATCCTGTAGTAATTTACGCCATTACGTTCGACCCTGGCGACGTCGATGTCGATCATTACAGGATCATGCACGTGTTTCACAGCATTGTCTACTAGGTTGCTGATGACATCCTTGATCAGGGGGCTGACCATCACTCTCTGGCCGGTTGCAGGCGTGTAGCGAATTGTGACGTCCCTGCCCGGGATGTCGGAGTACACATTTATGATTTCCTCTATAATCGGGCACAGGTCCAGAGGCTCTGCCTTGTATTCGCCCGACCTGACCTTCTGCAGCGTGCGGACATTGTGGATGAGGTTGACGCTCCGCTTCAACGTCCTGAACGGTATGTCCAGCATGTCCTTCTTTCTGACGTCCAGCTTTCCCTCCTCGTCAAGCACGCTGAGCGCCAGCTCGAGCTGCATGAGGATGATATGGTGCATGTTGGAGATGTCGTGGCTCATCAGGTCCAGGTAAAGTTCTGCCTGTGCTTTCGCAGCCTTCAGCTCTTCTTCAGCCTGTTTGCGCTCGGTGATGTCCTGCACAATGCCTATGGACCGGATGATCTTGCCCGAGCTGTCCCTGTAGTGCTCGCATTTCTCGTGCACAATTCGGACCTGCCCGTCGGTTTTTCTAACGATCCGGTGCTCGATACTGTAGCTGTTTTTACCGAGCCTGACTGATCTGGTGTAAGCCTCGTCCACCGCTGCCCGATCATCCGGGTGCACGAATCTGAGGAACGCCTCGTACGTAGCACCGAACTCCTGCGGCTGCAGGCCGAAGATCCTGTATACCTCGTCAGACCACGTCAGCTGATTTGTGGTCAGATCAAGTTCCCAGTTACCGAGGCCGGCGATCTCCTGGGATTTTTCGAGGATGGCGCGGAGCCTGTTCATGGCTTCCTCCGCCTGTTTCCTGTCGGTGATATCTCGGATGATCTCAATGAAAGCCATTTCGTCTCCGAGCACCGCTCTCTGCGCGCTGACCTCTGCCGGGAACACGCTGCCGTCTCTACGCCTGTATGCGGCCTCAAAAACCTGTCCCTGCCGGCACTTCTCGAGATGCCCGGACATGTCTGGCTTTCCGTAAATGGGGAGCAGGTCTGCAAGGTTCATCCTGAGCAGCTCTTCTTTAGCATATCCGAATGCTTTAATAAGCGAGTTGTTGACCTCGACTATTCTTCCGTCCGGGCGAATGATCAGCATGGGTTCGTGGGCGGTTTCAAAGATAACTCTATAAAAATTATTTTCATTTTTCAACCCATGCCCGCTATACACTCCTATGTCCTCCGGACGAATAATGACCAAATATGACTGCTACTGGCGCCCAATATTTTCTCTATGGCAAAATATTATTGTATTTCAGCAAATTAAAAACCTCCTTGTTACTATATATGTTTTGTAATTGTATTAACTGAGGTATTTCTACAAGGCGTTAGTCTGTAAGATTTTTCCTCTGATTGTGATTCTGGCAGGCGGAGAGATCAATGATCCGGCTGCTCATACTGGCAAAAAACCGGGCAACTCAGGCATTATGCTGCCCCGAACTTTTTACCCTGATCTTCCCTGATCACTCACGGGGTGGATGAATGATCTCGAAACCTAAACTGTGGCTCACAGTAGTTATGGCTGTGGCAATATTACTCGCTACACTGGCTATAACTTCCGGAGTCTCTATAAGTCAACTCAGTTATCCTGCCACGTGTGCCCCGCCTTGCGGGACTTCCACGTGTCCTGTAACGTATCCTGGCGGTCAGTATAGCTGTCCATATCAGTATGGCTATCCGTATTCACCTTATATGCCGTCTTATGGCCTGCCAGCGGGATATCCTTTGCTTTCGCCAATCCGGTTCCCCGGGGTGTTCCCCGGCTTCCCAATTCAGTTCCCGAGGCCGATCCCTGCGCCCATGCCCGGCTTCCCGATGCCTACGTGGCCGCCCATCGTGACTCCGACGCCGCCGACAGGTCCACCGACTCCGACTCCGGTACCATCGCCGACGGTTGTGCCTACCATAACACCTACGCCGATTGTATCTCCTGAGCCCACTATAGTGCCGACGGTGACGCCGACTCCTGTTCCAACGGTGACACCTACGCCGATTGTATCTCCTGAGCCGACAATCGTTCCTACCATAACACCTACGCCGATTGTATCTCCTGAGCCCACTATAGTGCCGACGGTGACGCCGACTCCGGTTCCGACGCTGGAGCCGGCTCCGATTGTGTCTCCTGAGCCTACTATCGCGCCTACGCCGACTGTCGTGCCCACGCCAACGGCTACCATAGAGCCGACACCCGTGGTGACTGCGACACCGACGCCTACCGCGATACCGGCAATATTCAGGTAAAACAGTCCGGACTATCCCCGCAGTAACTCATGTCAGAACATGCCGGGAGGGGCACAATCCATCCCGGCATCTGACCTTTTCTTATGCAGTTCTCCTGCCCTGTACTTTTTACTAATCCTGTGTACTAACTAGTCTTTCTTAATTACCAGGTATGCTGCACCTGCCAGGCATATGATGGCCAGTACCCATTCAAAGCCGGGCGATCTGGCAGCGGTCGGGTTCGGGCCTGCCAGATCGGGGGGTACAGGCTGGGTCGTTGCCGTCCCGATACCGATGGGGGATGCCGTCGCAGTCGGATCTTTTGCTATAGTATCCCTGACTACGTCTGTGGCCGTGGGTGTGCTCTGGGCCGGCGTCGGCTCGGGTGTATCTGCCGGCGGCGTGTTATCTACCGGGGGACTGGCCGGCTCCTGGGCCGGTGCAGGTTCTGGTGCCGGTTCCGGGGTTGGAGTTGGGGTAGGGGGTACGGGCGTAGCTGTCGGGGTCGCCGTCGGAGTGGCTTCCGGCGTTGGCGTGACTGTCGCGTTAGCAGCCGGTGTCGGTGTCACAGTCGCATTAGCCTCAGGCGTGGGGGTGACAGTGGCATTGGCGGCTGGTGTAGGCGTTACCGTAGCATTTGGGGTTGGGGTTGGTGTGCTTGTCTCCATGACGATGTTGACCGCCGGTATCTCGTAGTATTGCTGGCCGGCGGTCAGCGGGTCGATCGTGTCTGTGTATGAATAGCCCTGATAGGTTGCCGTAAAGGGTAGACTGGTCCCGGTGGGCAGCCCTGCGATGACGTACACGCCATCTACTCCGTTGTAATTGCTGGTCGTAGCCGATCCTGTGCCGCAGGTCACTGAAACTCCGTTCGTCGGCACGCCGTTTACGTTCACCTGCCCGACGATGGTAGCCTGAGTCGCATTCGTCTGGGCAAGCGCAGTGGTGGCTGATAAGCTTGAAAGGATGGCGATCGCTATCAGAATACCTGCGATCACAGTTAGGGTTCTCATTGATCTCCGCATTTTCCTCGCCTCTGTCCGTCCTGCTGGCGCTGCCGTAACGGTGTGTAAAGGCTTTACTGGATGGGTCAGAACAACCCTCTCGCATACTGTACTCGAACGGCAGTCGGGGGATATCTGTTGCAGCAAGACGTTATCAGCCATATATTTAATTTCATTATATTTATAAAATTATCGAAAGATAATGTTGGGCTATTGGTCTAATCGGGATTTTAATTTGTCTCGTGCAGATTTAGTGCACGTGCATCAGCATGGTCGGCGGCTTGACGGCTATCTTTTTTCACATCGTACACTTCATCTCATATGGGGGCAGAAGAATGCAGACCACTAAAGCCAAAGGGCGTGTTACTACCGGGGGGCTATGTCACATAGCCATCGATGTGACTGATCTTGAAAACTCCGTAAGGTTTTACACTGACATGTTCAACCTCGAAGTAGTAGACAGGACTGATTCTCACGTCCAGCTGAAAACTCCGGGCGGCAGGGATAGTTTCTTCCTGTTCAAGGCAAATGCTCCGGTAAACCCTCGGGGCTGCGGGCAGTCTCACGCTCACTTTGGGTTCAGGGTTGACGATCAGAATTTTGACGTAGCCATGGACTACATCAGGCGGAATAACATTAAAATCCATCCGAACCCGCGCAGATCTCCCGGCAGGTTTGTTTATATAGAAGACCCGGACGGCTATGTTATCCAGCTCGAGCCAGGGGACTGCGACTGAACAAGCGCAGTCCCCTTAATCCTGGTTTGATCTCCTTTCACCTTCGGGGAGTGACATAATATTTATTATTGCCCCCGGTAGTTTTTTGATCAAGGATTAGTGTTTCCACCTGTAACAGACTTCAGGGAGGCTGAGGCTAAGTGAACCATCCGTCTGTCTTTGGGCGGCTGGCCGCGATGGCCAGCCGGATATGGGATCCGGATAGTGGACCATCTGATAATGGCGGCGAGTTCATCGCTACCTGTAGCGATACAGCTGTTTTAATTGGATTACTGTCTGATGCGTCTCCCCGGATTCGCATGATAGCAGCCGAAGCTCTTGGCCGGACACATGACCCCGGGGTGATAGAGCCTCTGCTGGCTTTGCTGACCGACGACTCCCGGGTGGCTGCAGCAGCCCTCGACGCGATCGGGATGATCGGGGGAGACCGGGCGATCTCCGCGCTCATCGGCGTGGTCAACGAAAGCAGGGACCTGACGATCAGCGAGCACGCAATTGTCGCCCTCGGTAAGATCGGGGATGAGCGTGCCCTTGATCCACTGATCGTCCGACTGCACGATCGTAGCGACTCCTTCTACGCTCGAAAACTGGCTGCAAGAGCTCTGTATTCAATCTATAGCCGGGGTTCCCTGAGCGAACGCGGTGTAGAGAAAGTGATGAATCACTGGCACGCGTGGTACTTGTTCTGAGAAACCGGTATCATCACCTGGTTATGTTGATCTCAGCTTAATCATACAGAATATTTTATAAAACTATGAAGCCGTACTTATTTTTTGAGGCTGCTTGATGGTACGGGGCTCTTAAAAGCCGCAGGTAGGGGCGACATTATCTCTTGCGGCACCTGTCCACATCGATTCGATCTGGCAACACTATAGTCAGGTCTGACTTAAGCCAATGGGTGATCGGAATACTGTTGAGGTGATCCACTGAACAGACAGCAAAATCAGAGAACTGGCAGTTCCACGATGGACGGGGAGACCGTTCGTGTAAGGACTCCTGATCGTCGGGAAGGCGAACTTTTAGGCACCGTGATAAATCTGCTCGGAGGCAGCCGGGTGCTGGTGCGGTGTATGGATAGCGTGACACGAATGTGCCGTATCAGGGGGAAAATGAAAAAACGCACGTGGGTCCGAGAGGGGGATATCGTGATAGTAGTGCCCTGGGATTTCCAGAACGATAAGGGTGACATTATCTGGAGGTACACCGGCCCTCAGGCAGAATGGCTCAGTCGGAAAGGCTTTTTAAAGACGGCCTGAGCTAAAACGAGCCTTCGGCACCTGCGGAGGCTCATAACTCTTTTTTAAATAGCCGCTCTACTATCCGGCAAATATGCTGTACTGGATGACTTGAAGAAAAACGATACGAAGAGTTACCCCTTCGTATTTGTTGAATATTTAGCTCTAACTTGAACTAATCTGGAACTTTAGAACCTGGGCTTCCTGTGCTTGGGCAGGCAGTCCTGGCAGTATACCGGGCGGCCTTCCGTTGGCTTAAAGGGTACTTCGCATTCTTTTCCGCAGTCAGAACAAGTAGTCTTATGCATTTCTCTCGGGCCGCCGAAGCTTCTCCGGGGTCCCCTAAATCCGCTGTCTCTCATCTTAATTGCTCGTGCAGATAACCTGCATAACTACTATAATTGTGCATAGTATAAATAATTGCGCCCGTGCTTTCTGGACAAAACTAATCGCCCATTCTATGTGAAATCGTAAGACTTAATATCAATAGTGTGAAAATAAGTTGGTGCATAATACCTTCTGAGGCTCTTCATGTGTCCATCGCCTGCTCACCCCCTAATCGTCCGCCTGGCATGCTTTACTGGTATATTACTGGCGGCATGCCTGCTCTGCCAGACGATCTGGTCATCTTCGGCAGCAGCTCAGGCTATCAATGATACAGCCGATCGGACCTGTCACATCCGGGGGATGGTATACGATACTTACGGTACCGGTGTACCGGGTGCTGAAGTGCGGCTGATGCTGCCTGACGGCAAGTGGTATATGACTCCGGACAATCCCGTTCTCTCCGGTACTGGACAGCCTGCTGAAGAAGGGTCATTTGACTTCCTTGCAGCGCCCGAAAGTCATTATCTTATCGCCGCGATAAAAGGCGACCATAATGGCTCGGTGCTATTCTCGACTGGCGAAGGTGACTGCTATGTAGAGGTCACCCTTTCCGGATACGTGTACCGGGCGCCCGAACAGAACTCGACCCCTTCCCGGGCCTTACTGTCCGATCCGGTTTTAATGCCGCCGGAATCGTCGGGAACTTCAGATAAAATCAGTCTTCCTGCCCGTGCGAATACCACGCCTGACCTGTGGCTGGCAGGCCTCGGAGGTCTCATAATACTCGCCGGCGTCTCTCTTGCCGCCATCATCATGAGGAAATAATGATACAGAAGTAGCCGTTAGGGATCTGGCTATTTATTTCTACCCCGGTACCTGTACCAGTATACCCAGAACAGGATGATCACCAGGAATACCATCATCGCAAACAGCGATCCTAATATGATTTTCGAAGCAGGGTCCAGGCTGTTAAAATCAAAGCCGAGACCTAATGGCGACTGGAAGAGCGGATCAAGCGTGGATGCATCGACATCGTCGACTGCAGACTCGATATCTGCGATCTGGAAGCCCGTGATGCTGATCACAACGTAGGCAATCGTAGCTATGAGTAAAATTATGATGCCTACAGTTGCAATAGAGTCTGTTATATCCCTCGGCCTGTACATACTTACTGCTAATTCTGGTATTATCAAATATATACTTATCATTTCGTAATCTGTTGCGATGAATATCTGATTAATTGGCCCGGGCCATTTTATGGCCACACTCGTGCCGATTTACCGGTGGGCTGCGACTGCTGCCCGCTTTCGAAAAATTTTTCGCGTTTAATAGGACGCCGGGCTTTATTCCTGCTGCTCAGATTGTTCTCGGTGATCTTATGAGCGGTGCCGACGTACCATTCGGAGGCCGGGCGTTCGGGGGATCAGGAGGGGCAGCGGCCGGAAGAGGCAGTACTATGGCCCCTGTCGAGCTGATCGACATTATCTTCGCCCTATCTAACGTCAGCCTGGTCCGGGAGATCGTACAGGAAAACCTGAACTATCTCGAAGGGCTCAGAGCTGTGAGCAAAGGCCAGAACGAAGGCCTCCACGCCATGATCATGGATAAGCAAAAGCAGATCTACGCCGACCTGGCCGACGTCGAGCAAACTTTTAAAGTCATCGTCGACCAGAGCGCAACAACAGCCCCGCAGCACCAGATCCATCGCAACTTCAACCTGAACGAGAAGCAGTCAAAAGCTCTGATCTATGCTATCAGCTTTTCCGTCAGCCACCTGCTGAAGTTCATCCCTGGGGCCGGCGGAGGCCAGGGGGGATCGGGAGTGCCCGGCGTAATCATCTGATCGACAGAAGCAATATTACCTGTCAATCCCTCAGAAAGTCCCTCTAAGTAAACCGATACGTTTTTACTACAGGCGCCGCAAGTAAATAGCATGCCCGGATGCACTCAATGTGGCTCCTGTTGCCTCAAGTACGGCATGAGGCTGGAAGCCACGCCTCTCGACCTCGCCCGGTGGACGCTGGATGGCCGGCAGGATATCCTGAGCAGGGTGGGCGTAGACTACGACGAGAAGGGCGAAGTCACCGGCGGGCGGCTGTGGATCAACCCCGACGGCAGTCCGGCTGCCGAATGTCCTTTTATGTACGAGAAAGAGGGCAAGTACTACTGCGGGATCCACGAGATCAAGCCTGAAGTATGCGTAGCCCATATCTGCATCAAATATTATGGGAATACGAATTAAGTGTCAAGCACAGTGCAGCGTATAGATCCTGTGTCTCATTCACATGGTACTCATACTGTAATTTCATTTTTGAAAAATCGGCATACTGTGCCACCATGTTAAAAAATAGCTTTATATACGTTGCCGGGCCAATCCTCCTGTATGCAAGAGATCTCCGATCCTGACCTGCGGCTGTTGATCCGGAGGATCAAAGACCGGACAGGCATAGACCTCAGCCAGTACAAGGACAGCTACATCTATCGACGGCTGTCCAGTCGTATGAAGGTCTTCGGAGCGGCGACCTACAAGGACTATCTGGGCATCCTGGAGAAGGACTCGGGCGAGTACGAAAAAGTCGTGGACGCCTTTACGATCAACGTCTCGGAATTCTTCCGGGACAGGGAAGTCTTCAAGGTGATCATGGGCCAGGTCATGCCTGACATCATCGCGGAGAAAAAGCGCACTGGAAGGCGCAACATTCGCATCTGGAGCGCGGGCTGCGCTTGCGGCGAGGAAGTCTATTCCCTGTCCATGATCCTCAACAATCTGCTGGGCAACGACTACGACAACTTTTCCATCCGCCTGTACGCCACCGACATCGACGAGGCCTGCATGGCTAAGGCGCGAGAAGGCTATTATGACCCGATTTCCCTCAAAAACGTTGATCGCGTGCTGATGGCAAAATATACTACGAAGACGCCTGACGGCCGGATCAGGGTCACCGACGAAGTCAGGCGAAACGTGACCTTCAAGAGCTATAACCTCATCAAGGGTGGCAAATTCGGATCCTTCTTTGACCTGATCCTGTGCCGCAACGTGATGATCTACTTCTCGGACGACCAGAAGGCCAGGCTACTCATGGAGTTCTACAACTCCTTATCGCCTGGCGGCTACCTTGTTATTGGCAGGACCGAGACCCTCGTGGGAGACTCCCGTAACCTGCTACAGGCTATCAATGGCATGGAAAGAGTGTACAGGAAGCCTGAAAACGGTACCGCTTTCTTTAAGCCTCTGTAGGCTATGATCGAGACCTCCCGGGGCTGAGGATTGATTGATCCTCCGCCGGGGCTATTTCTCTCGTGTATACAAGGGCTAAGGCCGCTATTACTACACCGAACCCTTTCTATCACAGACTTCTTTCTACCTTCTATGCAGATCAAGTATCTCCAGTGTGCCAGGTGTGGCCGGACTTATCCCCGGGAGGAGGTACGCTACAGATGCGAGTGCGGGGACAGCATAGAGCTGATCTATGATTATTCGGAAATCCGGGGACGCATTTCCTGGGATCAGCTTCGGTCCCGGCCGTTCGACCACTGGCGGTACCGGGAGTTCTACCCGCATCTTGACGTCTGGAGCATCATCTCCATGGGCGAAGGGGGCACTCCTCTGGTCCGCTCGAGAAACATTGCCAGGGAGCCTGGTTTCGGGGAACTCTTTTTCAAGCTGGAGAGCCTGAATCCGACTGGCTCGTTCAAAGATCGGGGCTCTACAGTGGAGATCTCCCAGGCCTACCACTACCTCTGCCACCACGGTGAGTGCGAGAACGAGATCGTCTGCGCCTCTACTGGCAATATGGGCGCCAGCGTCGCAGCCTATTGTGCCCGGGGTGGCATCAGGTGCACGATCTACGTGCCAAATGATACGGCGAAGATCAAGCTGCTCCAGATGATGGCACACGGGGCGGAGATCGTCAGAGTGGACGGCGACTATACTGTGGCCATGCACACGGCCAAGCGGGAATATGAAGAAAGAGGGCGGTATCTGGCCGGCGACTACCCCTACCGTGGCGAAGGTGAGAAGTCTGTAGGCCTGGAAGTGATCGATCAGCTGAACGGCGTGCCGGACTACATCGTCTGCCCTATCGGCAACGGCACCCTGGTTCACGGCATCTGGAAAGGCCTGAAAGAGCTGAAGATCACCGGGCTGCTTCAGAGGTTGCCGAAGATCATCGGGGTACAGGCCGGGGGCTGTAACACTGTGGCCAGATCGTTCGAGGAGGGGCGGGATGACATCACGCCGGTCGTGCCGCACACCCTCATGGATGCGGTGGCGTGCGGCGATCCGCTGGACGGCACCTGGGCGCTGAGAGCGATCAGGGAGTCGGAGGGCTGGGCCACCGCCGTCTCAGACGTCGAGGGAGCCAGAGCCCGGGACCTGCTCGGGAAAAAAGAGGGTATCTTCGCAGAGCTGTCTGGCGCCCTGAGTATGGCAGGCCTGATCAAGGCTTATCAGGCAGAGGTCATCGAGAAAGATGCCCGGGTGGTAGCCCTTGTCACAGGCCACGGCCTGAAGGAGCCCGAGACCTTCGAAGATGAGATAAGGACGATCGGCGAGCTGGTAAATGTCCGGGACTCTATTCTACCTCTTGCGAACAGACCAGAATCACAGTAGCTTATAAGCTACTGTGGTTTAGAAGCGGCCGGAAGATCCGGGGGTTGTTCCGTCGATATCACCTATATAGCGGAAAAATCTCGCAGCTTTTTCAACAGCAGCATCGCTCAAGTAATAGATCTGCCTGCCATCAGGCGTATTTTCCCGAACCGCTATTCCCTTCAGCGTAAGTACTTTTAGCAGCTTGCTGATGGCGCTTTCCGGCTGTCCGAGCCGCTCGCAGAGATCGGCGTTGCTGATGCCGGGGGCATCCAGCAGAGCATTGATGATTCTGCCGGTGGCAACTCTGCGCATGAGCGATATGATCTGCTGATCCTCTTTGCTATAAGTATTAGAGTTAGGAAAATACCGGACGAACTTTCCATCACTAAACGTAGTGATTTTGTGGTTGATGCTCAGGATGAAGGCGTGATATCTGACGGTGCCCATGTTCATATTCGTACTCCTGGAGATCTCGTACAGCGTGCTGCCCGGGTGCTCTTTGACAAATGCTACTACACGATTACGATTCTCGTTGCTGTCCAGTCTTGCCCTCCCTCTGGACACTGTGCCGAACAGGAGGAACTTGGCGACTATCGCGATAGTCGCCAGCAGTGTCAGTCCTGCTACGATACCTGCTGCCACAGCGGATATGTTTCCTCCACCGGTGCTGAAGAAGACCGTGCTGTTATTTACTGCCATGGCAGTGATGAGCGATGAGGTCTTCGTCCTGTATACCGGCGTCCCGTTCAGGCTCAAGGCGTAGATATCGCTGGCATAGGCTGCCCTGGAAGTGCCGAGGATCACTGGGTATTCGTATTTTAATGCCCTGAAGCTGACGTATATCACGTCGCCGCTCGGGCGAACTTCGGTGAACACGACCCTGTTGGCTGTGCCCGGGGACACACCCCTGGTCAGATTGGTGCCGAGCAGAACATCAGGGTATTCATCCGGATCGATGAAATCGGTGATTTCACCGACGTTGTCAGCATCGATCACTATCTCGTGCTCAACCCCGGGGTTGATCGTGTGAGCCCAGAGGATCGTGTCGTTGTAGATGTCATATGCTGCTACGATAGCGTAAGGCATGTTCTCGACTGGCACTTCCCAGTCCAGGTTCCTGGTAATCACATAGTATATGATACCATCCCGTGCTGCAGGGCTAGTCCTCGAGTCGATGATCTCTGAGTACACTCTCGAGTCTGCTATGACATTACCTTCGTCGTTGAGGACGTGCAGCCAGGTGTCTCCCAGGCTGGAACTGCCTTCGTCGTACGCCAGGTAGACGTTGTTTTCGGAGTCGATCGGCATATGCATGAAGAGCTTGTAAGCTTCACCCATACGCGCAGACCACTTCAGGCTGCCGTTCGTGGAATATGCGAGGACTCCGTCTCTGACCGGCACATACAACGTATCCTGCTGGTATAGCGGAAGCGAGCCGTACTGCTGCCGGACTTCTTCTGCGATGTACTGCCTGATGATCTCAGTACCGATGTCTATACTCCAGCTGCGGGTACCGTCATTGGAATATGCTTCGACGATCCGGGACGGGACCCTGTAATCAAGTATCCCATAGTCGAAAGCCGAGTCAGTATATCTTCTTGTGCTTGATCGCATATCTCTCGGGGTCGCGGGAGTGACATATAAGTTACCAGCCTCATCGACTGCAGCAGGATCGGAAATGTCTGGAATTGTAAACAGCACCTTGCCATTTTTATCTGCTACGATTTCTGTGTAGTCGTGGAAGACATAAACCCGGTCTCCCAGGGCTCTGATGGTAGTTGTATCTGCAAACTCGATACCCGTCGGTAAAGGCAGCGTCCATAGCACCTTTCCCTCGGGCGATATCGCCATGACTACCCAGCTTAGGGCTGCCATATCCACACTTCCGGCACCCTGGTAGTCGTTGTCCAGCGTCGGGTACGAAGCGTTTGGAGTGAGGTATACGTACAGGTAACCATCCTTTACGTCGTAGATCGGCCGGGAGCCCATTTTCATCAGGTTTGGCCCGTAGGGGGGCTCATTCATATCATATAGATTCCTCCAACAGGGCCTGTTGAGGCGCCACTGAGACGGTATCTCATAGCTCCATCGCTGTTTACCTGCCTCATCCAGACTATAGACCGTACGCTGGCCGAAAGCAAACAGCCCTCCCTTTCCATCCTGTGTGATGCTCCGGATAGTATCGTTCAGGGATGTGGTCCACAGGTCTTCAGGGCTTGAGGAATTCTGGCTTACGGCATACGGTGCATCACTGGAGAGATTCGAGACACCTGGCAATTCTTCGACTGCTCTTTCTAACCAGGTCATGCCATAAGGTAATGTCGTGTATACTCTTCTGCCGTTTTCTTCGTCAGCCCTGAAGTCCAGCACCCACTCTACGATCTGACTGTCCTTGACTGCGGTAAGCTTATACCAGCCCGGAGATACGTTCCCGAAAGAATAGAAGCCACGATAGTCTCCTGTGCCAGACATAACCGGGTTATTTTCTATCTCTGTGGCAAGCACGGGTGTGCCATAACGGCCATTCTGCCTGAACAGGGTGACTGTAGCGTTACCAATATTACTGCCATATATATCTGTAGTCCAGCCGTAGATCGTGTTGCGGTCCAGGTTAACAGTACCGGGAACCTTATTGCCCGGATTATCGACCATCACTGATAAGACACAGTCGGCTGAATCTGGGGTTGATGACGTGAACGCCTGCCACGTTTTATCTTCCCTCGTTGCGACGATCTCGTAATCGCCGTAGGGCACGCCGTAAAACCTGTATAAGCTATCCCCACAGAAAACTACATTCGAGGCGTTCAGGGGATTCCCCGGTATGTTTACGAGCTCCAGGTCATCATGGCCAGTGGATACATTGTACCCCAGCATTCTGTATAGTGCCACGTTAGCATCAGCCAGATATTCGTGCCTGCCGTACTGCAAGCCGAAGGTGATCGTGCCGGTGCTTTGCTCTGAGCTGTTATTACTGAATGATTGAGCGTATACGCATGCCGTATCTGATGCAATTGCCAGGAGACAAAGCAGCCCGGCCAGCAATATTGCTTTTAGCGAGACACTGGTTTTCACGTTTCATACCTGCCTATACAGCTGAAAGACAGGATGGTATATGAAGGTTCTATCATAATCAGATATGGCCCTGACGCTCTGTGATAATAGTAAGCGGTGTACCTTATCCGGAGGCTGTCTTCACCTGGTATAATTTTTTCTATCCGGGAAGATACTGTGAAAAAAAGGTCCCGAAGGTCACGATGGCAACACCGTGACCTCCTGCAGTTTCTCTCCTTCCTTAAACACCGTGATCGTCAGAGGCTTCCCCTGCGGTATGCTTTCGGCAGACGTATCGATGATGGTGGCGATGATCTCTTCCTTCTCGAGCATCGTGTCGTTATCCGCATTGCACCAGTCAACCGGCTTCGGCGTCCAGACATCCCTGAAGACGCTGCCCTCACACTGCATGTCTATCGTCACTTTGCTGATATCGACGGGCTCAGAGTGTTTCAGCAGCTGCAGGGTGATCAGGCACTTGCCGTCGGCCTTGTTCAGGGATGCGTGCATGCTAAACGGGCCATCGTTACTAATCACGGGCCCCGGAGTGGGTGTGATCACCTGAGTCGGTTCCGGAGTGGCCGTCGGCTCTGGCGTAGCTTCCGGCGTAGGCTCAGGAGTGGCCGTGGGTATTGGGGTTGGGGTAGCTATGACCTTACCTCTCAATGCGTCATATCCGGCAGTGGCAGCGACGACCACGATCAGGGCCAGTAAGACGATGCCGAGGGCTAATATGGCAATTCTTCTCACATCTGCAGGCGGCTTTTTCTTCCTGCCCTCCAGGGGGCTTCTCTTATCCGCCCCACGTGGTTTCCTGTTTCTGTCTACCAGCGATCTCAGCCTGTTCAGCAGTGGCTCTTTCTTCTCTGCAGGCGGTATCCTCCTTTCCTTTCGTGGTCTTATCTGTTCCATCGAGTCACGACCGTATCAAGCTTGAAGTACACAGTATTCTTTAGATTAAACAGTATTCTTTAGATAATTGATCTATAGTCGATGTTTTTTAAGCCTTCTGTCACAAAAAGTTAATCTGCAGATGCCATGGCAGCATGCATGTAGCCTATCCTCTCAGGCCTTTCCACACTCCCCGACCTCCTCTCAGACCTCCCTCTCCTCCATGAGCTCCCACAATGAAGATCCTCCCGGACCTCCGGATACCTCTCGAACCTCCCATCCTTCCAGGTTCTCATAAGTAGCCATACATAGTAACAGCAGTGATTCATCTCCTCTCTGCTACTCTCGTAACCCCCAGCATATCGGGCCTCACTTTCTGGATGTAGGCGACGATGTACGCGGTGACGAACGCCTCTATGACTGCCATGGCTATGTTGGCGGCAGCGACGAGGGAGAGCTCGGCGAGTACCACGTCTTTGCCCTGAATGCCCGAGACCAGGATGATGCCGATCATGACCGCATTGCCGAGGAACAGCCCCAGAAAGGTGGCGATGCCAGCCGAGTAAAGCGCTCTCATCTTCATGCTCCGGGTGAGCCAGGTGTAGATAAGGAAGGCTCCGACTATTTCGGCCATGTTGACGATGGCGTTAGCCCCGATGATGCCCCAGCCTTCGTGCCCGATTGCCGCCGAGAAAACGTTCACGATGAGGACGATGACGCCGCCGACCGCGGGGCCTGCCAGGATGCCGATCAGCGGGGTCAGGCTCAGGTGGACTCCGCCGAAGACCGGTATCTCGATCTGGAAGACTGCAAAGGCCGCAGCGGTACATAGTGCAGCGAGTGTCATCAGCCTGCTGTCCATCTTTCTCACGTTGCGCAGCCAGAATATGCAGATGCCGATGATGACGAGCGCTATGATCGTCCATATGATGACCCACTGTAAGTAGAATGAGCCGTCTTCTAAGTGAATGTGTGCCATTAGATCCCTCCGCTTGCGAAGTCTTTACTGCTATTTTGGGTATCCCCCAAATTTGTTTTCAGCCTCTCCTTCAGCATCTCTTCCACACACAGTGCAAGATCCTCCGGCGTAATCGGCCTGTTGCAGGGCGATGTACCGGTGACCCTGCATATGGCCTCGTATGTCTCGGCTACCCGGGGCTTCTTCAGGCCTGATTCCGCGAGTATCTGCCCGTCGTAGAACACGTCTGCCGGCGTCCCGTCTGCGATGATGGAGCCGCCTTTGACGACGCAGATGCGATCGCACAGCCTTGCGGCCATATCCATGTCGTGCGTCGCGATAACCACGCTTATGCCATGCCTGTTCCGCAGGTCCCGGATGATCTGCTCGACTATCTCGGCATGCTGGGGATCGAGGTCCGACGTCGGCTCGTCCATGGCGATCACTTTGGGCTTCATGGCCAGGACGCCCGCAATGCAGACCAGGCGTTTCTGGCCTCCCGAGAGGTAGTTCGGCATCTTCTGGGCCAGGTGTGCGGCTCCTACTGTCTCCAGCGCTTCTTCTGCGGCCTTCTTTGCGTCTGCGATGCTCAGGCCCATGTTGATCGGGCCGAACATGACGTCGTCCAGAACGGTCGGCGCGAACAGCTGATCGTCAGACCTCTGGAAGACGATGCCCACGTTCTTCCAGATGTCCTTTCGCCTGCCCTTCATATCCGCCCCGAGCACGGCTATTCTGCCTTCCGAGGGCTCCAGCAGCCCGTTCAGGTGCTCGATCAGCGTCGACTTTCCGGAGCCGTTCGCCCCGCAGAGGCCGACGATCTCACCGGGGTGGACGCGGAAGCACATCTGGTGGATGCCTACGCTGCCGTCCGGGTAGGTGTGGCTCACGCAGTCTACGTGGATCAGCTCCTGTCCTTCAGGGCAGGCTTCATGTTGATTGGTGAATCTGTGTAACGTCATCTACAACCCCCTCCAGGCGAGGCAGGCGGTTACCGCCACGGAAAGCAGCACGAACCCGTAGTCGGCCAGCTTCATGGGCGGCAGTCTGGTCACGGCGATGTACTTGCCGCTATAGCCGCGGCTTTCCATGGCCTTGTTGATTCGGTCGGCCCTGTCGTATGAGCGGATGAACACGAGGGCGAAAACTTCGGCAAACAGCCTTCCCTGCTTTGCCACTCCTGATATCAGGCCGCTGCCCCTCGATCGCAGTGCCTTGATCATCGCGTCCACCATCTTCAGCGTGATGAAGATAAAGCGGTAGGACATCAGGAAGATCTGGTCGACAGGGGCGGGAAAGATCCGGTAGATCATCGTCGAGAAATAATTGTACTTCGTCGTCATCAGGAAGAACAGCGAGAAGGTCACGGAGATTAGCGCTTTAATCGTGAGCCGGGCTACGAGTAGCAGCCCGTTATCTGTCAGCGTCACGCTGTAGCCTGCAACGCCGATGGAAAACAGGGTATTCCCCGGCACGTTCCACATCATAAGCAGGACCAGCGATAGCACGAAGATTAGGGGCAGTGTATACCATGCGAACAGGCGCCTCAGTGGCAGTCCTGCAACGGCGTAGACCAGCAATACGGCAACATATAGCGCTGCCAGCAGAGCCATGCTTTTGATCAGCGTGATGAAGAGCACGATAACGACCAGCATCAGCGCTTTAGTCCACGGGCTCATCCTCCCGAAGAAAGTGCGGTTGTTCTCGCTGTAATACGTGATCAGGTCAAGGTCTGGAATGTGCCCGGAAGTATTGCTGGGCATGGCTCTCACCTACATGTCGTCATTCGGGCAGCAGCAGCACGTGTCGTGCTTGATCCGCCCGCAGAGGCCCATTGTCGGGTGGCCCAGCGAAGCGCAGATCCGGTCGATCGTCTCTTTGCTTACGTAGCTCTCGAATCTGGAGGCCTCGGCGCACGCCTCTTCGTGGGTGAGCCCGTAGTGGGACAGCATCAGCCCCAGAATGCGGTGCCGCCGTATCAGAAAACCTGCATACTCCCTGCCCGTATCTGTCAGCGTGACGCCCCTGTATGGGACGTGCTCGATCAGCCCGGTGACCGACAGCTCACCGATCATCTTGGTGATCGTGGACGGGTCGACGCTGAAGTCCCCTGCGATGTCTGTGGTCTTCGCCACTCCGTCCCGTTCCAGCAGGTACTTGAGCAGCTCGTTCTTTTTTGGGCTCAGCTCGTACCCGTCGATGTCTTTCATGGTTTAGGTATACTCTGCTCTATGGATATAAAAGTTTGGGGTGGTACCAAATTACTTTATAAAATTAATCCGGTGAAAGCAAGTATTAGAAAAGGATGCTCTATAGTTCGAGCGTAACGCCATCCACGTACCTGACGACGATCTTGCCGGTCGCAAGATCGAATCTCATGGTACGGCCTTTGTTGCCCAGGACTTCTTCACCGGCAATCCTGATCTTTTGCGCCTTCAGGCAGTTCCTGCAGGCGGCGACGTTGCTCTCGCCGATGTTGAAAACTCCCGTTCCGTTGCCTGCCGGCCCCTTGAACATGCTGGCGCCGCCGACCAGCCTGGCGGTCATCCCGATCGGGTCAGCCCCAAGCTTTTTCATGCGATCCACCATGGTAGGCAGGCCGACGTCGGCGTATTTTTCCATCACTGTGCCCGGCCTGGAGCGACTGCTGTCCGGCAGCATGATATGGGCCAGTCCCCCGATGCGGCCCTTCGGGTAGTAGAGGGCTACTCCCACGCACGATCCGAGGCCGATGATGGTCAGGATGCCAGCGTTTCTGGCAACCGCTATGTCCCCCATGCCTACTTTGATCTCTTCAACCGCCATTAACCTTGGCCCCGAGCAGCGTCAACATATTTTCGAGTGTCTGCGGCTCCGGCAGCAGGAGCAGGTAGCCGTTTACGTTGTTGGTTTCATTTGTCAGCGCCGTCTTGAAGAGGATCGCGTTTTTTGTGGTCTTGCCGAGATCGGCTACTATTTCGTTGATCAGGCTTCTCGCCATATCGTGCCTGTACGTCGGGGTCGAGGGCAGCATGGTGATGCCCAGAAGCTCTGCCGAAGCGTCTCCGAAGGAGGATATAAGTACGTTACCCACCTCCATCAGGGCAGACTTCTCGAGGTCCGTAATCTCCCTGGTCGTGCCTTTTTCCAGGCACATGAGCATGTCCGAGATCGAGTATGCGCTCTCCTCCGGGAAGAGCAGGTAGATGTGGCCGTCGCTGTTAGAGTCCCCGTCGATTAGCTGGAAGTAAATGCCTATTACTTTTTCGTCGGGGTTAATCAATGAGCCGATAGACTCCAGCGGGGCGATCTCTATCTCTGGCACCCTCATGTCGATGTCGTGACCGATCATTATCGAAAGCGATGTAGCCGCATGCGCGGAGCCGATGTTGCCCAGCTCTTTCAGGGAGTCCATCTGGAACTCGCTCAGTTGTGTCATGTCGTTCATTTTTTCACCTCTGTGATGGTCGCCACATCGAGGATGGGGACGACTCTGCCGTTGCCCATGATCGTGACGCCTTCCAGGCCTTTGACGTTCTGCAGCAGCCCGCCGAGCGGCTTGACGAAGATCTCCTGCTGGCTCTCGATTGAGTCTACCAGCAGCGCAACTTTTTCCTCACCTTTCTCTACGACGACAGCCGTATGCCGTTTCAGTGAAGAGTCCACTTCTACGTCGAAGAACTTGTAGAGCCTGTATAGCGGCAGGATTGTGTCTCTGATTACGATGACCTCGTTACCGTTGATGGTCTTGATGTCCTTGTCTTTCACGTATTCGGTTTCCACTACGTTGGTGATGGATATGGCGTACTTTTCCGCGCCCACGTTGACCAGCAGCGCCTGGACAATGGCGATAGTCGGGGGGAGCTTCAGGATTGTTTTCGTACCCTTGCCCAGATGGGTTTCGATCTTCACTGTGCCGCCGAGGCTCTCGATCTTGGTCTTCACAATGTCCATGCCCACGCCCCGGCCGGAGACTTCCGTGACCCTGTCGGCGGTAGAGAGGCCGGGCTTGAAGATGAGCATGACTCCTTCTTCCTCGCTCATGGCATCTGCCTGAGCCTGAGTGATCAGGCCTTTATCAATCGCCTTCCTTTTCACCCGGTCCACATCGATGCCTTTGCCGTCGTCGATGATCTCGATGATGACGTTGCTTCTCTCCCTGCGGGCGATCAGCTGGATCTGGCCAGTAGCCGGCTTGCCCTGGGCGATCCGGTCTTCGGGCTTTTCGATGCCGTGGTCCACGGCGTTGCGGATCAGGTGGTTCAGCGGGTCGCTGATCTCGTCCAGCACTGTCCTGTCAAGCTCTGTGTCCTGGCCTTCGATGGTGAACTCGATCTCTTTGCCTTCTTTCTTGCTGATGTCCCGGACTATCCTGGGGAACCTGTTGAAAACGTGGTCTACCGGAAGCATGCGGATGCGCATGACTTCGTTCTGCAAATCCGTAATCGACCGGTCGACCATGCCGAGGGTCTCGTTCAGCTCATGGATACCCTGCTTGCCGCAAATCTCGAACAGCCGGCCTCTGCTGATCACCAGCTCGCCGACCAGGTTCATGATAATGTCCAGCCTGTCTATGTCGATGCGGACACTGTGGATCACTTTAGTCCCTTCTTTGCCCGCAGGCCTCGCCGGCCCTCCCGCAGCTTCCTTCCTCACTATCTCGGTGACCTTTGCGGCGCCAATCTCTGCCACATTCCTGGCTTTCTTCTCAATTTCCCCGGCAGTCCTGTCCGACTGCAGCAGGACCGTGAACTCCTGCCCGAACCTCTCGTCTTCGATGTCCTTGATATCCGGCACCGTGCTGGCCACCTTGCCGATCTCAGAGAGCTGCTGGATGACCAGGAAGGCCCGGATACCCTTGAACTCGCAGGACTTCTCTACAGTCACGACGACCTCGAACTCTTTAGAGCCCGCAGCGGCGCCTGCCGGGATTGCCATGGACTGTACCTCCGGCGTATCTGCGGCAGCGTGAGCGGCGCCCGACGGCTGCGCTTCGTGGGCTTGCACTTGCGGCTGAGGACCGGAGCAGGCGCTGTTCACGTCCATGCTCTCGATCTCTTTCACGAGGGCTGCAACGTCGAGGCTGCCCGACTCTCCGGCCTCGATGGCGTCGACCATCGCCTCCAGCGTGTCCAGCGATTTGAAGAGAACCGTCACGACTCTGGTATCGGCGACCAGCTGCCCGTTCCGGATCCTGTCGAATAGGTTCTCGGTCCTGTGGCAGAGCGTCTCCATCTCCTTAAAGCCCATTGATGCCGACATGCCTTTGAGCGTATGGGCCGATCGAAAGATCTCCTGGATCACGTCAGCGTCGGTGGGGCACTTCTCAAGCGCCAGCAGCGAACTGTTCAGGTTCTGCAGGTGCTCCCTTGCCTCGCTTACAAACATATCCCTGTATGCAGACATATCCATTTTTTAGTACCCCTTTACCATATCGACTATTTCGTTCGCAATGTCGCCCAGCGGCGCGACCCTGTCCACGCATCCCAGCTCTATCGCCGCCCTGGGCATGCCGAAAATCACGGAGGTCTTCTGATCGCAGGCGATCGTGCGGCCTCCGTGGTCCTTGATATCCTTCAGCCCGAACGCCCCGTCGCTGCCCATGCCGGTGAGGATGACTCCCACGATCTGGTCGCCGAACGCCTTTGTAGCCGATTTCATGGTGACGTCGGCCGCCGGCCTGACTGCGTGCACCGGGGGCTCCTGGTTCAGGGTGATCAGATGGCTCAGGCCTTTTCTGATGAGCATGTGATAATTGCCGGGAGCGATCAGCGCTCTCCCTTCGAGGATGGCGTCCCCTTCCTCGGCTTCCTTGATGTCGATCTCGGAGATTCGGTTCAGCCTGTCTGCCAGCGATCTGGTGAAGCCTGCCGGCATGTGCTGGACCACCAGAATGCCTGCCTTCAGGTCGCCAGGTAGCCGGGTCAGCACTCTTTCCAGCGCTCCCGGGCCGCCTGTCGACGAGCCTATCACGACCAGCTTCCTGGCTTTGACGGCGTTCGCCTTCATGGGCTTTGCTTTCTCGGGCAGATCGCCTGTAAGGCACCGCAGCTTATCTCTGTCCACCCTGCAGGCTGCCCGGATCTTCTCAAGAAGAGGCTCCCTGACTTTGTCTATGTCCAGAGAGATCGACCCTGAGGGCTTGGGTACGAAGTCGAACGCTCCTGCCGAGAGGGCTGACATAGTCTCCCTGGCACCCTGCTGAGTCATGGCAGATAGCATGATCACAGGCGTCGGCTTTTCCTTCATGATCGCCCTGACAGCGGTGATGCCGTCCATCTTAGGCATCTCGACGTCCATGGTGATCACGTCGGGAGACAGCTTTTTAGCCATCTCGACGCCTTCCAGGCCGTTCCGTGCCGTTCCTACGACGGTGATCTCGCCGGGGACGTTAATGACGTCCGTCAGGATCGTCCGCATGAGGATCGAGTCGTCGACTACCAGTACCCTGATCAAGAGCAAACCTCGCTTTCTCAGGAGCCGAGTACTTTCTGGACTTCTTCCAGTACCTTTGGCGCCTGGAACGGCTTGACGATATAGCCTTTGGCGCCGCTCATGATCGCTGCCCTGACCATGTTCTCCTGCCCTACGGCAGTACACATGATCACCTTTGCGTTAGGATCGAATTCCCTGATCTGCTTGAGCGCCTCGATCCCGTTCACGTTGGGCATCACGATGTCCATGGTCACGAGGTCCGGCTTCAGTTCCTTGTACTTGTCGACGGCAACCGCGCCGTTTTCGGCCTCGCCGGCGATCTCGTAGCCCTTCGGGAACAGGATGTTTTTCAGCAGGGTTCGCATGAACGCCGCGTCGTCGACAATCATAATCTTTGCCAAGTCTTATCCTCCTATTTTTTCTCAGTGGTAAAGTTGCTCATCATGTCTGTGACAAACTTGACCCCCTTGGGAGTCAGCTCGAGCTCTCTTCTGACCCGGACGACATTCGCCATGCCGAGCTTCAGGAGATTGTCGTAATATTGATCCATGGTCTTGTTGTCGATGTTCAGCATCGACTGGATGGTGTTCGAATCCACTCCGCTGTAGATCAGCGTCGCCACCTGGCCTTCGATGTCAGTCAGCTTCTGATCTTCTCCCAGGCTGTTGTACTTCTCCATCAGGTCGGTGAGATACCTCTCCAGCAGATCCATGGTATTGTCAGGGCACAGTACGATGCTGCTGAGCGACTCGTTCTTCTCGAAGTAGTCGATGGAAAGCACGTAGCGGTCCTTCCCGCCCATCTTCCTCGCCTCGCGCTTGATCTTGGTGATGCTGTCCAGCCCGACGCGGACCTGCTTGTCTTTGGATATGAACCAGATCGACTTCTGGGTAGCCAGCAGCAGTCCTTTATCCCAGGCTACGTTAGTCAGGACTACGCCTCCCCGGGAGGCGGGGGAAATATAATAGATGCTCGTCTTGAACGCGTCGGAGATGAACTGGATGAGAAATTTCCGCAGCGTCTCCAGAGCATGTGGGGATGCAGAGAGAGCGTATGACTTGAACTTGCCCTCGTCGTAGCGTGTCATGACCAGGATGTGCCTCTCTCCCGCCATCCTCATGTCCACGTCTTCCAGGCCTTTCAGCGGGATGGCCTGCGTCGCAGTAGCCGTGCTGAGCTTGAAATTCAGGTTAGTTATGGTTAGCAGGCCATTTTTCACCCATGCTCTCTCGTCGAACGGCCCTTCGGGTTTCGGGGGAAACATAAAGTCTACGTTCGTCTTAGCCAGCACTGTTTCATTTTCCATAACAGATCACCCATGATCATGCCCTGTGCAGCCGGGCTTTTACCCGATTGCCGAACTCGCTTCAAATTGTTTGTCCGGTACCCCCACACCGGCTCACAGGGTTATTTTACGTACGGTTGAGTATACTGACCATTTAAACAGGCTATATTAAAAAATATTTTGTCGAAATAATAGAATTATAGTGCGTGAATTACAAAAAGGTAATTTAAAATGGGCTATTATTGGAAATGGGGCATAATGTAGGCTTCTAGTACCGGCCTGAACAGATGCACCACGCAGACAAGGGGCCTTGATGAACAGCGGATATTCAGTGTGAGCTTCTATTGGCATCCGGCGTTACGACCCTCAACCGGAAAGTACATAACAATATGCGCATATAGCTATATTGTTATACTATGGACTGCGATTCTACGTGCGAGCTGTCGAAACGGATGGCGGAAGTTTTCAAAGCCCTCGGCGACGCTAACCGGATGTACCTGATCTACCTCCTGGCTTCGGACGGAAAGGAGCGGATATGCGTTACTGAGCTGGCGGAGCAGCTGGGGATCTCCCAGCCGGCAGTTTCCAGGCATCTGAGCACTTTGAAGCACGCCGGAATTGTGAAATCTGAAAAGGATGGCAACCGCATCTACTACACGTTCGATCGGGAGGCAATGGTCCGGTACAAGGCGAACATCGATCTCCTGTTCGGGAACGTGATGCAGAAGTGCGACCGGCTGGAAAAGAGGGGCTAAAGTATGGCAGCAACGATCTATTATTTTACGGGCACCGGGAACTCGCTCTATGTAGCGAGGACTGTAGCTCAAAAGCTCGGCGACTGCAAGCTCGTCAACATGGCGAAGCCTGGTTATGCCGGATAATGCCTATATCGGGATCAACCTCGTCACCCCTGTCGAGAAGCGGGAAGGTGTGCTGAAAGCGGCAGATCGGGAGCTCGCTAAGATCGTCGAAGCGTTGATGAAGAAGGAACAGGTTGTCTCAAAGGAGAACGCTTTAAAGTGGCGTGCCCTCGGTAGCCTTTCAAGCACTTTTGCAGCAATAATCTACCGGCTGCCCCGGCGGTATCATACCACTGACAAGTGCAACGCCTGTGGCACCTGCGTCAAAGTGTGCCCGGTCAACAACGTGACATTGACTGACAGGAAGGTCACCTGGGGCCCGAACTGTATACACTGTCTGGCCTGCTTCCACTGGTGTCCGGCCAGAGCTGTAGAGATCGGCGGGAAATCTGCTGATATCGCAAGGTACCATCACCCGGCGATTAGCGTTAAGGATATTATGATAAAATAGGGGTCAAATACGGACGGGGCCACTACCTCCAGCTATTTAACTCCTCTTCAACATTTTCATGTAGATCATATGCATGAAGTAGCGCTTGCATTCTCTGATTGTCCGGGTTCGGTGAGACAGCAAGACGATCGCTGCGCTGTGCTGGGACACAGATTTAACAGATTGTACAGATTGCACAGATGAACACAAAAGATAAAACAGGTAATGATCGCCACTATCCGACTGATTCGACGACCATCTGTCTAATCTGTCTAATCTGTACAATCTGTGTCCAGGCACAGCGCAGCGATCGTCATCACATCGCCCGCATCGGACGCCTGCAAGTGCAGGCGTCCTGGCGGGCGAACTAGTGGGATAAGATCGTACTGTTTCTCTAATAAGGATAATTAGTTCCTTATTGTATAACGAAAACGAATTATGAGACAGCCATCTTGGCTCCTTAGCGTTCCATGAAAAATGAGCTCTTGGCGAGCTTGGCTCCTTGGCGTGCCTGGCGGTATTTTCGACTCACACAGGGCCAACTTTCAATTTTTCATAGCCTCTACCTGAATACCACATTTTTCATAAGGCGAGTGCCTTGTAGTATTCCCGACCGATACAGGTCCAACTTTCAATTCGAGGGCCGGGCAGGTTTTCGTAGAGCTATCCGGATCGTTCAGGCCGCCCGTGAGAAAAATTTGTTAAATCTATCAATTCGCCATGCATCCCTGATAGATCGGTGGTATGAATGGATAAACTGAGAACAGTCCTGTGTGTCTTGATTTTTTCTTCGCTCTTACTGGCCCTTGTAGCCCCGGCGCAGGCGCAGACGCAGGGGATATCAGGTAATACGAAAGCCAGCGCTATGGTGCCTGTAGAGCGATCTGACAAAGATATGCTCCCGGCAATGATGGAGACTAAAGACCTCAGCATCGCTTCGACAGCGATGAAAACGGCAGGGCTGGAAGGCATGATGATGCCCGGAGGTAAATACACGCTGTTCGTCGCCTCGGATACGGCCCTGAACGCCACGAGCCCGGACATGAAAAATGCGATGAGGGAAAAGCTGAACGATAAACGGGTAGCCCGTGAATTTGTCAACGGTCACCTGGTTAACCGGATGGTTACGCCTGACGAGTTAACGGATGGCAGGATGCTCACCACTCTGAACGGGATGCCGCTGAAAGTCAGCAGGGCAGAAGGGAAGATTATGTTGGACGACGCCACACTCCTCAAGGCCATCGAGACTAATGATGGCATTGTCTACGTGATGGACAAGATTCCCTCAGCGATAGGGGGAATGATGGAGCAGATGGGCATGATGCCTCCGGCCACCAGAAACTTTATAAGTTCGCATGCATACGAACTTAATTGAGCGTTTTTATGAAGCGGAAGATTATAGAAATCGACGAAGATAAGTGCACAGGATGCGGGCAGTGCGTCCCCGACTGCCCGGAGGGAGCTATCCAGATCATCGACGGTAAGGCCCGGCTAATCAGTGATTTATTCTGCGACGGCCTGGGCGCGTGTATCGGCACGTGTCCTGAAGGCGCTATATGTGTGGTCGAGCGGGAAGCCGCTCCTTATGACGAAAAGAAGGTCATGGAGAACATCGTCCGGCAGGGCCCGTCCGTCATCAAGGCTCACCTGGAACACCTCGCCCACCACGGGCAGACCGATTTCTACAACCAGGCGATCGAATACCTGAACGAGCACAAGATCAGCGTGCCCGGCATGGCGCAGGCCGGCGGCTTACCTCACGCGCCTGCTACGGGCGGTATACCTCACGCACCCCACGCCGGCTGCCCGGGATCGATGATGAAGAGCATTACCCGAAACCGCCCTGCTTCCGGTCAAAAATCGACAGAAAAGGCCGAGTCCGAGCTCCGGCAGTGGCCGGTACAGCTTAAGCTCCTGAACCCCGCAGCTCCATATTTCGACAATGCCGACCTGCTGATCTCGGCAGACTGCGTTCCCTTCGCCTACGCAGGCTTCCATACCGAGCTCCTCCGGGACAAGATCGTCATTATCTTTTGCCCGAAGCTGGACTCGGACCTCGAAGGCTATGTCACTAAGCTGGCGGAAATCTTCAAGAGACACACGATTAAGTCCATCACGGTCGCCCGCATGGAAGTCCCCTGCTGCAGCGGCGTGCGCAGCGTCGTGGACAAGGCGCTGGAAAGATCGGAGAAGAAGATTGAGGTCAGAGAGAAGATCATCACGATACAGGGCGATTTGAAGTAAAAAAGTAAAGCTGGGGCAAACTCCCCAGCACTGTTGTTTTGCTTGGGCTTTACTCTTTCTTTGTTTTCTCGGGCACCACCAGCTTTGCAGGTTCTGCTACTTTATCCTCACCCGGCTTCGCCGGCTCTTCACGGTCCTCAGACCTCTGGCCCCCGAAGGGCCACCACCAGTTCCACTTGCCCATGATGATCATGATCGCGGGTACCACGATCATGAGCATCAGCGTGGCGTCGATGAGCACGCCGGAACTTAGGGCGAAGCCTATCTGCTGCATCATCTGCATGCTGGACAGCATGAGGGTGCCGAACGCTCCAGCCATGATGAAGGCGCAGATCAGGATGATCAGCCCGGTCGAGGAGATCGCTTTTTTGATCGCTTCCCTGTCGCTCCTGCCTTTCTGCTTTTCTTCCAGGATCCTCGTCACGAGGAAGATGTCGTAGTCTACGCCCATGCCCATGAGGGCACAGAACAGCATCATGGGGAGCATGAAGATCATCGTCGCCCCCTGCCCTATCTGGTAGACTATTACGTAGGCTGCGAGGGTAATGCAGATGCTCAGGGATAGCGTGAGCAGAATGCGGAGCGGGAGGAATACCGACCGCAGCAGCACGATCAGGATGAGCAGGATGCCCACGATGACGATGGGCAGGACAACCATGAAGCCGTTGATGTTGGCAGCCTCTACGTCTCTCGTCATGGCCGGGGAGCCTCCCACGTGGAACTCCGTGCCTTCGAGGGCTCCGGTGCTGTTATCCTTGAACATGGCCCGCATCTCATCGATGGCGTGGAATGCGTCATTGGAGTACGGGGAGCCGTTGAACGAGGCATAGATTACCGTGGTGCGGCCGTCTAAGCCGGTCGCGTTGTCCATATATTGCTCGTAGTACGCCTTCTCAACCATCGAGTAGCCGGACAGGTTAGCGTACGTGATGGTCTCGCCGTCGGGGCGGGTCATGGAGTAGACTTTATCCACGCCGTGGATGCCGCTGATCATGGCGGAGATGTTCTCTATCCTGTCCATTGCGGCCACTGACTGGTTGCCCGAGTCGTCGGTCAGGTTCACCGGCAGGGTGGCCGTGATCATGACCCTGCCCATCAGGCTGCTGCCCATGGACTCTTCCAGCACGTCGTAGCCTGTCTTGCTTTCCACGTTGTCCGGCAGCATCGAGACCATGTCCATGCCCGTGCTGAGCTGGGCGGCGAAGAAGATCGCCGGCACTGCCAGCAGCACTGCGAGGGCCACGATGACCTTTGAGCGCTTCATCACGTTACTGGTGAGCCTGTCCCATAAGCCCGTCAGGGTCTGGCCCGACTTCACGTTGAAGATCTTGTTGGGCCAGAACAGGCGATCGCCTACCAGCATCAGTACCGCCGGGATCAGTGTTAGAGCGGTGATCATCGAGACGATCAGGCCGATGGATATGCCGGCGCCGATTGAGGTAAACATGCCCTGGCCGCTGAAGACCAGCGCGCCGAAGCCCAGCGCCGCTGTCAGGCCGCTGGAGGTGATGCTCTTGCCGGCGTGCTCAACCATGGTGACAACGGCAGTCTTCTTATCTCTGCCCTCGCGCCGCTCTTCGACGTACCTCGAGAGCATGAAGACGCAGTAATCGATGCCTGCGCCCATCATGATCACGACGATCAGGGTCTGGATGATGTAGTAAAGATCCATATAGTAGCTGATGATCGTCAGCGCGCCCATGGTGCTCACGATGGCCACGCCGATGGCTGCCAGAGGCACGAACGGGGTCAGGACCGACCTGAAGTACAGCAGCAGGAGGATCAGCACGACCAGTATGGTGAACTTGTCGATGTTGCTGATGTCGCTCATCGAGGCCTTCTCCGTATCTGTAGTCATGGCTCCCGAGCCGGTCACGTAGGCGTTGACCGAGGAGAATTCTCCCCCGGCTTTCAGGTCGATGATATGCTTCCTGAGCTGTGCGATGTCGGCGTTGATAATGTCGGTGTCCACCGCGCTGTCAGCGTCCAGGGCCACCAGGAAAAGCGTCACGTTACCCGCGGTCAGGCTTTTCGTGATCTGGTCCGGGAAAATCCTGGGGCTGTTGTAGTCGTGGGTGTCCGCCCAGTTGCCCGCGAAGGCTTCCAGCTCGGAATCAGAAAGGTTCCTGTCGAGGTCCAGCAGGGCAAAGAAGTAAGAGTTGTCCCCGCCTGTCGTGTTCATGCTGTCGACGATCTTCCCCACGACGTAAGCCTTGATGCTATCGTTTGAGGCGTTGCGGCCGAGGTTGTAGACCTCCATGATAGTCTGGTTCTCGGAGGCGTTCTTGCCAGCCATCGCCTGTCTCAGCACGTAGTCGGCGACAGTGGAATTGTTCGGCTTCGGGCCCCAGCCAAAGATCTCTTTCACTGTGGCGGTCTCAGACTCGTTCATGTCCCTGGTGATCTTCCGCAGGACGTAGTTGTTAGCCTCTTCTTCGGTCGGGTTGCCCAGGTCCCAGGCTTCCTGGATGAGCTGCCTGGCATCCGGGTCGTCCGTGCTCTCCTTGGCCTTCTGTACCAGATAGTCGGCTATCCGGTCAGGGCTGGGGTTCCTGCCCATGTAATAGATGTCTTTGACTGCCTGGAACTGATCGTCGGTGACGCCCGGCATCGAGCGGGCTCCAGCCAGCACCATGTTATCGTAGGCATCTGCAGAGGGGTTTGGGCCGAGGTCGTATACTGCCTCGAGCTGTGGCTTGTAGCTGTCCTCCAGGTTCCCCTGCGCCATGGCAGTGTTGACGCAGAAAGACTTGACTGTGGCCGGGCTGTAAGAGTCGTAGCTCATGCCGGCGTAGGCTGCCTGAAACATGGCACTCTGGACCGGATCAGTTATACCTGCCAGAACCTGGGGGAACGCTGCCTGAATGGCTGCTTTAGCCCTCTCGTCAGGGTTGGCGATGGAATTGATGCCGGGGCTGTTCCAGGCACCGTAAAATGCGGACAGGTACCCGGAGGCCGGGCCGCTGGCACTACCGCTTACCGCGCTGTAGGCTGCCTGGCTTCTCTGTGAATCGTTTAAAGCCGGGTCCTGGGAAGCCTGCTGGTATGCGCCGACGAATCCGTGAGGCAGTCCATAGATCATGTCGGGGGCAGCTTTGATCTGGTACATACCATCGTGACCAGAGACGAGCTTATCTCTGCCAGCGTAAAGCTGGCTGCTCATCGAGAGCATCTGCCGCTGGCCACGGTGGATCTGGTCGTTGATCTGCAGGGCAGCCTCTTTCAGGTCGTACATGCCCTTGCTGGTGTTGAGCAGCATATCGGTGGCATTATACATCTCGAAGTTCGCCTTCGAAATATTTTCGTATCCGGCGTGCAGCCCTTCGTGAAGGTCGGGTGTCATGCTGACCAGCATCGCCCGCTGCATGCCGCAGAGGGAAGTGGTGCTTGACAGGTTCTGGATCGCGCTGTCGTTAACGACAGTAGAGTTGAGCCTCCTGATGAAGTCGGAGGCCGCAGTCCGGTTATCTGACTCGACGACTACGATCAGTTGCGTAGTTACCGGGGCCGGGAACTGGGCGTCGTAAATATCCTGGGCTCTGGACGAGTCCGTGTCCTTCGGCATGAAGTTCGTCGCGTCGTACTTCAGTGTGTCAGAGAGGTTCAGCGCCAGCGGCGCCATGAGTATCAGAATGAGTACCCATACTCCGATGACCACCAGCGGTTTGCTGGCGATTAGTTCACCGAGTTTCTTGAATATATTAACACCTTCTCTCGTTGCGGTTGTGACAGGCAGCCGGATAAGCCGGATACCCTTTCATCAAAGGCTGTTCATATTTAGTAAGTGGGCTTACTAAGCGCAACTTATACCTTTGCTTACTATAAATACTTTGGGACTTCGACAGGTAAGTTTAAATACGGTGCCATCGCAATATATCCTTTCATTTTTCAGTTACCTGTTGTAAAAAGATAGCTTATTTGCCCTTTCGATTAATTTAACGTAGCCTGTTCAATATTTTGATAAAAGTATCCATGTCCTCGCCGACAGCGGCGAAGAACTCCTGATCGAACTTGATGGCCTCTTTCAAGGCGACGTCTATAGTTTCTCTTCCCTTGTCAGTGATCACGAGGGATTTCGCTCTCCTGTCGACCGGGTGGTCCTGCCTGTCGATATAGCCCTTCTTTTCCAGAGTGCGCAGCACCTCGGAAACCATCATCTTATCCGCGCTCAGGAAGGCCGCAAGGTCCGCCTGGGTGACCAGCTTGCCGTTTTTGGTTATCATCATCAGGCTGGCCAGCATGGTCAGCTGAGTGCTGGTGAGGTCGAAGCCGGCGAGCCTTTCCTTAATCCGCTTCTGCCAGGTGTGGATAACCTCAAGCAAAAGGAAGCTCGGGCTGGCCGTGAGCATGCTCATCTCCGGCGACATCTCTTTCCAGTCATCTTCGGGGGCCGGGCAAGGCATGGGATCTTTATCCCACTCGACGTCCATGTTCGGGTAAATGTTCGTGGCATGATAAAAATTTATCGTCTCGTCCTGCAGCATTACCTCCCCTGCATGTCTGGCAGCCGGCGATGCGAACCGGCCGACGTATGCCTGTATTTTGGGCAGACAGCATTCTTTCGGACACCACTAACTATTAAATAAAAGAATATGATTAAGTAATGGTCCTATCATGAGCTCTTCGAAGAAGAAGTCACGTGCACCTAAACAGAAGCTCCCTGAGGTCACGATCGACAAAACCGTGGCAGTTACCTCTTCTACTCAGGAACCCGCCGCGGAAATGCCTGCTGCCGCCCTGAATCCGGAAGCGCCGCAGACTCAGGCCTCTCTGGCAAGCAAAATACTTTCTATGAAGCTGTCGCTTTCCAGTTTTCTGTTGCTGGGCATCCTCGCCGTAGGCCTGGCTTTCAGGATGCTGCCCTCTACCTATGCCATCCGGGATGGCTACGTGCTGTTCGCAGAGTTCGACCCTTACTATCATATGCGCAGGATCACCTACGCCGTCGAAAATTTCCCGTTCACCAACGTGTTCGACCCGTATGTGAACTACCCACACGGCTTCTTCGTGGGCTGGCCGCCGCTCCTCGATGTGATGGGAGCTACCCTGGCCTTGATCGTCGGCCTCGGCAATCCTGACACTTTTACCATCGAGATCGTGTCGGCCTTACTGCCGGTGGGCCTCGGCCTGCTTGCCATCGTGGCTGCATACTTCTTCGTCAGGGACGTCTTTAACGAGAAGGTAGCGCTGCTGGCGGCGTTCGTCATGGCCATCCTGCCGGCCTCCATCTTCCGGGCCAGCTTCGGATACGTCGACCACCACGTGCTGGAAGTCCTGCTCTCGCTGACTACATACGTGCTCTTCATGCGGGCGGTGTCCCGGGCAAAGGCGCAGGGGCTGACGCTGCGGAACCTGACGCAGAACCGGGAGCCGGTGATCTACGCTGCCCTCGCCGGCGTAGCCACGGCTGCCATGGTCTTCGCCTGGGATGGGGCGCCTATCTTTCTCGGCATTATCGTTCTTTACTCGCTGCTACAGTACACCGTCGATGCGTGGAGAAAGGATAGCTCTGAATATCTCTCTTCAGTCGGCATCGTCACTGCAGTCGTAGCCCTCCTCCTCGTAGGTCCGGCAGCGGTTACCAGCTACCATGGCATGCGATTCGAGATCAGCGCCATACACCTGTCTCTCTTCCATCTGATTTTAATGGCCGGCCTGGCCGGATTTTTCCTGTGCATGGAAGGCCTGCGCCTGGCCGTAGCCAGGGCTAAAGCACCATGGTTTGTCCTTCCCGCGGGTATCGTCATACTGGGCGCTATCGGAGCGCTCGTCGTCAAAACTTTCCTGCCGGCCGTATTCCATAACCTGGAAGCCGGCCTCACTTTCCTGCGGAGCGGGAGCCTCGTTCTCTCATCAATCTCCGAAGTGGCGCCGCTGCTCTACTGGACAGGGCAGTTTTCGCTGACCCTCATCGAAGCTTTCCTCTCCTCGGCAGTGCTGCTGGCCATTGTGGGGATGGCATGGTTCATCTATCTGTTCCCGGCCAGGCGGCCTTCTAACGAGGAGATCTTTTTCCTCACCTGGTCGGTGGCCATTATCGTTCTCGGGCTGCTGCAATCCCGGTTCATCTACCTTCTCGGGGCTTGCGTGGCAATATATGCGGGCTACGGGATGTATAAGATCCTGGCTACTGCCGGGCTGGAACAGCTGCTCGAAGGGCTTCGCAAGCCTGTAAAAGAGCAAAGCCGGGCTCGCAATCCTGTAAAAGTCCCGCCTCTGCTGATAGTCGCCGCTGTCCTCTTACTGCTGCTGCTCGCGCCTACGGCTTACGCTTCCTATACCCGGTATACGACTCCGGAGCCCTATACCATGGACTGGAACCAGGCGGCGCTGTGGCTCAAAGACAATTCGCCCGCTACTTCATTCACCTATTCGGCAAACATGAGCGCCAGGCCCGAGTACAGCGTCATGAACTGGTGGGACGACGGCAACTTTATCCTGTACCGGGCTGAGCGGCCTGCAGTCTCTAATAATTTCCAGACCGGCATCGATGCCTGTTCCAGGTATTTCATTGCCCAGGACGAGGCCTCCGCCAATCAGATCATGGATGAGCATAACAGCCGCTATGTGATGATAGACAAGCGTATGACCTCGGGCACTCTCGGCTACAGCATCGGAACGTTCGAGAACATGCCGACGCTTGCCGGCGAGGATCCTTCCCGGTACTTCATGACCTACCGGATGCCTCAGCCGTACAGGTCGGAAATCGCCTACGAAGGGAACGACCGGTACTACGGCACGATGTTTTCCCGGCTCTGGTACGGGTGGGGCTGTGGCGGCATGAGCCCGATCGGAGGGCTCCAGAACGGCCTTGAGCACTACCGGCTCCTGTATATCACCGATGGCGTAGATCCTGTCATGATCTTCGAGTACGTCAGGGGTGCGACCATTTCCGGCACATCGGAGCCCGGCGCTAAAGTGGAGATCAGGCTGAACGTGACTTGCGGGGACACTACCAGAATTTATAATAGCATCGCCACAGCCGACTCCTCCGGGGCCTACAGCTTTACCGTGCCTTACCCGACCGGCATGGCTGGCGACGTCCGGACAGGCCCTGAATACACAATCACCTCGGGCGCAGGGACAGTAAAGGTCCAGGTGCCGGAGGATGCTGTCACCGATGGCAGGACCATTACCGCCGGAGGTATGTGAAGTGAGAAAAGCACTGGCAATTGCATTACTCCTCGCCATGCTGGCTACCGTGCCCGCTCAGGCGATCGCAGAGGACTGGACAATGGTCAGGAAGAATGTGCAGCACACCTCTTATACTGGCGAAAAACTGTCTCCTCCCCTCGAGGCGGCCTGGGTGAACAACGTAGGCAGCGGTATCATCGGCTCTGCGGTGATCCACGGCAATACTGTCTATTATGCGAACGGCGCGGGGAACGCTCTGACTGCGGCCGACCTGGCCACTGGTAAGGTGCAGTGGATTTTCAGGACTGACGGCTCCATTGAGAATACGCCCGCGCTGGCGAACGATACTCTGGTTTTCGGCTCGTATGACAGCCACGTCTACCGGGTCCGCATATCGGACGGGTCGCTCGTATGGAAAACGCCTGTAGGCGACGGCATGTACTCATCGCCGCTGGTCTACGATGGCCGGGTTTACGCTGGTACTGATGGCAGCAACTTCTACGCACTGGATCTGGCCACTGGCAACGTTGTCTGGAAGCTGGAGCGTAACACGACTCAGGCCTCACCCGCCGGCGATCAGGGCAAAGTCTTCATCGGCATGCATGACGGCCACGTCTACGCGCTGGACGCGGCGACGGGCAACGTAGTATGGTCTTACGATACAGCCAGCCAGATACACGCCTCCCCCATGATCTTCGACGGCAAGGTCTTCATCGCCACCCGCGGCGGCGAACTCTTCGCGTTCGACGAGGCTTCAGGGGCAGTACTCTGGCAGGCTGACCTGGGCTACAGGGCAGACACCACGCCTTCGGCAGATCCGGAGCAAGGCACGGTTGTCGTTGGCACGTATGGCGGTTATGTGAAGGCGTTCCACGCGGATAATGGAACGCTGAAGTGGGCCTCTGGGTTCTACGGGCCGATGTACTCGACGCTTACTATATCCGGCGACTCGATCTATGGAGTTACCCAGGACGGCTGGATATTCGCCCTCGACAGAGAGGACGGATCGGGCTTGTGGGGCACAGACCTCGGCGGAGTGACCTTCGCGTCTCCCGTAATTGCGGGCGGACGCCTGGTGATCGGCACTCTGGCCGGACAGGTCATCGCTTTCAAAACCTCCGCAGCATTGCCCTCTCCCTCGCCTGCACCGGCCACTTCTGATGTGCTCCCGGCAGTACCGGGAGATCAGGTGGCCACCCCTGTCCAGACCCCGTTCCCGGGAGTCATGGCAGCCATCGGCATGCTCCTTCTTGCCTTTATCCTTGGCAGGCGGCGATAAAAGTATATAACATGCAGGCCATTGGCAATCTTAGAGGAGTCTGAAATGAAGGTGGTCATACCCGCAGCAGGCGCCGGAAAGCGGCTCTACCCCCACACGTATACAAAGCCCAAGCCTATGGTATACGTGGCCGGTAAGCCGATCATCGGCCACATCCTCGACAAGGCCGTCGATCTGCAGCCTGACGAGCTGATCATTGTGGTCGGGTATATGAAAGAGAAGCTCATCGACTATGTAGATGAGCATTACTGCGGTATTTTTAAGAAGATCACGTATGTCCACCAGGATCAGCAGCTGGGCCTCGGGCACTCGATATACGTGGCCCGGGAAGCGATCGACGATGCTCCGATCATGATAGCGCTCGGGGATATGATATTCAAGGGCGGGTACAGCGACTTTGCCAGGCTGCACGCGTGCAACGGAAAGTGCTCAGGCTCTATCGGGGTAAAGGAAATCGATAACCCGAGCCACTATGGCATCGTATTCCTCAATGGCGACGGCACGATCAAGAAGATGGTGGAAAAGCCGAAGAAGTCCTCCTCCCGGCTCGGCATCGCGGGCGTCTACTTTATAGACGATACGCCCGGGCTGATCAGGGCTCTAGAAAAAGTGGTTGAAAACAGGGGTGAGGGAGAGGTGCAGCTGACCGACGCGCTCCAGAAGGCCATCGAGGCAGGCTCGGACTATAAACCTTTCGAAGTGAGCAGCTGGTACGACTGCGGCAGGCCTGAGTCGCTGCTCGAGGTCAACAGGCTCCTGCTGGCTGAAAAGAGTAAGATGAGCTGGAAGCCCCGGAACTCTATCCTGATCGAACCGGTATGCGTGGGACAGGACGTCGAGATCGAGAACTCTATCATTGGGCCTAACGTCTCAATTTCAGACGGGGCCAGAATTACGAGTTCCATCATCGAGGACAGCATCATCGGCTCGCATGCCGAAATCAGGCGGATGGCCCTTCGCTCGTCCATCGTCGGTGACGGAGCGATCATTTCCGGAAAAGCCAACTCCCTGAACATCGGGGATTCTTCCACAATTGAGTTTTAGGTGATATTCATGACAGTGACATCGCTGGTTACGGGTGGCTCGGGCTTCATCGGCTCTCACCTCTGCGAATACCTGCTCGGGAAAGGCGAGAACGTCATAGCAGTCGACAACCTCGGCAGCGGGCGCCTCGAAAATATAGGCGGGGTCATGGGCAACGATCGGTTCAGGTTCATCCGGCATGACATCCGGGAGCCCTTGCAGATCGACGGCAAGATCGATTTTGTGTACAACCTGGCCTCGAGGGCGTCTCCGGTGGACTTCTTCACCCAGGCGGAAGAGATCCTGATGACCAACAGCCTCGGCACGTACAATATGATCCAGCTGGCCCTGGAAAAGAAAGCCCGGTTCCTGGAAGCCTCGACATCGGAGAGCTACGGCGATCCGACTATCAGCCCCCAGCCTGAGACCTACTGGGGTAACGTCAACCCGATCGGTCCCCGGGGCTGCTATGATGAAGCCAAGCGGTTTTCCGAAGCGCTCACCATGGCCTTCGTCAGGTACCACGGGCTCGATGGCAGGATCATCCGGATCTTCAACACTTACGGCCCGAGAATGCGCCCGGATGACGGGCGGGTGGTGCCGAACTTCACCATGCAGGCGCTGGCCGGGGAGCCGATGACTGTTTACGGTGAAGGCAGCCAGACCCGCAGCTTCTGCTATGTGTCGGACCTGGTTCGGGGGATATACCTCGCGATGAACCGGGATGTCAGGGGCGAGGTTATCAACCTCGGCAACCCCACGGAGATGACTGTGCTGGAGTTCGCGAAGAAGATCAAGGCCATAACTGGCAGCAGCAGCGAGATCGTGTTCAGGCCGCTGCCAGAGAACGATCCCATGCAGCGCAGACCTGATATTGGAAAGGCGAAGAGGCTGCTGGGGTGGGAGCCGGAAGTCGGGCTCGACGAAGGATTGCAGCTGACGATCGAGTGGTTCCGGCAGAGCCTGAATTGTCCGAAGCCAGCTTGAAAATGGTTAAATACCTGTCACCGGATTCATCATTACCATGCGCCCGAACATAGATCCTGAAAAACGATCCGCATCCGCCAGCGCGGATCGTTTTACTGCCGCTTTGAGAAAGTACCGGTACGATCTCTTCTTTATCGGCCTAATCCTCGTAATAGCTCTCGGTGTCAGGCTGTACGGCTTGATGGACGCCGGGATAACCTGGGATGAGCCCCTGACCGTAATTGCCGGGATGAAGTACGCCCATAATTTCCTGACTCTCAACTTCAGCGGTGATGCATGGTCGCTGGTAGCCGAACACGGGCCGATCAGCAAATACATATATGCCTTTGCCCTGGGGCTGTTTTTACACAAGACTGTGGACTACGAGACGTTTGTCATAGCGAAAGCGGCCAGTACCGTGGTTGGCGCAGCAGTGTGCGTGCTGGTGTACCTGTTCTGCAGGGAGTTTTTATCCCGGCGCATCGCCGTGGCTTCAGCCCTCATCCTGGCGCTGACACCAGTGTTTGTTGCCCATACTCAGATAGCGGCGGTCGATGGTCCGGTGGCTTTGTTCTTTACTCTGACCATGTACCTCTTCCTGCTGGCTTTAAAAACGGAAAAGCCTGCCTACTACATCGCTTCAGCTATCTCCCTCGGGTTACTCATCGACACGAAATACAATGGCCTCATCATACTGCCAGTGCTGTTCCTGCTCTTCCTGATCCACCGACACCAGAAGCTGAACGAAGGTCAGACTGAACTAAAACCAGTGCAGATAAGGGGTCTCGGGGATGTTCTGAAACTCGGAGCTTATTATATTCCTGTAGTTCCTACACTACTCTTTCTGTCCACCGCTGCTATCACTATGTTCGTAGCATGGCCGTGGCTCTGGACTGATACGTTTAATCACCTGATCCACTCGCTGACTCACTGGACATACATACCCGAGGAGTATTTCCTGGGCCAGCTACAGGTGCCCCCGAAATATTATTACCTGGTATATTTCCTGGTGACGACTCCGGAGGCGCTGTTGCTGCTGGCACTGGCAGGGGGAGCGATCGCTCTGAAGTGTCGGGGTACCACAATGTGGGCTCTCCTGTTGTGGCTCATCGTGCCTTTCAGCTATAATTTTACCTCTTTTATCCAGGATGGCATGCGCTATCTCCTGATGATCTACCCGGCACTTGCCATACTCTGCGCTGTAGGTATTGATGGAATTGCCGTCTACCTGGCCGGTCGCCTGAAAAAGATCGAGAGCGGTATGCTGTTTAGCGCCATTACGGGGATAACCCTGCTCTGCCTGATCGCTTCGCTTTTATCGGTGGCCCCCTACTACCTCGATTACTATAATTATGTGTCGGGAGGGCCGGCATCTGCTTACGAGCAGAGGAACTATGAGTTTTCGTGGTGGGGAGAGGGGCTGTATGACAGCGTGCTTTACCTGGAGAAGTACGCTCCACCAGGCTCGACAGTGTTCGTTGCGGCCAGGCCTAACACCCCTGTGGAATACTATGCGAAGAACCACACCTACATCCTCTGGAACATCGACGATAAGCAGCTGACCCCCGACGTCAGATACCTGATCACCAATCAGGATAATGATCGGTATCATCCTTTCGAGTTCAACCAGTCGGAGTTCCGGGTCATCTACGAGACAAAAGTACAGGGGCTGCCCCTGGCTACGGTGTATGAAAAAATAAGATGACAGGATTAAGTGTTACTGGAGTTCACTGTAGGCGGATCTAAGCAAAGCGGAAACCCTGTCGAGGCCGAACTGTTCGACAGCCCTTTTCCTGGCCTTCATAGCAAGGCTTTTACAATACGCTTCGTCTTTGCTCAACTCTCTTACCGCATCGTAGATCGAGACCGGATCAGCGGGCTGGATCAGCTGGCCTGCGTCACCTACCACTTCGGGGATCGAGCCACTCATCGTCGAGATCACCGGTAAGCCGGAAGCCATCGCCTCAACCAGCACCATCCCGAACTGCTCTTGCCACCAATGGACAGGGATGCTGGGCAGGAGAAATGCCTTGGCTATACGATATAGCCCCGGTATCTCGTCGTAAGTGAAGTTTCCGGCCAGCTTTACCCTGTCCTCGATTCCCAGCTTCTTTATTGCTGCGTTCATCGCACTTTTCTCCGGCCCGTCTCCTGCGATGAGGAATTTCACCTTACTCAGATCCGGATCTCTCGACACCAGTCGGGCAGCATATAGCATGTCATATATCCCTTTTTCCCGGGTCAGGCGCCCGACGAACAGGATAGTGAAATCGTCGCCTGAAATGCCCAGTGTCTTTAACAAGCCCTCATCTGCAGGCCCCGGAGTAAACCGGTCCGTATCTATACCTGCTGGCACTACCCGGATACGCTCTTCGTTCACACCTTCGATGATCAGGGCATTTTTCGCACGCTCAGTGACAGCTATGAATATATCTGTATTATCTCTGACATAGCTGACGACCTTCTCGTTGCTCAGCCCGCCTCTGAACCTGTGCAGGGTAAGAAAAGGTACGTTTTCCCAGACGGTCAGGACCAGCTTCTTCTTCATTCCTGTTTTCACCCGGGCGGCCTGGTAGGAATAGCCGTTATAGGTCTCCGCCGCGTGAAGTATGTCCATACTGGCGAGTTCCTTCTCCAGCCCGATCATTCTATAGTTGCCGCCGTAAGGCAACAGCATGCCGTAGGCAAGCGATTTTCCAGGCCATGGCAGACGTTCGTAGTATTCTTCCATGATGTGCAACTTTTTCACTGGAAAACGGATACGCTTAATGTCATAATTATTGATATACGATGCGAAGCCGGTCAAATCGTAGCCGGATGCAAGCGGTTCGTAGGACTGCATCTCAAAGGGATTCATGTTACTGCCGCGTACAATGGCTACCTTCATAGTCATGCCTCAACCAGTAACAACGATTATCTATAATGTATATAACCCTAACCTCTCAGGGCTTTTCTAATCATCGGGATCTTAGTCGTGATTATGCTTTTTACCAGAGCTATATCGTCTTTGTCTATACATCCGAGGATATACAATATGGCTGTATAGAGAACAATAGCTGCTGCGATGACCGCAAAGACGTAGAAGCTCTTCACAAGTATTACAAATGCTCCCATGATCAGGCTTGCTATGGCAACCTTAATCAGATCGACTAGTATCTCTCTGCTCAGGCCGTATCCTATGCGATAGCTCAGTATGAAGTATAATGCCATCGATACGAATTCCGCTATCATCGTGCTCCAGGCCAGGCCAACGTAGCTGAACCTGTCGATCAGTATGATGTTAAGGGCCAGGTAGACCAACATGCATACGCCAGCGATGTTGGTGGTGGTTTTCTGCCTGTTGGTGGACATGAACAGGCAGCCGTAGGCACTACTTAAAAAGATGAATAAGGCGGCCCAAATGATGATTTGTAGCACGATTATCGATTGCACATATCCCTCCTTGAACACGAAAAGGATGATATTATCGGCAAGGAGAGTTCCCCCGATCGCCATTGGTATGCCTACCATCGCCATGTACTTCAGGTACTTGAAAAAGGCCATGTTCAGGTGGTCCGCAGAGGTGACGAAGAACCTCGACATAGCCGGAAATAATGACATACTGAAAACCTGGGGGATGAAGAGGATGAAGAGGAACAGTCTGTAGGCTGCACTGAAAATGCCCAGCTCGGAGTCTCCCTTCATCAACGACAGCATCACCGAGCCTGCATAGTAGTATATAGTTCCATAGAACATCCCCAGCGCGAAGGGCACTGTTTCTTTAAGTGTCGACCTGATAAAGCCGGGATCTATCCTCAGGCTGAACCTGGCGAACTTCAACGAGTACACGGCCAGACAATAGAAGACAACTATCAGGTTAGAGGTGAAATAGACCATCGAATAGCCTACCACATCGAAATTCTGGTTGATGGCGAATAGCGCCCCGAGGATCAGCAACAGATTGCCTAGCACTGATCCCACAGACTGGTACTCGATTTTTTCGAATGCCTGGAAAATCGAGTTGAAGATGGCTGTAATGGCCAGAAATACAGTTGAGAAGCCGAAGATGCAAACCACCAATGATGTCTGCCACGATGTACCTGTGATGAGCACATAAGCGAGAAGCGCGAGGAAAAATATGATCGCGAGCGCCAGTTTCAATACCAGAATGTTGGTGACGAACTTATTAACCAGCGCCTTATCTCTTGACACTTCCCTGGTGATGTAAGAGTTGATCCCGAGATCGACTATCACACCCAGGATGGTCGTGACTGACAGAGCCACGTTAATGACTCCAAAGCCGTCAGTTTCGAGGTATCTGGCTGTGTAGGCTATGTAGAGAAAGCTCAGCAGCATGTTTACGAACTGAGCTGCCAACAACACAGTGGTATTTTTTATTATGACGCTAGCGTTTCCCATCAGATGCACTGCCTGTGTGTACGTAAGATCTCGACAAACTTATCCAGATTTGCCTTTTCCGGCTATCGTCTCTCTTATTAGTCTATCCAGCGTGCCGCAGATGACCTTCCAGTCGTAGTTGTCTATTACGAATGACGCGTTAGCAGCCGATTTATCCTCGATCTCTCCCTCATGGCTCATCATGTACCCTAATTTTTGTGCAAAACACTCGATATCCTTGACAGGGCACAGGTAGCCCAACTTACCATAATCCGTTAGTTCCTTAATGGATGGAATGTCACTGCCCAGGATGACATCTCCAAAGTAGGCGGCCTCGAGGGATGCAAGGCTAAAGCCCTCGAACCTCGATGGCATCAGCAGAATCTTCGCTCTCTGGTAGTAGTCGAATACCTGCTCCCGGTGCTCCAGGAACCCGACACAGTCTACCCGGGACCTGAGCTCCGGGTGTCGGACGAAAAAGTCCTCCAGTTCTCCGGGGAAGTAGCTCTCTACCGGTCCTACCAGCACCAGCTTCCAGGCCGGGAATTCAGCGGCAACCCGGGAGAAAGCCTCGAGTGCTATATCTGTCCCTTTTTGTGGGTTGCCCAGTCTGCCTACATGCAGCACAATTCTCTCCTTAGCCACCTCTCTCCGGAACGTTTCTAGTGTTTTTACACTGGTGCCGTTGGGTATATAACAGACATTTTTATGTTTGTAGTAAAGGTGGTTCTCAGTGAGCACTTTCACCGCGTGTCTAGTCTCGGCAGTAATAAGATCAAAGCTAAGCGACTCGTAAATGCGCGAGCTCCTCGTTCCGTCTTTGCCCCTGCGCTCGAACTCCTCCACAACTTCCGAGCTGATGTCCAGCTTGAGGTATAGTTTTCCACGTGGATTGACCAGCCTGTAGATCCAGCCGATCACGATCGACTCGTCCTTCAGGTGGTAAAGCTGAAGCACGTCGATCATACGACCCATTCGGAGCATGACCGGCAGGGCGTCCAGTGCCGTGCATAGTGCCTCGATACCCCTGACGATCAGGCCTTTTTTAAAGATCGCCAGCGTCCATTCTCTCAGAAGGTGCCACGGACCTTTCTTCAGGAAGATAAGCCGGAGCCCGGGCACTTCTGTTTGTAGATAGGGGTAGTCCCCATTACGATAACTGATGAGATACGAATCGTAGCCGTGATTCTTGTATAGTACATAGGGTATCATACCCACGTCTTTAGTCAGGTGGATGTTTTCGCAGCCGGGAAAAAAGGTTGCAAATACAAGCCGTCTATCCACCATAATCACGTTACCCCGGGCGAATTATAACCTACAATTACTTTATTCTGCATTTACTTAGTGTATTAATAGATAATCCTTTGTGTTCTACCCGAAAAGATAAGATTATATTGGTAGAGAAATAGTGGTTGGTGGACGTATCTTGTACATGCCACCCCAAGTTGCCATTGTGATACTTAACTGGAACAACGGTACGGTAACAGTTGACTGCCTCCGCTCGCTGGAAAAACTCAGCTACAGCAACTTTTTCACTCTCGTCCTGGACAACGGCTCTACCGACGATTCCCTTGAAATCCTGCACCGTGCTTACCCGGGCATTTCTGTCGTGCAGAACGACAAAAACCTGGGCTTTGCCGGCGGCAATAACCCCGGCATCCGGCTGGCTCTCGAACAGGGCGCTGACTACGTGCTCCTCCTCAACAACGACACAGAGGTCGCCCCGGACTTCCTCGACGAGCTGATCAAAGTCGCCGAGGCCGATCCGAAGATCGGCATCGCCAGCGCCAAAATATACTATTACTCAGAGCCGGATCGGCTCTGGTTCGCCGGCGGCAAGGTCAACTACTGGAAAGGCTGGACGCAGCACCTCGGCGATCTCGAAAAAGACGTGGGACAGTACGATCATACCACAGATACAGATTTCGTCTCAGGGTGCGCAATGCTCATCAGGCGAGAGGTCATCGAGAAGATCGGCGTGCTGTATGAGCCTTTCTTCCTCTACTACGAGGATAGCGACTATTGCTCCCGGGCTCGCCGGGCGGGGTACCGCATCGTCATGGCCCCTAAAGCGAAGGTCTGGCATAAGGTCTCCAGCACTACCGGCAAAATTAAGGATCTGCAGCTCTTCTACGGCCAGCGGAACATGCTTGCCTTCGAGCGCAGGAACGCCAGTCCGGTCCGGCTAGCTTTCTTCCTGCCATACTATTTTGGCAAGTTCGTCGCATACAACTCTCTCCGGGCGCTCTTATCCGGCAATTCAGGCCGGGCGAAGCTCATCTGGAAAGCGGCGCTGGAAGGGCTGTTTATCTAGCCCTTGTTTTCCATTTTTTTGATAATATCCAGATACTGCCTGACAGTGCTCTTCGTGGAGAACCGGTCGACGACTTTCTGTCTTACTCCCGGATCCTCCCTGGCGTCAGACAGGTGCTTGACGAGGGCATCTTTAAACTCCTCCCTGTTTTTGGCCAGAGTGCCGTAGTACACGACTTCCGGGTGAGAGCAGTTATCAAATGATACGGCTGGCTTTCTCATGTACTGTGCCTCGATCACCGGCCTGTCTTCCCCTTCCCAGGCGGAGCAGGTAGCGTAGACTGTGGCCCCGGCATAATACCGCCACACGTCCGGCACGTAGCCGAGCATGTGGACGTTACCCGCTTTCCTGGCCAGCGCCTGCAGCTTTTCACCATATCCTGGGTCCGCCCGGCCGATCGTGACGAGGTGCACATCCTCGCCGAGTTCCTTTCTCGCTTCGCCAAAGATCTCTATCAGTTGATCGACACCTTTGTACGGGGTGTGGCGTCCTACGTAGAGCACGTAGCGACCGTACTTCTCTGCCTCAGGTGCTGGCTCCGCATCCCGGAACTCAATGCCCGACGGCAGGATTTCCATCGGGCCTCTGTACAGGTACCGGCGTCTGAAACCATCGCCTATATACCTGGAAATGGGCAGCACCATAGCGGCCTTCCACGCGGAGAACAGGCGGAACATGTGGACTTCCGTCCACAGCATGAACTCCCCCCGGTTGTGCATCATCGACCTCAGGGGTGCTACACCGTGGTCCTGAAGCAGGTGTGGCGTACGCATGAATGTGGCCACCCCGTCGAACGGCAGATAGTTCGTGGAGATATAGTCAAACCGCTGGCTGTCCAGCTCTCTAGCCACAGCGCGCATCTTCCAGGGCCTGTTGGCCGGATAACTGGTAACCTCCACGCCAGGGACTTCCATGTCACTTTTAATGACCGCTATCTTCACGTTGTGATATCTGGCGAGCTCTTTCGCAAACTCGGCTACCGTGACGTCTATACCGTTACCCTTGCTCAGCGAATAGTTAGCCAGGCAGAAGCTCAGTGTTTCCAAAAGTTATCTCCGTCCACTGTTACATATAGTCTCTACATAGGCCGGCATGACACGGCCTATGTCGAAGTATTTCGCAGAGTCGACTGCCCGGCCCGCGAGTGACTCGTAGTACTTCCTGTCTTCTCTCAGACACTGGATACAGGCGACCATATCCCGGGTGTTGCCCTGCTCGTAGATCAGGCCGGCGTCCCCTGCTGTCTCGGGCATAGCGCCTGCAAACGGCACTACCACCGGCTTTCCTGCGGCCATCGCCTCGACGATCGGCACGCAGAAGCCTTCGTGCTCGCTCGCTGTCACCCATGTATCACAGGCCGCATAGTAGTCTGGCAGTTCTTCGTCTGGCACCCTGCCGGCAAAGATTACTTTCTTGCCTGAGGCTTTTGCCATCGTTTCCAGCCGCTCTCGCTCCGGGCCTCCGCCGACGATCACCAGGGCTATATCTCCGTCAAGCCCTTTCATTGCCTCAATCAGCCTGTCTACACGTTTCGCCGGGGCGAGCCTGCCGACATATAACAGGACGAAGTCAGACTCCAGGCCATGTTTAGCCCTTATCTTCCGCTTATCTCCCGTGGCAAATGCTCTCGTATCGATAGCGAAGGGCTCAGGCCTAATCAGGCTGTCTTCTATCCCCTCCGCCAGCAGCTCAGACTTGACGTAAAAGCTGAAGGTCTGGACTGTATCGCTACGCATCATCGACCACAGGTACGCCCGTTTTCTCGCCATTGTCAGCAGCCTGTCTTTCAGCGATGGCAGGAACTCGGAAGGAGTCAGGCTATGGTAGACCCAGAACAGCCTGATCCGGGGGTTGAGCTTCTTAGCCCTGTGTACTGCAGGAAGCACTCCCACGTCCGGGCCGGCCAGGACGAGGAGATCGTAGGTTGCCAGCTCTCTGGCCAGCTTTCCAGTACTGAGGAGCGCCCTGACATTGGCGCCGATACTGTGGCCGTTACTGCCCCCGACGTACCTGATGTCCACTCCCTCGACTGGGCTGCGCTCGTAGGCGAACGTGAACAGCGTAACCTTGCCACAGCGCTTTCTCAGCTCTCTGAGCGTGGCCTCGGTAAAGTTGCCCTGGGCATCTTTTTCGACCAGCCTGGTGGTGACAAAAGCTACATCCATGTTATTTACCGCTCCTGCCGGCGATCTCCCGGGCGATCTCCAGATACTGCATAGCGATCACAGGCCAGTCGAACTTCTCTACGATACGCTTCCTGGCAGCAGTGCCCATCTCCGCCACTCTCTCCCGGTTCCCGGCCAGCAGCACGATTTTCTCGGCAAGTGCCTCCGGATCGGAAGGCGGCACCAGGAAACCGGTCTCGCCGTGGGCGACTGTGTCCCTCATGCCCCCGATGTCGCTGCACACCGTCGGCTTGCCGCAGGCCATGGCCTCCAGCACTGCGATGCCGTACGGCTCGACCACGCTTGGCTGCACGTACAGGTCGGCGCTGGAGTACACGGCAGGCATCTCGGTGTTAGGTACCGGCGTCTCCACGAATCGCACCACGTCGGATACACCTAAGTCTGCAGCCAGCATTTTCAGCTCATCTGCCTGCGGGCCTCTGCCCATAATATACAGGACTGCGCCCGGCGCTTTCTTCACGACGATCTGCATGGCCCTGATAAGCGTGTCGAGGCCTTTGTACGGGTGCAGCCTCGCCACCGTCAGTATCTTAAACTTGCCTTCGGTGAGGGGCGTCTTGCCTTCCGTGGGCCGGAAGATGCCGGAGTCGACGCCGACGTTTACTACCCTCATCCTGCCGGCCGGCACCCGCAGGTGCTCCTCTGCGAAAGCCCTGGCCGCGTTACAGTGAGCGGTATATACTGTAGCACTCTTCCTTGTGTACGCGTTGAGTGTCAGGTCAAAGCCGCCGAGTACGAGCCTCTTAAATCCTGCCGGAAAATACGTACGCTCGGTCGAAAGCACGGTGGGAATTCCGCTCATTCTGGCGGCGAAGCTGGCAAGGTGACATATCGGCTGATAGTCCTCCTGCAAGAGCAGCACATCGTAGCCTCCCCGGCGGATTTCACCGAGGATTGAAGGTGTCAGTGGCAGTTCACCTAAATCTACAAGAGTCCGGAGGTACCTGACCTTGAACGGCTCTGAATTCTCCGTCCTGTAGTCTGTCTTAAGCATTTTTTCCCGGGGTGCCTTACCCGTCGACGTGAGGACCGTGACGTCCTGTCCCAGCCTGGCGAGGCCATCTGCCAGCCCGTACTCGTTGCCCCTGACATACGGGGTGAAATATGGCACGACAATACCGATCTTCACTCTTATCCCTCCTGGTAAACGGCCAGCAGCCTGCGTACGACGTCATCCCAGTCCAGGATTTCCTTCGCATACGGTACTCTTTCGGCCTTCCTGATCATGTCTGCCAGCAGTTCCGGCGCTACCGGCAGGTCAACGCTCCTGCAGAGCCTGCCGTCCACGAATTCGGTCAATGCCGAACCATTAGCTACGATAGTGGGCACGCCCGCCGTCAGCGCCTCAGCGACCGTGATGCCGTAAGCCTCGTACTTCGACAGCATGATTGTGACTGTAGCAGATCCGTAGCACCTTAACAGCTCCTCCCGGGTCAGTCCCGAGAGAAACTCTGTTCTATCCGAGACCCCCATATCAGAGGCTTCCTTGGCCAGGGCTTCCTTATACGGGCCTTTACCGACGATCTGCAGGCGGTAGTCAGGCAGTTCCCGCAAGGCCCTGATGGCGTACTGGACGCCTTTGTACTGCTCCAGCCTGCCCACATATAATATTACTTTTTCTTTTCCGGCGGGCTTCAGCCCGGCAAACTCGCGCTTGACGACCCCGTTCGGGATGACCTTCACTCTGCCGTCGCACCCGAAATCCCGGCACACCAGGCCTTTCTCGAATTCAGAGACACAGATGACTGAGTCGGCCCTGCGGAAAACCCGGCTGCCAGCGAGCCTGTAAGGCTTTAATAACAGGTTCCTGAGAGGGGTGTGGCCCTTTCCATGGTAGTGGGGGGTGAAGACGAACATCGGGGCTTTAGTGCCCGACGCCAGCAGCGCGGGAAATGCGTGGTAGCCGTGGACGTGCACCACATCGTAATCCCGGCTCTTTTTCATATGCCTGTATAAGGCTGAGGAGAAGTAATATGCGTCACCCGGGGCAAAAGCCGGAAATCTCAGCACCCTGACTCCGTCGATCACGCTTTCGGGCGGGTACCTGCCGGCCGGGTCTGTGGTGATCACCGTCACCTCATGGCCTGCCCTTGCGAGCCGTCCGCTGATCTCGGACACGTGAGTCTCGACACCGCCGATGTACGGCGGGTAGCGCGGGCAGACCTGGGCGATTCTCATAGGCGAGTATCCTTTATGATGAGCGGGTTAAATATGTTTCGGCAAGCCAGAAATACTCTTGCCCGCAGGGAGAAAAGTGTATAAATCAACGAGACTCTTATGCTTACAACATCGGTGCATGTCATGTCGGGGAAGAAAATCTGCGTCGTAGGCCCGTCCAAAAAATTTCTCAGCGGTATCAGCTACTATACGATTCGCCTTTCTAACGCGCTGGCCGCAAAATATGGTGTGGCGGTCGTTTGTTTCCGCAATCTGCTGCCGAAGTTTCTCTTTCCGGGACACAAGCACGTGGGCCAGGATCTGTCTGACCTGAACTTCGGGCACGATGTAGCGGTGTTCGACGGCATGGACTGGAACAACCCGCTGACCTGGTACTGGGCTTATAAATTCCTGCTGAGAGAGAAGCCGGACACGATAATTCTTCAGTGGTGGACATCTTCCGCCGCTCACATGCACATGATCATCTGCCTGATCAACCTCCGGCTAAGGGCGAAGATCATCCTCGAGTTTCACGAGGTGGTGGATCCGTTCGAGGAGTCCATTCTGCCTATCCGCCTGTACTCCCGGGTGATGGGGCGCCTGCTGATCCGCAGGGCTAACGGCTTCGTGACTCACTCGGACTCGGACAAGAACCTGCTGGCAGAGAAATACCGGATGAGCGCAGAGCGTATCCTGGTCATCCCCCACGGCCTCTACGATCAATATAAGGCTGTCGACCGGGCCGAAGCCCGGAAGTCCATCGGTATCGGGCAGGAGCAGGTGATCATGTCCTTCGGGCTGATCCGGCCGTACAAGGGCATTCCTAACCTCATCAGGGCTTTCGGGGAACTGCCGGCCGACGTCGCCACAAAATCAAGGCTGTTGCTGGTCGGAGAGATATGGGAAGACCGGGAATCCGTCGTCAGGGCAATCGAGGAGTGCCCGTACAAAGATCGCATCGTGCTGCTGGACCGGTACGTTTCCGACGACGAGGTGGCGAAGTACTTCTCGGCTGCGGACATCGTAGTACTGCCCTATCTCCGGGCTTCACAGAGCGGGGTGGCCCACATCGCCATGACCTTCGGGAAGCCGATCATCGTCTCAAAGGTGGGCGGCCTCCAGGAATCTCTGGCCGATTACGCGGGCACATATTTTATAGAGCCCGGAAACATCTCAGCTATAAAAGACGCTATCCTCAAGGTGCTGGATGATAAGCCGGGGCCGTTCGAGCCGCCGAAGCGCGGGTGGGAAGAGATAGTGGAAAAGTACGCTAAGCTCATTGAGTAGCGGAATCCTCCTATTTATTATTTATTCGATAATAGCCCGAAAGGTAAATATATAACAGCGCTTATTGATGCTTAACCAATAATATGTCGAGCGAGTATTGGGTGAGCATATGGCTAAAACTGACAGGGGGCGGGGCAGGCAGGCCGGTCAAGTCAGGCCGAAGAAGCCTGGTGTTGTGGAGAGACAGGCATCGCAGACCGGACCATCGGTAAAAGTAGAGGAGCCTGTACCGGCGATCGAAAAAACAGTGCAGGTGAGCGAAACCACCTCCCGGCAGCCTTTTGATCTGGCAGCCTATGCAAAGTCTATAGCCTGGGCTTATCCGCTGGCGCTTCTCGGGATTATGGCGCTGATGCTGTATCTCCGGGTCGTACCATCGTATGGCCAGGTGTTCACCGGCTGGGAAGGCAACTATGTCAACTTTGCTTCCGACGACGCCGTCTACCACATGCGTCTCGTCCACGAGACTGTCACCCACTTCCCGGAGAGGATCTTCTATGATCCCTTCACTCACTACCCGTTCGGCAGCATGATCCACTTCGGGCCTCTGCTGACACTGATCATTGCCGGGGCCTCATTGATCGTGGGGCTGGGTAATCCCAGCATAGCTCTGGTTGATGCCATCGGCGCATACACTCCTGCGATCATGGGCATGTTGTGCGCAGTGCCGGTGTACTTCATCGGCAAAAAGCTCTTTAGCCGAAACGTGGGTATCATCGCTGCGTTTACGCTCGCGCTGCTGCCCGGACAGTTCCTGGGCCGGTCGATGCTCGGCTTCACCGATCACCACATTGCGGAAGTACTGTTCTCGGTAGCGACCGTGGCTTTCCTGATCTATGCCCTGGAGTATGCTCGAACATCAGGGCTGAACCTGGAGAAGCTCAAGAACAGAGATAAGGGAGCCCTGACCTCGCTGGGCTTCGGGGTACTGGCGGGCTTCTCCTTCGGCCTGTACATGCTGACCTGGCCAGGCGGCCTGATCATAGGTATGATCATCTTCCTGTACTTCGTCATCCAGGCAGTCGTGGACTACGTGAAGAACCGGGAAACGGAATACCTGCTCATCCTCTCCTCGGCGACTTTCCTGATACCCGCAGTCATGGTCTTGCCATACTCGCTGACCGACCTTAGCTTCCAGCTACTTTACTACTCTCTGACTCAGCCGTTTTTCCTGGGTCTGGCGCTGGCTGGTGTCGGCGCCGTTTACGGGCTGGCCGCGGTGCACAAAAAGACTAAAGCAGAGCCCTGGACCTTCCCGGTCACGCTGCTCGGGCCGGGAGTCATAGGCATGCTGTTCCTCTACCTCTTTGCCCAGCAGATCTTCGGGCTGGTCATGGCGGGCATCCATGTTTTCACCCCCAGCGGCGGCATGCTGGTCGTGAGGGAGGCCACACCTTCGTACATCAACCCCGCGACCGGCCAGATTGACTTTAGCATGCTCTGGGGGATGTTCTTCTGGACCTTCCCCATCGCCATCGTCGCCATCGCCATGATCGCTTTCCGCACCTTCAAAGATAACCGGCCGGCAGAGTGGCTGTTCCTGGTGTGGAACCTGATCATGCTGGCGGCCACGTTTTCCCAGAACCGCTTCGCTTACTACTTCGCGGTGAATGCCGCGCTGCTGACCGGCTACTTTGTCTACGCCGTCTTCAGGGCCTTCGACTGGGACAGGTTTACCCAGAACTGGCGGAAGAAGGTGAAAACCGGGGACGATATAGGCAGGTTTGTCTCGGGCCACGCAGGCCAGGTCCTCGGATTCGCAGCGCTTGCCGGAATCGCCCTGATAGTCATCACCTGGCCAGCTACCTCTCTGTCAACCGGTGCCTACTCGTCTGTCGACATTGCGAAAGATCCCGGTGCATACTTCTTCACCGGGGTTACAGAGCTCATGTCTCGGGACGGGCCCGGAGGTATCAACCACGAGTGGTATCAGACGCTGCTGTGGATGAAGAATAATACTCCTGATCCTCAGGGTTCCGACGCATCTTCGACGCTGCGCTACAGTAGCGGTTCCTACAACCGGCCGAAAGACTCGGATACATATGCTTATCCGGCCTCTGCCTATGGCGTCATGAGCTGGTGGGACTACGGCCACATCATTACCTACGTCGCTCACAGGATTCCTAACGCCAATCCCTTCCAGGCGGGCATTCTCGAGTACAACAATACCTGCGGAAGCGCCCCTTTCTTTTTAGCTACGGATGGGGGTAAGGCGTACGCAAACCTGCGTAGCCTTGGCAGCCGCTACGTAGTCGTGGAAAACCGGGACGCCAATGGCTATGTTGCAGCGATGAGCGTCTGGGCCGACGATAAGGACGGCTGGATGACGGAGAAAGAGTTCCCGCTCTACAAGAATCAGCCGAGCGTAGCCCTTCCCGTCAACAGCCAGAAGTACGAGCAGTGCATGCTGAACCGGCTGTACTACCAGGACGCCAACGATATGGACCACTTCCGTCTGGTGTACGAGTCTCCAGGCGACTATATCGTCAACGTTAATCTGCTGGATACGCGGGACGGATCGATCTACTTTGACAGGTCCTTCAACGTGGCGAACTACACCGAAGCCTACGGTTATTACGTCGATGCCATAGAGCCGGTGCTGGCCAGCCAGGACGGCTCCATGATCGCCTACGGCGCCCGGCCTCCCGCGAAGTGGGTGAAGGTCTTTGAGGTCGTCAAAGGTGCCAGCATCACAGGAACGGCTGACCCGGGCACCACCGTGACTGTCTCTCTCGATCTGACTACCGGGGACAGGACATTTAAGTATCTGCAGTCTGCAGTCGCAGACTCCTCCGGCAGCTTCACGCTGACCGTGCCGTATGCGACCGAGGCGATGAACGGGACGGGCTATTCGTCTGCTGTGACGCCTGCCGGCAAGTACACTCTGACCATTGGTAACTCGACCTCCCAGGTCGACGTGCCGGAGCGTGCAGTCCAGAACGGCGAGACCATAAACGTATAAAAGCCAGGCCTGTGCAGGATGTCCCGGACGGCCTCCAGTCTGGGACATTCCGGCTGGCGATACCGTAGCCGGGCTGTCGCGGCAGCATATTCTTTTTATACGTTTCACGGCTCTGCGACAAACGCGAAAGGTATATGTAAATAGTGCTCAATCATGGATAACCATATTAAAGGTGAGCGAATGGGAAAGTCTGGAAAGAGCGGTGGCAAGTCCGCCGGCACTGCCGGGAAAAAGATCCGGCCAGCTAAAGAGACTCCGGCTCAGTCCGGGGATGTGGCAGAGGCTGTCAAGCAGGACTCTGTGAGAGAAATGGCGGTCCAGGTCGAAGCGACCGGGAACCGGAAATCTTTCGATCTGGCTAAGTACCTGAAATCGTATGCCTGGGTTTACCCTGTGGCCCTGATCCTCATCATGGTCCTGATGTTCTACATCCGGGCAGTACCTTCATACGGGGCTGTATTTACCGACTGGCCGGAGAAATATGTGAATATCGCGGCTGATGACGCGCCTATGCATATGCGTCTGGTCTTCAACACGCTGGCCCACTTCCCGGAAAGGATCTTCTATGATGCGTACACGCACTACCCGTTCGGCAGCACAGTCCACTTCGGGCCATTATTCACGCTTCTGATAGCCGGGACCTCCCTAGTCGTCGGCCTCGGCAGCCCCAGTGCTGCGACGGTCACTACCATCGGTGCCTACATGCCTGTCATCCTTGGTATGCTCTGCGCTGTCCCGACCTACTTTATCGGCCGAAAGCTCTACGGCAGAAAAGTCGGCCTGCTCGCAGCTATCACGCTGGCGCTGCTGCCCGGGCAGTTCCTGGCCCGATCGATGCTCGGCTTCGCTGACCACCACGTGGCCGAGGTTCTGTTTTCGGTTGCCACTGTGGCTTTCCTCGTCTACGCTCTCGAGAATGCCAAAGCCTCGGGACTCAGCCTCGAGAAACTCAGGGCCAAAAATAAGGATGCGCTGGTAGCGCTGGGCTTTGCTGCCCTCGCAGGCATCTCTTTCGGCCTCTACATGCTCTCGTGGCCGGGCGGTCTGCTCGTCGGGTTCGTCCTGTTCATCTACTTCGCTATCCAGGCTATCGTCGATCACACCCGGGACACCCCGATGGATTACCTGATCATCGTGGCTGCCGCTATGTACCTGATACCGACGGTCATGCTCCTGCCCTACTCGCTCCAGGATTTGAGTTTCCAGCTTATGTACTACTCCGTCACCCAGCCAGTGTTCCTGACGCTGGCGCTGGTCGGCCTCGGCGTCATGTACGGGCTGTCCAGAGTGCTCAAGAGCAACAAAGCCGAAGCGTGGACTTACCCTGTGGCGCTCCTGGGTATCGGAGTCATCGGGCTGCTGGCGACCTACATCGTTCTCCCGAACATCTACGGGCTGATCATGGCAGGGTTTAACGTCTTCGCGCCCAGCGGCGGCATGCTGTGGGTGCAGGAAGCCCGGCCTTCGTACATGACTGCGACGGGTCAGTTCACTCTCGACCTCCTGTGGAGTTCGTTCTTCTGGACTTTCTGGCTTTCCATCATCGCCATCGTGCTGCTCGCCTTCCGGGTGTTCAAGAACAACCGGCCTGCAGAATGGCTGTTCCTCGTGTGGAACGTAGTCATGCTCTGGGCTGCCTTTACGCAGATCAGGTTCACCTACTACTTCGCAGTGAACGCAGCGCTCCTTACTGCATACTTCGTATACGCTGTGTACAAGGCGTTCGACTGGGACAAGTTCAGTGACAGCTGGCAGAAGAAGGTCAGGTCGTTTGAAGACGCTCAGAGGTTCATCGGCAAGAACAGCGGCCAGGTCCTCGTGTTCGCTGTACTGGCCATCGTGTTCGCGACGCTGATCGTCTGGCCGGCCACTTCGCTGTCCACCGGGGCATACCGGTACATCGACCCGGTCAAAGACCCTGCCGGCTTCCTTTTCACCGGCTACACCGAGGCTTATGCCCAGGGCGGCTCTGGCATGGGCTACGAGTGGTACGACGCCCTGCTCTGGATCAGGGACCACACCCCTGACCCACAAAGCGCGGGCTTCAGCTATAACGGCACCTACGTGCAACCTTCCGAAGGCCGGTACAACTATCCGTCCAGTGCTTATGGTGTGATGAGCTGGTGGGACTACGGGCACATCATCACCTACGTAGCTCAGAGGATACCGAACGCTAACCCCTTCCAGGCCGGCATTAACGAGGCTAACAACACCGGCAGCGCTCCCTTCTTCCTGGCAACGACGGAAGAGAAGGGATATGCTAACCTGCAGGACCTCGGGAGCAAATACGTCGTCATCGACAATGACATGGCGACGGGTAAGTTCTACGCGATCACCGTCTGGGCAGACGATCTGAACGGCTGGGAAACCGAGAAGGAGTTCCAGCTATCCAAGACTCAGATTGTGCCCCTGCCAGTCGACAGCCAGAAGTATGCCAACAGCATGATGAGCCGGCTGTACTACCAGGACGCCAACGAGATGGACCACTTCAGGCTGGTCTACGAATCCGCGGGCGACTATCAGGTCCGGGTGAGGCTGCTGGACCTGAATACTGGCACGATCAACAGCGCTGCCCAGATTAGCATGGCCAACTACACCGAAGCCTATGACCTGTATACCCAGGCAATTGACCTTGTCCAGGCCAGCAGCGACGGCACCAAGGTCGCCTACGATGCCAGGCCGCCTGCCAAGTACGTCAAGGTCTATGAGGTCGTGGACGGCGCTAAGATCACGGGTAAAGCTGAACCGGGCGCTAATGTGACGGCTTCGCTGCCGCTGACCATCGGCGACAGGACGTTCACGTACACTCAGACGGGCATCGCAGACCCGGCTGGCAACTTCGTGCTGACCGTGCCGTATGCGACAGAGGCGATGAACGGCCCGGACTACTCGTCTGCTGTGACGCCTGCCGGTAAGTACACCCTGACCATTGGTAACTCGACCTCCCAGGTCGACGTGCCGGAGCGTGCAGTCCAGAACGGCGAGACCATAAACGTTTAAAAAATGGTGAAGGCGGTCAGGCAGCAATGGTTGCTGCCCGGCCGCCAGCACTCTATTTTTCTTTTCTCCCATTCCGACTTTTTCTCCAGCGCCAAACACAAGAATTATTACGATCAACCATCTGTTATATGGTTAGATGAGAGAGAACGTCTGCATCCTGATACCCACTTTGAACGAGGGTAAAACCATCGGCAAGCTGGTAGAAGCTTACAAGGCGATGGGCTTCACTGACGTGCTGGTCGTCGACGGACACAGCACTGATAATACTGTGGCTGCGGCCCAGGCAGCAGGCGCAAGAGTAGTGCTGCAAAACGGCAAAGGCAAGGGTGCAGCCGTTCAGCAGGCCTTCGGCATGATCGACAAGGAGATCACGATCATGGTCGACGGTGATGGCACTTACCTTCCCGAAGAGGTGGACCGGCTCATCGAGCCCATCGTCAACGGCTCTGCAGACCACGTTCTCGGCAACCGCTTCGCCAACTACGGCAAGGGCGCATTTACCAGGCTGAACCACTTCGGCAACAAGATGCTGAACCTCATGTTCAACTTCGCCTACCACGTCCGGCTCAACGACATACTTACCGGCTACCACGCCTTTAACCGGAAAGCACTCAAAATGGTGAACCTCAACCAGTCCGGCTTCGGCATAGAGGCCGAGCTGGCAGTGGAGTGCCTGAAGAAAGACCTGCGCATGTGCGAGGTTCCTATCACCTACCTTGCCAGAGCGGACGGGGCCCCGACCAAGCTCAACCCGCTGAACGACGGCTTCAAGATCGGCTACACGATCTACAAGCTGGGCAAGACCTATAACCCGATGCTATACCTGACTCTGATCTCGATCGCCATCTTCCTCCTGGGACTCGTGGTAGGCGTTTATGTGGTCTGGGAACAGTTCCGGGGCATACCGCATAACCAGATGGCGATTTTGACGGCCCTGCTGATCATCTCGGGGATCCAGATTTTTATCTTCGGCTACATCATCGACATGATCGTGCAGATGCAGCGGGAAATGATGAGGGAGATCCGTAAGAGGTAAGTATCACTCCTCCTTAACTTATCTGCCCGGGTCAGGCGAAGCCCTCAGGGTCCAACCAATCTCTCATTAATCGACTTACGTCGGGCACATCAAAAAGTATATCTCTCAACAGGTCTTAATCAGCGCAAGAAAAAGCCAGACGGATGGTCGTCTATTAATTCAGCCGTACAGGTGCCTGGACGGACATTTATCTTGCAGAAGGGATCTTTGTGGCTAACCGATGCTCGAAAACGATCGTTCAAAAACTCATCAGCATATCACTGTTGTGCTTACTCTTACTTGTAGCAGTACCGGCCGCTCTGGCTGAGCCCGGTAAAGCCGCTACTTCAACTCCCGTACCTACCGAGACAGTCACTCCTGCGCCGGCAATTACGCCGACTCCCGACGCTACGCCCGCTGTAACTCCTGATCCGACACCGACCACTAGAAAGGTTCTCTCGACGGCCAAGTGGGAGAACGACCACGTGTCCATGCTGGTGACCAACAACGGCGGCCCGGTTACTGTCGAGGCTTACATTGATGACCCATCAAACGCTGTCACTACTACAGTAAAGCAGGGTGCGACCGTCCGGGTCAACACTAACTCGATCACTGCAGAGGAGGGCCAGATCATCGTCTTCGGCTTCAAGGCTTTCGAGAACGGCGTCCAGATCGACGAGTTCGAAGGCAGCCTCATAGTAGGCCAGACTCAGGTATCCCCGACCCCTCTGCCGGAGACGTCCAGCCTTAGCGGCACTGTCATCGACTCTGCCACAAACGCCCCTGTCGAGGGTGCCGAAGTAGTGCTGAAGTCGCAGTCGTTCGACAAGGACTACAAAGCCGTGACTGACAGCTCGGGGTCTTACCTCTTAGCCAATATCTACCCCGATACCTACGACATTATCATTACAAAGAACGGCTACAAGCAGGAGGTCCGCCACACGATCAGCAAGATCGAAGGCGCAGAGACGCTGGACGCCATAGCCATCCAGAAGGCCGCTACTGGCACCACGCCGACCACTGCGCCAGGAGCCGCTCCCACGCCCACCCCGGCCTCGCCTCTCGATGCCTGGCTCAGCCTCATCCTCAACCCGACTGCCTGTATCGCAACAGCCGGCGGTGCCGTAGGCCTCATCCTCAGCCTGACCGCGCTGTACGAGTGGATCCAGAGGCAGAAAGAGCAGCGCCGCTCCCGCGAAAACGGCCAGCAGCCCCCGGCAGAGCAGCCCCCCCAAGAATTAATATTATAGCTGAATAGCTGACGCATCCTGGCGGCCGGAATCTGCTCTCTTTTCCAGCATAAACGCCCGATCTGCCTTCTATTCTGTTCTTTAGGCTTGAGTGGCAGCACCCAAAGCTTAAAATACCTTTAATCGTAATTAGAATCGGGATTTAAAATGCACAGAAGGAATCGTTTTATTCTCCGATACTGTTAGATTTTTTGACACGACATTGAGAGATGGGGAACAGACACCCGGTGTCAGCCTGATGCCGGAGGAAAAAGTCTGGATCGCCCGCAACCTTGATTCGCTTGGTGTGGACGTTATCGAGGCCGGTTCGGCCGTGACTTCCGCAGGCGAGCGGGAGGGCATTAAGGCTGTTGTAAAAGAGCGCCTGAATGCCGAGATATGCAGTTTTGCCAGAGTTCTTAAGCAGGACATAGACTGCGCGCTCGAATGTGACGTTGACTCAGTCCACCTTGTGGTCTCTGTCTCCGACCTGCATATCAAAGCGAAGCTGAAGAAGGACCGGGATTCGGTCAGGCAGATGGCCGTCGACGCGGTGGAGTACGCCAAAAAGCACGGGCTGATCGTCGAGCTGTCGGGCGAAGATGCCTCCCGGGCGGATCTGGACTACCTGACTTCGGTCTATCGTGCCGGCATCGATGCAGGGGCGGACCGGCTCTGCTTCTGCGATACCGTGGGCGTGATGAACCCTGAGAGGACCTACGACCTCTTCTCGAGGCTGACCTCCGAGCTTAAGGTTCCGATCAGCATCCACTGTCACAACGACTTCGGCTTAGCAACTGCAAATACCGTTGCCGCTCTACGGGGAGGGGCCGCCCAGTGCCACGTAACCGTCAACGGAGTCGGAGAGCGGGCCGGCAACACGGCGATCGAAGAGGTGGCCGTCGTCCTCAAGTCTCTTTACCAGGTCAACACGAACCTTGTCCTCCAGAACCTCTATCCGACCTCAAAGCTGGTCAGTCGCCTGATGGGTATTCCTGTAGGCACGAACAAGGCCCTGGTGGGCGAAAACGCGTTCATGCACGAGTCTGGCATCCACACTCACGGCTTGATGGCGAATACAGCTACCTATGAGCCCATCACCCCGGAGACTATCGGCCGCAAGCGGCAGATCGTCCTCGGCAAGCACGCGGGCCGTACCTCTGTCGTTCTGGCGCTGCGGGAGATCGGGCTTGAGGCTACCGACTCACAGGTCGACGAGATCACCGCCCGGATCAAAGACCTCGGGGACAAAGGCAAGCACGTCACCGACGCGGACCTGATGTCTATCGCGGACAGCGTGCTGGATATGCAGTCGGAGGCCCGGATCAAGCTGATCGACTGCACGGTGCTTTCGGGCAACCACGCCACCCCAACGGCTTCGCTGAAGGTGACTATCGATGGCCAGGAGGTCGTCGAGTCCGGCGTCGGCCTGGGCCCTGTGGACGCAGCCCTGAACGCGTTGAGGAAGGCGGTCATGGGAGTTGCCGACATCAAGCTGGAAGAGTACCGTGTCGAAGCTATAACTGGAGGCACCGATGCGCTGGTCGAGGTCTGGGTCAAGATGTCCAGGGGCGACCGGTTCATCAGCGCCAGGGGCGCAGGGCCGGACATCATCATGGCTTCCGTCATCGCCTTCATCGAGGGAATGAACCGGCTGGTGCAGGAGAAGAATGGCATATCTGCAAAGCACTAGCTGCGGTGGCTGAAATGAAGAATAATGATAAACTATTAATAATGCTAAAACGTTACCTTCAAGCACTATCTTTAATGAATCTAAAGGAGGTAAGCAAGTGAGTCCGAATGAGTCCAGGAGGATCCCGGGCGCCAGAGCGCTGCTCGAGGCCCTCCAGCGCGAGGGTGTCGATACCATTTTCGGCTACCCCGGCGGCCAGATTCTGCCGGTCTACGACGAGCTGTACGATTCAAAGCTGCGTCATATACTGGTCAGGCACGAACAGGCTGCGGCCCACGCCGCAGACGGCTATGCTAGAGCAACGGGGCGCACAGGCGTATGCCTGGCAACGAGCGGCCCGGGGGCCACAAACTTAGTAACCGGCATAGCGACGGCCTACATGGACTCGGTTCCCGTCGTAGCAATCACGGGGCAGGTGCCCGTTCCGATGATCGGCAACGACGCGTTCCAGGAGGCGGACATCACGGGGATCACCATACCGATCACCAAGCATAACTACCTCATCAAGAACGTCAAAGAACTCACTCACACGGTGAAAGAGGCCTTTTACGTCGCCTCGTCAGGCAGGCCCGGACCGGTGCTGATTGACCTGCCCAAAGACGTCCAGAACGCGTTAGTCGAATTCTCCTATCCTGAGTCGGTACAGCTCCAGAGCTATAAGCCCACCTTCTCAGGCCACCCGCTCCAGATCAAGAAGGCGTGCGCCCTCATCGAGAAGGCCGAGCGGCCTGTGCTGTACGTCGGCGGCGGGGCCATCATCGCCGGCGCCCACGAGGAGGTCAGGACTCTGGCTGAGACGATCATGGCACCTGTGACCACCACGCTGATGGGCAAGGGTGCCTTCCCGGAGGATCATCCCCTGTCGCTGGGCATGCTGGGCATGCACGGCACCAGGTACGCAAACTACTCGATCATAGACTGCGATCTGTTAATTGCGATAGGCGCCAGGTTCAGCGATCGTGTGACTGGCAAGCTGGAAAGCTTCGCCCCTAACGCTAAGATCGTCCACATCGATATCGATCCGGCAGAGATGGGTAAGAATGTGAAGGTTGACGTGCCAATCGTGGGAGACGCTAAGGTGATCCTCAAGAAGATCATCTCCACACTGAAGCTGAAGCTTCCGAAGTCTGCGGAGTGGCTCAAGAAGATCGACCTCTGGAAGCGGGAGTACCCCCTGGACTTTGACGATGCTGCGGGCGACCTGAAGCCTCAGTATGTCATCAAGATGATAAACGAGATGACCAGAGACGGGATCTTTGTCACCGAAGTGGGCCAGGCACAGATGTGGTCGGCGCACTACATCAAGTGCAAGAGCCCGCGCACCTTCATCTCGTCGGGCGGCCTGGGCACGATGGGCTACGGCTTCCCCGCTGCCATGGGCGCTAAGATCGGCTGCCCGGACAAGAACGTCTGGAACATCGCCGGGGACGGCAGCATCCAGATGAACATCCAGGAGCTGGCCACGGTGGTAGAGAACGACATCAAGGTCAACGTGGCCATCATCAACAACCGGTACCTGGGCATGGTCCGGCAGTGGCAGGAGCTGTTCTTCAACAGGCGGTACTCCTACACGAACATGACCGGCCAGCCGAACTTCGTCAAGGTCGCCGAGGCCTACGACGCAGTGGGCATAGAAGTGACAAAGAAGTCGGAAGTCAAGGACGCCATAAAGCAGTCGCTGAAGGCAGACAGATCAGTCTTCATCGACTTCAAGGTTTCGAGAGAGGAGAACGTGTTCCCAATGGTTCCTGCAGGCGCAAGTATCAACGAGTTCGTCGAGAGAGGGGGGTCGAGATAAATGGCCGCCGGCTCTACGAACGGAAGCTCCCGCACTCTGTCAGTGCTGGTAGCCAACAAGCCCGGTGTGCTCACGCATGTGTCCGGCCTGTTCAGCAGGCGCGGCTATAACATAGACTCTCTCACTGTGGGGGTGACTGAGAACCCGGACATCTCTCGTATGACCATCGTGGTACACGGCGACGAGCAGGTGATCGAACAGGTCACCAAGCAGCTCAACAAGCTCATCGACATCATCAAAGTGGTCGACATCAGCCACCAGGAATCCGTCGACAGGGAGCTGGCGCTGATCAAAGTCTCCGCCAAAGCCAAAGACCGCAGCGAGATCATCCAGATCGTCGACATCTTCCGGGCCAAAATCGTCGACGTCTCCTCCGAGAGCCTGATCATCGAGGTCACCGGCAGCATCGACAAGATCGACGCCCTCGAAGAGCTCATGCGGCCCTTCGGGATCAAAGAGATGGTGCGGACTGGGAAAGTGGCACTGGTCAGAGGCACGAAGCTCACTCAGTTCGATAAATAGAGCGCTGAAGGCGCTCATAGGGCCTTCGGCCCGGGTTTGCCCGATTTAAAAAAAACAAACCATTGTGTACCCTAAAAAACGGGGTACACTCCTTTCCCACGAAACTCAAGCTATAGACCTGCTGATTACAAGTCAAAATATTATTCTCTCCGATCCTCTCAGCCCCTCACCATACTCCTCTCTGATCCACCCGAGATCGTTCTCTCTGATCTCCGAGCACTCCGAAACCTCCGACCTCTGGGAACTCCCCATCCTCTTAACGTGGTAATAGCTCAGAGACATGGGGACTTCAAGTTGGACGTCCAAATTAGACCTTTTAAGCTCGCATTTCAGGCATTCCTGGTATGCGGACTCAAGCATGCCCGGGCCGCCAAGCACTCGCATTATGAAAAATGGGATATTTAGGTAGAGGCTATGAAAAATTAGAAGTTGGCCCTGTATAGGTCGAAAATACCGCCAAGCACTCGCTGGATGATAAATGGGGATTTTCAGGTAGAGGCTATGAAAAATTGAAAGTTGGCCCTGTGTGAGTCGAAAATACCGCCAGGCACGCCAAGGAGCCAAGCTCGCCAAGAGCTAATTTTTCATGGAACGCCAAGGGGCCAAGCACGCCAAGCCCTTTTAATCAGGATCATGATAAAGAAGTCCTTGGCGTGCTTGGCTTCTTGGCGTTCCATGAAAAATCTGGGTCAGGGAGGTGTTGAGAGGTCGGAGGGGAGGTCGGAGAGGTTCATGGAGTTTAGCGAGAACGTTCAAGCTGGGAGGTCAGGGAGGTCATGGAGGTCAGAGAGGAGGTTATGTGAGTACCCCGAGGTCAGAGAGAATTAACTTAAAAAATCCTCACGGACCTTTCCACACTCCCGGGCCTCTTCTCCGACCTCTGACCCTCTCGAACCTCCCAGCTTGAAAATCCTCTCAGAACTCCCGGGAACTCCCCAACCTCCAGAGGTTTTCATCGGCTTAACTTGAAAAACCAGTTATCATGAGATGAGTGCTTGGCGGCCTTGCAACCATCACCCATGCAACACGTTTTTCATATGGGTCCATGGAGATAGGAGTACATGAGAGGGGCCGGAGGATCAGAGGGAACTTTTCTCGGGAGGGGTCGGGGGGTCCGGAGGATCAGAGAGGGGGAAGGTGAGGAGCCAGAGGATCAGGGAGAATAAGTTAAACTATATTGAACACCAATGAGTTCTACTATTCTGGAAAGACTTTATTTATCTACCGGCCAGGATGTGGCCAGTATACAGAATAATCAATCATGCCAGAAGCACGGGGATAATGGTCTTACTTACAAGGGAGACCTTCGTATGGGCCATAACAGCGTTCCGATTGTTGTCTCACATCGTTTGGGCTAACTGATACAAGTAATTGACCTGCTATAGCGGCACAGCCGCCGCCGAAAGGTTGACGTGCGTCAAACTCCATGCTGTTATATGGTCATGAGACCACTATGCTGGTGATGTGTAATGTCCCCTGACGACGACCTTCAGATTTCGATCGGCAAGTTTTCGCAGATCACGAGCCTCTCTCCGAGAGCTCTGCGGCTGTACGACGAGAAAGGCCTGCTGTGCCCAAAACGAGATCTGTTCAACAACTACCGCTTCTATACGTCTGGCCAGATAGAAGTGGGCCTGAAGATCAGGACGCTGAGCTGGATGGGTTTCAGCTGTGCGGAAATCGAGGAGCTGCTGGGTTATCTGGACGACCCTGCCGGGCACGAGGCCCGGATCGAACAGATGTTCAAGGTAAGGCTCGCTCAGACGCAGATCGAGATCCAGAAGCTGAAGAAGGTCGAGGAGATCCTTCAGGGGAAGAGAGCCATCGAGGTGTTATACGTGACCACTACAGAACCCATAATCAAGGAAATCCCTGAAGTACGCGTGATCAGCAAACGCGGTACGGGCGCACCGCAGCAAGTCATCCCCGGCCTGATCGGCGCGGTGATGCAGCAGATCTTCAGCCCGGCCAACCAGCGGGGCAACGTGAACATTTGCGGCCCTATCACGCTGCTGTTTAACGGAGAGACTCTGACGAAAACCCCTGAGGAGTGGGGCATAGCCCACCTCGAATGGGAAATTGCCGTACCCATAGTCGGACGCATCTCAGTCGAGCCGGGCTTCGAAGTCAAAGCGCTGCCGGGCGGCAGGATGGTGACTATTGTCTACACTGGCCCGTATCATGAGGTTGGGGGTGCATACACGAAGGTCATCGATTATATCGGCAGCCACGGGCTGACGGTAAACGGCCTTTGCAGAGAGATGTACCTGAACAACCCGCAGGAAGTGCCGGAGAGCAAGCTGATGACTGAAATCCAGATGCCGGTGGCCTGAGAGCGGCCACTATTTTCCGACAGGCTCCTGCTTAAAACGCATATTTTAATACTACCCTGCGCATAATGGCTTTAGCCAGCGGAGAAGTCATATGCGCAGGAATGTCTCAGCGGGAATCAGTGCGGCTATTAAGGGTCAGAGTCAGGCCTACGATAGGTCACTGTCCCTGTACGCCTGTAAAAATAGCGATGCCGTCAGGCGCCGCCCGGACCACGAAGATATCCGCCAGCCATTTTTCCACGACGGCGACCGTATTGTACACTCCAAGGCCTACGCCCGGTACATCGATAAGACTCAAGTTTTCTACCTGGTGAAAAACGATCACATCACCCACCGGGTGCTGCACGTCCAGCTGGTATCCAAGATCGCCCGGCTTATCGGAAGATCTTTGCAGCTGAACGAGGACCTGATTGAGGCTATCGCTCTCGGCCACGACATCGGCCATGCCCCGTACGGTCACGATGGCGAGACTTACCTGTCGAAGTGCTGTGTAAGGCATGGCATCGGAGGCTTCCACCACAACGCGCAGAGCGTGTGGGCGCTGGACAGGATCGAGAGCCTCAACCTGACACTTCAGGTACTGGACGGCATTCTGGCCCATAACGGCGAGGCACACGACTTTGAAGTCCATCCTTGCCGGGATAAAAGCTGGGAAGTGCTGGACGAGGAAATGGCGCGGAGCATGCGCCAGCACGAAGGCTACTCGGGCATCATGCCGATGACTCTGGAGGGCTGTGTCGTCAGAGTATCGGATACGATCAGCTATGTGGGCAGGGACATCGAGGACGCCATCACACTCGGGCTGATCAGCCGGGAAGACGTGCCTGCGGACTGTGCAGAAGTACTGGGAAGCACCAACCGGGACATCGTGAACAATCTTGTGGTCGACGTGATCGAGAACAGCTACAACAAGGATTATATTGCCCTCAGCGACGAGATGGCGCAGGCGATGAAAGCGCTCAAGGAGTTCAATTACCGGAATATCTACACGAACAAGGAGATCAAAAGCCAGTCGGCCAAGATCCAGAACATGTTCGACATGATGTTCGATGAGTTGCTGGACGACGTCAGGAAGAACGGCAGCGAGTCCAGGATTTACATGAGCTACGCCAAAGCCCTCGATGCCCGGAGGCTGGAAAAATATCTGGACGGCCTCTCCGAACCCGAGATTGTACGGGATTTCATCGCCGGCATGACCGACGAATACTTCAACGACACGTTCAGAGAGCTGTTCCTGCCTGTGAAAAAGGCGAGGTACTAGCGCCCGGCTCTTACCCTTTGCGGCCCACGACGAGGAATATCGTAAACTCTCCCTTCTCTCCGCCGGCCACCTGCTTCGTCATGCTGGCGGCAGTTCTGTCCCTGACGTCTTCAAAGCCGGCGTCTACTAACAACTGGCGCAGTTCTTTCCTGTCGAAGCCGTTGTGGAACACGCCGGTGCTGTCCTCGTGAAACCTGCCACCGTCCAGGTCGAGATCGGCGATGCAGAGATAGCCTGCCGGAACAAGGATGCGGTAGAACCGGTCCAGTAGCGGCTTGATGTCTTTGACGTGGTGAAGCGTCATGCTGCTGGTGACCAGGTTGTAACTGCCTTCGAGGCGGTCGCCTTTGTCGATATCGATATGCATGGTCCGGACGTTTGAGAGATCCAGTGCCTCGATCTTTGAGTTGAGGACTGATAGCATGCCCTGCGCACTGTCTACCCCTGTGACCGAGCGTACCGAGGGCAGCAGGTTCAGCGATAATAGGCCGGTGCCGCAGCCGAAGTCTAAAACGTCCATGTCCGGGGTCAGCCTGACCTCCTCAGATATGGCTCTGGCAACATCTCCAGCAAGCTTCACCCTTCTGGGCTCCTCGTCCCATTTAGCTGCTGCTTTGTTGAAGTCTCTCTTTTCTGTGCGCATCACTGATCAGTTTACCGGGTACTCAATAATAAAGGCCGTGCCGTTTTCATTTTTCACGGCGACTGTGCCTTCCGGCTGTGCAGCCAGGGTGTATACAAGCTACATGCCGAGCGTTTCCGTATTCCGGACGTCGAAGCCCGGGGGCATGCCCACTCCGTTGTCTCTCACCGCCAGAGAAACCAGCTTATTCGTTTTGGACAACTCTATCGTGAAGTATAAAAAAGGATATTTCAGGTTTCGGGTACGTTTTCAGATATAGCTGGCTTTGATCACTGGAAGAATTTCTCGGGGCGTGCCTATCGCCACGATCTTTCCGCCTTTCATGTAAGCTACTCTGTCGCATGCTTTTTCCACGAAGTCCATGTCGTGGGATACGACGACGAAAGTCTCGCCGGTTTCCTCTCTGGCCGTAAACATGGAGCTCATTACCGACTGCTTGGTGATCGGATCCATGGTGCCCGTAGGCTCGTCCAGCACGATGACGTGCGGCTCCTTGATGAGCGCCCTCGCAAAAGAGACTCTGTGTCTTTCGCCTTCAGACAGCTCTCCCGGGTACTTGTCCATGATCTCCCGGCTCCTCTCCTCGGTAAACCCGGACAGCAGCAACGTATGAATCGCCTTTTTCTCCGCGAGCTCAGCCGGGAACTCGAGGCCTATAGACTCTGTGAGGTTGTCAATCACCGTGCGGTGCGGGTACAGGTCATATTCCTGGTAAAGGAGCCCGATGTACGGCTTTGCTCTGCCCCTGGCGTAATAGCCAGGCTCGCACATGTTCACCCAGTCTTCTCCCACCCGCATCTCCACTGTGCCATCGGTCGGCTCCAGGTTGCCTGTCATGATGCTCATGAGCGACGTTTTGCCGGCTCCACTGGTCCCTACGATGCCGAAAATTTCTCCCTCTTTAATGTCGAGGGTGACCTTATTGACCGCGTTGATGACCCCGCGGTCTACGGAAAAGTACTTTTTCGACAGATCCCTGATCCTGAAGATCGGCTCTCCTGTTTCGACGGGCTTCTTCTCTATCGTTTCCCTGCTCTGCAGGAACTCCTTGATGACCTGCGCCGGAGGCCCCGATCGGACGATCCTTCCCTCGTCCATCAGGATGGCCCGGGTCGTAAGCTCTTCTATGACCTCCGGGAAGTGAGAGGTGATCATGATGGTGATGCCGAGATCCCTGGACATCGACTTCATGCAGTCGTGAACGACCGTTGCTGTCCTGGGGTCAAGCGTACCGGTAGGCTCGTCTGCCAGCAGCATCATCGGCTCTTTGGCCAGCTGCCTGGCCAGGACCACACGCTGCTTTTCGCCTCCCGACAGGTCTCTGGCGATGTGCATCATGCGATGGGAAAGCCGGACGCTGTCGATCAGATCCGCCGCCCTGGCAACTCGATCGCCGTTATATTCGACACTGCTGAGCGCTTTGAGAACGTTCTCTATGACACTGTCGTCGCCATAGATGCCGAAGGTCCTCTGGATCATAATTGCCGTACGGACGGAGATATCTCTGATGGCCTTCTCGTCCGATCTGTCGAGTATGTCATAGGAGAACTCTTCAAGCCGGCCGCCGCACTTCGGACACGTTTTGCCCCCGGCGGACGGAGGCTCGATCCTTCCGCAGCGATCGCACCGGGCTACGTGGTAAATCACCTGGCCAGTTGCCGGTATCTCCTCGTCGAGGCCCCTTAGCACGTTCAGGAGCACAGTCTTGCCCGAGCCACTTCTCCCTATGATGCCGATCGTTTCTCCTTCTGCGATCTCCAGGTTCACGTTGTCCAGCACGTTTTTACCGTTATACCTGACGCAGAGCCCTTTCACTTCTACAAGCAAGCTCATACCTGTCACCGTTACAGTAAATCCTCAATTGTGCGGGTTATCTCCGCTGTCATTCTGACCGCCGGAGAGTCATCGGACGTGATAATATCTTTACCAGTGTTCAGGGGGTCGAGTGGCATCTGCCCGATAAGCCTGAGCTGATACTTGTCCGACAGTGCCTTTACGTTACCTTTCCCGAAGGGATACACCTTTTCGTGGCAGCCCGGGCACTCGTAGTACGCCATGTTCTCCACCATGCCTATGACTCTCACGTTCATCGTTTTTGCCATGTTGATGATCTTGCTGACATCCAGAATGGAAAGGCTGGATGGAGTGCTCACAATGACGAGGCCTGTCAGCGGGATGGTTTGCATGATACTCAGTGGCTCGTCGCCTGTCCCCGGGGGCAGGTCGACCAGCAGATAGTCCAGTTCGCCCCAAAGCATATCTGCCAGAAACTGGTTGATGAGAGAGCTACGCATCGGCCCTCTCCAGACGATGGGCGTATCGCTCGATTCCACTAGCGACTCGGCCGAAGCGATCTTGATGCCATATGCTGCAATGACCGGCAGCAAGCCCTCCTGTGAGACCTGCATCTTTTCCGCTTCCACGTTCAGCAGATGGGGAATGTTAGGGCCGCTGACGTCGGCGTCGAGAATCCCGACTTTGAGCCCGCTTCTGGCCAGATTATAAGCGATGCCAGCTGTAACCGTGCTCTTGCCGACGCCTCCCTTGCCGCTAACAATCGCTATACGGTGCCTGATGGCACCCAGGTTTTTACTGATCTTCATCTGCTGCTCTGTCTGACCGGTGTTACCTTTCGAAGAGCAGGTGTCGCAGGCAGCAGAATTTTTACTCTGGCAGGTACTGCACTGTTCGGCTCCGGTATCGCTCATGTAACATCCCTCTAGTGGTGATGGCAGTTACAGGTCCCCATCGTCGATAGTTCCTGCAGCAGGCCATCGTTGAAGTCCTGGACTGCGTCGGAGACTTTGCCGACTGCGCCTGCATACACCTTGATCCCCTGGCCGGTCAGGCTCATCAGCGGCCTTCCGCCGATGCCCGAAACCAGGACTGCCTGCACGTCGTGGGCTTTCAGGAGAAAGGCTGGAGCAGCGCAATTATGCTGACCGTCCTCAGAACCGTTTCCGATAGCTTCCACTTCTGCGACATTCTTGCCATTCAGATTGATGATCGTAAAGTACTGGCATGAGCCAAAGTGGGCGCTAACTTCTGAATCGAGACCTTCATTGCTCATCGATGGTATTGCTATTTTTGTCATTTTATACACTTTCCTCCTGGTCGCCTACTGCTCTGTCCCCGTGCTTCGGGCAACAGAAGCCTCTCTCAGTATGCCGTTTTCCCCGCCCGTCGCCGCCCTTGCGGTAGATGCTCTCCGAGCCGCACTTCGGGCAGTTCTCGGGGCGCTTCTCGTTGCAGGGGGTTTCCCATAAATGATTACACTTCTGGCAAAGGAACTCTACTTTGCATACCCCGCTGTTCACGTAGTCTCCACCGGAGATCTGGATGGCTTTACCGTTGACGAGGGCATCCGCCACCTTCTGGCGGGCCTTCTGCAGGTCGTTCCAGAAGGTTTTTCTGGAGATGCCCATCTGGTCAGCGGCTTCATCCTGCGCAATCTGAAGGAGGTCGCAAAGCCGTATGGCTTCGAGCTCTTCTACGGACAAATTAATAATTTCGAGGTCGCACAAGGGTATCTCCCTCGGCTTATAGTAGGTAGCCTTCGGGAGACACGACACCCTGCGCTTTACTTTTCTGACCATCAAATTACTCATATGCGATGTAGTACATATACTTTCCTATAAATTTTAACCCATAAGTAAGAATCATCATAAGTGCTCGGTTGACCGGATGAAGTCGCTGATCAAGGCCGAGGTGTCAAGTGTGCTCGAAGATGCGGACGTGAGGTCCCTATGACGGACGACCTGCTGCACGCGATTCAGTTCCCTGACTGGAAAATAGCTGAGCGACCGGGATAGGGACTGCTCTCCCGGCTTATCTTTTCTTTAAAATATTTTCTTACCCAGCGCTGACGTGATCAGCCCGATCGCCAGCTTGCCTGTATTATTATAGCTGTCCAGAATGGGGTTCAGCTCTACTACTTCAAGCGATTTGAGCTTGCCGCACTCAGAGATCATTTCCATGGCGAGGTGGGCTTCTCTGTAAGTGATGCCGCCCTGTACCGGGGTCCCGACGCCGGGCGCTTCCATCGGGTCGATGGAGTCGAGGTCGAAAGAAACGTGGATCGCATCAGTGCCGTTGCAGGCGATCTTCATCGCCTTCTTCATGACTTTGTACATGCCTATCTCGTCGATATCCCTCATCGTGAACACGGTCACCTTCGATTTTTTGAGGGCTTCCCGCTCGAGGGGGTCCAGGTCTCTGGCACCGATCAGCACGCAGTTCTCCTCGCAGACGCAGGTTTTACCCATTTTGCCCACCAGGGCTTTCGTCCCTCTGCCTACTGAAGTAGCGAAGCTCATGCCGTGGATGTTGCCCGAGATAGTCGTTTCCTCTGTGTTAAAATCTCCGTGGGCGTCAATCCAGATCATTCCGATCTTTTTGTAGTGCTTGCTCAGTGCAGCCGTAGTGCCCATCGCTATGCTGTGGTCCCCGCCGATGACCAGCGGGAAGTAGCCGTCGGTGATTGCGTCGCTGACGAAGTCCCGGACCTTTTTGCAGGCGCAGAGCACTTCGTCATAGTGCTTGAGCTTCGGGTTTTTACACAGCCCGGGAGCTGGCCTGGGAATAAAAATGTTACCGGTGTCCTCCACTTCGATGTCCAGATCTGCTATCCGCTTGACCAGGCCATCGTTGCGCAGCGCGTCGGGACCCATGTCGATGCCCCGGCGGTCTGCGCCCAGATCCAGGGGCACACCTACAATTCGCACCTTCTTAACCGGAGAATGCCCATTGCCGCCTGTCATATCTTGAGCAGACTATGATCTTCATAATTAAAGCTTTTTCTTCCAGGACCGGAAAATCTGTCAAATCCAGTGTTAAAGTTGACATGAAACCCTGGCGCAGATACCTTATTTACTGATATCGGAACCAGCTCTCGCCCGATCCTGCGGCGGCGATGCTCCTGTACCTCAACATAAACAAACCAAAAGAAAACCAAAAGATTATCATACTATAGCTTTATCATATCTGTTCAAAACAATTGTTAAATTGAGGTATACTGTCTGTGGGGGACGAACTAATTTTTAACCCCGGGCCCGGCGAAGAAATCCTGCGCCTGAGAAGCGAGGTAGCCAGTCTGCGGGAAGAGCTTGCGAAAAAAGACCTGGAACTGCAGCGGCTGACGCTGGCCGATGAAGCTTTGCGGGAAAGCCAGGAGAAGTATTTAGAGTTGTTTGAGCTGGGCAAGGAATCTCTCTTCCTCATCGACAACGATACTGGCAGACTTCTGGAAGCTAACACCGCGGCGACGGAGATGTATGGATACAGCCGGGACGAGCTGCTGCGGATGCGGAACGTCGACTTATCTGCAGAGCCGGAGGACACTCATAGAGTGACGACCGAGACGCCTGTGGGAGGAGTGGTAGTGCCTCTCCGCTATCACCGGAAGCGGGATGGCACCGTGTTCCCGGTCGAGATCACCGGCCGGTTCTTCTCCTGGAAAGGCAGGAAGGTCCACGTGGCAGCTATACGGGACATTTCCGAACGCTGCCAGACAGAAGCTTACCTTAGAAAGCTCAGCCTGCTGAAGGTACGGCTCCTCGGGATGGGCGACCTGAAAGCCCGGCTCCAGCAGATCGCCGACAGCGTGATCGATATCTTCGGCGCAGACTTCGCCCACATCTGGATGATCCGGGACGGAGACTTCTGCGAGAAAGGCTGCAGGTATGCGACTGTAGCCGGTGGAGAGCATGCCTGCAGGGATCGAAACCGGTGCCTGCACCTGATGGCAAGTTCCGGGCGCTACACTTCTATCAACGACGACTATCGCCGGGTACCGATCGGTAACTGCCAGATCGGGCGCATGATCATGGATGAGCCTGGCAAGTACATCACCAACGACGTCGTCAACAACCCCTTTGTAGATGATCGCGACCGGGCTCTGGGCCTCGGCCTGGTATCGCTGGCCGGCTTCCGCATCCTGTCCCGGGATGGTGAGGCCGTAGGTGCACTGGCGCTGTTCAAGAAGACGCCGATCAACCGCAACGAGGAGCTGCTGCTGGAGGACCTGGTCAGCACGACCTCCCAGGTCATCGTTGCTGGCAGGGCGGAAGAGGCTCTCAAAGCCAGCGAAACCCGGTTCCGCTCTCTGATTCAGCACTCCTCCGACATTGTCCGGATCATCGATCGGAATGGGCTGATCGTCTACGACTCCCCGTCATCCGAGCTTATCCTCGGCTATCCGCCGGGGTTCATGCTGGGCAAATCCCCCCTTGAGCTCATCCATCCCGCCGACCGAGACCGGGTTGCGCGGGACCTGAACGAGGTATTTGAGCAGAAGAACGACGGAAAGCCGACCGAGTTCAGGGTACGCAAGGCTGACGGCAGCTATCTTGAAGTGGAGTCCCTGGGTAGCAACATGCTCGGAGTGCCCGGAGTGGATGGCATTGTAGTCACGACTCGCCCGGTCGAGGACCGGAAGCGGGCCCAGGAGGCGCTACGCAGGAGCGAGAAAAAGTACCGGGAACTGGTGGAGAGCGCCAACAGCATCATCATCCGCTGGGACATGGATGGCACTATCACCTTCGTCAACGAGTTCGCCACTCGCTTCTTCGGCTACTCGGAAAGCGAGATGCTCGGGAAGAACCTGATCGGCCTGATAGTCCCCGGTGCCGATACCGGTGGCCAGTATATCAATACGCTGACCCGGAAGATCACCGAGCATCCGGAGCGATATCTTACCTCAGTAAAGAAGAACGTGCGGAAGAACGGCGAATTTGTGTGGATCTCATGGACCAACCGGCCTATCACGGACGATGCTGGCAATGTGATCGAGAACCTCTCTGTGGGAAACGACATAACTGCCCAGAAGCTGGTCGAAGATGAGCGAAAACTGACGGTCGAGTTCCTGCGCCTGGTCAACGAAAGCCAGGACACCCGTGACCTGGTCCATTCCGCTACTGCGTTTTTCCAGAGATATTCCGGGTGCGAAGCCGTGGGCGTCCGCCTGAAAGAATACGACGATTACCCTTACTACGAATACCGGGGCTTCTCAGGCGAGTTTATAGCGGCAGAGAACTACCTGTGCAGCCGTGACATCAATAGGCCGATCCTCTTCGAGGATGGCGAACCGATCTACGAATGCCTGTGCGGCAGCGTGATCAAGAATCGGGGCGACCCCTCTAAGCCATACTTCACCGCCCGGGGCAGCTTCTGGACGAACAGCACGACGGAACTGCTGGCCTGCCTCGGAGTGGCCGAGCGGCGGATGCTGAGCCGAAACCGGTGCAATAGATCAGGCTACGAATCTATGGCTCTGATCCCCCTGTGCTTCAGCGACGAACGAATGGGTCTACTGCAGCTGAACGACCGTAAAAAGGGGCGGTTCTCCCCCGAGTTCATCGCCCTCTGGGAGCGGCTCGCCGACTACCTGGCTGTAGCCCTCGCCAAGCTCCGCACAGAGGACGCGCTCAGGGAATCCCTGAAAGAGAAGGAAGTGCTGCTCAAAGAGGTCCACCACCGGGTGAAGAACAACCTCCAGATCATCACCAGCCTGCTTAACCTGCAGATGTCCCAGATGCAGGACCCGGACACCGTGACTGCCCTGACCGAGAGCCAGAGCAGGATCAGGTCTATGGCTCTCCTGCACGAGAAGCTATACCAGTCCAAAGATCTGTCGAGCATCGACTTCGGCGACTACCTGCGAGGCCTTATCTCATCCGCATACTGTACCTATGGGGTTAACGAGGGACTCATCCGGGTAGAGATCGACGCTGGCAACGTTCGGCTCGGCATTGATACCGCTATTCCCTGCGGGCTGATCATCAACGAGATCTCCACCAACGCCTTCAAATATGCATTTCCCCGGGACCGGCAGGGCACGCTGACCATTAAAGTATCCTCGGAAGAGTCCGGGCAGACAGAGCTAATAATCAGCGACGACGGCGTGGGCCTGCCCGAAGGCTTTGATATCGACAACGTGACTACCCTCGGCCTGCAACTCGTAGTCTCGCTGGTCCACCAGCTCGAAGGCGAGATCGAGCTCAAAAACGAAGGCGGAGTCACCTACCGCATCACCTTCAGGGAAAAGAGGCATGGCTGATACTGGAAAGCTGCAGTCGCCCTCTTGAATACACCACAGAGGTTCACGGAGTTGCTGTTTTACCACAGAGGCACAGAGACGCACAGAGATTTACTTTGTAATCGGGTAGCGCATCCATATCTTTCTTTTAACTTAAGGATCGGCCTACTTGCGTCATGCCTATATAATTGATACTACTGAAAAACTTCGACATTTGTCATCCTTAAAATAGGAAATTTCTCTGTGCGTCACTGTGTTTCTCTGTGCCTCTGTGGTTGACCGTTTCTCTGTGAGTCTCTGTGGTGAACAATTAGTGTGTAGTTGTGGTTTCAGCAGTTTCAGACCGGGTGCACGTATTTTTCCAGCACTTTTTTCTCAGCCTTGCGGAGGTGCTCGACGGCGGTGGATGCGGATATCCCGAGCCGGGCGGCGACGTCTTCTATGGAAGCCCTGCGGGGCGAGTCGAAGTATCCCATCTCTACTGCGGCAGTGAGGGCGGAGGTCTGGCGTTCGGTGAGGCCTTCGCTGGAGTGGGCCGAAGCGGAGCTCCTGATGTAGGCAATCTCAGCGTGCTTTTCGAGGCTGGCGATAGCCTCCTGTAGTTCTACCCTGGATGGTGCCATGATCTGCCAGTTCTCGATTCCATCCCTGATGACTGTCGGTCCGATGAAGACACAGTTCGTCTTTAGCAAATGCTCTAAGATAGAGCTCTGCTCAGCCCATGTTACCACTTCAGCCCGCCCCGAGCCCCGGGACAGGATGGAATATCGCCTGATCTCGGGCAGCTTTGCGAGGTAAGGCCCGAGGCTGGCCAGCGCGGGTGTCACTATCGTCTGGTAGCCGTATAGCTGCCTGTTCGGCAGCACATACGTGTACCGGACCAGGATTGTAGCGTTGAGCCCTTTAGAGAGCTTGTAGTGCCAGCAGTCGTGATGTTTTATGCCGATGCTGATGGTAATGCTATTGCCGGTCGGCGACCTGTCCATATATATCAATCACCGAATATGTTCGGGCTCAATCTTAAAGTAATCGGCCGAAGATGTAAGTATGGTGTTATAATGGCGACCATCTACTACGAGAAGGACGCAGATCTCAAGATCCTCAAAGGCAAGAAAATTGCGATCATCGGCTACGGCAGCCAGGGCATGGCCCAGTCCCAGAGCCTCAAGGACTCCGGCCTCGACGTCGTCGTAGGCCTCCGCAAGGGCGGAGCCTCCTGGGAGCAGGCAAAGAAGGACGGCATGAAAGTGGCTACCATCGAGGAAGCCGCTCAGCAGGCTGATTATATCCAGATGCTCATCCCTGACGAGTTGCAGGGCAAAGTGTACCACGAGCAGATCGAGCCGTATATGAAGAAGGGCAAGATCCTCGGTTTCTCTCACGGGTTTAACATCCACTACGGCATGATCAAGCCCGGCAAGGACATCGACGTCGTCATGATCGCCCCCAAGAGCCCGGGCCACCTCGTCAGGAGGATGTACCAGCAGGGCGCAGGCGTGCCGGCCCTCGTCGCCATTCAGCAGGACGCCTCCAAAAAGGCGCTGCAGTACGCCCTCGCCTATGCGGCAGGCATCGGCTGCACCAGGGCAGGCGTGCTCGCGACCACCTTCAAGGAAGAGACCGAGACCGACCTGTTCGGCGAGCAGGTAGACCTCTGCGGCGGCTGCACCGAAATGGTCAAGGCTTCGTTTGAGACCCTCGTCAACGCCGGCTACCAGCCTGAAATTGCGTACTTCGAGACCCTGCACGAGCTCAAGCTCATCGTCGACCTCATGTACGAGGGTGGCATGGCGGCCATGTGGGACAGCGTCTCCGACACCGCCCAGTACGGCGGCATGACCCGGGGCAGGAGGATCATCAACGAGCAGAGCCGCATGGAAATGTGGCGCACCCTCGAAGAGATCCAGGACGGCCGCTTTGCGAGAGAGTGGGTTCTGGAGAACATGGCCGGCAGGCCTCACTTCAACGCCCTGACCCAGCAGGATGCAGAGCATCCGATCGAGATCGTGGGTAAAGAATTGAGATCCATGATGCCGTGGCTGAAACAGAAAAAATAAGCTTTCAGCTTGGCTCTACCATGCCTTGCGGCATGCTGGCCCGTCGGAGTTGAAAGGCTCCGATCTGGCGCAACAAAGAGGGCGACCTGGCGAAACAAATCTTTAACCACAGTAGCCCAATTCTCATTTTTAATGGGTTCTCCGGACGAGCTTCTGTCATTGCTGTTAAGATCATAATCCCCGCCTCACCTTCATCACCATATATACTGTACTGATCACCATAGCTCTGTCACCGAGCAGCATGTGGTCGCCAGCCTATGGATTCCGTAAAAATAACTAAGTGGTGGGCAATCTCTGGAGATGAGGCGCTTAAATACCTGCACATCGACGTCCGCAGAGGCCTTTCGGCAGCACGGGTATCGGATAGCCGGGCACGGCACGGCGTGAATGCTGTTGAGCTTGCCAGGCCAACGGCCATCATATCTCTTCTCGCGGACAGCCTCCGCCAGCCGATGATTCTCCTGCTCCTCTCGATCGCCGGGCTTTCGCTTCTCTTCGGTAAATACCTGGAAGCCGTAGTCATGGCTTTTGTCATCATCGCTTACGTCGTCGTGGAGTTCCTCAACAAGTTCCGCACGGACCGGGTGATGGCCGGGCTGAAACGGCTCACGCTTCCCACGACGAGGGTGATCCGGGAGGGGAAAGTGACTGAGGTTCCTGCGGAGGATATTGTAGTCGGCGATCTTCTCGTTCTCTCCCCTGGCTTCAGCGTTCCCGCCGATGCCAGGCTTCTTGAAGCCGGCGGCCTGCTGGTAGACGAGGCTTCGCTGACGGGTGAATCCGGGCCGGTGCTCAAAGACTCAGATGCAATACTGCCTGACGAAACACCCCTGCCGGACCGGGTTAACTGTCTCTATGCCGGCACATCCATCCTGGATGGGGAAGGAAAAGCCATTGTCGTCTCGGTGGGGGAGAGGACCGAGATGGGTCGTATCGGAGTAGCTCTCCGGACGTACGAAAAAGGAAAGACTCTGCTGCAGGAAGCGATGACCAGGCTGGCGAAAGTGCTCACTTTGCTGGCTATCCTCGTCAGTCTCCTGATTCCCGCCGTCGGCTTCCTTCGGGGGCTGGACCTTCAGCAGATGGTCCTTACCTGGCTCGCCCTCACCTTTCTCATGATCCCCGGCCAGCCGCCCATCATCATCCAGATGTCTCTGGCGCTGGCCTCTTTCAGGCTCGCCGGGAGGAAGATCGTGGTGAAGCGGCTGCAAGGAGCCGAGTCGATGGGCTCGGTCACAGCCATCCTGACGGACAAGACTGGCACACTCACGGAGAACCGGATGACGCTCAGGGGGATAGTACCGGCTGATGGCAGGGAACGATCGCCGGCTGAAATCCCTGCAGATATCCGGGAGGCCATAGCGTACTCTCTCCCCCGGTATCCCCGGGATCCCACAGACCTGGCCCTTGCAGAAGCCCTCACCGAGCCCGGAGGCGATCGGCCGATGCCTGCCTTTTCCGAGGGCTTTTCTACCGGGCGACAGTGGCGGACGTTCTCCTATCGTAAAGGCGGTGAATATCTCTATGCTATCTCTGGAAGCCCTGAGGCGCTGATCTGGCGCTCCCGGCTTTCCCCGGGGGTGAAAGCGCATTTGCTCGATATCGCGGAAGAACAGGCCCGCGAGGGCAGGCGTGTTACGGCTATAGCGTCGGGCTCAGGCACTGAGAAACGGCCTGAGAGGCTGGAAGGCCTGCGTTTCGTCGGGCTGGCTGTCATCGAGGATCCGGTACGGCCAGGGGTAAGAGAGTCGATAAGAACGCTTGAGGATGCCGGTATAAAGACGTATATTCTTACGGGCGATCACCCGGGCACCGCAAAAGCCGTGGCAGAAACAGCGGGCATCAGGGGAGGTCTTATGGCCGGAGCAGAGCTGAGCCCCCAAGACGAACGGCAGCTGCAGAATACGCTGAAAGACGTCCGAGTCTATGCACGGATTACTCCGGCCCAGAAACTGGCGATCGTTAAAGCGGCCAGGGATGCCGGGGAAGAGGTTGCCTTCGTCGGCGACGGCGTCAACGATTCTCCGGCCATCAAAGCAGCAAACGTCGGAATAGCGATGGGCGGGATAGGCACTGACCTGGCGAAAGATGCGGCAGATCTGGTGCTTACCGATGATCACTACGCCCGCCTGGCAGATGCGGTGAGGATTGGCCGGACCGCGATTGACAACTTCCGCAAAGGGCTGACTTATTACCTTTCTGCCAAGGCTGTCCTGCTGGCCATATTCCTCGTGCCACTCGCGTTCGGCATACCCTTCCCGCTTGCCCCTATACACATCATCCTCGTCGAGCTGCTGATGGATCTGGCCTCTTCAACCATATTCGTCACCGAGCCCGAAGAGCCTGACGTAATAAAGCGCCCTCCCCGCAAAACGACGGACTTCCTCCGCCTGTCCATGGCGGGAGAGATCGCCAGAAATGGGGCCGGGCTGGCAATCGGAATTCTGGCAGTATATCTCTGGCTGTATTATACTACTGGTAACGTAGTCATGGCGCAGACGGCCGCTTTTGTCACCTGGCTGATCGGCCACATCCTGCTGGCCCTGAACCTGAAGCAGAAGGAATTACCACTGTTGAAGCAGGGCCTTATGTCCAACCGCTTCGGTGTATTGTGGCTGGCTGGAATGGTAGTGCTCTCGGTGACTATCACCAGCATGTCTGCCCTGCATCCTGTTCTTAAGACTTCGGGGCTGCCAGCGGCCGCATGGATCGCCATTATCGCTATAGCGATTATTTCGACGTGCTGGATAGAGGCTAAAAAATGGATCGAGTTGCTCTCTGCTCCTGCATCTGTCTCCTGAGCTGACGAACCGCCAACTCATGATCTTAGGCCGGAACCTTTTCTCGCGCAATTTTAATTGGTGAATTTATAAATAAATACCCTCCAGATTGACTGGTGGATTCATAACAGGTATTATGTGGGGAGGATTGTGAATGAAACCAATGACATGTGCAGTTATTCTTCTGTCGCTGCTCTTGGTAGCGGGGACTGCGGTAGCGCAGCAGTTGGGTGCCGGCCAGCAGCAAGTGGCCGGTCTCCCGCAAGGCGCACAGCCTGCGGGCGTGCAGCAGCCCCTGGTGCAGCAGGGCATGCAGCCTGGCATGCAACAGCAGCCTCAGTATGGCGGCCAGCAACAGCAACAGCAACAGCAACAGCAACAGCAACAGCAACAGCAACAGCAGCAGCCCGGCGTCCTGAACATACCGCCCGCGCCCGCGAAGCCCGTGGCGAACATGGCTTACGGCAACAACGAGCGGGCTGCCATCATCGGCGAGCAGCTCTCTCAAGGCTCTCAGGGCAACGCCAACGTGTACGTCAGTGAGAACCCCAACAAGACGGTTTCCCTCGACGTTAAGCTGTTGGTCAGCGGCGACCCGTACGGCATGGCAGGCACCATGGCCAACCTCACGTACATGGTCAGCTCGATCTACAGCTTCACTGACATGAAGGGCAGCGACATCCTGCTTACCGTATACGATCCTGCCGGTAATGTGATCACTACGGCCAGGTTCTCTGACGCAAAGAACGCGTTCGAGTACTATCGCATACCGCCGCAGGCAGCCGTCACACCTGCTCCTGTCGCTCAGCCCGGGTATCCGCAGCAGCCTGGGTATCAGCAGCCCGGGTATCAGCAGCCGGGATACCCACAGCCAGGTTACGGTCAGCCGTCATACGGCCAGCCCTCCGGCGGTGCGCCAGCTTACGGATACCGGTGACGCATAGCGTTTCATCCAGTAGATACTATAGTCCATGCTACGCCGTTCCAGCCGGGTGCGGCGCGGGCTGTAGTATCTCTGTTTTTTAAGCACGGGGGCTGATTACTTCCTGTTTTTACAAATAGCTTAAGAATATTACACATTGCTAATTGCATTATCGCCCGAATCAGGCAGCATTTCTATTATATTATACATCTTCCTTTTCGGGATGATAGCTTACATAATTGGAAACGACCTCTGATCTGGCATTTGTCCATATTATTATTATCATAATTAACTGTCATATTATAGTCGCATGTTTTACTTTATTGAAACAAACTCAATTTTGTTATATTTTTGTAATTCCATAACCAATTTTCCATATCTGAAATTATTTACGAATAATTTCGCAACAATTAGAAAAAATTTATATTAGCACCCAGTCAAGTAGCTAATAGTGATAGCTAGGAGAATCCTAAGAGTTCTGGCTATAATGTAATGTGAGGTTAATACGATGAAAAGCAACAGAAGGAAATTCCAGAAGAACGATGCGGCTTTCACGGGTCTTGAGGCTGCTATAGTGCTCATCGCTTTCGTGGTGGTTGCTGCTGTCTTCTCTTACGTCATGCTGGGTGCAGGTTTCTTCACTTCGCAGAAGAGCAAGGAAGTCGTGCACACAGGTGTAGATCAGGCAACGTCTTCGATTGAGATGGCCGGCGATGTCGTCGGTATTGGTGCTTCTGGTAACCTGACTGGTCTTATGATGACCCTGCAGATTACCGCTGGTAACAACCCGGTTGACATTAACAAGACGATTATCTCGTACAGGACGGCAAATGTCTACAATGAAAGTGTGTTCGACGGAACCTCCTGGGAAGAAGGTGGACAGGTAAAGTGGATCCAGCAGACTAATGAGAACAACTTGCTGGAGAAGTACGAGAAGGTTCAGCTGAAGATCAACATCGCTGAGGATGAGCAGGTTGGGCCTAACACCAAGATCACTCTCGAGGTTAAGCCTCCGACTGGTGCAGTCCTGTCGGTCTCGGTTACCACTCCGCCCGCAATTGAACCCATAATGTCGTTATTCTAAGCTGAAGCGGTGCCGTAAGGCACCCACAGCCCTTTATAAAAATTACAAGGTGAACCTAAAATACGTGTGAGGTTAATACGATGAAAAGCAACAGAAGGAAATTCCAGAAGAACGATGCGGCTTTCACGGGTCTTGAGGCTGCTATAGTGCTCATCGCTTTCGTGGTGGTTGCTGCTGTCTTCTCTTACGTCATGCTGGGTGCAGGTTTCTTCACTTCGCAGAAGAGCAAGGAAGTCGTGCACACAGGTGTAGATCAGGCAACGTCTTCGATTGAGATGGCCGGCGATGTCGTCGGTATTGGTGCTTCTGGTAACCTGACTGGTCTTATGATGACCCTGCAGATTACCGCTGGTAACAACCCGGTTGACATTAACAAGACGATTATCTCGTACAGGACGGCAAATGTCTACAATGAAAGTGTGTTCGACGGAACCTCCTGGGAAGAAGGTGGACAGGTAAAGTGGATCCAGCAGACTAATGAGAACAACTTGCTGGAGAAGTACGAGAAGGTTCAGCTGAAGATCAACATCGCTGAGGATGAGCAGGTTGGGCCTAACACCAAGATCACTCTCGAGGTTAAGCCTCCGACTGGTGCAGTCCTGTCGGTCTCGGTTACCACTCCGCCCGCAATTGAACCCATAATGTCGTTATTCTAAGCTGAAGCGGTGCCGTAAGGCACCCACAGCCCTTTATTTCCCAATAGTCCGCGTTTTTATATCTTTATTCAGCTTTATAGTGGCACTTCTTTTCACCAGTTCTTCAATTAAAGGGCTGTGCGGAATGGGATAACAAGTATACTGGCATCAGGACCTACATCGTTACTATGTCAAGTTTCCTGGCATTGATCGGTTGCCTCTCGATAGTCTGTTCAGCAATTTCAAGATCGTATTGGGCATACGCATGGATTGATGGCTGCAAGGCTCACCGGAATGCTCCATAAACAGCACCTTGACTTGTATTGTATAATAACTTCCACCTGTACTACCTGGTCAGCTCTGTATCGCCTTTCCACTGACCATCTTCCAGGCAGGCTTTTCTATAGCTGGCGCATACAATCCCTGCCTGAAATTTTTTCGGCAACGGTTGTTGCAATTTTGCAAATAAAATTCTTTAATCTCATTTTTTATACAAAAACTATATTATAAGCAATTGTCAATTTTTTAGATGCTTAAGGTGCACTAATAGTGCCGATTAGGCCCCATAAACCTGGACAGCGTATGTCTTTCTACAATCTAGCAACGCTGATCTCTGGTCTTCAAAGCACGGGGTCTGACAGGCATAGCTTGAGCATTTATTGAACATGCCTGCACAGCAAACGCCTGTGTGGAGGTGTTGCAAATGGACCAGAGCGAAGTAACACAGATCCTCATGGATGCCGAACTATCACAGGGTTGCAAATGCAACCAGATAGAAAAGGAATTCATGATACTCAAGGGCTCGATTAAAAAACTGATCCTCGATATCAGGGAACAGATGAACGCCGCGGAGAACCCTTTCAGCAACATCCAGATGCTCCAGATGCCGCCCCCGGCCCCGGTCATCAAGGAAGATCCGATCGAGTTCGAGATGCCAGATGAGGAAGAAGAGAAGAAAGCGGCAGAAGATAAGGCAAAGGCAGAAGCAGCCAGGCAGGCAGAAAAGGAGAGAACTATGGCTCAGGAGAAGAATGCTGGCAATTACACCGGGTGTCCTTACGCGGCGAGAGTGAGCGAGGCGCACATGCACAATAACTGCCCGCTGTCGGCCTCAGTTAACAGCCCGGCTCAAGGCTGCCCTCTGGCGAAGAGGGCGGAGACTCCAAACCGGTCTTACGAGACTAACGCTCATTATCTTGAACTGCTAACTTATCTGCTGCAACTGATCGAGCAGTCCAGACCTGCCGATCGGGCAACGGGAAATGCCGGATTAGATCGCTATTCTGGCGGCCTCGCCCGCTCTGGCGAAAGGCACGTCTGTTCTGCATGCGGCAGGCCTGTGAGCCCCGATTATGATGTGCACCACAGGGGAAGCAGCTGGCCGTATTCTTATCCTCATTACCCTCACTATCCTCCTCAGGAGCACTGGCCTGACCGGTGGGGATACGGGATGTACCACGAGGCTTACGGACAGCCTTACTACGATCCTCGTCAGTTCTTCTACGAGCATCCTGAGTACGAGCCGGCACATTATGGCTATCCTTACTATGGCTATGAGGCTGAAGCTGGCGAGGCTGATCCCAGGTACCGTCCGCAGAATGCCGGGCGGCACAGAGATGCCAGATATCCTCCCGAGTACTATTACCGGGGCCATGGCGACCGGCGCTACTATTGGCATGAACCATATGGGTTCAGGCAGGAGCCTGTCAGAGACATGTATGAGCGGGACTACTATCGGCCTGCATCTGGTCCCCGGAGAGTATACCGGGGGACTGCCGGCCTTCCTGAAGACCGCTACTATGGGCCTGCGCCCGATGAGCTGCGAGGGCCTGCACGTTACCGCCCGGTCCAGAGGCGGCATCAGGAGCCTTCTCCACTATACCGGGGCTATGACACTGATGAAGACGAGTTCGAAATAACCGAGCCCTTGCCGGATATTGACTTGCTGCCGAACGAGCCTGAGCAGGAGGAAGAGCCTCTCCGGATCCGGAAGAGGGCCCGTAACGTCAGGATCGTGCCAGAGCCCGGACTCCCGCAGATTGTGGATCAGCCCAACCCCAGGCCCCGACGGAGCAGGGCTGTCAAGCACAGGGCTTGAGCACAGCAGGCATGGCTGACCATGCCTGTCACTCTACTTTTTTCTGGCGACCAGCATTTACCCTGTAGTATCCATTTTCAGTTTTACAATTAATAAATGGGAAATAATCTGCTGATACTTCTACTTTTGAAATTAAATTCACTTAATTTCGCATTCTGTACAAAAAATATATTATAACACTGGCCGAGTTTTATGTGTAATTACGGCACGCTACACGTGTGCTTGCATGCATAGAAGTGTAAGAAAGCCAGCTGGAGTAACTGAACATGACCCAGATCAATCGCGACAAAACAGGTGTTCACCGGACCAGTTATTATCTTTATACGCCTGCAGCGGGCGCAATCAGTAATTGCTATGCGTTGCCTGCACCGCAGGCGACGGCTGAAATTCAGTCGCAAACCCGGGGAGTGACGGGCTAGAGGTGTGGGTATGGAACAGATAGACCAGAACACCATCAATCGAATCATCATGGATGCCTCGAGCGAGGATCCCTCCAGGAAAGTGGACAAGCTCGAGAAAGAGATCATGATTCTCAAGGGGTCGATCAAGAAGCTGATCGTTGATATCAGGGAACAGATGAACAACGCAGAAAACCCCTTCCTCAATATCCAGCAGCTGCAGATGCCGGCCACTCCGCCGGTCATCAAGGAAGATCCCATCGAGTTCGAGATGCCGCCGAAGCCCGAAGAGGATGAAGCGGATGAAGAAGAGGAAAGGCCGGCTGTGAAGAGCAAGAAAAAGCCTAAGAAGAGCAAGAAGAAGCCTGCGGAAGTCGACGATGAAGAAGAGGCTGATGCGGGCGATGCGGATGAACTGTCTGCCGTTGGCGATCTCAGGCGACGTGAGCAGGAACTCCTGGAACGGGAGCGTGCGCTCGACAAAGCTATGGATAAGTACGGAGCCGCCGCCAGGGGCGAGAATGACCTTCCGGACGGTTACACGAAGCGTGACATAGAAGTCATGAACGAGTTCGAGGAGCAGCGGAGGATGCTGGAGACCATGCGGAACAGGACACGCACCGGCGGGCCTGCCACGCTGACCGGCAGCCGCAAGATCGATCCTTACACGATCAACCAGATCATGGACTGGACTCGCAACATGATCCGCAAGAACGGGAGCGAGAGGCTCAACGACTTGCTGGAGATGTACGTGTCCACAGGCTACCTCAGCGAAGAGACGAAGCTCATCGTGCAGCGGATGTCCAAGCTGATGGAATCGGAGCCCCAGAGGCCTCCGAAGCGGCTCGACATCAAAGAATGCGTCAGCGATCTGTACACGCTGTACATGATCCTGAACCCCGGGGACAAGGAGCTTGACTCGAGGATGCTCAATGTCCTGCTCAACCCGGAAGAGCGGTACTAATCGTAAAAACAACTGCGGGCAAGAGCCTGCCTGGACCATTGTGGGATGGTTCCGGACACAACAGGCCTGTCTGCGGCAAAAACAATTACTGGCAGACATCAGCCTGCCGATAAAGACTGGTATAAGGCAAGTGTAGCGGGAGCAAAAACTATGGTTCAGAACACGATGAGCACAGCGATTCTTATTATCGCCTCAGTGATCGCGGTGGTCGCTGTAGTCAGTGCTATTTATCCGACGCTTAACGGCTCGACCCGCGACATTCTTTCCTCTACCTCCGATACCGACAGCCGGGCTAAAACGCTGTTGTCCGTCTCATCATACAGCTTTGTCAACAGTACTGCTCTCGATGTGTGGGCCAAGAATACCGGGCGGACGCGCATCCCTGAAAGCGAATTGCAGGCCGTGCGGTTTTACTACGGCAACGATACGGGATCAATGACCTACTATGTATCTTCCAGCAGCATCGAAGCGCCGAACAACGGCGACAGTTACCTGGATCCCGGGGAGACGGTGAAGATAGAAGTGATCTCTGCCGGGCTGCCACAGAACCCGGGAACGCACAGGATCAGGCTTGCCCTGCCTAACGGGGCCACCAGCGAGTACACGCTGACCATATGAGCGGTGACAGAAATGGCGCACGAGGTAATCGGTACGGCAATAATGGTTATAGCTACGGTGATCATCACCACCGCCCTGCTGGGCGCCATCTTCCCGTCCATCCTCGGCAGCTCTGACAATATCCGGTCGACTGGCGGCGAGGCGGGTGACCGCGCTGCTACCAGCATAGCTTTCATCAATTATGAGGTGGCTTCTTCGTCGGAGTTCCGCTTTGACGTGCTGAACAATGGCCGGGCAGAGATACCGGAAGAATCCTTCCAGACGATGACCGTCTACCTGGCAGAAGAAAACGCGCCCCTGATGCTTGTATCTGGCCAGGTCTCTGAGACAGAGAGGTATTGGGACTACACGCTTACCGGTGCCGACACGAACTGGGGATACGGTGAAACCCTTATCATCAGGGTCTTCGACCCGGCGGCCAGCTTCTCGGGCGGCAACTACCGGATCAGGCTACAGCTTGCCAACGGCGGCATGAGCGAACAGACATTCACAGTATAGCTTAAGAATAAGATCATGAGGGACTGGTAAACATGGCTCAGGATGTCATCACGACTGCAATACTGATCATAGCGGCCATCATTTCCGTTGTCGTGCTGGTCAATGCCGTGTATCCCGCCCTCTTCACAGCTACGGGATCAATATCGAGCGTATCCGGCCTGGCCAGCGACCGGGCGAAGAGTGACATCCGGGTCGTGATGGCCAACTCGCCTAACTCTACCGCACTTCAGGTATGGGTCAAGAACGTCGGAAGCGTCGGAGTTCCCGAGAGCAGGATTACCTATACCGACGTATACTTCGGCGATAAAGGCAGCATGGCCAGAGCATCGCCCGACCCATCCGCCGGGTTATGGTGGGCTTACAGTCTCGACGATACTGACGGCAATGGCCAGTGGAACACCGGCGAGACGCTGGAGCTGACGGTCTACGACCCGGGAGCCTCGAAGTTCTCCTCCGGCGATCACCAGATCAAGCTCGTGCTCCATAATGGCGCGAGCTTCGAAGGCACGATTACGATCTGAAGCGGGAGGCGAGAGATCATGGCTCAAAACACCATCAGCACCGCAATCCTCATCATCGCCGGTGTCGTCGCCGTTGCGGCCCTCATCAACGCGATGTTTCCCGCCGTATACGGCATCTCAGGATCAGTAACATCAGTGTCCGAAGCATCCGGCGACCGGATGAAAACGGACTTCACCATCATATCCGAGGGGCTCGACCCTTCGGTTTCAAGCACACTACACGTGTATGTAAAGAACACCGGGAAGCTGACTATCACCGGCGCAAACCTGGTTAAGACTGACGTCTACTTCGGCAGCGGGTCTGACCTGTACAAGTGCAAGACCGGTACAGCTCTGCCCTCCTGGCAATATGAGATCCAGGACGGCAACGGCGACCAGAACTGGGATCCCGGAGAGACGCTCGACATCGCCATCAGCACCGATGACTACGACTTCCGATCGGACCGTCAGATTGTCCGGCTGGTAGTATATAACGGCGTAGCAGCCGGGAAAGAGTTTACCCTGTGAGGCACTGAACCATGGCAGAAGAGACCATCAGCACGACAATCCTGACGGTGGCGACCATCATCGCGGCAGTAGTGCTGCTGAACGCCATCTATCCGGCACTATACAGTGCTTCGGGATCTATCCTGTCCATGAACAGTGTTACAGTTGACCGGATGAAGACAGACCTGAAAGTGCTGACGGAGTACCCCGGTACTGATGCAGAAGGCCACTTCACTCTGGTCGTCTGGGTGAAGAACACCGGCGACACGGTCATCAGGGAGTCCGACCTCGAACAGACCGACATATACCTGTACCCCGGCAACGGGGTCTCGACCAGGATCTCACGGTCCGGAGACTCCCGATACTGGGATTACGTCATACTCGGAGGAGATGGCGACAGGGACTGGGATCCTGTAGAGACGCTGCAGGTGACCATAGATTACGGGAGCGCGCTTCCGGCCGGCACTGCAAAGTTCAGGATAGCGCTGGACAACGGCGTGTACGCGGAGGATACCTTCTCCTGGTAGGTGGTAAACATGGGCTTTGGTGGCATCATCACAACGGGACTCTCGATCGTCATCCTGCTGGTGGCCGGCTACATGATCCTCGCCGGCATGAGCTACACGATCAATGCTGCGACTGCATCAGCTGCCACGGTCAGTGATAAAAAGGCCGGGCAGCTAAATACGGCGTTGACTGTGGCCAATGTGACCAGGGTGAGCGAAGATACCCTTGAGTTCAACCTGACCAATTCAGGTAGCGCCAGTATCTCCGACGTCTCCGGGATGGACGTGCTCCTGAAGTACGTAGATCCGGACACCATGCAATACGTGGATGCCATATGGCTCGGGTACGTGCCTGCAGCTGAGAGCCCCGTTACCGGCGCAGGCCAGTGGTACAGCGCCGGTGTCGCATCACCCATGAGGAACACTACGAGTACAGTCCTGCTGCTGCCGGGGGAGTCGATGACGGTCCGGGCAGTACTGAGCGCATCTCACCCCTCTGCTACCGGGGTAGTACAGGTGGCGGCGCCCAACGGAGTATCTGCTATGACACAGTTCGATTTCAGGGTGTGAGAGCATGGGTTTCGGTCCTGTGATTGCTACTGCCATTTCCATCGTCGTGCTGATAGCGGCGGGCTACGTCCTTATCGGGGGCATGGCCCACTCAGCGGACCTCACCACTGCGACACTGAAGAACTCAGGGGACCTGAAAAACCAGCAGCTCAAGACTGCGCTGGAGCTGGACGGGGCGGCAGGCTATCTGAACGGCTCGCTCGCGTTCGATGTGCATAACGTGGGCAGTGAAAAAATTACTGACCTCCCCCGGATGGACATAATACTCAAATTCACGGACCCTGGCAATGGTGTCATAGACACCTGCTGGGTACCACACCAGCAGCCGGACCAGACCACCGGCCTGTACTGGAGAAACGCCGGCATAGACTCGATCACCGGCGACGTCATCAACCCCGGGATACTGGATCCCGGCGAGACCTTGCACGTAGAGATCGCCAGCGACAGCGGGTTCCCCGCGAGCACCGGAACCGTACTGGTGGCAGCCCCGGACGGGGTTACGGCATCTACGCGCTTCATACTAACATAGGTGAGTGAGAAAATGACCGAACTGACCGATTTTGCGGCTATAGAGAAAGAGAGGAAGAAAGAACTGCTCTCGACAGGCAACACCGAGATGGACAAAAAGATGGCCGATGGCCTCCCCATCCACTCTCTCAACCTCATAGAAGGCGCGAACGATACCGGCAAGAGTGTCCTGACCCAGCAGATCTGCTGGGGCGGCCTCAGCCAGGGCTTTACTTTCTCCATCTACACGACCGAGAACACCATCAAAAGCTTCCTGAGCCAGATGGAAAGCCTGAGCCTGGACATCTCCGATCACTTCGCGTGGGGCTACCTGAAGATCTATCCCATCCACGTCGAGGGCGTGGAGATGGCTGCCGACCTGTCCCGCAATTTCCTGCAGCGGCTCATTACTCACATCAAGGCTGGCAAGTCCCAGGTCATCATCATCGACTCGTTCACTGTGTTCACTATCAGCGCTACCCAGGATGACATCTTCAAGTTCTTTGCAGAGTGCAAGAATCTCTGCGACGAGGGCAAGACTATCCTGATCACTCTGCACCAGTACGCGTTCGACGAGGATACCCTGATCCGGATCAGGTCTATCGCCGACGGCCACATAAAGCTACGACTGGAGCAGGTGGGCGACAAATATGTAGCCATGATGGAGGTCTCCAAGATCCGGGGCGCGAGAAAGTCCACGGGTAACATTATCAGCTTCGAGGTACACCCGGGCTACGGCTTGAAAATCATTCCGTTCTCGTCTGCGCAGGTATAGGCTCAGGCGTATCGCATCATAAGCAAAGGAGGAGAAAAATATGGTGGAAGGCTTCACACTGCCGTTCGAGGCAAACAGAAAACCTGTAGATCACGACCACTCAGACCTGAACCAGTGCGGCATATACCGTATTCTGCCCGAGGAAGGGAAGCGAGAGGCTGAGAAGAACCCTTACCTGCTGGACTACCTCCACATGATCCCGATCGACGAGATTGGCATGCCCAAGATCTACCCAAAGCTCGACCGGAAGCTGGGCGAGCTCAAGACGCCGAACCTGATCTACCCGGCGGGTGACGAGATCTATATCCACATTTATCCGGACATGAAGGATGTGCGTAACTACTACATCCCTGTAGAGCAGCACTTCATCGTCGACATCGGCCCGTATCTACCCATAGTAGAGGAACGGCTCGTCGATATGGTGGCCAAGTTCAATCCCACCAGCCTCGAGGAGCGTAAGGAGATTCTCCGGGAGTGCCTGGCCAAGATATGCGTGATCGACGACAAGAAGAAGCAGAAGACTGCGACTACAGTGCAGAAGAAGAGTAATTTCCCGTTCGCCGGCCTGTTCGGCAGCAAGGAGAAAGCCGGCTTAAAAACAGTCACGCTCACCAAAAACGAGTACCGGGCTGTGGAATACTACGTTATGCGAGAGAAAGTAGGCATGGGCCTGCTTGAGCCAGTGATCAAAGACCCGAACATCGAAGATATCACCTGTGATGGGTATGGCCCGATTTTCCTGGAGCACAAGGTCTTCAAAGGGCTGAAGACCACCGTGGAGTTCACTAACAAGGACCTGAACAAGTTCGTCCTGCAGCTGTCGGAAAAGATCGGCAAGCCGATTACCTTCGCCAGCCCCATCGTCGACGCCACTCTGCCGGACGGCAGCCGTATCAACATCGTGTACGGCGACGACGTGTCCAAGCGGGGCAGCAACTTCACCATCCGTAAGTTCTCCGACAAGCCCCTCAGCCTGCTCACCCTGATCGACGGCGGCTCGCTGGACTACACCATGGCGGCCTACCTCTGGATCATGCTGCAGGAAGGCATGAGCGCCTTCGTCAGCGGAGAAACTGCCAGCGGTAAGACCACTCTGCTGAATGCCATGATGGCTTTCATCCCGCCCAACGCTAAGATTGTGTCCATCGAAGACACGGCCGAAGTGCAGGCGCCTCACAAGAACTGGACCAGAGAGATCACCAGAGGCGCGGGCAAAGGCATGAATATGTCGGACGTAGGAATGTTCGACCTGCTGAAGGCAGCGCTGCGTCAGAGGCCTAACTACATCATCGTAGGTGAAATCAGAGGAGTAGAGGGTGCCATCGCCTTCCAGGCCATTCAAACCGGCCACCCTGTGCTGTCGACGTTCCACGCTGCATCGGTAGAAAAGCTCATCCAGCGTCTCACCGGCGATCCGATCAACGTGCCCAAGACCTACGTGGACAACCTCAACCTGGTGATAATCCAGAGCGCAGTGAGAAGGCCCGACGGCCGCATCGTCAGACGCGTGCTGTCCATCAACGAGATCGTGGGCTATAACCCGCAGACCAAAGGTTTAAGCTTCGTCGAAGCGTTCGCGTGGGACCCGGTCACGGACACTCACTCTTTCAAGGCCTATGGCTCCAGCTACCTGCTGGAGCAGAAAATAGCCAGAAAGCTGGGCATTCCCCAGACCAGGACGAAACTCATCTACGACGAACTGGAGAAGCGGGCCAAGATCCTCAAGAAGATCGGCGAGTCCGGCATCCGGGATTACGCTGAGTTTTTCAGCATGATCACCCAGGTGGAGCGTAAAGGGCTCACCAAGATGGAGGTCTGAGCGTGCAGGACGTCGGTAGCGCTGCTGCAAATGCAAAGGCCGTGAACAAGAAGGCTGTCAAGGCTAAAGGCCATCAGCCGCTCCCGTTCGAAGGTATCCTGCGGCCCATTATCACCTACTTACAGAGCTACGCGGAAAGCGGCCGGATCGACATCGACCTGATGTACACCGTTACCTACATGAATACCATCGCGACCGCCGATCTGGCAAGGGACGAGATCTTCCGCCGGGTCGCGGAGCGAGAAGACTTCGTCTGCAGCAAATATTTCAAGCAGGTCTACATGCTGGCCAAGAACTGGAACTACGAATACGCGTACGCCTGCCAGATCGTCGCAAAAAGCGTGGCCAACAAGCGGCTGAAGGACTTCCTCATGCGCCTGGCCAACGCCATGTCTTCAGGCGAGCCGGAATCCAAGTTCCTCGAAAGCGAATACCTGACGATGATGACGATCTATAAGAACGAGTACGAGCGGAGCCTCGAGTCCCTGAAAAAGTGGACCGACGCATACACAGCGCTGCTTGTGTCGATGGCCTTCGTCGCCGTGACGATGCTCCTCTCCGTTATCCTGTATAACCTGGGCGACCCGTTCACCATGCTCATGCTTACGGTCCTCCTGACCGGGGGCGTAGGCGGCATCGCGGTGTTCGTCATCAATGCTGAGGCTCCCAAAGAGTACAAAACCCACCGGGCCAGGTACCTGTCCATTGAGCAAAAGCAGATCAAGGACATGCAGAACATCCTGATACCGGGAGGTCTCCTTCTGTCTGCGCTCCTCTTCATGCTCAATGTAAACATCGGCTTTATCCTGATCGTTTTCGGCATGTGCATAGCCCCGATCGGTTTCATAGGCATGATAGACGACAAGAACATCGACCGCCGGGACCGGGACTTCTCCCAGTTCATCAAGATGCTGGGCTCCATGTGCGGCGGCATGGGCGTGACAGTCAAAGAAGGCATCAAGAAGGTGGACCAGAAGTCCATCGGCTCGCTGGACACCATGGTTCAGCGGGTCTATGTGCAGCTGATGATGGGCATGGATCCCAAGATTTGCTGGGAAAAGTTCGTAGGCAGCACTGGCAGCGAACTGATCCATAAATTCACCTACATCTTCCTCGATTCGGTCGAGATGGGCGGCGACCCGGTGAAGATCGGCAAGCTGGTCAACAGCTCGGACCTCGAGATCGTGCTGCTGCGCATGAAACGCAACCTGACCTCGTCCAGCTTTACCTCGCTGGCCATACCTCTGCACATCAGCATGTCCGCATTAATTATCTTCATCGTCGAGATCATGATCATCTTCTCCACGATGATCTCTAAACTCTATAGCTCTACTGACCTCATGGACACTGGGGGTGTTAGCGGAGGCATATCCATCTCCTCTATGGGTTTTAACCTGTTCCAGAACGTGGACGTCACCCTCCTGAGCCAGTACATGGTCCTGATGGTGCTCGTGCTCACGCTGGTCAACACTCTCGCGTCGAAATGCGCTGTGGGCGGGGACAACTATAAATTGTGCTACTACGGCGCCATCATGTGCGTCTCTGCAGGCCTGTGCCTGATCATCGTACCAGTCTTAGTTCAGTCGATCTTTAACTTCCCTACATTAACGGCAGGTGGTTTATAAAATGGAACTAGAAGGCAACATGCTCTTAATCCTACTCGTGGGTTTATCCCTCGCCATAGTGATAATAGTCGTAGCTATCCGGCTGACCGTCAAGAAGGACTCTGATGCTTCCGACGGACTGCTGCTGCCCGTGCTAAACCGTGGTCACGACCAGCAGGCCGCCGAAGAAGCAGAGACAGAGACTATTGAACCGGATGCCGGAAGTGCTGGCACGCCCGGAACTGACGATCTGTCCCTCCCCGAGATCGAAGATCTCGACGGCCTCTCTTTCGAGCCGGAGGAGAACGTCATCGTGCAGGAAGTCCAGAAGCCTGAGGCAAACTCTTCTGCGAACCTCATTACAGTCATCACCGATCTGCTCCGGGGCATCTTCAGCCGGGGCAAGGTCAGAGAAGAGACGAAGCAAGAGGTACAGAACATCGACGAGCAGCTGGAGCAGGTACTCAGGGAGTCCCAGAACATAGGCCTGGATATCAGCAGCAACGTGAAGATCCCTAACCTCAGCACCCTCTCCGAGAGCAAGACCATGCGGGAAATTGATACCGGCATGCGTAACCAGCAGCCGGCTCAGGAGAAGAAGCCCGAAGCCCAGTCCCCGCCTGAGTCCCCGGAAGGCCTGAACCCCTACACACAGGCCGGAGACATGGGCTTAAACCCGCCTGACGCCATGGCATCTGCACCGCAGGATCCGGCAAAGCCGAAGGAAGAGCGTAAACCAGATCTCTCCCTGCAGCCACTGACGCCTAAGCCCCCAGAGTCCGGGTCACCGGAAAACGCTTTCACAGGAGAAGTCCATGATGCCGCATCCGATCTCCTCTCCGAGATCGCTGCCGAGACCGTCAAGGAGGAAGTCATCGACACGTCGATCATGAAGGACCTCGAAGGCGTACCTATCAGCTGCGAGGAACTGGAGAAAGACCTCACTGTGATCCTGGACCAGATCAGCGTCAACGTCCAGGCGAGCGGCAAGAAAAAGAAGGCCGATCGGTCTTCATAGTCCGTCAACGCCCGATCGTATGGCCAAAATATATCTACTGGTTCCGTGAATATATGGCACCGGTAAAGTATATGCCGTAGATGCGCAGATACTTTAGAAAACCGAGGCCTGTACAACCCCGTACAGGCCAGGGAAGGTGTCACAGTTGATGAACGAGCGCTGCCAGTGCCCTTACGTGGCAACGATGTCCCTGTGTGTGCTGGAAGGCACGATGACCTGGACCTGCGTCCGCCTCAGGCGAACCGTAACAGAGGCACAATGCGAGCAGTGCAGGCTCGTCCTGACGCGCACTCCCGGTTTCTGACGCTAATCAAAGCTTATGGAGATGAAACACATGAGGAAGGTTATGCACATTAACGCAAAAGACTACAAGAACAACCCCGAGCACACCATCAAGCACATCGTGCACTCGGCTAACATCGGCCGCCTCGAGGAAGGCACCCTGGAGCGGGTGAAGTCCACCGACGCCGCCTCCGTAGTCGACGTCTGGCATGCCCAGTGTGGCCAGAATACCTGCGAGATCAGCATCAACAAGCAGAAGTCCGAAGTAATCATCATCACGGTGTAAATAGCACCGTGATCAAACTATTTTCCTAACTTTTTCTAAGCCTGAGAACTTCTTCAATATCTCGGCGGCAACTACTTCTTATTCCTGCGCCTTCATGCTTTCAGCTGGAGCGCATCGTGGAGGACTTGTATCAGTATGGCCGGTACTTCGCCTCTCGCACCCATCTCCTCTATCTTTTCAGCCGTCATCCACTTTGTGTCTGTGACACCGTCGCCGACTGTGGGTATTCCGGAAGTGTACCTGCCGAGGAAGTAGATGAGGACGACCTGCTTTTCGAAGGGCGTTTGCGGATCGTAAATGATGTACGCCCCGACCTGTCTTTCGATTTCGAACCGGCAGGCGGTCTCCTCTAAAGTTTCCCTGTGGGCACAGGCTTCGAGGGTTTCGCCCATCTCCAGCTTGCCGCCAGGGAAGATCCACTTATCCGCCCAGTAGCCTTTCATCTGGCGGACCATCAGGATCATGCCGCTGCGGTTGACGATGACAGCGCCGCAGCCGACTACAAAACGTTGCGTTGTCACGCTAAGAGCATATGGGCTGACGCCCATATATAGTTTTCAGGCTTCCACGTGATTTCTGTGCTGCCGCTGGCTGGACATCGAAACCTTTATACAGTCCGCGTCATATGTAAGATTCGCAAGAGCACATCTTTTATGCTGAGGTAGCCAAGTGGACTACGGCGGCAGCCTTGAGAGCTGTTGAGGCGCAAGTCTCGCGCGGGTTCGAATCCCTCCCTCAGCGCTGTTATTTTAAAACTAGTTTTGTTTCCTGCGTTTATCATACAGATAGTCTACGATATCGTAGTCACCGGACTATATGACATATACTATTTATATGGATACTATCTTAAGCTATTGTTATGTCTATGCGCAAGGGCTGGCCCGTCATCTCGATCATCGTCGGTATGGCCACTTTAGCCCTGATCTGGTACGCATTTACAATTATCAGTTCGATCGATTTGAGCTTGTCCAGGATGTCGTGGAAGCTGTACGAACTGCAGGGGCCTGGAGGCCATTACTACTCGGCTCTCGACACTGCAGGCCTGTTTTTATTGTTTTTCGCGGTCACTATTCTGCTCTGCGGCATCCTTGCTGCGCTACTATCCCGGCCTTCGGGCGTCTCGCTGATCAAAGGGCTGTATGCGCCTTTGCTCGCAGCTTCGATACCGCTGGCAGCCATCGACTTGTTCTTGCTGCTGTCGTACTTTAACAGTACACAGCAGTACTACAATGATCGCATCGGCTCAGGGCCGTATCCGACAGAGCCCCCGTTTCTGCCCGTCTACCTCCTGATCATGGCAATCACCACTCTGCCGGGAGTCGTGTTATCGATTGCCGGAGGTTTACTGGTGTGGTGGTCAGTAAACGATGATAATAATAAAGGCGTTTAACGCTCGCTTCCCCTTTTGCTCTTCTGGCCTCCGGACGGTCGCTTATCGTAAGCCGAGTAAGGTTCCACCATCTACTAAAAGCCCCGTCCGGAGAGCGTATCTTTTTTGGCCAGAGGATATAGAGCACAGGCTCAGCCCGCGCTTAAGCCGGACAAAGTCCGGGCTGGCTTTGATAATCCTGATCCTGACGTCAGACTTAGCAGAAGCCGCCGAAACCGAAGCCGCTGCCGAAGCCGCCCATGCCGAAGCCGGCGAAGCCCAGTCCTGTATCGACCAGCGGGTATGCTAACGAAGCGGTCTGAGTGGTCTGCTCGAAGTCAACGTGCCTTAAGGTCTGGCCCTGGACGGCAGACTGAGAAACGCCCGGGAAGCCGCCGAAACCGGAGCTTGCACCAAGCAAGCCGACGTTCACCGCTTCATTGTTGAAGGCCTGCGCGAAATCCTGGTTGAAAGCCGTGGTCGTGCCCGACTGCACCATCTTCGGGAAGCCAAAGGCTGTGCCGCCGAGTAAGGCTCCGGCTGTGCCAGTCGCTACGATGGCCAGAAACGTGAGTATTAATGCCCCATATGATATGATCTTTCTCACCCAATCCCTCCAATCAGGTTCACGACGAATTTATTCTAATAATTTATCGATTAAAAGAGCGCCTTAGGCGTCGTTAATGCAGGAAAAATCGGCTCTGCCGGACGGCCGGGCACCAGATCGTCGGCGATCCGGTGCCAGATACATCCACGTTCAAGTTCACCTTTCTAACCCTGATTATTCACAGTCGCCAGTGCAGCGTGTGAAGTTTCGTGCCCGGATTCGTCATCTTCATCGAATCAGAGATCGCTTTACTCTGGTTAGTCATTTTTATGACGCTGGAATTCGGGTTGATCCAGGTGGGCCGCTCTATAGTACCCTTGTATGACTGCGGTAAGGGGCTTTTCACCTTGGCGTTTCTATACAGCTTCTCCATCCCGGAGGCACTCTGGATTTCATCTTTAGTGGCGGTCTTGTAGTTCAAAGGTTTTTTACTGCTCCCGGCGGTAGTATTGTTGGCAACGGCTGCCCCGGGGGCAGAGGTATTCGCCACTGTGTTATTGATCATGCCCGATTCCGGCGAGATTGTCACATTGCCCAGGCCTGAAGATGAGTTCGTATAAGGCTTGAATCTCATGGTCGTGGGTCCCGCTACCTCTTCAGGGGAGATCATGTACGGCCAGATCAAGCCTGACCCGAGCATGGGCCCGGATATGGGCGGGATCATTCCTCCGGCAGCTCCGACAATAAACCCTCCATTGTTGGTGAAATCATTGAAGCACCAGTTGGCCTGGAAAAATCCTGTATCCGTGCTTACTACTGCCGCATCGGATGTCTGGGCGATGGTCGGGCCTGCCAGTGCCAGAGCGCCAATCTTATTTTCGGTGCTGACGTCGGGGAACGAGATGGCAAACGCTTCATTATCGCTTGCCGCTAGCGTTTGATGGTGGAACAACTGCTGGTTGGTTTTCCATACGCCGGCCTGGTTACCGTAAACGACGTCGCCGATAACAAACTTTATGTTGCTGGCTCCCCATGCATATGCCTGGGTCGTGCCAGCAATTAGCATTGCTATGAAAAGCAAAGCTATTAATACCCTTCTCAATTTCATCTATTCTATACCCTCCTCAACCTGATCAATCTGTCAGTTCCCGTTGACTTAAAAACTCATACGGTTTCCGGGAGAATTTCGGGCGATAGGGATAAGATTGGTGCTAAAAGTCAATTAGACCCTTGAAATAATTGCCGCCATCTACAACTACCGGCTTACAGGTAGGCCATGTTAATTTATTCCGATTGCGCTATGCCTGTACAGGTTGAACTGCTTGCCGGGCTCATCTATCTCTCTGCTACCATTGAGCCAGCAAGAGTGAGGACGGTACTGATCTGTGCGTGCTATGCGCCAAGATATGTTCGGCTCAGGCATACGCTGTTCAGAGTTCAGCCCAATCTTACAGGTCCCAGAAAAGTGTGTGGGCCTTCTCCCCCGGTCTGGTCATGTTCAGAGAGTCATTGAGCACCTTATTCCTGTCGGCCATCTTGAGGACGTCCGGGCTGGGGTTGATCCAGGTGGGCCGTTCTACCGAACCATTATAGGACTTGGGGACCGTGTTAGCCAGATTGGCGTTTCTCCACATCCTTTCTAGCCCGGATGCGTTCCTGATCTGCTCTTTCGTGGCTGTCTTGTAGTTGATCGGCTCTTTACTCTTCCAGGCCGCAGTTGAGTTATTGGTACCTACTACAGTGGGGCTAGTAGCATTATCGACTGTATTATTGATCAGGCCGGCACCCGGCGATATGCTGATGTTGCCGGGGCTTTCGGACGAGTTGATGTACGGCTTGAATCTCATGACTGTGTAACCGGCCGTGGGGTCTGGCGTGTTCATATATGGCCAGATCAGGCCTGATCCGACCATGGAGGCTGATCTGATCGGGCTCATGGCCGCGATGTCGCCGACTGCCCATCCGCCATTATTGGAGAAGCAGTTGAAGCACCAGTTGGCGGTGTAAAAGCCTGTATCAGTAGCGAGGATGGCCGCGTCCGATGTCTGGGTGATTGTCAGCCCTGCCTGGAAAGCCGGAGCCACGCCTGTTATACTCAATGCTGCTGGAAACGCGATCGCAATGGCTTCGGTATCGCTTGTCGCCAGCGTCTGCTGGTGAAAGAGCGTCTGGCTAGGTTTCTGCAGAACGACCTCGTTGCCGTAAACGATGTCACCGATTACCCACTTCGTCTTTGCCGCCTTCCAGGCGGCAACCTGCACGGTGCCGGCCAGCAGAATTGCAATTATAAGCAAAGCTAACAAACACTTTCTCCAGATCATACCCTCTATACCCTCCTCAACCTCACCGATCAGTTCCGCCTCCGTATTATTAAAAATTAATACAGTTTTAGGTACTATCCTGGTCGTTTATCCGCGAAGAGGTGCGAAAAGCCAGGCTACGGTGTTGAAATAGATTCAGGCATTGCCGTATCTGCTTTACAATCCAGGCGGTATGCTCCTTCAGCAGCACAGCAAAAACTCGTATTCACGATGTTACGGGCTTTCAGCCCGCTTAAAGGCGCGCTCAACGTTAAATATGCCGGGAATAAATTCACCTGTGGTGCATTAATCATGGAGGAAGAGAAGAAAGGTGAATCCTGCGATACGACAGCATGCCAGACTTGCGGTGCCTCGGTAATCGAGAACCAGTGCTCCGGGTGCCACAGGGAACCTAAAGAGTGCGTCTGCGATAAGGACGTTACCAGTTCTGTATACCCGATGTAAGCGTTTTATATTCGCTTACACAGGGCTATCGCCGGGACCGGGTAGATCTCCGGCGTCCCTGCGATAGTACCTGGCAGTAACTCGGATCATTTTTTCCTGTAGTCTTTTTCCTGGCAACACGCCTGCCAGTAGAGTACGAGAAAATATATATCTCAGTCCATCGCGGGTTTCTAAGGGGACTGCCCTTGCATAAAAAGACCGTTCTTACTCTGCTGATATCGCTCGTTATTACCATAGCAGCATTCGTAGTGCCGGCTTATGCCCAGACTGTATCCCCTGAGCCTGTTCCTGCACAGGTGAATCTCGGTAATATCTCAGGGGCTGTCGTCACTCTGTACTACTATGACGAGGCTGCCGGCGGAAAAGGCGAAATGGTGGAGCTGCCGGATAATCCCCAGTACGTGCAGTGGGACGAACAGGCGGCTGCGCCCGGCACCTATACCTTTACCCGGGTGCCGGAAGGCAAGTACTACATCGAGGCGGTGCACAATAATAACAGCTGGTTTGCCATCGCTACTGTAGATAAAGGCACTACGACGGCAAACGTGGCGATACCGCCCAGGAACTGGACTGATACGCCGACGATAGCTCCGTCTGCAACTGCGGCTGTCACCCCGCTGCCAACAGCCACGCCCTCCGCCACCGCCACACCGGCTTCTCCGCCAACACCGGCCCCAGGGATGGGAATTGAAGCTGCGCTGGCCGGCATCGGGTTAATCTCTGTTTATCTTCTCAGAAAAAAGTAGACGGGTGAGCCTTTTGTCAAGGCTCAGCCATTCTTTTTACGCGTTCAAGAACAGCGTTGCGATATCCCTGTTGAGCCAGCTGATGGGGAATGTGTACGGCAGGTCTATGTAGCCGAACTTGTTCAGGGCTAAGAGCAGTACCGCGGCTATGAGGAGCACCAGAATAACGATGGCAACGTACTCTAAGATGCTGGTCTTTTTATTTACCTCCTTATCTTCTGTCGCTGCTTCGGTAGCTTTGGTCTCTATCGCACCTTTCTGTTCCTCTTCGGCCGACGGCTTGACATTCAGGCTCTTCGAGATCTGGTCGATTACAGCCTCTACCTGGGACAGGCCGTTCTTCGAGATCATCAGGATCTTGAAGTGCAGGTCGGATTTTTCCTCCGCGGGCACTTTCATGTGGTTGACGATGGTCTTCAGGCAGGACTCGACGACCCTGAAGTCGTTGTAGGTGCCCGTGTCCATCTTGGCCAGCTCAGTCGACAGGCGCAGCGCCTGCGCAGCCGACTCTGTATCGGCCGAGGCTCCGAACTGGTCGATGAGGGTGCCGATCTTCTTCTGCACGATCTCTATGTCCGTGTGGAGTTTGGCGATCTCCTTCTGGCTGAGCTTCTTCGCCTCCTCCTTCGGCCCTTCGTCCAGCGGGATAAACCGCTCGATAGTCACGCAAGTGTCCACGTACTCCGCGAACAGCCCGGTGAAATTGTAGCTGCGGTCGGCGTAAGCCTTCCTGAGGACTGCGAGGACATCCCCGATGACGATCATGATCTCTTTCTTGTTATCGGTCTTCTCAGCGTCTTTCTTGAGGTCTGTGAAGTCCCTTTCTACGTAGCCCATGATTTCCGCAGACCTGGATGTCATCAGCTTCAGATAGGAGCCGTAGAACAGCCGGTAGGCCTTGGCCAGGACGGTCTCGCCCTCGATGATCGACAGGTCGAAACACTTGACTGCTATTGTAATGTTCTGGCTCAGCTTATCCGGCGTTTCCGACCGGAGCGCCCGGATCACGTAGATTTTTCCCAGCCTCAGCAGCGCCTCACTATCGAGGGTCATGTGGGGCTTGAGCTGTTCACCAAGAGAGTCCAGGAATTCTTCCGCCATCTCAGGGCTGTCCAGGCTGTCATAGTTGCGGGCGATCAGGTTTGAGAGACTGATGGTGGACCATGCCTTGACGCTGTCGTCCTTTGTATTTTGGTAAATCTTATGGATGAGGCTAAAGGAGTCTGCCGTGCCAGCCGTGCCTAAGGCGTAGATGATGTCTTCGGACGGCTTATCTCCCCGGGCTTGCAGGGCGGCGATCAGGGCAGGCTCTGCAGCGGGGCCGATCTTGCCCAGCGTATATGCGGCGATCCACTTGATGTCCCGGTCGTTGTGCTCGAGCAGCTTGATCAGGTCGGGCACTGCGGAATCGCCGATCTTGATGAGAGCGTCACTGATACGTGAGCGGACTTCGATGCCCGCGTTCTGGATGTGGCTGATCAGGGGCAGGACGGCACGGTTGTCGCCGATCTTGCCCAGCGTATAGATCGCGTTGACCTGCACCCGGACGTCTTCGCTGTCCAGGCACTTGACCAGCGGCTCGACAGTAATGTTGCCTATCTCGTACAGCGCGCCCGAGGCCCTTACGTCCAGGTCGTAGGCTGCGTAAGCTTCCCGGCTGTGGAACCGCTGGATGATCCCTTCGATCGCCTTGACGTCGCTCTTCTGGCGGATCTCGTTGGCGGCGAACCGGATCATGGGATGATTGTCGCTGGTGGTGAGCAGCTCGATCAGCTGCTGGGATGCCATCGAATAGTCGATCTGCCTGAATGCCCACAGGGCGTACGACTGGACCTCCCGGTCTGGATCGGTGACGGCGTGGCGGATGAGCGGAATGGTCGCCTGCGGGTTTCTGATCTTGCCCAGGGCGATGGCCGCGTTGATGCGCACCAGCCGGTCAGGGTCTTCTAGCGAATTCATGAGAGCCTGGACGTACTCGTCTTTAGGCACCTCCTGGAGCACGCGGAGCGCGCTCATCTTGACCGTTAACTCGGGGCTCTTCAGCGCTTCCTGCATTCTCTGCTGGTTCCAGCTTGCACTTGGATATTCGACCACTTCATCACCACTCTGCGAGTATATATGTCGATAAATCGCCCTTCAATGTATTAATATTTACTCGTACCCCGGAAAAGGCGAAAACCGGTATACAGGCGCATCTTTTCGTTTATTATGCTCCTGGCGGGCTATATACAGGTCAGTATATATGACAGGCAATTATACAGGTAGCTCTGGCCTGCGTTAAGTTTATTTTGGAGAAGCAGTATTGACTTATAACCCAAAAATGGTGATTTTAAGTGAAAGAGTTCCAGATCAGCGAATCAATTATTCAGCTCATCAAAAACCAGAAGCGGGATTACCGGGTCTGCACATCCTGCGGGGGTGCCATCCTGCTGCCGACGGCGATCAAGCGCCCCAAGCCCAATGACATCAAGATCCCGGTCGGGGAGAATTACCTGTACGTCTCCGCTACTCAGGCTCGCTATATCGACGTGATCGACGACACGATGCTCATGTCTTTCATGAACTGAGCCTTTTTATACTTAATTCTCTAATTTTTATAAGGCGTTTTTATGGATTACGAGTACCTCGAGCACACGGCTGACGCCGAGTTCATCGCTTACGGAGCTACACTGGAAGAGGCGTTCGTCAACGCCGCCAGGGCGACGTTTGCGCTGATCGTAGATCCCGGCAGGGTGAAGCCGGAGCTGGAGCGGGAAGTGCGCCTGACAGCCGAGTCGCTGGAGTACCTGCTGTACGACTGGCTATCCGAGCTACTCTACCTGACCGAAGTGGAGCGTCTGGTCTTCTCCCGGTTCGAGGTCCGGATCACCGGCAGCGACGGCAGCTACGAGCTGAGCGGCCGGGCTTACGGAGAGGCCGTTCGTCCCGAACACGAAGTCTCCCTGCATATTAAGGCTGTCACCTACCACGATCTGCGGGTAGAGAAGAAAAATTCTAAGTACGAAGCACAAGTTTTACTGGACATCTGAGGCGTGCGATCATGGTTAATTTAGTCAAGGTCAGAGAAGATATCTACGAACTGCCGATAGACTCCAAACCCGGAATGCTGGTCCCGGGGAGGATATTCCTGTCCGATCTGCTGGTCAAAGACCTGGAGCAGGACGCGATCCAGCAGGTGGCTAACGTTGCCACGCTGCCCGGTATTCAGAAGTACTCCATGGCCATGCCAGACGCCCACGTCGGCTATGGCTTCCCCATAGGTGGCGTCGCCGCGTTCGACATGGAAAATGGAGTGATAAGCCCCGGCGGGGTAGGCTTCGACATCAACTGCGGCGTCCGACTATTACGTAGTCCGCTGCGATTCGAGGACGTGCAGGGCAAGACTGACGCCCTCATCGACAGCCTCTACCGGGAAGTGCCATCCGGCGTGGGCTCGGAGTCGAAGTTCCGGGCCTCCGAGGACGTCCTCACCCAGGTGTTCAACCACGGCGCCCGGTGGGCGGTAGAGAACGGCTACGGGGTGAAAGCCGACCTGGAGCACTGCGAGGAGAACGGCGAGATGAAGGGCGCCGACTCGGCAAAAGTATCCCGGAAAGCCCGGGACCGGGGCAAGCCTCAGCTCGGCACGCTCGGCAGCGGCAACCACTTCCTCGAGATCCAGCACGTGGAGAAGATCTACGACGAAGCTGCGGCAAAGGCTTTCGGCCTCGAGGAAGGCGGCATCACAGTCATGATCCACTGCGGCTCCCGGGGTGCCGGCCACCAGATCTGCACTGACTACGTCCGGACGCTCGAGCAGGCTTCCCGCAAGTACGGCATCAAGCTCGCCGACAGACAACTGGCCTGTGCCCCGCTGACCTCAAAAGAGGCACAGGACTACTTTGCGGCGATGGCCGCCGGTGCCAATTACGCCTGGGCAAACCGCCAGATGATCTCCCACTGGGTCAGGGAAGCCTTCAACAAGCAATTCCACACCGACCTGAAGATGGACCTCGTCTACGACGTAGCCCACAACGTGGCCAAGTACGAAGAGCACACGGTCGACGGCGAGAAGAAAAAACTCTGCGTCCACCGCAAAGGCGCCACCAGGGCCTTCGCACCCGGCAGGCCGGAACTGCCCGCCACGTACCGGGACATCGGCCAGCCCGTGATCATCCCGGGCAGCATGGGCAGCGCCTCCTACGTCCTCGTGGGAGCGCAGGGCGCCATGGAGATGACCTTCGGCAGCACCTGCCACGGCGCAGGCAGAGTCATGAGCCGCTCTGCCGCCAAGAAAGAGGTCCACGGCAACGAGATCAAGCGCGAGCTCGCCGAGCGGGGCATCATCGTCAAGGCCCCCAGCGCCGCAGCGATCTCCGAAGAGGCCCCCGAAGTTTACAAGGACATAGACGAGGTGGTCGAAGTAGTGCACAGGCTGGGTATCTCCCGAAAGGTCGCCCGGCTCGTGCCGCTGGCAGTGGCCAAAGGATAAGGGAGATATACAACAGTCAAAGCAATTCTCGGCGACAGACCCCCTTGTACTTAATTCGCAAGGGCGCAACGACGCAACGACGCAAAGACATATCAATAAAACTTTGCGTCGTTGCGCCTCTGCGACTTTGCGATTTAAAACCGAGGCCTCCCGGGGCCGAGAATATCTCATTTTTTCTTCTTGCTTATGCACCGGCCTCTCCGCAGCTTACGGGAGTACCGGTGTAATGCTGTCTCAAGCCGGACCCTGTCGATCCTGTGGTCGCGGGCATACTGTCGGATGTCGCCTATTCCCAGCGCCTTTGCTGTTTCCTTCTCTCTGGGCGTGGGTTCGGGGTCTGCCCTGGGCCAGACTGCCTGCATGTCCCGGAGAAACACTGAGACTGTTACGGGGCCGATGCCTTTGCCCAGGGCTTTGATGCGTTCCTCCAGGTCACGGCTGTCTGTGGCAGCGGCATACAGGCGGCTGAACTTGCCGTCGTACTGCTGCTGCAGCGTGCTAAAAATTGCGATCAGCCGGTCTGCGGTGCTTTCGTCATACCTGACGTAGCCGCCTTCGTCCAGCAGTCGTACCAGCAGGTCCCGGTCGATGCTTGCTATGGCGGCGGCGCTGGTCAGGCCGCTGGCTACCAGCGTCCGATAGGTCTCGGCTGCGGAGTCCTCCTGAATTGGCTTCGCGTAGAGAAATGCAGCCAGAAACCACTTCAGCCATTCAGGGTCTCCCCGCTTCAGGTCGATCCCGAGTATCGATGAATAGGGCTCGCCCATTTCCTGAATGATCTTCTCTACCTCAACTGCGCCGGCCATACACATACTGTTCACTGGCAGGCTAAAAACTATTATCAAAATAAGGAGCTTCAGGCTTCCGGTTCCCTGTCGATCTTTACCCGCTTCTTAAGTTTGCAGGCCTGACAGACGCCCTGGATGCCCGGCTCCCCGCAGACCTCGCAATTATGCAGGGGTACCTGGGGGTATTTTTCCTTTAAGCAGTCGATCATGTTCTCGAACCCGCTCAGGACGGAGTACTTCGTGCCCGGATGCCTGGCTTCGAAGTCGTTGAGCATGTCCTTGATCTCGCCCCGGAACGATTCGCTGGTGTACGGGCATTCGCCCATGTAGAACGGCAGCTTCTTCAGGAATGCGTAAAGTGCGATCTCCTTCTCCGGCACGTCGATCAGCGGCTTGATCCTGGGGATCAGCCCTTCCTGGGCTCTTGAGGGCCTTAATCTGGCGAGACGCTCGACGTCTCCGTTCATGACGTTCAGCAGGACTACCTGTGCCTCGTCGTCTAGATTGTGGCCTGTGGCGAGCTTGTTGGCGCCGATCTCTCTCGCCTTCCTGTTCAGCAAAGTACGGCGGAAGACGCCACAATAGGTGCAGGACGCTTCCTTGCGCTCCCGGCTGAGGATGTCGTCCAGCGTGTGCCCGATCTCTTCCTTGAACGAGACGACGTAGTGGGGCACGCCCAGGCGGTCGCAGAGCTCTTTCGCGTACGGGATCGACTCGTTCCGGTAGCCTTCGATGCCCTCGTCGACAGTGATGGCGGAGAATTTGATGTTAGACCTGGTGGTGAACGTGTCTACCAGTATGGAAAGGGTGACAGCGCTGTCCTTGCCGCCGCTCATAGCCACGGCTATGTGATCGCCTGGCTTCGCCATCCTCTCCTTCCGCATCCTGCGCTTGATCTTCCGCTCTACGTCGGCGACCTCGTGGGGGCCGCAAAGATGCATCCCGGAGTACCTCTGAAATATGACCGCTTCCCGGTTGCACTTATCGCACTTCATTGCGGGGTAATGATCACATACGGGTTTTATATACCTGTCGTACTCAGGCGTGTAAACATGTGCTTTCGCCCATAACTTTTATGTAGTAGTAGTACCTTTTACAGAGATGTCGGGCCCGTAGCTTAGCCAGGTCGGAACTGCTCAAAAGCAGCGACAAGCGCTCGGCTGATAACCGAGAGGTCCTGCGTTCAAATCGCAGCGGGCCCATCATCTCACGACGGAAAAATATTGAGCTCGTTATCCTGCCTTTTACCATGAATCGCTACACATATCGTGCTGTATCATGCAAGGAAGGGCAAGGGATAAATGAGCAGGTCATTCAGGGCCCGTAGCTTAGCCAGGTCGGAACTGCTCAAAAGCAGCGACAAGCGCTCGGCTGATAACCGAGAGGTCCTGCGTTCAAATCGCAGCGGGCCCATCACTTACAATAAACTATTCATGAGCTAATTTTGGTCATTTCTGATTCTTTTAGCTGTGCCAGCCCGTAAAGCAGAGCTGCAACCGTTTTCATGCCTCTGTCAAAGTCTTCAAGGCTGAAATGTTCGTTGGGTGCATGAGCGCCGTCTTCCGGGCTGCTCCAGCCCATCATGAGGATATTCTCGATGCCTAACTCCCTGTGTAGCGCTGTCACCGCTCCTACTGTGCCGCCTGACCGGACCAGGACCGGCCGCCGGCCGAAGCCGTACTCGATGGCTCGCTTCGCCACCGCCATCGCCGGAGTGTCGGTGGGGGTGAGCATCGGGTCGTTTCCATACCAGTGTGGGATCGTTACCCTGGAGCCGGGTAGTGCCAGCGAGCATATGTAGTCTGCGACCAGCGGCCCTATCACATCCGCCTTCTGATCCGGCACCAGTCGTATGCTCACCTTTGCACCGGCTCTATGGGGGATAATAGTCTTCATGCCTTCTCCCTCGTAGCCGCCTGATATGCCTGTGACATCCAGCGTCGGGCGAACGTATCTGCTTTCCAGCAGGGTGTAGCCCTGTTCAGGTGCCAGCGTGTCCACGCCCAGGTATTTTCTCAGGGCTACGTCGTCAACCGGCAGATTAGCCATTTCTTTCCGCTCCCACTGCTCCACTCTCCTGACGTGATCGTAAAAGCCCGGTATCGTCACCCTGCCGTCATCGTCCTTCAGGTGGCACAGGATTCTGGCCAGCACCATAGCCGGGTTCCTTACGATGCCGCCGAATACGCCCGAGTGTACGCTGAAGACCGGGCCGGTCACTTCGATCTGCATGTTGACGAGGCCGCGGTACCCGTAGTGGATAGCTGGAACCCTGGTACTGTACCGGGTTGTGTCCGACATCGCGAGGGTGTCAGCCTTCAGCATCCTCCGGTGCTCCCGGGCAAACCGCTCAATATTCGGGCTGCCAATCTCTTCCTCCCCCTCCACGAGCAGTTTGACGTTGAGGGGCAGAGTGCCCTCGGCGGCTATGATGGAGTCCATGGTGTTCAGGTACGTGAGCACCGGGCCTTTGTTATCTGTTGCCCCCTCTGGCATATATAGCTCCATCCTTCACGACCGGGGTGAAAGGCAAAGTTTTCCAGGCATGCAGAGGCCCGGGTGGCTGGACGTCATAGTGGCCGTAAACGAGCAGTGTCGGCGCTGCTTTCTCCGGCCAACGCTCCGCGTAGACTATCGGATGTCCCCGTGTCTCGAACACTTTTCCAGAAAAGCCCGACCGCTCCACCCTTGCCAGGAACCACTCCGCCGCCCTTCTCATATCGGCTGTATGGCGCCGATCTGCGCCGACGCTCGGGATCTCCAGAAATTCTGCCAGCTCTCTCAGGTAACGGCCCCGGTTCCGCGCCAGGATATCCAGCACTCGCCCGGGGACCACAATCCGGCTATCTTCCGGTTTCCTGGTTGTGGACGCACTTACTGGCATGTAATCCGCAGTCCCTGGTAAAGTTAAAACACCGGCTCGAAATAGTTAATTTACAATAATGGCGGCCGGTCCTGCCTGCTACCTGAATACTGCGTGGCCGGCGGCCGGTTTTATTGATCGGCTCAAGGCTCTCGGTATGCGCCGGTTACCTTTCTGTAATTATGGTCCGTATGCACACGCAACCTTAATTAGCGACATTAGGACATAAATGCGTGTTAAAAAACGCCTGATGCCGCGATAGTGGCCGACTCTGCCGGCGCTTTTTAGGAGGTCTCAACAACGGATACGGAAAAAGTTCACCTGACGAAGGAGAAGGAAACGTCTCTTATGACGTTGTACGGCAAAGCGCTGGATAACAGGGTAGAGCACCCCATCCTGGGCGATAAGTTCGCAGACGAAGCCGTCAAACGGATCGACTACGATTTTGCCAGGCTTGGGTTTGAGAGGGGTGGCCACATCACTCTCCCCATGAGGGCCAGGCACCTGGACGGCTGGGCGAGGGAGTTCATCGCCGCCAACCCGGTTTCGACAGTGCTGCACCTGGGCTGCGGCCTGGATACCCGGGTTTTCCGGATCGACCCTCCGGCTTCGGTCCTCTGGTACGACATCGACTACCCGGACGTGATCGAGCTGCGCAGGCGCCTGTATCCAGAGCGCCAAAATTACGCCATGATCGGCTCTTCGGTCACGGATCTGCGGTGGCTTGAAGAGGTCCCGTCTGACAGGCCGGTGCTGGTGATCGCCGAAGGGCTGGTGATGTACCTTTCGGAAGATGCGGCGCTGGCGCTGTTCAGGCGAATCACCGGGACATTCCCGGCCGGCGAGTTCGTGTTCGACGCTTACAGCAGGCTGATGACACGGCTGATATCTCTGGTCCCGGCCGTCAGGGCGTCAGGCATTACTCTGGCCTGGGGCATCGGCGATCCCCTGGAGCTCGAAAAGCAGGTTCCCGGTCTCAGGCTGGTAGATTCGGTCTCCTTTTTGACCATGCCCGAGCTCGTCGACCGGTTATCCGTGTCCCGGCTTCAGCGCGTGACGTCCGGCGTAATGGGCAGGCTCGGCTTCTACCGGAGGCTGATCCGGCACCTGCGTTACCGGTTTTAACGAGTGTCGCAGGTCAGGCAAGGTTAGCGGCTGTCAGGAGCAATATGACGACGATCATATCCGTCATCGTCAGGTAGAGCCGGCGCATTTTCGCCCGGCCTTCCCGCGGTGTCAGGCTCCTGTACAGCCCGAAGGCCAGGTAAGCGATGGCTGTATCCGCCAGCAGTATAGCGGCGAGGTAGCCGTATCCCAGCCAGCCTGCCAGGTACGGCAGCAGGCTGAGCCCGATGAACCCTGCGAACAGCAGCATGGATGCTCGCAGCGCGGGCTGCCTGCCGTACATCAGGGCAAGCGTCCTCGCGCCCCTCTGCCGATCGCCCTCCATGTCCATCGCAGTCCCCGCTATCTCTTCGGCGAGATCGAACAGGAATGCCATGGCGCCGAAGGTCCAGACAACTCCGTCCATCGGCCGGCCGGCAGCCATCCCTCCGCATATAAACGTCATACCCACAGAGACTGCTACCATCATGTTTCCCGGCAGGCCCGACTCTTTGAGTTTCCAGTTGTACAGGATGCCGATCACCAGCAGCAGGACGGCAACAGCGAGAAGCAGGGGGCTTAACAGCGCCGCAGCGACGAGGCCGGCGACGCTGAACAGTGCCGCCATTACCGCCATCTCCAGGATACTGACCCTGCCGGACGGCAACGGCCTGTCCGGGTGGTTGATCCGGTCGACCTCGAGATCGAAGTACTCGTTAGTGATCATTGCCGAGCCTGAGATGAAAAAGCCCGTAGCGAAGCCCAGGATGGCGACAGGCAGCGAAGGCAGCCCGCCCAGCGCCAGGATTTCTCCCGCCACCACACATATGCCTGCTGAGAGGGGTAGCTCCGTCCTCACGAGATCTGATAGGGCTCTGGCCTTTGCCATGCCAGCTCGAACAATAACTGCGTCTGCCATCCTTACCACTGTCTGCTATCCCTAAAGGCGGCGTGAACATAATCTTTGCCGTAGGTTCAGCCGGCAAGCCAGGTACAGGAGCCGATCCCTGTGAGGGATGGCTCTCTGTAAAAAAGTGATTTACTTCGCTCTGCGGGTAAAGTCCTTGAGGCCACTGATGCCAGCCGAAGACTCCAGCTCTGAGACCATGCCGTAGATCTTCATGGTAGCGTCTTCCCCGAGGAGCTTCTTTTCATGCTTCTCCTGGGTCTCCTTGAGGTTGTCCAGGTCGCTCTGGGACCAGGTGCCTTCCATACACGGGAACAGGCAGGTCTCCTCCCAGGCGGCATGAGCCATGACCATGTCGTGGAAGTCCATGAACGTATTCCTCAGCTCGTCGACGTCGCTGCCCTTGCTGGCGAGGTTCTCCATCCTGGCGACCATCTTGCGCATCTCGGTGTGCTGATCTTTCAAGACCCTGGCCAGGTCTGCCAGTTTAGTGTTCTCGAACCTGGGGTAGATTTCCTCTTCTTCCATCACCATGTGGTGCTTGTCTACAACCTGCTTGATGAGCTCACATCCCCTGACGCAGGGCTCGAGACTGGATTTTGAGCCTTTTCCGGCCATCCTGATAGTATGGTTCATAGCCAGCATAATCCGGTCGAGCAGGGCGTGCTCCAGGCCTAACTCCTGCGTCGCCGAGATCTTCTCGATGCCATCCTCAAGTCCTGACGGTGGCTTCTTCATCATCATCTGCGCCATAATAATCACTCCAGAACAAGTATTCTGACAAATTTATTAAATAATATCCTGCAGTTATCGCAGCAATCCGGACTTCCGGCACGCCATCACACAAGTATGGGCACTAAGGGTATGCGTACATGCCTGTCTGTGATCGCACGTAACAACTGTTATTATAGATGCCTCACAATCTGGCATCGAATCATCATGGCTGACGTTGCACAATATTTCCGGGACAATGATCTATTTGCACAGCACTGCGGCATCGAGCTGCTGGAGGCGGCAGGCGGAAGCTCGAAGGCCAGAATGGTCATTCAGAAGCACCACCTTAACGGCATCGGGACAGTCCACGGCGGCGTCATCTTTACGCTGGCCGATTATGCCTTCGCCTCAGCCTGCAACTCTCATGGCACCGTGGCGGTAGCCATCAACTGCAGCATCTCATATGTGAAACCCTCATCGACCGGCGTACTTACAGCCACCGCCCGGGAAACGTCGCTGGGCGGCCGCATCGGCACCTACGCCATCGACATCACCGACGAGAACGGCTGCCTTATCGCCATATTCCAGGGCATGGCCTACAGGAAAAAGGAGACCATGGATGACCTGATCAAGATGAAGGCTCAGCACTGATCTTTTGTTCCTCTCTGGCTCCTAAAGGGACCAGACACCCTTCTTTTGTAATATCATGATGCCTTCGGACGTGATGTTGAACGCGTAGCTCTCCAGCGGGATGCTTGTCGCCCTCATCTTGCTGATCTCGAGGTGCCGCTCTCTCAGGTTCGTGTACGGATTCTCCTTGATGGAGAGGCGGATCACGCCATATGCGGAGTAGGATGCCACGCCCTCCGTGCGGCGGTTGGACGTGTCGTCCATTATGTACAATGAGGTATAGTGTTGCTTGCCCAGCAAAAGGTTGAGGGTATCCAGCTGTTTTCGAAACTCATCCATGGACATGTTCAGGGTAAACACGCCGAGGTTATCGATGACGACCAGGTCTGTCTCTCCCGGGATCTTCTCGACCAGGCTGATGATGTCCGACTGCAGGCTGTCGATCTTTTCAAAGCCCAGGGACATCGTCTGAATTGTGGTGTACGCTCTCTCCTCGTATAGCTTAATGATCTTCAGCTGGCCGGACTCGTAGAAAGGCCTGATGTCCCGGCCGATGCTCTCCGCCTGATGCAGGATGTCCTCCAGCTCTTCTTCAGTGGCTATATAAACGCATTTTTTACCGTCCTGGCAGCCCCTGTAGATGAAGTGGATGGCAATAATAGTCTTGCCAGATCCGGGAGTCCCTGTTACGAGCACGCTTTTTCCCCGGGGGTAGCCTCCGCTGATAAACTGGTCCAGCTCATCTATGCCTGTCGAAACGCGTTCCATGGTGGCAACCCATTCATTTTTCAGTATGCGGTTACAGGGTAGTTACCTGTCCCTGCTATAATATAGTCCTTTATGAAACTATACAGCCTTTCAGCAGCCCCCGCATAGCCGGGGATACAACCTGCCGGACTGTATACCATGTTTCAAGAAAGACTATAATAGCAATTGCCGTTCTTCTTTAAAAAGCCTTATGGTTGGAGGGTTTTCGCTGGCAGGGCAGGGCATGGATGGGCTATCCGGGAGCGTCCAAATCTATCTGCTTTAGTTGTCAGCGTCCGGAAAAACTGGCGGCGCTGGAAAATATTTATGCTTTGTCTCTTTAAATTTATACTCTGAAGTAATGGGTTGTTGCAGGATTAATGGTCATTCTTGAAACATATTGTACAGTCCCCGGACTGTAGAAAAAGTTTCACAAAGGACTATCGTTTTCTGCTCACGGGGCTGCATCTGCACTCATGCAGATATCGTGAACCACGCCGTGAACGGTGATCGTACCGTGGACGGTGATCGCACCGTTTACGGTGCGCAATTACACGATCGGTTGTACGATAAACTATATATAGAAGTGCAAACATTACGTTAAACCCGTCTATATAATAACCGGGCTACGGAGGGCATGTATGGACTCGAAAAGCGTCCCCGGAGGGGATGAATCTGAAAAGATTAATCGGCAAGAGCAAGCTACAGCCGAGGAACCGAACGAAGGCGACGAAGTCGCCCGCCTGACACGACAGGTGGAGGAGTACCTGACCGGTCTGCGCTACCTGCAGGCGGATTTCGAGAACTACAAGAAACGCGTTGCCCGGGAAAAGGAAGACGTCGTCCGGTACGCTAACGAAGGGCTCATCCTCGAGCTCATCGACGCGTACGAGAACATGGAACGTGCCGTTGCAAACGCAAAGAAGTCGGGCGACGGACAGATGGCCAAAGGACTGGAGATGATCTACGCCCAGATGTCGGCCACGCTGTCCAGACATGGCCTGAAGCCGATCGAGGCGGTGGGCAAGAAATTCGACCCACGCCTGCATGAAGCGATGATGCAGGAAGCTTCGGAGGATGTCGAGGAGGGCACGATTCTCGACGAGTTCCAGCGAGGCTATATGTTACATTCAAAAGTCATTCGCTGTGCGAAAGTGAAAGTATCTAAGAGGTAGATTGCAAATGTCCAAAATTCTAGGAATTGACTTAGGGACCAGCAACTCGGAAGCGGCGATTATGGAGGGCGGCAAGCCCGTCATCATCCCCAGCGCCGAAGGCGCCAGGATGTTCCCGTCGGTGGTGGCGTTCACGAAGACCGGCGAGCGTCTGGTAGGCGAAGCCGCCAGGCGACAGGCCGTGACCAACCCTGAGCGTACCATCATAGCAATCAAGAGGAAGATGGGCACCGACTACAAGGTGGAGATCGACGGCAAGAAGTACACTCCGCAGGAAATCTCTGCCATGATCCTGCAGAAGATCAAGCAGGACGCAGAAGCGTACATCGGCGAGAAGATCACCAAGGCAGTCATCACGGTGCCGGCGTACTTCAACGACAACCAGCGTCAGGCTACCAAGGATGCGGGTACTATCGCCGGCCTGGAAGTCCTCCGTGTCATCAACGAGCCGACCGCAGCGGCTCTCGCTTTCGGCCTCGACAAGAAGGGCAGCCAGAAGATCCTGGTCTTCGACCTGGGCGGCGGCACTCTCGATGTCACCATCATGGAGATGGGCGACGGCGTGTTCGAGGTACTCTCCACGTCGGGCGACACCCAGCTGGGCGGCACCGACATGGACAACAAGATCATCGACTACATCGCCAGCCAGTTCAAGAAGGACACGGGCATCGACCTCCGCAACGACAAGATGGCAATGCAGAGGCTCAGGGATGCGGCAGAGAAGGCCAAGATCGAGCTTTCCAGCACCCTGCAGACCCAGGTCAACTTACCCTTCATCACAGCCGACGCAAGCGGCCCGAAGCACCTCGATATGATGCTTACCCGCGCCACGCTCGAAGAGCTGGTAAGAGAAGTCGTCGAGCGTTGCTATGCCCCTATGCGGCAGGCGATCTCTGACGCGAAGCTCACCGCAAACCAGATCGACAGGATCATCCTGGTCGGCGGCCCCACGAGGATGCCCATCATCATCGAGACGATCAAGAAGTTCTTCGGCAAGGAGCCGGAGCGGGGCATCGACCCGATGGAGTGCGTCGCTATGGGTGCCTCTATCCAGGGCGGCGTTCTGGCAGGCGAGGTCAAAGACCTGCTGCTGCTTGACGTCACCCCGCTGAGCCTCGGCATCGAGACGCTGGGTAACGTGGCTACCCGCCTCATCGAGCGCAACACCACGATCCCGACGAGGAAGAGCCAGGTTTTCTCCACGGCGGCCGACAACCAGACCTCTGTAGAGATCCACGTTATCCAGGGCGAAAGACCCATGGCTTACGACAACACCACGCTGGGCAGGTTCCACCTGATCGGCATTCCCCCTGCACCGAGGGGCATCCCCCAGATCGAGGTCACCTTCGATATCGACGCCAACGGCATCTTGAACGTCAAGGCAAAAGACCTGGGCACCGGCAAGGAGCAGGCGATTACCATCACCGCCTCGACCAAGCTGGACAAGTCCGATATCGAGCGCATGGTCAAGGATGCCGAAAAGTTCGCGGCAGAAGATGCGGCCAAGAAGGAGAAGGCCGAGGTCATGAACCAGGCAGACACTCTCCTGTATTCCGCTGAGAAGACCCTCGCAGACGCGGGTGACAAGATCACCGCAGACCAGAAGGAGCGCGTCACCAAGGGCTCCGATGCTCTGCGCGAAGCCCAGAAGACCGGCGACATCGAGAAGATCAAGGCTGCCACCGCCGACCTGACCAAGACCATGAACGAAGTGGCGACAGTCCTGTACCAGGCTGCCCAGCAGCAGTACCAGCAGCAACAGGCAGCAGAGCAGGCAGCGCAGCAGCAGTCCGGCGGCCAGCAGGCGTCTGGCAGTAACCCTGGCAAAGACCCCAACGTCGTGGACGCCGACTACGAAGTCGTCAACGACAAGAAATAAATAGAAACGGTTCCGGGGATGTAGTACTGTGGCTGTTAACAAGCGAGACTATTACGAAGTACTGGGAGTCGAGAAGGGTGCCAGCACGGACGACATAAAAAGGGCGTACCGTAAGCTCGCCCTCCAGTACCACCCCGACCGGAACAAAGAGGCAGGCGCCGAGGAGAAGTTCAAGGAGATCTCCGAGGCGTACGCCGTCCTGTCCGACGACCAGAAGCGGTCCAGGTACGACCAGTTCGGCCACGCGGGCATGGAAGGCTACTCTCAGTCGGACATCTTCAACAACTTCGACATCTTCCGGGACATGGGTTTCGGAGACTACGACAACCTGTTCGAAATGTTCTTCGGCAGGGGAGGCGGCGGCTCCAGAGGCCAGCCTAACCGTGGCAGCGACCTGCGCCACGACCTGGAGATCGAATTCAAGGAAGCCGCTTTCGGCTGCGAGAAAGAGGTCGTCGTCCCCCGGATGGAGCCCTGCGACGTATGTAACGGCTCCGGCGCAAAGCCCGGGACGAAGATCACCACCTGCCCCCAGTGTAACGGCTCCGGCCAGGTGCGCCAGGTAACCCAGAGCCTGTTCGGCCAGATGGTCCGGGTAGGCACCTGCGGCCGCTGTGCCGGTAAAGGCAAGACCTTCGACACCCCTTGCCCCGAATGCAGGGGTAAGGGCAGGACACGAAAAGTCAGAAAAGTCCTCGTCAAAGTGCCCGCAGGCGTCGACAACGGCCTTCAGCTCCGGATCACCGGCGAAGGCGAGCCCGCGCCGATGCCAGGCGGCATGCCAGGCGACCTGTACGTCCAGATCAGAGTCCGGTCGCACCCGTTCTTCCAGCGGTACGGCGAAGACGTGGCGTGCCTCATGCCCATCTCCTTCGCCCAGGCGGCTATCGGCGACGAGGTCGAAGTCGAGACACTGACCGGCAAGGCGAGAATCAAGATCCCGGCCGGCACCCAGACAGACACCGTCTTCAGGCTCAAAGGCGAAGGCATCCAGAGCTTGAGATCTAATCGCAGGGGCGACATGCACGTCAAAGTCGTGATCAAGACCCCGTCGAAGCTGTCTGACAGCCAGCGGAAGATGTACGCCGAGATCCTGGCCGCCGAGAAGGAAGAGGCCAGGAAGGGCAAGCACAAGACTATCTTCGAGAAGATCGGCGACGCGTTCAAGTAAAAAGAGCGCTTCGCTGATGTGCTTATTTTTAAATTTTCAGAATTATCGATCTTTGAGGAAGCGCCTTTCACCTGTACCCTGCCTTCTCCATCACTCTCTTCACCGACGCGTATCCCTGGCTATCATCGGGCAGATCGAGCAACGATCGCCCTGCTATAACGGCATCCTGGACCTGCCGGTCGAACTCTATCTTACCTAGATACGGCTGGCCAGTCTGCTCGGCCGCCTCCTTCTCCAGCTCTTCTGGAAACAGGCAGCCTCCAACCAGGTAGAACCGGTCGAAGCCGATCTCGATCTCTTCCATGATCCGGAGGGAGCGCTTCGCGTTCTCGAAGGATTTGTGGGACGGCCCCATCACTGCGAAGACGTCGTTCACCTGCGTTGCTATTTTGCGGTTCAGGTGCTCGAGGCCTGCCGGGGAGTCGATCAGGACGTATCTGTAATTCTTAGTGAGGGCCTGCAGGGCACTCTTGAGCGCCTCGTCGGGGAGGCAGTAGCAGCCTTCGATCCACCTGGTTCCGACCGCCAGCAGATCGAATGTCTCGCCCTCGTACAGCCCGTGCTCGAAGATGGCTGCCTCGATGCGATCGGCCGGGGATATGCCCACGGAGGTCCCTCCCTTTTCGAGGAAGGTATCTGTGACCAGCTCAGCGATCGTTTTCACGCCTTCGCTTTCCAGGTCTACGCCTACCATCTCGGCCAGGTTCTGGTCCGGGTCGACGTCTACGAGGAGGACTGGAGTCTCCTCTTTTTCGAGGAAGTACTTCGTCATCAGGGCCACGAAGCTGGTCTTGCCCGTACCGCCGCGGCCGGCCGTCACCAGTCTTTTCACGCTTTACCACCTTCCTGAACTGCCTTCGTCTCGCTCGTTTCCGAGGCCTGAATGAGCAAGCCTGTCAGCTTATCTATCGCCCGGGCGGCGCAAGAGTCCCGGAGGGTCAGCGTGGAGCTGCCCAGTATGCCTGCCTGGACGACTGCACTGTCGTAGGGCACGATCCCCAGCAGCGGGAGTTCCTCCTCCCGGGCAAAGGCCCTGATGATCTCGTGCTGGGCACCGTTTTCGACGCGATTTCCCACCAGCCGGACTTTTGGGATACCCGTCTCCCGGGCCAGCCTGGCGATGGCCCTGGCGGTGAGCAGTGATTTTTGGTTCACGTCGCTGACCACCAGCATGCAATCGACGCTTTCTGCGGTTTTCCGGCCCAGGTGCTCGACTCCCGCTTCCAGGTCCAGGACCACCGCCTCGTCTCGCTCCACTACGAGATGGCGGAGCAGGGCCTGGAGCAGGCTGTTGGCAGGACAGGCGCATCCTGATCCGGCGGCCTTCACAGTGCCCATGACCAGCAGGTGCACGCCAGCCGGAGTCCTGACCGAGAAATCCCGGACCACGTCGTCCACGGTGAAGTTCAGGTTGTAGACTCCCGCATAGTCTGTACCGGTTTTGCTCCGGATCAGCTCCTCGTTCTCCAGAACTGGCCTGATCTCTGCCGCTTCCCACCGGGTAAGGCCCAGTGATAGCGCGAGGTTGGGTGCTTCGTCGGCATCGATGGCCAGCGTGGTATAGCCTGCCCGGGCCAGAGCCCAGGCGATACTGCTGGCGAGGACTGTTTTTCCGACTCCGCCTTTTCCTGCGATAGCGATTTTCATTTACAAAACTCCTTTTTCCCTATCCTTTCATCTACTTTCATACAGCGTTCCTTTCCCTCCGTAAGAGACCGGGAACAGCTCGCGTTTTCCCGGTATGTACAGGGCGGCCAGGTACTCCTCGAAAAACTCCGAGTCTACCATCAGGTCCACGTAGGCTATTTTCCTGGCGATCTCTTCAGCCACGACTCTCTGGCTCCGGGAAACCAGCGTGGCATAAGCGCCCGAGAGCGATCCGTTGCCGATCGGGTGAACCTCCGCACGGGGAAACTCCGGGATGATGCCCAGCTTCGTCGCGCTTGCCAGATTCGTGTAGGCGCCGAAGGCTCCCGCCAGGTATACCTGCCGGACGTCTGTCACCTTCAGCTTGCACTTGTTCAGGAGCACGCCGATGGCGCCGCAGACGGCAGCTTTAGTGTCCATGAGGTAGTCGATGTCCTGCTGGGTGATCACGATGTCCCGGCCTATGGCAGACCTGCCGGCGGGCACCAGCACGTATTCAAGGCCTTCTTCTCCGGGGCGTACCCGGGAATGGCCGCTGTTCAGCTTGCCAGCGAAGTCGAGTGCGCCAGTCGTTACCATGGCTGCGACAGCATCGATAATGCCCGACCCGCAGATCCCCCGCGGAGGCACACCCCCGATGGTAGTGAAGGATACATCTGATGTCGCCGGGTCGAGGCTGACGTGGTCGATGGCTCCTTTCATCGCCCGGACGCCGTAGGTGGCCCCCGCGCCTTCGAAGGCGGGGCCCGAGGCGCACGATACAGACACCATCCAGTCCTTGTTCCCCAGAATGATCTCCCCGTTAGTCCCCAGGTCCACGACCAGCGAGATCTCGTCCGAGCAGTACATATTCGATGCCAGCACGTCTCCGATGGCGTCCCCGCCGACGAACCTGCTCACGCCGGGGAGGCAGAAGACAGTTGCGCCATCTCTGAGAGAAAGTCCCAGGCTGGCCGCCTTTTTCACTACTGGGACCCTCGAGACGTCCGCGTTGGCCAGCTCCAGGTAGCGCGGGGCCATGCCGAGGAACAGGTGGTGCATCACCGTGTTACCGGCGAGGCACATGTCAACGATGTCGGTTTTTCGGATGCCGGCTGCTTCCGCCAGCGAATTGATGACCTGGTCGACGCTTTCGACCGCTGCCTTTCTGATCTCTTCCAGACCTGCCGGTGTGCTGGCGTAACCGATGCGGGTCATCAGTTCCTCGCCGTAGGTGATCTGCCTGTTAAGGGCCGATCCGGTGCCGACGATCTGGCCTGACTGCAGATCGACCAGGCAGCCGACGACGGTCGTCGTACCTAGATCCACAGCCACTCCGTAAAGTGGTCCGGCTCCTCTGGCAGCCTCTACTCCTGTGATCTCCGGAGGTATGCGTGCCAGAGAGAGCGTGGCTAGCATGGGCTCGTCTGGCGCCCGCAGCTGCTGATAGACTGTATCCGGTACGTGTGGTCTGGCTCCTGTATAGCCTGTCAGCCTGATAGATTGCATGCCCGGGAGCGGACCGATCGATGGCATGGTTTCCACCGGGTAGCGGACGACCGCAGGGTTAACCCTATCGATCTTTACCGTGGCCGAGAGCAGGATCTGAGGCGAGTCGATCCGGCTCTCGACCGGTATGGTGAACTCGCAGTCTTCGACGACCCGTACCTGGCAGGCCATGTAGTAGCCTTTCGCCTCTTCCGCCGCTGTGAGCCTCTTCCCCCCGATCCGGGCATCTACCTTACATTTACCCCTGGTCAGGATCACCCGGCACTTCCGGCAAGTCCCCTTTCCCCCGCAGACGGACTCGATAGCCAGGCCTGCTGTCCGCATCGCGTCCAGCAGCAGCGTCCCTCCGGGCACTGTGAGCACTCTGTTCATGGGCTGGAAGATGACCCGGGCTTCTCTCTCAGGCACCTGCAGCATGCTTATCGTCCTTCGGGGGCCACTGGGTTTTCAGGTACTCGGCCAGGCCCGAAGAGTCCCTCGGCCCGACCATGACGTTCCAGCCGCTCGCCTCTTCGGTGTCCCCGCTGAGGCGGGCGGCCAGGCCCGGCAAGACCAGGTGGCGGTGTTCTACCAGATCAGCTACCTTGTAATCGCTCAGGGCGTTCGAGATGGACTCCGCTGTCAGGTACCTGCCTGCGACGGCGCTCTCTACGCTGTTGCCGCCCGTGTCGGCAACCACCAGGTAACAGTGGATGCTGGCGGTCTTGATGTCGTTCTCCACTATGAAGTAGGTCAGCGCGTAGTTCGAGGTGATGAGCACCGGCGCTTGCTTATCTGGCGAGCCGAAGGTCTTGACGCCTGCATCAACCGAGACGGGCTTGCGCGGGTCAGTGTACACGTTGAACCGCCAGATCAGCTGGGGCAGGAGTACCCAGCCTTCGACGCTGTGCATGATGAGCATGTCCGCGTGCCTGGAGAGGAGCAGCGAGGCCATCCACGCCTCCTTCCACTGGACGACTTCGGGGGAAAGCTCGGGAGATAGCCAGGCGCTGATGGGGGTGCCCAGCAGCGGGTAGCCGAGGAGCTCGTCGTCCTGCTGGAAGACCGAGCGCCGAATCTGAGAGAACTCATGGATCGTCCGGGCGAGGTCAGACTCTACAGATGTGCCCGGATCGAGGATGAGGTCGGAAATGCCGTACTCTGTAAGGGTCCTGACCAGCGAACGCAGGCCAGGGATGTCGTGCGGGGCTGAGACGACCAGCGGGCAGCTGTACTGCAGGGCAAGCTCTGCCATTTCCTTCCAGTTCTCTTTCGTGGCCGCATACAGCAGCGGTCGCCGATCTTTGACCTGGTCAAGCCCGGCGGCCATTGTTGCAGGGTCGTATGCGCAGAGCACGAAGGGCAGATCAGTCTGTCCGGCCACGTCCTTGACCACCGTGGCAAAGGTCGCCGGCTCATTCGTAGTCGAGCGGATGGCCACTGCATCCAGCCGCAGAGTTCGCCCGATGTAGTTGAACGTGAACGAGCTGACCATCTTCAGCCTGGCATCGATCTCTTCTTTCGCCATGTAGTCGGCCACGTCGATGGCGATGGGCGGAGGGTTGTGGTAGGTGAACTCGTGCCGGTAGAGAACGTATTTTCCCCCGACTTTCGCAGCCGTCTCGCCGGTGCCGAACGTGACCGTCCTGACCGGCGGCCTCATCAGTTCCCGCAGCTTCTCGTAATCTGCCATGTATTTTTTACCGGCGATCGGGGGGCAATCCTCGACTGTGAGCTCGCCGTTGACCACCCGGGTGGCAAAGGTCATGCAGTTGGCCTCGTGGCACTCCCCGCAGTTCGTCTTCGGGAGCAGCTTGTACACGTCGATGGGGCTGATCTCCCTGATGCTCTTTTTCACTTTAGACTCTGACATACCAGTTTCACCTCCTCATATCCTGGCCGTGCTCCAGCACATGTTCGCTTCCGGCGACGGTACAGTTTCTTTTCGGATCAGCATCTGGATGATCTCTTTCAGGGTTTTCAGGGTGGCCGGATGGGCTACCATGAAGATGTCGACTCCGGCGAGCACCAGAGTGAGCGCGTTGAGGGTCTCCCACAGCGGGCCCCGGAATTCCCTGGGGCCGTACACCGGATCCATCTTCGTCCGGGCCTCCCTGGCCACCCAGGCGTTGGATGCCGCGGAGATGGTCGGCTGCTGCAGTTCATCGTCCCCCAGCAAGGCGGCCTGCCTTGCACGCTCGTGGATGCTGAAGGAGTACTCCAGGCCGTAGCCCAGCGCCACTGTGGTGAGGTCCATCACGATGTCTTCCGGCGGCAGGTAGTCGAACAGCCTGCGGTTCAACTCCTTCGCCTTGTTCAGCTCCAGGCCGGTCAGCCCGATCACCGCGTGGCCGTGGGCCTTAGCCGCTCCTGTAATGGTCTCAAGTACGCCTGCAGCTGCCATGTCCAGCGTGACCGAGTTCAGCAGCAGCCGCTCCCCCGAAGCCGCCTCGGAGACTTTGGCGAAGACTTCGGCATCCTTCTGCGGATCGCCGCAGCCGCCTATGATCAGTGGCACGTCCACCGCCTGCAGCACGTCCTCGACCGTCCGGGCCGCCTCTGCCGGCGAAGAGTCCTTGCCCAGCGGATCGGTGGACACAAGGTGAACGGTGACCATGTCTGCGCCGAACTGTTCGACGTTTCTCCGCGCCCATTCTGCCGGGTCGTCCATGACGTCCCGGATGTCTGCCTTGACGGCGGCGGGCATCGGTATGGACATATCAAAGACGTCCATGGCGAAGACCGGCAGGTTAGCCGGCGGCCTATCGGCGTAGACAAACGGCGGCGAGCCAGATCCGCCCAGGGTGAAAGTCCTTCTCCGGCTGCCCCCGTCTTTTCTGGTGGCGCCAAGCCTGACTTCCCGGATGCTGCACGGGAAATTTTCAACCGGGGGTACATAGGTTTCGCTGAACAGCGCCGACGGCTTTTCCTGCATAATCTGGGACGCTACAGGCTGTACCGCCTGCGGCATCGCCCGGGACATTGCCCGCCGGGCAGGAATCCAGAGCTCCAGGTCTCCGATCTCCATAGTGAAGTTTTCAAGCTCGATCCTGTCTACGCCGGCCATCAGCGAGAGAATGTCCGGCATGTTGTCACGCATCTTTCCGCCGCCTGTCAGCCTGTTATCTTTTCCTGCCATGTCATTCACCTGCTCCTGGTTTTTTGGGTTTGCTCCACTGGATGATCGCCCGGTCCGCGTAGATCCTGGCGTTCTTCAGCGTGATCTTCAGGCCGCCGTAGCTGAGGGGAAGCTCCCCTGCGGAGAAAACCGGCATTTCGGCATGCCCCGGTTCTTCCACATGCTCTTCCTCCGGGTTTTCCTCCTCTGCCTCCCAGCGCTGGATAACCGGGTGGGACCGCTCTACGAGGAATTGCCGGAGCTCGCCCACGTTCTTCACTTCTCTCTCCGTCGCGATCTTGCCGAAGATCTCCGGCGGGATGAACGGCTTCATCTGCTCCTTCAGCCCGGCGGGCATCCAGGCAACCCTGGCATAGCCGCCATCTGCAGCGAGAAACTTTTGGGAGCGCATGTATTCCAGGGACAGGCCATGGAACCCGTCGATCTGTCTACCTCCCCCCGTGGAGTCCGCCATGGCCGAAAAAGGCAGGCCGTTCACCGTGGCCTCCTTATAGCCCCGGGTGACGATGCCGAAGCCCTCGACCTCGGGGATGTAGAAGGCGATCCCTTCAAAGCACCCGCAGGACGTATGGGGATAGGTGAAGGCACTGTAGAGGTAGACCCGGCTAACCTCCCCCAGGGAGCGTTTGCCGGCACTTTCGTTGATCCCGGTGTACTCCCCCTTTTCCGGGTCCAGGCAGCTGCCTTTCTCTATGGGGAAGATCAGGCCTTTCGGGTCGATGCGGGCGGCCGCCCGCCCGTCGAACCAGCTGATGGCGCCGCAGTTCGCATATCTCTGCGGGGTGATGACGCACACGTGGCCGGGCGCGAACGACTGGCAGAGGGCGCAACCGTAGAAGACGTCCACCTCGTCGTCGGTCAGGCCTCTGGCCCGGGCGTCCCGGGCTTCGTAGGAGTTCATCGCCTCAGCATAGGCAGACGATATTTTGGCAGCGTCGGTGTAGAAGGTGATCTGCATCTGCCCGATGATCGGGAACTCGTTCCGGAGAAGTTGCTCCAGCACCTCTCCCACGAACCTGAGTGTGGTAAAGCCCTTGCCGTAGGCTTTCTTCGAGAGCCTTATCCACGTATCGTAACGCTGGTTGAGGTGCATGAGCCCTTCGATATAGTTGGCGTACTCGTGGATCCGCCGCTCGATCACTCCCTCGAAGTCGGGCTCAAGCTCCGGGCCCGCTACTTCGATCAGGATGCCGAGGGGATAGCTCTTTCCGGGCTCCATGTCGGCGACATCCGGGCCGATGACCGTGATGGCACTATCCTTTACCTGGTCGCCCTGCCGGACTTTGACCAGCTCGAACTTCTCTTCGACGTCCGGGCCTCCGAGCTCGACGTGCAGGTCATTTTTCCGGATGCGTTCACCCGCATGTGCAATGCTGACATCAACTGGTATCTCCTTGAACATGCTTTTTAACCCTCCATCTGCCCTATGACGGCTTTCAGGCTTTCCAGCCACTGCTCAGTCGGAATGCTGGCAAACGAATAGCCGGCGTGGGGCTGGTACCCGTTGCCCAGGGACACAGTCCTGACGTGCGGGGCAAAGTGCTTCAGCCCGGACAGGATCGTCCACTCCAGGTAGTAGGGCAGGCCGGCGAAAAAGGCCAGATCGTGCGGCCCTTTTCCATCCAGCCCCTGCCATCCGGAGTCTGCAAGCCTGTGGGCGGCTTCCACTGCCGGCAGGATCGTAGCCTTCGTGTACCCTCTGCTCACCAGATTGCGGTTGGTGTGGCCGGTTGCTATGATAGGGATGTTCTTCGTGTTTCCGAGGTCGATCAGATAATCCAGCAGCTTTCTGTCGCCCGCGGCGATCTCTGCGGCCAGATGTCCGATGATCATGACAGGACGTTTCGATCGTTTGATCATGGCGACTACCACTTCAGGTTTAGAGATGGCCGCCGCCTTTCTGGGCCCGGAGATCTCGGCGATCTGCCAGGGCTCGAGTATAGCCATTGCTTATCATACCTCCCTATTCGAGAACTCGTCAGCTCCCGGCCAGTGCCGGGAGCCACTCACGGCCTCTGGCCTGGAGCTTTTCTCTCCTGCCAGCCGGCCTGCTGTAGCACTCTGGAAATTTCCTCCTTCATGGTGATCGGTACGTCGCTCATGCTGCGGACAAACAAGGGCAGGTCCTCAGGGATAGTGCCGAGCACCCGCCTGTGGAGATCAATGTAGTGGGTGAGCTTGATCGCCCGCCCTTTGCCGGTGTCGTTCGGCCGCATGCAGAGCTTGGCGGCAAGCACCATCGCCTCCTCTTTGGTCTCCGCGGCGATGAACAGGTGCTCGGGCACGGGGCCGGCGTAGACCTGCTCGCCCGTCCCGGGATCGGAGGTGTACCAGTCCTCCTCCCTGTCAGCCCGGCCCAGTAGCATCCGTCTGTACTTCGACCCGTGGGGCCCGACTATGACCGGTATGCCCAGCCGCACAAATCCCATCGCTATGGCCGCCGCCTTCTGGGACATGGCACCCCAGACCACGCCTACTGCCCCGACGCGGTTGTAGACGTAGTCGGCGATCTCCTCGAAGTTGCCGCGGAGGCTGCGCCTGGCGAAGATGCTGGCGATCTTGACTGCGGCGCCGGCTATGTGAGCGTTGGAGACACACGAGCCCACGTTGACAATGCCCCCTGCGTCGAAGTCACCCGGGTGCTGCTCGTAGGGTGTCTTTCCTTCCTCGTCTCTGTACATCGAGATGGACATAGCCGCGCAGCCGGAGGTCACCGCGATAAACCTGCGCCGGGCGAACTCAAGGCACATCTCGGCCACCTCTTTCCCGCCGTTCGGGTAGTTGGCGCAGCCGGCAAACGCGATGACTCCCGGGATCTCTCCCAGGACGATCGGCCCTCCAACCTGCCGGATTTCCACGTCCTGAATGGCACCTCTGCCGACGCGGATCTTGAACTTCTCGTCCCTGGTTTTGTGGGCGGCCGCCGCAGTCATGACGGAATATACGGGGATCTTTTTGGGGCACGCCTGCTCGCAGCGGACGCAGCCGTTACACCTATCGTATACCTCGCCGATCGGCGCCAGATCTCTGGCTGCGACCGCCCTGATCGCCCCGGGCACCGGGAGGTCGTTGGGACAGGCCCGCCGGCACTGCTTACAATCGGTGCAGGCCCTGGCCATATCGGCGATATTCGGGGGCGTAGAGACTTTGTTCCTGCGCGCCGGCGCAACTGAGCGAGCGACTCTGACAGCGATCTTCCCGGCTTTTTCCGGGTCGAGGACCAGCGCCCCGGCCGCTTTCCCCGTCTCCAGGTCAGCGACTATCGCGTCGGCCGGATCCCCTGTCCGATCGGGCAGGCCCATGCAGTTCTTCTCCGAGGTCGCGATGACTCGCGAGCCGATTTTTTCCGCCTCGAAAAGCACATCTGTCCGGATGCACTGCTCATCTGTTACGATGACATCCGGAATGCCGCTGCGGATGTACTTGATCTGCCAGGAGAGAGGGCCTACGATCTTCGCGCTCTGTGAATACCTGGTAGCATCGATGGCTGTGCAGCAGATGCCGGTCACTTCGACCTGTCCGGTGAGGCCTTGCTCTTTGAGGTACTCGATGATGCTGACCGAGGGAAGCACGTTGTGCCCGACGACCAGGATGACCGGCATAGACTGATCGATCGTGCCCATGCCCAGTTCGGCCAGCGGTGCGTCAGGTTCCGCTTTCGGGTACTCCAGGGCCGAGATCTGAGCTATGTCGGCGACCTCCAGGCCGACCAGGTCCAGCATGCCGGAGTGGAACACTTTGGACTCGAAGTCGAGGCAGTCTCCCTCCTGCCCGGTGTGCGCCGTCGCGAGCAGGCCGGTGATCTCCTTTTCGAGGTAGTCCAGCACTTCGTCCAGATCGCCCAGCTTTTCGGGCTTGAGCCCGCACACCAGCCGCGTCAGCGGCGCTTCGACCTCTGTCGAGAGCCCGCCGACGTCGAGCGGATGGCCGCTGCCGTACCGGCTGATCAGGTGGGTGACCAGCTCTCTGGCGTGGCTGACGTGGGTGGCGGCCCCGATACACGTGGCGATCAAAACCATGCGGGACTGCTGGGCCGCCATCTGGATTCCGCAGGCTCCCCGCCTGTCACCGGTAAGGTCGCATTTTCCGGCTGTACATATGCAGCAGACGTCGCAGTACGGCATGTAAAACGGCCGATAGCGCCCGAGGAGTTTCCTGTCCCAGCCTCGAAGTGCCGTCATCGACGGAAACGGGGTGGGGCCGACTTTTTCTTCCCAGTTTTGCGGAGCTATCCTGCCGACTGAGACCTCAAATTCCTTGATGCGCCCCAGTTCGGATTCCAGCTCTTTAAACCTGAAATTCAGATCTTTCAGATCCAATGATATCACTCCGGATGTTTTTCCCAGATACCTAATGATTAATCATTACGATTTTACACGTGAGTATTTCATGATTTATATTTAATACCATTAGTTAAAACATAATTTAATAATACAACTTTATTATATGGCGGAATTGGGCTGTAGAGTCCGTTATCCTGTATGCAAGGGACTGCTTACAGTTGGTTATGCGAGGGAGACCTTCGTCTCGGTTATGCAAGAGAGACCTTCGTCTCGGTTATGCAAGAGAGACCTTCGTCTCGGTTATGCAAGAGAGACCTTCGTCTCGGTCACAGCGCAGCATTCGTGTTCGTGTACCTTCCCTTGTGAATAAGTAAGGGCAGAGGTATAGTTACCGATAAAATGTGAGAAACTCAGAATTATTCAACACAGCATTTAGAATTAATTATTTATCCACTCGGGCCGTATTGTATAAGGTTATTGTCCTTCATGTGACATGCAGGTGATCTCTCATGCCCACCCGGGAAGAAATGCTCGAACACGCCAACCAGAACATCAACGCCATCATCGCCAAGATGCTCGCCGACGAGGAAGAGCTCGAAAGAGACGTCAGAAACCTGGAGCACTACTCCGACGTCTTCCTCATGCTCATGGATCTGGACGAGAAGCAGAAAAACTGGACCTCGGACGTCTGGAAAGGCGAGATCCACGCGCTGTATGATCCCCTGATGGAGCTCCGCAAGAACATCCTGCTTATCCGGGAACGGTTCTGGACTTCGGGCGAGAAAGCGAGGGACTACACCAAAGAGCCGGATATCGTCAAACCTTAGTCCAGAACATTATCTCCTAATATCCGTTTAGAGATTGGGGATTGTTTACCACAGGGGTTCATATCGGCTGTTCACCACAGAGACCCATAGAGATACGGTTTACCACAGAGGCACGGAGGTTCACAGAGAAACGGTTTACCACAGAGGCACAGAGGGACACAGAGACTTACTTTAAAATTAATTATCAATATGTCCTTATATCTAATATTCTCTGTGCGTCTCTGTGCCTCTGTGGTTGACCGTTTCTCTGTGCGTCTCTGTGGTAAACCAGTCGCTGAGGACTATTCCTCGTTCTCCTCAGCCCCGGCCGGGGAGACTATGGAACCTTTGCTGACCAGTAGGTTGATCGAGTCGTTCTCCTTATTGTACCTGACCAGCACATTCTCGAACTCTAAAACGTCTCCATACTTTGCCTTCAGCAGCGCCTCATTGTCCGGCTTGACGTTGTACTGCGCCAGCATGGCATACGTCGGCCCTGCGGGAGTGCCGTCGCATATCTTGAAGACGTGGTCTTTCTTGTCTCCCAGATCGCCGGACATGACTGCGGCGACGACGTTGAGGCGCTTCTCCACGTGCTTTTTGAGCATGGCGAGCCTCATATAGCTCGCCCGGCGGGGCACTCTGTACTTTTCTCTGGTCAGGGTATCTTTCCTTAAGATTGCATAGGAGAACTTGATGTCCGTATTCAGGTACTTGTAGGACTCTTCCGTGTCCGCCAGCTTCTTCATGAGGCCGGTGGGCTGGATGTCGTCCTTCTCCTCGAAGCTCCAGCACATGTCTGCCTTGCACTTGTCGCACCATATAAATGCACAGGGGCTGTATATGCCCAGGCCTTTATCGAGCAGCCTCCGGACCAGGCGGCGCATTCGGGTGGAGTTTTCCTTATCTGCCGGCTCTATGATGACGATGTTGCCGTCCGGCGCCAGGTGGGAAGCCAGCTCGACTACCGCGTCGACCTTCGCATCGAAGGGCGCGTCGATCTCGTTGAGGACATTGGAGAATACCATCAGGTCAATGCCGTCTGGCACCGGGGGCTTTTCCATGAGATCAGCTTTCACCGGCTTCTCTATCCTGACACGGCCTTTCTGTCCGGCGTACTCCGGCACCAGCGTAAGGTATGCCTCGATGTTCTCGTCGTATTTTTCCAGCGAGTATACGGTAGCCTCAGCCCTGTCCAGCCGGTTGTAGTAATCGACGATGGCGAGGGGTACGGTACCGGGGCCTGTGCCGATGTCCAGCACCTTGATACGGTCCTTCAGCAGGCCGTCTGTGGCCAGATCGTGGAGCACGTGCTGGAACTGGACGAAGTAGACGGGAAACTGGTATGCTAAATAGCCCAGCACGCTGTAGCCGCTGCTGTAGTCGATCTTCCTGGCCTTGCCTTCCTTCCAGTACTGCGTTTTCTGCGCCTGGACTGCCTGCCGGAGTTTCTCGAGCACCGCGGGATCGTCATACTGCCTGTGGGTTTTCCTTTCCACGTAATTCTCGATCAGCCGCTCGAGCTTCCTTGGCACTCTCGGAGCCTTGAAAAAGGTCTGCACTCTCTCCAGTTCCTCTTTGCCCAGCGCAAGCGGGGCAGGTTTGGGCAGCCGCTCGATACGGTAGTCTTCCCCTTCGGGCACCGCCCTCAGCCCGGTTTCATCCAGCAGCGGCTCGACGATCCTGTATACGTCGGCCGTGCTTACTTCATCCTTCGTATAGTCCCGCAGCTCGGAAAGCATGAAGGATGGCTTCATCCTCGAAACGTATTTCAGGGCTGAGACGATCTCCCGGTCACTCATCGCTGTCACTTTACCTGTGCCGAGTATAAAAGCGTTGCCTGTCTACCAGCGTCTGGCCATTAGAATGCTTGAGAATCGCGGGTGTTTTTTAATCACGTTTCTCATGATCTGCCTGACCTCGCCGTGCCTGCCGTCCAGCGCCAGAGCCTGCCTTAACCGCTCTACAGAGTACAGCACGCCCTCGACATAGTCTATGTTGCACGAATAGTTCAGGGCAGACGTGAAATAGTTGGCAGCCCGGGCATACTCCTTTTTCCCGCTCGCTGCCAGGCCGAGGTTGATCAGCTGATCGGCCACGCTTCTGGTGTTGCCTGCTTCCCGTGACGTCCTGAGGGCTTTCCTGCAATAGTGGTCTGCCAGGTCAAACTCGCGCATACTCAGGTATATTATAGCCATCAGGCTGTAGGTCACAGTACGCATCTGTCGGGCAGTCAGCCGGCCGTTATACGGGAAAGAGTTTTCGGCCTCTTCTAAGGCTTTGAGCGCAGCCACGGGGTTTCTCATGGCTATATAGCAGGTGCCGATGTTATTGCTCACGGTCATGGCGTCGCATTCGTCCGTGCAGCCTGCTCTTGCTTCCCGGAAGCTGTCGATCGCGCCCCCGGCGTCGCCCAGTTCATACTGTAGCACCCCCATGTAGAATTTTATCAGTGACCTGGTTTTCAGGTCTGCGAGGCTGATGCCTGTCTCGAAAGCCCTGATAGCCTCTTCATAGTCGCGTAGCTGTATTTTTATGCAGCCTGAAAGCAGGCAGTCGTAGGCTTTCATATCTGCATCTGTCGCCACCTCGTACGCTTTTCTGGCATATTGCGCAGCCAGTCTGCTTCTGCCCGTGATCAGGCTGTTCAGCGTCAGCACCGCATAATAGGCATGCTGCAGATATCGGTTTGCGGTGCCGGGGCGTAGCTTCGCCAGGTAGTCGGCGAGCTGCGGGGACGGGTGAATGTTGAACAGGAGGATGGACAGGGCTATGATAAGGTCCTGCTTGTCTTCTCCGTCCTCCGGGTAGCTCCGGAGCTTTTCCACGGCCTGAGCCAGCGGTCTCGACGCCTCTGCTTTTCGCGTCTTCTCCAGCATGGCGAAATACCATGGGTAGGCAGAAATCCTGTCCAGGTTCTGCCTGACTCGGTTACTGAGATCTCTACCGAGACATTTTCTATCGTACCGATCGATCAGGATGTGGACATATCTTACCATGGCCGTCACCTGGCGTACGTTACTCGGCAACTGCGACGTTTCACCGTATCTTCTCCCGGGAAGGTGCCTCAGCTCCGCAACTGCCTCGAACGCCAGCGGATTGTCAAGGTCCACGATCTCCTTTTTTACACCGAGGGCATAGAACGCCCCGCGAAGCGTCGTTTCCACTCTGCGCAAGAACTGGCTGAAATAAGGGTAGAATGTCTCGAAGGGCGGTAAATTTGCGCTCCGGGCTCGTGTTTCCGACAGACCGTCGTAGACGTGCCTGGCGAGAGCGCACTCCGTGTCCGGGCCTGCCAGTTGGTGGAGACGATCGTAATCCGTCGAACCGATGATCGTGATCGCTGCCATCATTCCCTCTCTGCCAGCGGCCTTCTTTAAAATCTCGGCCGATGCCAGGAGCCATTTCCCGGCGTCAGCCTCGTCGATCCTGCCCGCCAGGTACCGGGCAGTCTCGCTGTTTTCGATGAGTCCCAGGTATGTGCCCAGACTGATCAGGGTCTCCCTGCCATCCATCTGCCCATCGCGCCTCCCGTATTGTAAAAGTCGGAAGCCGCAGACATATAGGTTCACATTTGATCAGGCATTCAGAGCCGGGTATTTCTCCAGAAATACCGACTATGTCTCCAGGTCCTCTCAGCCCGGATCGCCTGATAAACAAGATATGTTTGGACGGGCTTACTCTGAAGGCTGTGCGAGTGCAGCCCTGGATAGAAAATGGCAGGGACGGCAGGCGTTTTTACTGAGAAAGGGATGAGAAAGAGTTTAAATGATCAGCCGGGATGTCTTCTCATGTCCGGTATAGCCAGGGATGAGTTGACCGGTAGGATAGATGCGATCATTTACCGGTCGCGTGGTCCAGATTCTTTTTATGTGTCCGAACATGCATGCTCTGCTGCTCGTGGCAGACAGATCAATACGTCTCTGCGTAACCTGGCCCGGGAAGTCCGGAAAGACGTGGGGCTGGGCTTATATGCTTTGCCGAGGTACCGGCGACTGCACACTTTTGTGACGCTGGCCCGGGTGACCGTACACCTGAAAGACGGGTACAGGTCCCAGTGGTTCCCCTGCCGGGTCGACGAAGTCGAAGATTACCGGGGCCGCCGTTCTTTCGAGGCGTCCTGCCCTACCAATTACCTGCACGAATCGGGCAAGACCATTAAGGAAGCTATGAACCGGCTGGGCGACGTCATCGAAGCCCGGTACAAAGGCGAAGGTCTCCACGATCTAATGCGAGAGATACCCAAATGCCCGATACTGGCGACGATCGATGTCTCTCCTGATCAGCAGTCCCGGTGGGGGACTGCGGTAATCACTCCGGGACAGGGGAGCTATACAGCCAGTATCCCCGGGTCTCAGGTGGAGGCGAGCAGTCGGGATCCCTATCAGGCCTTACTGAACGCCGAGCAGAAACTGGCCGGGCAGGGCACGACTATCGCCCCTCTCTCCGACGAACCGGTGTTCTGCGTGGCCGATGTCCCGCTTGCGCTGTTTGATGGGACCCACTTACACCGGTTTTTAATATCGATCTCTTTTCACGAAAACGACGGCTCTTCCTTCTACGTTGCCCGCGCTCCTCAGGCCGGGGATCTTTCTATTCAGTCTCAGAGCTTCGACGATGCCCTCGCCGGCATCAGAGATGCCATAGCACTCGAATGCAGGGAAAAGACGCTGGCGGAAATCACCGAAATGCTGAAAGTCCCGCCTTTCCTGGCCACAGTCAGGCTGCCCCGGACATAACCGAAAACTTAAGAAGGTTTATGGCCTGTCATTCAGGCCATGTCTATCTTGCCCCGGACGACCAGCACCGGGCATGGAGCCCGCTTCACCACCGTTTCCGAAACGCTGCCCATGAACATGTATTCGAGGTTGGTCTTGCCAAGGTTGCCCACGATGATCATGTTTACCTTTTCGCTCTCCGCGAGCTTGATGATGTCTTCGGCTGGGTAGCCTCTCACGATGGTAGTGCTGACTTTGACATCCTGCTCGTTACACTTTGCGGACAGGTACCCGAGCGCTGCTTCGCCTTCTTTCTTCAGCCTCGCGTTTTCCGCCTCGTATCCGGATATGTTATCGTGGTGCTCAAGAGCGTAGATCTCGAGGCTTTTCATGTTGACTACGTAAAGCCCCAGAACGTCATAGCCGAGCTTCCTGGCCATCATCACGCCGTAATCGACGGCCAGGTTGCTATATTTAGAGCCATCTGTAGCGATCAGTATCCTGCCCATAAGTGGTCATCATGATGTTATCGCTGTAAGCTTAAAAGCATATCGAGAGCCATGCTGTATGCCCGGTTTATGCGCCCATCTATCATAGTACAGCCTGTAGCAGCTCGTAACCGAGCTTGAGTCCATAGAGGATGACCACTGTACCGCAGAGTACGTTAATCCATTTCATGACTTTCTCGTCGAGCGCACTCTTAAATATCCTGGTCGCAGTCGCCAGCCCGCAGAACCACAGGCATGAGGCGGTGACTATTCCGAAGATGAAGGCTGTAGCCATACCTGCTGGAAGGGACGCTCTCATGCTACCCAGAAGCATGGTACCGTCGAGCACTGCCTGAGGATTCAGCCAGGTCACCGCAAAACATGCAATAGTGACCTTCAGCAGCGGCTCGTTGACGTTTACCTCCCGGTCTGAGGACGGCTTCGCGGTGATCATCCTGACGCCGAAGTAGGACAGCGCCAGACAGCCTACCAGCAGCATCACGTTAATCAGCGCAGGTACTTTCTCCAGCAGCAGGCCGACTCCGAAGAAGCAGCTGAGGGCCAGCGAGATGTCGAAAGCAGTGGTGATCCCGGCTACCTGATAGGTGCGTAACGGGCCCATTCGCAGCGCCGTGTTCATGACATACAGGTTCTGCATGCCAATAGGGGCCAGGTAAGCCAGGCCCAGTAGCGCTCCCTGAAGCCAGTACTGCAGAGCAGCCGCATCCATGGCATGCCAGTCTGCACATAACTCATTTATAGTTTATCGTTGCGGGGGTAGATCAGCCCTACTCTTTCAGCCAGCCTTTGCTGACCCAGCGGGCATAGTCAGAAGCCCAGCGGTCCTTGTTGTATTTCACGGAGATAGCAAACCGCTTTCTAAAGTCCTCGTGCAGGGCGTCCTGATCTGGATATCGCTTCTTCTCTCTGATCGCGGATACCAGCTCTGCTCCCAGCCTCTTTGCCTCTTCTTTCTTCTGCGGCAGCAATGCGTAATCCTTGCCTACTGCGATGCCTACGCCTCCGATGGCGTTTGCGCCGGATTTGGTCAGGAAGGAGTTCATAATCTGGAGGATGAAATCATCATTGCCCCCGCCTGAGGTAGTGATTGAGAACCCGTATTTGCCATCGAACAGCTGGGCGTGAATGACGTCTGCCATGCGGTCGAGCAGGGTCTTGAGCTGGCCTGTCACGTTATCGATGTAGTTGGGGCTGCTCAAAATAATGCCATCGGCTGCCAGCATCCTGTCCAGCACTGCCTGAAAATCGTCCTGTTGTGGGCATCTGCCTTTAGCGTAGCAGGTGATACATCCTTTGCAGTAGTTGATCTTGAGCTTCGTGATGTCAATGAGCTCCGTATCTGCGCCAGCCTGCCGGGCTCCTTCCATTGCTGCCTCGACCAGGCCCAGCGTAGCGCTTTTTTTGCCGTGCGGGCTCGAGAGAATGGCGATGATTTTCATAAAACAGTATTTTTCTGAGAGCGACGATATAGTTTATGTATGCTTTCCCAGCGTCGGCCTGCTAAAACCCGCTATACTCACTTCTTCTGCCTATAATCGTCTGGTCATGACAATCCACAGGGCGACGCAGGCTATGATAAACTGTATTATTATCAGGACGCCTAATCCTGCCCGCAATATAAACGGGTCATCGTTACCCTGCTTTTCCTCTGGTATAGATGGGGCAGGTATGACGGTCACGACCGGCTCGCTGGTGGCAGGCCTGCTACTGGGGCCCGGTGTCGACGTTGTGACCTGATGGCCGCCTGAGGGTGAAATCTCAAAGTCGACTATCAAAGTCCCCTCGTGCACTTGTTTGATCTCGGGGTAGCGCATACCGTTCACGTCGACGATGATGTCGTAGGTTCCCGGCGGCACTCCCGTAAACTCGTAATATCCCGCTTTATCGCCGCTGGAAGTGTATTGAGGGTTATGTTCTACCGTCGTCAGTCCTGTATCGAACGTCTTGCCCTCGATGATCGTCATGTTGTACAGGGTTACTTTCGCCCCGGCGATGCCTTTTCCATGACTGTCTACGACCTGGCCGGCAATCGTGCAGGTCTGCGGAGCCGACTTCGGCGTAGCCGTAGCTTTTGCGACGGCAGCAGCGGAAAGAGCTGATAGTAGCAGAACGGAAAGAAGGATCGTAAGGATGGCGACAGCCCACAGCCCTTTACCTCTCAGGGGCATTGTCTGCACCTTCCCCTCTCTTCAGGATGCTGAAGGCGTCGAGGACTGCGAAACCCCAGACAAGCAGCGCCAGGATGCCGATTTCAAGCCCGTACAGGAGGGCCAGCGCCCAGCAGACGAAATAGCTGACCAGCAGCCATCCGCCCAGCTTTTTCTCGCCCGAGCCCAGATGAGCCAGCCCGGGCACGATCAGCGAGAGCAGGAAGATCAGAGTCTTTTTACCGTTGGCCGGGGGTCGTTCGTAGCTTCCCCCGTCGGCCGCGGCAGCCCTCTCTCTGCGGGCCTCCTTCGTGTGCGGGTGCTTTTCCGCATCGTACGTCTCTCGCGCTTTTGGATCTGACAGTACTTCGTAAGCCTCGGTGACCGCGTTGAATATCTCTGTGGCGTTTGGCGACTTGTTGACGTCGGGGTGATACTTCTTCGCCAGTACTCTGTATGCCTTCTTTATCTCTTCTGTTGAGGCCGTGCTATCCAGGCCAAGGATGGCATAATAGTCTTTCTCGAAGTCCACATCTATCAATAACTATAGTTTATAGTTATAATCCTTTCCGGGCTCGCCATGCGGTCGCCCTCTACTGGTCCTGCGCGTTTTCCTTAGACGCCGCCAGCCTGCGGGCCAGGCAGTCCTCGATCTCGGCAAACGACTGCATGATGTCGTCTGCTTCTTTCAGATATTCCGGCGGAAGTGTGGTGGTTACGGCGATCACGTAGCCTGCGCCCGCCGCTTTTGCCGATTTGATGCCCAGGGGCGCATTTTCGACCACCACGCAGTTCTCTCCGGGTACGCCAAGCTTTTCCATGCCCTTCAGGTACGGTTCAGGGAAGGGCTTGCCCCGTGGCGTATCGTCCCCGGTCACGATCGTGTCGAAAGCGTTCTCCAGCCCCGCCTTACTCAGGGTTTTCCTGACTGAGACCAGATTGCTGCCGGTGATGAGCGCCAGTTTGATCCCCTGCTCCCGGAGCATCCTCAGGGTTTCGGGCACCGCAGGGTAGGGTAAAGCATGCTCTACCGTGAGAGACCTGTATATCTCACGCTTCTCTTCGACCAGCTTCCTGATCTGCTCTTCCTGTAGATTCGAGCCTTTGAGCCTGACGATCTCCCGGCCCACATCCATCGAAGGCATGCCCTCGAGGAGGTAAATATCCAGCTGGCTCACAGCTATGCCATACTTTTCAAAAGCCCTGCGGTACGCCTCGTAATGCAGGCTCATTGTGTCAGTGATCACGCCGTCCAGGTCAAAAAGTACCGCTTTATATCTGTCTGTATCAATTCGGCAGGTTCTGGCCATCGATAGTACTTAGCGTTAAAAATATTAATAATGTCTCTATGACCAGCGCGATCACTACTGGCCATGAAGAGTCGCTCTGGCGTGGAGCATCAGGTGTAGTAAGCCGACGATGAAGAGGTTGGCGATCGCCATCACTCCGAAGAAAACCATGGCGGTGAAGATCTTTTTATTGCCTTCCTGGAGTTCGCCGCATGCCGGGCACTCGCAGGTTGCGCCATACTGGCCCGGAGGCCTCATGTGGTACTCAGTCTGTTTCAAATGCTTACGTGAAAATCCCATAACAACTTACCTCGAATTATCGACCTTAGTTCTATGAACTGTTTCGGAAACGCGATGATAAGGGTGATGCAGATTTTTCTGGGAGGAAAGTTCCCTCAGCGCCCTCTCAAAAACATTACATAAAAGTGTCCTTTCAGGACTTGATCGGGAGTTGTGAGTCAGGGGAACCTTTTTGGAAAAGGTTCCCCCGACACCCTTCTAAAACCAGCGCTCGGATCGGGATTCGAACCCGAGTCGGAGCCTCGACAGGGCCCCATGATAGGCCTCTACACTATCCGAGCATTTTGCGTTTTAGCGCAGCATTTAGCGCACCTACAAGAGCTTGAAAGCACTTATAGTTTTCCGTATGTGGGCATGTGTTTGGGGACACATAAATGAGGAAAAGGTCCCGTCCCCCGAATTTGAATCGGGGACCTGTCGGTTTCCGCAGTCGTATTAAGGTCTACAGCCGACCGCTCTGACCAGGCTGAGCTAGGACGGGATTGTCCTGTTCCACATATTGCACCACACGGGTGCGAAAATCCACATAGCTTTCAACGTACTTAAAAGTTTCGGGCTGTTTAAAATGGTATCTGGATAGTAATGCCACTCTAAGCTAAATTATCCAGTACTTCGCCCGTTTTTATGATAACTTCACCGGGGCGTTCGTTTATATGCTCTTGCAGGAACACGCATTGCCTTACAAGAGGCATGCCGACACAGTCGTTTTGGAGATTCGTCATTAAAATCCTCCATGGCCTCCGGTCCCTCACTGTTCTCCTCTCTGATCTCCTAACCTCTCTGACCTCTCCCTGAGATCGTTCTCTCTGATCTCCGGGGCCTCGGAAACCTCCCTGTTGTCCGGCTTGCGCACACGTACCATGGAAAATGTGAGGATGGGGAGTGCCCGGAGGTCCGGGAGACTTTTCAAACTGGGAGGTCGGGAGGTCTGAGAGGAGGAAGGTGATAGGCTGGAGGAATGGGGAGGGAAAAATCAGTTATTGGGAATCGCCTTGAGAATGCCTGCATTCGCAGGCGTTCAAGAGGCGAATATCCCGGCATAGGGAATGTCTAAAAAGTTTTTGGAAAGACTCATGGATGAAAAGGGTATTTTCAAGTGGGTGTATGAAAAATTGAAAGTTAGCCCTGTCTGAGTCGAAAATACCGCCAAGCACGCCAAGGAGCCAAGCACGCCAAGATTTTTTGGCGGTATCTTCTTTTCCAGATCACAAAGTTCTTGGCATTCCATAAAAATTAGCTCTTGGCGAGCTTGGCCTCTTGGCGAGCTTGGCGGCCATATAACCATAGCCAATATAACACATTTTCATAAGACTATCTTCTGCACTATATGGCTCTATATGGCCTCCATGAACCTCTTCTTGATGTCGACGTTAGAGAGCGGAATATTCGGCACGTCGGCGTTCTTCGCCAGTACTGGCACGTGGATGAACCTGGGGCCTTTGCCAGCCTTCTCCAGGGCACTGAGTAGCTCTTTAGCCGTCGCCGCTTTGGTCGTGTTGCCGATGCCGTAGACGCGTGCCAGCAGTTCTAAGTCCATGCGAGAGGAGTACGTGGGCTGATTACCCGTGGATCCGTGGGCACTGTTGTCGAAAGCTATCACTGTCAGGTTCTCCGGGCTTTCCTGAGCGATCATGCCCAGGGTGTTGGGATTGAACAGGATGCTGCCGTCGCCGTCGAGCACGACTACCTCTTTTTGCTGCCCGATGGCGAGCCCGTTGCCGATCGCCGAAACTTCTCCCCAGCTGCCGGTCATGTAGAAGTTGGTCGGCTGGTCCAGGGCTGCATATAGCTCTTTGCTGGGCACGCCAATGTTGGAGACTACGATCTTTCCCCGTAAGTAAGGTACAATTGCCTTGATCATGTCAAATCTGGTCTCAGTTGCCCGGGGCATTCTGGTGCTGCAGTTGAGATCGAAACTCCTCTCCTGTGGCTGCGGGGCAGACTCCGCCTCTTTCGCGGTCGAGCCTTCCCAGATCTTCGGGGAGAATAGGATGACGTATGGCGTATTCTCTTTGTATGACTGGTCGATCGCCTTGCGGACGGCGGGCAGATCTGCAGGCTTTTCAGCCACGAGGTATGGTATTCCCATGTTGTCGAGGACGCCGGGCAAGAACTTGCCGAAGTGCACCTGCGCCTGGATGCTTTCCTTGTAGACGCCCCGCCAGCTGGCCAGTATCGGCAGCGGGAGGTCGTACGTCTTGTGGAGCGATGATAATGCTGTCAGCGAGTTGCCGATGCCTGTGCTCTGGATGACCATTGCCGGTTTCTTACCGGACATATACAAGCCTGCGGCAATGCCTACTCCTCCTTCCTCCCTGGACAGAGGTATCTCCCGGAAATTTTTAGGGATCAGCGGCAAAAAGTTTTTCATGCGGTCGCAGGGCAGGGTTAGAACCGTGTCAATCCCGCACTGTTTCATCACGTCGATGACGGCCTGCTCTACGTTCATTCCCTTCGCTTCCATCATGCTATCACCTTCAGTATCTCCTCCATGGGCACGTCCGGGCCCGGGACTTCGAGTACCGGCTCAACCTGGTATATGGGCACTTCCTTCATCAGCCGCTCCTGGCCGCCGCCTGTGACGTTCAGTACGACTTTTCTGCCCTCAAGCAAGCCCTTTTCGGATGCCTGCACCAGCGCAGCGACTGCCACGGCAGCCGGGGGCAGGATGTCGATGCCTTCCCGGGCCTCGAAGAGCTTCTTCGCAGCGACCGCTTCCTCTCTGGTGATCCCGTACATCAGCCCGTCCGTCGCTTTCATCGCGTCGAAGACGCCCCCTCCTACTCCGTAAGGCGGAGTCCGGTTGGAGAGCACGTCGCTGTACATCTCTGCGATGGACTTCTTCGCATCTGGCATGTCTCTTTCCGGGATGATCTCCCTTCGGCCTTCTTTCCACGCGTTCAGCATGGGCACGAAGGGCAGGTTCTGGGCGAGGTGGAGCCGGGGCAGCTTCGATCCGAACCTGCCGTCTGCGCGTAGTCTCATGGATGCTTCCCATGCAGCAATGCCTCCCGTGCCGCTGCCTATGGCCTGGAAGTAGTCGTCCGGCATTCCTTTCATCGTGACCGCGGCGTCCAGCATCACCGTGCCCATGCCGTCCCGGCGGGCCACGTTCTTCGCTCCGCCTTCGGGCATCATGCCTGGCAAGGCAGCGATCCTGTTGGAGAGATTGATGGCATCTGTGTAGTCGCATCCTCCGCCTACCGAGATCAGCTTAACGCTCGCCCCCGGTTCCCTGCCAGGAATCCACAGCCGGTCTATGTTCTGTTTCGGGACCACTACGATTAGCGGGAAACCTGTGATGGTCGAGAGATACGAGAATGCTCTGGCGGTATTGCCTGCGGAGGCCAAAACCATGGCCTTACCGCCGTGCTCTTTTGCCCTGACGATGGTGGGAGGCGCCTCGAGCTCCTTGAAGCTGCAGGTCTTCATGTCTGCGCCAAGCTCAGGCCAGTAGCCGTTGAAGGCCACGTGCAGGTCGATCCCGAGCTCTTTTGCCAGGCCCTCGCTCCGGTACGTCACAGTTGTTCCCGGGGTATCGGTATGGCCGCTGGCAGGCAGCCAGTCGTAGAACTTCCACATGCCTGGCAAGTTTCTCAAGGTCAGCTGCCTGGCCGCGTACTCAGTTCTGATCAGCGAGCCGCAATCGCAGTTTAATGTATAGTGGTCTGGAACAGTTTTGCCTGAGCAAGGACAGACTAGTGTATATTCGCCCATAGAGTTTACCACACTTGTACAATTACAAATTCGGTGGAGATGAGATATAAGTTTTCGTTTTTTTGTATCGGTTGTTATACACTAAGGAAATAAGTATATATGTATTATCCTAAAGAGGTCATATTACACCCTTTCTGGGAAAGTTTTTAATATCCCATGATGATATTTCAAATTATGGCCACGCGTATCCCCCTGGGTATCAGCCGCTCCTCAAATGGATGCTCTACTGATCCCAGGCTCTCCGGCTCCGGCTATGAGAAATGCATGCAGTGCGGCAGATGTACTGCCAGCTGTCCGGCCGCTTATACTTTTGATGATTATATCCCTCGTTCTGTGATGAGTCGGCTGGCGCTGGGCATGGGAGATTCGCTGGCTGAGGCGGTCTGGAGGTGCGGCCAGTGCTATTCCTGCAGGGCCCGGTGCCCGAGAAACAATAGCGTCGGAGAGGCTGTGCTGGCGCTGCGGGAGCGCTTTGGCGCAGAGGGCAGGGTGCCCGATACGATCAAGAGTGTCAGAAGCCTGCTGCTTAATAACCTGCACAGCCGTGGCGAGACTTTTCTTCCTCAGATGCTTACGGATAAACTTTTGAGGGAGTTCGGGCCGGCCACGTACAGTCGCTGTGCAGGCAATATCGAGAAACGTGCAAGGCTGGGCTACGAGAAAGAAGATGCCAGGGCTTGCAGGATTCCCGATGATGCGATGGAAGAGATCAGGCACATACTGACCGCCACAGGATGCAGTGATACCGATGACCAGAAATAAGCGTATCCCTCAGGACGACCTGTACCTGTTTAAAAGCTGTGTGACAGGATCACTTTATCCCGGCATCGAGATATCTATCCGCTATGTGCTGGACCGGCTCGGCATCACCTATGTGGACGATCCCCGGCATTCCTCATGTTCCGGGTTCGGGTACCACACCGGCATCGTACCTCTGCGGACCAACCTGGCCCTGAATGCCAGAAACTTTTCGCTGGCTGCCGAATCGCCCTGTAATAATATCGTCTGCACCTGCCCGACCTCTTACGGCAACCTCCGGGAATGCCAGGCCCTGATTGAGCACGATGGAGCTTTAAAAGAGCAGACTGATGCAGTTCTTGCGAGCACCGGGAGGAAATACGTTCCCCCTGTCTCCATCAGCCACATTTCGGAAATTATCCTGAGCCGGATCGGGGAAATCGCGGCGAAGGCTATCCTGCCCACGGCAGGCATTAGGGCAGTAACTCACCACGGCTGCCACTATTCCAAAATCTTTTACGAGGACGTGTCTGCCGGCGACTTCGAGCGGCCGGAGGTGCTCGACAACATCGCGTCCGGCCTCGGGTGCGAGATCGTCGAATACTCCGAAAGATCGCTGTGCTGTGGCATGGGCTTCCATCACACTGTCCTGGATCGGGAGTACCCGAGGGCGGTGCTGAAGAGGAAAATCGGCAGCATCCTCGAGGCATCTCCTGACGTTATCATCACTCAGTGTCCGGGCTGCACGTTTAACCTGGACTACTATCAGGAATCAGTTGCAGGCAGCCGCATCCCCGTGCTCTACTTCTCGGAGCTCATTGCCCTGGCCCTCGGTGCGAGGCCTGCCGATATCGGCCTGGACATGCACGCGGTGCCGGTAGAGCCGCTTCTGGCGAAGATGGGGGTAGAGCCGTGAAACGGGGCAAAGCAGGCGTCTTCATCTGTCACTGCGGCGACAATATTTCGGGCACCGTGGATATCGGTGCCGTGAAGCGGGCGATGGAGCTGGAAGGGGCGGACTGTGTAGAAGACTTCCCCTATATGTGCTCGATAGCGGGACAGGCGCTGATCCACGAAAAAGCCAGAGCGATAGGCCTTGACCGGATCGTGGTGGCGGCGTGCTCTCCCGGAGTGCACGAGCGCACCTTCCAGGCCTGTGCTTCCGAGGCAGGCATCAACCCCTATCTGGTCGATATCGCAAACATCAGAGAACAGTGCTCCTGGGTGCCCGGCGAAAACCAGACCGGGCGGGCCATCGATATCATAAGATCCTCTCTGTACGCGGTCCGGCAGAAGCAGCCGCTCGACAAAGCCTCAATAAAAGTCCGTAAAAGCGTGCTGGTCATCGGCGGCGGCATATCGGGTATCACGGCCTCGCTGGCCCTGGCCCGGCACGGCATAAAGGTGTACCTTGCGGAGAAGGCGACCACAATCGGCGGCAATATGGTAAAAATCGGTAAAGTATTCTCACCTGATCGGCTGACCGAGGAGTGTGCGTTATGCTCGCTGGCCCCTCTCATGGGAGAAGTAGCCAGGAACGACCGCATCAATATCATGACACAGTCAAGGGTGACCGATCTTAGAGGGCACCCGGGTGATTTCAGGGTTACCATAGAAACCGGGCCGGTCTTCATCGATCCCGACAAGTGCGTATCCTGCGGCAAATGCTCGGCTGCCTGTAGCGTGCGGGTGCCTGATGAGTGGAACGCCGGCCTGTCGAGCAGAAAGGCTGTCTACAAGCCTTTTGCTCAGGCAGTGCCTGGCACCTACTCGATCGATCCGGACGCGTGTAAGAGGTGTGGCAAATGTGCGCGTGAATGCGACGCCAGAGCCATCAACCTGAACCGGAAGGCCAGGAAGAAAACCCTTCGGGCCGGGGCAATCATCGTGGCCACCGGCCACCGGGAGATGGACCCGTCCGGCAAGCATGAGCTGGGCTACGGTCAATTCCCGGACGTGCTGACCCAGACCGAGCTGGCCCGGCTGCTGGCCATTAACGGCCCGACAAAAGGCCGGCTGGAAGTGCCTTCCACTGGTAAGCGCCCCAGGCGGATTGTCATGGTCCAGTGCGTGGGGTCGAGAGATGAAAAGCCTGGCTCGATTCCTTACTGCTCTAAAGTCTGCTGCATGACCGCCTTAAAACACGCCCATTACGTCTCGGAGCACTTCCCGGGGACGGAGATCTACATCTGCTATACTGACATCAGAGCGCCGGGCACTTATGAAAACTACTACCGGGAAGTTCAGAAGAAAGGCGTGAAGTTCATCCGGGGCAGGGTGGGCGAGATCATCCGCGCCGGAGCCGATGACAGCGACGGCCTGCTGGTCCGGGTAGAGGACACGCTCGGCAGCGGCACGCTTGAGCTTGAGAGTGACATGGTCGTGCTATCATGCGCTTTAGAGCCTTCTCCAGGCACCCTCCAGGCGGCCAGCGCTCTCGGAATCGGCCTTTCGCCCGAGCTCTTCATCCGGGAGAAGCACCCGAAGCTCGAGCCTGCCACCACTACTTCCCGGGGGATCTTCGTATGCGGGACCGCCCAGGGTGCCAAGGATATTACTGAGTCGATACTCCAGGCTCGGGCAGCAGCATCAAAGGCATCAGAGCTGGTGAGCGCCAGATCTCTGGCAGTCGAGCCGAAGTTTGCGGTAGTGGATCCAGAGCGGTGTACACGGTGTGGCATATGCCTCAAACTGTGCCCCTACGGGGCTCCCTACCTGAACGGAAAAGTGGCTATCGACCCCCTCTCCTGCATCGGCCTCGGCGGCTGCATCTCCCGCTGCCCGGAACACGCCATCACGATGCCGTCGTGCAGCGATGAGGAACTGTTCGCCCGCATCGACGGATGCCTCGGCCCGGGCGCCGACATCATTGCCTTCCTGGACGAAAACATCGGCTACGTGGCAGCAGACAACGCCGGTGTCAACCGGATTCCTTACCCCGAAGGGGTGCGTATCATCAAGGTCCCGTCCATCATGCGGCTTGAAGCCAAACATCTTGTATACGCACTCGAGAAAGGCGCCAGAGGCGTGTTCCTGGGCGACGGCACGGTGAATTCGGCCAACGGCGCCATAAGGGCTAACGTCTCGAAGCGGGTGGGTGAGCTAAGGGCTGCCGTGGCAGCCTGCGGCTTCCGCCCGGAGCAGATCACTTACTACGAGGCCTACCTGCCCCACTTCCGGGGCCTCGCTTCCCGGCTCAGCCAGTTTTCGGCCAGCCTGGGGTCACATGCCCCGGAAGGCCGGGTCGATCAGGCAACCGGTGTCAGCTTTTAGCCCGCTACTTCCTCCGCCCATAGCACTATAATAGCTCCCCAGGCGGATTGTCGCAAGCATAAATATCTCACCGTATGCCATTTTACCGCAGGAGAGAAGATTTTTATCATAATACTGAATATAGACTAAACGTCCTGCTGATCATTTTACTATGCTCATCATGGCGGAGAATGGAAATGGCTGAACCTGACTTCGTTATCACTCTTATCGGATCAAAGCTTGCAGTTCCCGGCACAGAGTTTATCTATCGTGGCCCTGCCGGCGAATGTGAGAAGTGCAAGCTTAAAAATATCTGCCTCAACCTGGATAAGAATAAGAAGTACCGCATCGTGGGCTTAAGGAATGGCATGGAGCTGGACTGCCTGGTCCACGATACCGGCGTCAAGGCAGTAGAAGTAGTGGCCTGTCCGATCATCGCAGTCATGGAGTCCCGCAAAGCCTTCAACGGCTCCCGGATGACCTACGAGGCGCCCGAATGCGACGAGTCGTGCCTGAACTTCGCCCTCTGCCACCCGGAAGGCATTGCCACGGGGGAAAAGTACACCATCTGCGAAGTCTTCAGCGAAGAAGTAGGGCCCTGCAAAAAAGGCCTGACCTTGAAAAAGGTCGAGCTCCGGCCTTAAACTTATAAAAATAAGGGGGCAGAAGCAGTCCGAGCGGCTGCCCTGCTTTTGTCTAATATTCTTACTCTTCCTGATCGTCGTCTTTGAAGTCGTCTTCTGTGAAAGTTTCCCGGAAGATGACCTTTTTCATACCGGCAGAACCGACCAGGAACCTGGCGATGAGGGCTTTGCCCACGATCCAGGACTCGTCCATCGTCAGCTCTTTGGGTACCTCGATCTTGATCGTGTCTTCCTTGAGCTTGAACTCGGCGTCCTCGCTTACGTAGCCTTTGAGCAGCGCCTTGATCTTCTCTTCCCGGTCCTCGATGACCTCTTCGATCTTGTACTCGTAGGTGAGCTTCTTGCCCGCGAGCGGAGCGTTGTAGTCAACCTTGACCCGGCCCCCCGAAACGCTTTCAACGAACCCTAACTTACCATTATACTCTATCATCTGGCCCGGCTCGACCTTCCCCTCGAACTTCTTCGTGGAAACGATCTCGATGGCGTCGAGGCTTCTCTCCCCGTAGCCCTTCTCCGGCGGCACGGTCACGACGGCCCTATCCCCCGCTTCTTTCCCGATCAGGTCCTCCTCTAAGCCTTCGACCAGGAACCCTGAGCCTACGATGATGGTCATCGGTTCGTACTTCTTTTCCTCGTCATAAATTCCCTGCTGCTTTGCCAGCGCCTCGTCAGTCGTGTCGAAGACGCTGCCGTCCTCGAGCTTTCCAGTGAACGAGAGCCTGATGAAATCGCCTTTTTTGATTGCCATGCGTATTCCCTGGTAGCGATACTATTCTCGCTCTCTGGATATATAGCTTGCAGCGGCCAGAGTTGTACTGCGTCGGTGAACGTTGTCGAATGCTGCGCTGTGCCTCACCTGGTTGTACAGGCTCTCCCGAGAAAGCAAGACGAACGCTGCGCTGTGCTAAACCACACAGATTCCACGGATAACGATTGATTCCACAGATTTCTCTGCTGAATCCACAGATTACTACTCGATAGCACAGAAGGAATACGTAATATAATTCGATCATCTATAGCAATAATAAGAGCACTTGATCAGAATATTTTTTAGTTATCTCTGCAATCCGTCGTCTTCAGTGCTATCCATTAGAAATCTGTGGAATCAGTTTCAATCTGTGGCATCTGTGAGGAATAGCACAGCGCAGCGTTCGACTAGCTGTCTCCCACCAAGTAAGCAATAATGTGACTTAAAAAAGGATAACAGGGAGAGAAGATCACTCTGTCTTCTCTTCCGCTGCCGGTGCTGCCGCGGGGGCGGGCTCCGGCTTCTTGAATGTCTCCTGGAATACGACCTCGGTGACGTCGAGATCGAACATCTGGGAGGCGATCATGCCCTTGGCCATGGTCCAGCGCTGGTTGTAGGCGTACTCCATGGGCACGTCGATGATGACCTTGCTGTCCTCTACCTTGTGCTCCAGTTCCTTGCCCGCAAACATCTTGATAATCGCCGCGATCTTTTCTTCCTTGTTCTCAATCAGGGACTCAATCGTATACTCGTAGACCAGAGTCTCGCCTGCGAGGGGTGCGTTGAAGTTGACCTTCGCCCTGCCGCCCGCGATGCTCTCGACGACACCCTGCCTGCCGCCTGCCGTGATCCTCATGCCGGGCCTGATGGGCTCCTTGAACTTCTTGACGGGGATCATCTCGTACTGGTCGATGCGCTTGATGCCGAAGCCCTTCTCAGGGGGTACAGTGACGCTGCCCTTATAGCCGACGTCCTTGCCGACGAGGTCCTCGTCCAGCCCGGCCACGACGTAGCCTTTGCCGACGATGATAGTTTCCGGGCCGTAGCTCGCCTGATCGTTGTACAGGCCGAACTCCTTGGCGACATTGGCATCGGTCGTGTCGAAAACGGTGCCGTTCTCGAGCTTACCGGTGAATGACAGCTTGATGAAATCTCCTTTCTGGATAGCCATAATTATACACCTGTGAAATCTTGCTGTCATAATGACGCTTTACTTTGATAACTGTTACGGTAACCTTAGCGTGGGGATTGCGAGTCAAGAAAAGATTTGGACGCGATTGCGTGTCGCAAATGACATGCGAACAGATACAGGAACGCTGTGTTGTGACTGACTGGATCATGTATAGGCGTGCGTGAACGTACACGAACGCTGCGCTGTGCAAAACCTCACAGATTTCACGGATTCTGACTCGATTTCACAGATAACGTGGATGCCACAGATATCTTTCGTCATATATCGGGCAAATGAGAATAGTAGTCCATAACTTGATTGATATCTGTGGAATAGATCGTCATCTGTGCAATCCATAGAACTCTGTGGATTCTGTTTCAATCCGTGGAATCTGTGAGGAATAGCGCAGCGCAGCGTTCATCTTGCTTTCTCGCCGAGCCTAAACAATTAGTTCACCGCGCTGAATTCTGGCCAGCACCTCGTCCCACCCATCGACGATCAGGTCTGCGAAGTCGAACCTGGCGGGCGGGTAGCTGGTGGTGATCGCGATGCTGTAGATGCCTTCCTGCTTGAAGATCCTGAGACTCCGGGGCGTGTCGTCGATCGCCCATAATATCTCGTATTCCTTTTTCAGCGACTCGATCTCGGCGGCCTTGAAGTCGAAATCGAAGACATCCATAGATGGCTTGAAGATAGCAATGTCGCCTTCCTTGAATATTCCGTACTGCCGCATGAACTGTAGCGTGGCCTTGCTCTTATCCACAGGGCGGAGGAACCTGCCCGAGAGAAAAATGATCCTGGCGCCACTGCTCCGAACTGCTTCCAGGGTTTCGGCAGCGCATGGATATGGCTGGTCCATGAACATGAGCCTGGTCGAGAGAAAAGCGTCAAAATAGGAAGCCTGCTGGGCGCTGGTTAACAGTCGGGCGCAGTACAGGTCCTGCCGGACGTCGTCTTCGAGGACCGGCCTGCCAGCGACCTCTGCGCAGAGGGCTGCCCTTCTCTGATCGCAGGAGAGGGTTGTGTTATCGATGTCGACGATGACCGCCCGCGTCCGCTGTGCCATAAATTTGTTGTACGCTCCCTGGCCATAAAAAACTAGCACAGTAACGATTATATCGCTTGTCCGGCCACTATTCTCCGATGATTGAGGTAGAGATCAAGGCCCCGGCAGGCCGGGCCGAATTAACCCGCAAGCTCAGCCAGCTCGGCGCTGTCTTCGAGAAAAAGGTCTGGCAGATCGACTCCTACTATAACGCTCCCCACCGGGATTTCAAAGACACCGACGAAGCCCTGAGGCTCCGGGAGCAGGGCAGCAGGATATACATGACATATAAGGGCAAAAAGCTCGACCCCCTGAGCAAGACCCGCAAAGAGGTTGAAGTCGAAGTCGGGGACCGGGATAAAATGGAAGACATCCTCATCTCCCTCGGCTTTAAAAAAACCCTGGACGTCATCAAGGAGCGCCAGATCTACCACTACAAAGGCGCCGAGATCTGCCTCGACCGGGTCGAAGAGCTCGGAGAATTCGTGGAAGTCGAGGCTATAGCCGAAAACCAGAAAGAGATCGGGGCAAAAAGAGACGAGGTCATCACGATCCTCCGGGAACTCGGAGTTAGAGGAGATCTCATCAGAGAGTCCTACCTTGAAATGCTGCTACAGAAACAACAGTAGGTAATTTCCGCTTTTACCACAGAGGCTCACAGAGATTGGTTACCACAGAGGCACAGAGACGCACAGAGGCTCACAGAGAAATTGGTTACCACAGAGGCACAGAGGTCCACAGAGATTTTTTAACATGCGGCCAATATACAATTATCTTTAAAATATTCTGTGTTTCTCTGTGCCTCTGTGGTGAACCGTTCTCTGTGTTTCTCTGTGCCTCTGTGGTGACTACTCTTCGCCTCTTGGCGGCTTAACGCCCGACCTTACCAGCGTTCATAGTGTACTATCTGGGCTCCGAGGCGCTCGGGCATGTCCGGCACTTCGTCGGGCACGCCTACTGGTATTATTGCGACAGGCCTGATACCACCTGGTAACTGTAATATTTCCGAAACTCTGCTTTCCTCGAAGGCGCCGACCCAGCAGGTGCCTAATCCGAGGTCTACCGCCTGGAGCATCATGTTCATGACCGAGGCGGCGGTATCCTGAACTACGTAGAGGTCGGCTCTGGGGCCGTATTTGCTCTTTGTCCGGGGGAGGTTGGTGCAGACGACGATGCAGACGGGAACATCTCTGACGAACCGCTGTTTCAGAGCCGCCTCGCTGAGCTTTTCTTTGGTGGCAGTGTCTCTCACTATGACAAACTCCCTGCCCTGCAGATTTCCGGCCGACGGCGCCAGCTGGCCTGCCTGGATTATCTTATCCACGTACTCCGTGGGTATGTCCTCTTTTTTATACCGTCTTATCGACCGACGGATGCCGATTGCTTCTGAGACTTCCATTATTTCACCAATAACCTTATATTCGGCCGGGGAACTAATACTATCACACTTGCGATGGTGGACAGATGAGAATTACGATGGATTTGGAGCTGAAGGACATCCCCGGTCAGCTCGTAAACGCGCTGGCGCCCATATCCGATTCGGGGGGCAACATCGTCAGCGTTGTGCATCACCACGAAAAGCGGACGCCCAGGGGCACGATTCCCATTCAGGTGACTTTTGACATCTCCGAGGGCCTGGAGGACCTGAAGTTCAAGCTGGAATCCCGGGACATCGCGATCATCCGGGTCGACGAGGCCAAACTGCTGGAGCATCGCACCGTCATTCTCGTGGGCCACATCATCCACTCGGACATCCGGGACACCATCGACCAGATCGACCGGACTGGCTACGCTGAAGTTGTCGACCTGGCCATGAGCATGCCGGGCATCAACCTGAAATCTTCTGCCCGGATCGGCATCAGTGCCGCGGGCAAGGCGGAAGTAAAGAGGGCTATGAATCTGCTCCGGACCATCGCCAGAGAAAAGGACTTGCTCGTCGTCGAGCCCATCGATACGGAGGCCTGAGCATCATGAAGACCTACAAAATCGCCCTCATCGGACTGGGCAGCGTAGGCCAGGGCGTCCTCCGGGTGCTGGCCGACAGCAAATGCCAGTACCCTGAAAAGAGCGCGGAATTCAAGCTCGTCGCCGTCACCGACTCCAAAGGCGCAGCCGTCGACATGAACGGGCTTGATCCAGCCGTAGTCCTGAAGCAAAAGCGGGACGGCACCCTCAAGCGAACGCCGATGACTGGCCTTGAGGTAGTCAAGACTGTCGACTACGACATCCTGATTGAGGTCACCCCGACTGACGCGAAGACCGGCGAGCCGGGCCTGTCCTATATCACGGAAGCCCTGAGCCGGGGTAAACATGTAGTGACCTCCAATAAGGGTCCTGTAGCCAACAAGTACCGGATGCTCACAGAGCTGGCCAGGTCCAAATCCGTCCACTTCCTGTTCGAGGCAACCGTCGGCGGAGCCATGCCCGTCTTCAACTTAATGCGGGCCCCGCTGGCAGGAAACAAGATCAAGGGCGTCAAAGGCATCTTCAACGGCACCTGCAACTACATCCTCACCAGGATGATCGCAGAGGCGCTGCCTTATGACATGGTACTTTCCGAGGCCAAAGAGCTGGGATACGCAGAAGCCGACCCGACCTACGACGTCGAGGGCATCGACACCGCCTTGAAAATGGTCATCCTTGCCAACGCCATCTTCGGCATGGACGTCACCCTGGACGATGTCAGTATCCAGGGCATCTCCAGCGTCTCCCTGGAGGCTCTCAAGCTCGCCAGCGACGAGGGCTATGTAGTGAAGCTCATCGGCGAAGTAAAGCCCAACGGCGACGAGCGCATCCTCAAAGTCAGCCCCAGGCTCGTGCCGAAAACGCATCCGCTCGCAGTGCAGGGCACCCTCAACGCGGCGCTCATCGAAACCGAGCTTGCAGGGGATATCTGCGTCATCGGTAAAGGCGCGGGATCAGTCGAGACGGCCAGCGCTATCTTAAGCGATCTGCTGTACATCGCTTCAGTTGGAAAATAACATATAGATAGGCGGCGACAGGCCGCCTTGATTTTAAATCGCAAAGGCACAAGGACGCAAAGACGCAAAGGTTTTCTCATTATCTACTTGCGCCCTTGCGTTATTCAGGCTGTCCCATATCTTATTCGTTATACAATAAGGAAATATGTATCCTTATTAGAGGGTCCATAGGATCTTATCACCTATGTTCGCCCGCCAGGACGCCTGCAATTGCAGGCGTCCGATGCGGGCGATGTGATGACGATCGCTGCGCTGTGCCTGGACACAGATTGTATAGATTAGACAGATTAGACAGATGCTCATCGAATCAGGCTGGTAATGTTCATTTGGGCATCGTATTATTTTAACAGGCAATCGCAATGAATTATGAGACCGCTTGCTATTCGTCTTTACGAACTAATACCGAGGCGTCTCGGCCCCGAGCATTTTTACGTTATTTTTATTTGCCGGCGTGGAAAAGTTTTAAAGCTCTCACGTATCATATGCGGGCAGAAGATTATGCGCATCGGTGTCATCGCTATTCAGGGCAATGTAGAGGAGCACGTGGAGGCTATGAAGCGTGCGCTCGGCGGTAAGGGTGAGGTAGTGACTATCAAGCACTCCGGTATCGTGCCGACGTGCGACGCTATTGTCATCCCCGGCGGGGAGAGCACCACGTTATGCAGGCTTGCCTGGCGGGAGGGAATAGCGCAGGAGATCATCGAAAAGGCCAGGCAGGGTATGCCGATCTGGGGTACCTGCGCCGGGCTTATCTTACTGGCCAGCCGCGGCGACGAGGAAGTGACAAAGACGAAGCAGCAGCTTTTCGGGCTGATGGACATTACTGTCAACCGCAACGCCTTCGGCAGGCAGATCGACTCCTTCGAGGCGCCTCTGGCGATAGCCGGCTTCGACGAGCCCTTCAACGCGGTCTTCATCCGGGCCCCGGCCATCGTCAGCGCTGGCCAGAATGTCAAAGTGCTGGCTAAATACGACGATTTCATCGTGGCCGCGAGGCAGCAGAACCTGCTGGTGTCGGCCTTCCACCCGGAGCTGACAGATGACCTGAGGTTCCACTGGTACTTCCTCGAGATGGTGCCAGGCTGGAAAAATTAGTTTTTACTGGACTCCTATTCCAAGGATGTCCTTTTTACCGCGGTGAACGTCCCGGGCAATCTGGGCCAGCCCAACCGCTGCTGACATTTTCCCGAGCACCTTAATATCCTTCTTTACCAGCCCGGAGATCCTCTCAAGTACTATGTCCATAGAGCCGACCGAGCCTGCAGTGAAGACCTTTGCGTCCGGCACCAGCAGCAAAAAGGAGGCGATCTCCATAGCAGCGAAAATTGCTATAGTGTCGAATGCCCAGAGGGCGTCAGGCTCGTTATGCTCAAGGGCCCCGATCAATACATCCAGCGACTTGAAGGGAATCGTCTTAGTCACTCCGGCCGTCGAAAAGGCATCGTTGGCAGTCATCAGCCCGGAATCGACGTCTCGTATCGCCTGCAAGTCCAGCGGCCCGTGGTGCACGCCCGGGGCGAAGATACAGGCATCGATGGCGCCCAGCATTTTCAGGTCCCGGACGCCCATCGTCACCGTATTGGAGCTGATGTCGGAGACGATAAAGTTCCTGTCACCCGAAATCAGGTGAGCGTTATAGGCGATGCCCAGCTTATCTGCGCTGGCGCCGTGGGAATATGCCCTGAAACACGGGTGGCCGTAGTTTCCCCGGTGAATGCCCGGCACGATTACCGCAGGGATGCCTGACGCTTCAATCGCATCGTATACGTTGGTCCCGCCGCCGATGTGGACTCCGGCGCCCTCCCGGCTGATGATGCCCCTGTTCTGCACTTTTTTAATCGGGGTGATCTCCGAGATGCCGTCGCCCATGGAGTAGTTGACGGCAATGAGTTCTACGTCAGACTTTCTCACTCCCAGGCCCTGCAGCACTGTAGTTATGATCTGCTCGTGGGACATGTCCTTCGCATCTTTTCTGGATATCTCTACCCAGCGCCCCTCTGTATCTGCAAAACGGATGCCTGTAGTGCCGTGATCTACGCCGATGAACACGATGGTGACCTTCTACTTGGTATAGCGCTTAAAAGTTAATAACGTTTGCCGGGAGACATAAAAATATTTTCCGGTAGTCCTTGATGATAATTCTCGAGAGTACCCATAACCATGGACACATAGACTATTTACCACAGAGGCACAGAGACGCACAGAGGTTCACAGAGTACTGGTTACCACGGAGGCACAGAGATTCACAGAGACATATTCAATTAGTGATTGAGTACGATTTATCTATCCAAAAACTCTGTGCGTCTCTGTGCACTCTGTGTCTCTGTGGTGAACCGTTTCTCTGTGCGTCTCTGTGGTTAGGACGAAGTGTCGAGTCGTCGTGGTTTGTCTTCCTTTTCCAAATAGCGAATTGGAGATTCTATACCTCCGCTCTCCTGCCGAGGAAAAGGATATGAACTTAGACGGGACAGTCTCTTCCAGCAGTTTTATGCCCGATCTTTTACCTTTACTGGACGCGCCCGCGCTGGTCGTGAAGAACGAGGAAACGTCGCTGGTCATCGCCGACGTGCACCTCGGCATCGAGCACGACCTGTACTACAGCGGCATCAACATCCCCTCGCAGATAGCCAGGCGCATCGACCGGCTCAACGGCTACATCGGGGAAGCGCAGCCTGACCGGGTCGTGTTACTGGGCGATATCAAGCACAACGTGCCGCGCACTTCCTTCCAGGAGGAAGACGAGGTGCCGGCTTTCCTCGACGAGATCGCCCGCAAAGCGCTGGTCGAGATCATCCCGGGCAACCACGACGGCGGCATCGAGAAGCTCATCCCCCGCAACCCTGACATCACTCTTCACGACTCTAAAGGTGCCATCATCGACGGTGTCGCCTACTTCCACGGGCACACGTGGCCGGATAAAGATTTGCTCAAGTGCAGCCACTGGGTCATATCCCATAACCACCCTACGATCAAGCTCACTGACGTTGTCGGTCACACTCTCACGAAGCAGGCCTGGATTCGGGCGAAGCTCGACAGAGATGTTGTCGCAGCCAATTACCGGGCAGACGAGTTCGAGTGGCATGATCCCGAGCTATTCATCGTACCGTCGTTCAATGAATTGTGCGGCGGCGTCGCGTTCAACGAGTCTTTCCACAGCGATCTTCTCGGGCCGCTGTTCACATCGAAAGCGGTCCACCTCGAGGAATCCGAAGTATACCTGCTCGACGGCACCTTCATGGGCACCATCGAGGGGCTGCGGCAGTTCTCCAGGGATAAATTCAGGACGCCCGGCCGCGAGCATAAGGGGAAGAAGAAGTACAGGCGGCGCAGGACCCGGCCATAGCTTTCATCGAAAAGATATTATACCCTTCAAGCTACCCACTGATACGTTGGTTCTCTTATGGTAGGGTACTCTGAAATCGGCATTTTCGGCAGCCTGCTGCTGGCGTCGGCGTTCTTCCCGCAGGCTTACCGCCTGTTCAAAACGAAGAGCGCGAAGGATATATCGCTGTACTACCCGCTTATCCTGTTCACCGGCTCGCTCTGTCTCACGATCTATGGCTATGGAATTAACGATCTGATCGTCTTTATGTTGAACCTGTATGCCACGATATGTAATCTGTCTCTGGTACTTTTAAAGATCTATTATGATCGTTTCGGCGGAGTCGCGTCAGGGCAAGGCAAGGAAATGGGACTATCCGAATGACCGGGCTTCCATTGCCTCGACGATGTTTCTAACGCCAAGGGCATAGGCCGCCGTGTACATGTCGCAACGTAGCTCCAGGGACATCCTGTATACGTCGTATAAGGCGTTTTTCATGAGATCCTTCAGCCGCCGGGCGACTTCTTCCTCGCTCCAGTAGTAGCCTTGCCGGCCCTGCACCCATTCGAAGTAGCTGACAGCTACCCCGCCGCCATTGGCAAGGACGTCGGGTAATACCAGAATATTACGGGCGCTGAGTATCTCGCTGGCCTTCTGGTTGATCGGCCCGTTAGCCAGGCACAGGATGATCTTCGCCTTAATTTGGTCAGCGTTCTTCTCGCTGATCTGGTCTTCTCTGGCTGCGGGCACCAGGACGTCTACGCCCAGTTGCAGGAGCATCTCGTTGGTGATGTTGTCGGCGCCAGGGAAATCTACGACGGAGCCAGTTTCTGCTTTGTGTTTTGCGACCGCCGGGATATCCAGGCCATTGGCGCTGAAGATGCCGCCTTTCGAGTCGCTGACCGCCACGACTGTCCTGTCCATGCCGTGCAGGATTTTGGCCAGGCTGCCTCCTACGTTGCCGAAGCCCTGGATGGCGTAGGTCGAATAATATATGTTGCGCCTCTGCTCTACCTCCTCTATGATATATACGCCGCCCCGGGCGACTGCTGTCGCCCGCCCATGGCTGCCGCCAATCACCCGCGGCTTGCCGGTGATAGCCGCCGGCTCATAGCGTCCGGCCAGCATCTCGTACTCGTCCAGCATCCAGCCTATGGCATCCTGCGAGAGATTCATGTCCGGGGCCGGTATGTCATTGGCAGGGCCGATGACCGGGAAGACGGCACGGATGTAGCCCCGGCAGAGGCGTTCCATCTCGCATGGCGACAGTTTTCTGGCGTCGACGACGATCCCGCCTTTCGATCCGCCGTAGGGCAGGCCCAGCACCGCCGATTTCAATGACATCAGCATCGCCAGCGCAGCGACCTCTGCCTCCGACACTGTCGGAGCTATCCGCACACCGCCCTTATACGGCCCGCGGGCGTTGCAGTGCTGGAACCGGTAAGCGTTGATTATGGTCGTGCTCCCATCGTCCAGCACGACCGGGTACTCGACCGACAGGCGACGCGAAACGTTTTTCAGGAGCACGCGATGCCTGTCATCGATTCCGGTGAGATCGCAGGCCAGGTCGATCAGGGCCAGGGTGTCTGAGAGGAAGTCGCCGTCGTTCATAGCTAAAATTTTCACATTCCATGGTAATAAACCGTACTCGCAGAGGGCGCAGAGTTCGGCAAGAGTATCCTGATGCTCAGCTTCCGGCTATCGGGAGAAATGTTTTTGACAGGGGCTATGCCGGAAAGCTGGCACCAGAAAAACATTACCGGCAGTTCGTCAGGAGAAGGCTGGAAAAAATAAAAGTGCTAATGGCCTGGCACAGGACTCTGCCTTGCCAGGCCACTCATAGCCGTTTTAGATCCCTGTTATAGTTTAATGCTTTGTGACCGGCGACCTTACCAGGGGTGTCGGGGTCGGGGCGCTGCTCACCCTGGTCGACGGAACTACCTGTTCTCCTTCTCTCGACCTGGCCTTCATTGCGGCTACAATGTTGCGGATGCCGACGACGTAGGCTGCCGTGTACATGTCGCAGTGTAGCTCCTGGGCTGTCTTGTAGACATCGTTGAAGGCGTTCTTCATGAGGCCCTTCAGCCGCTGGGCGACTTCTTCCTCGCTCCAGTAGTAGCCTTCCCTGCCCTGTACCCATTCGAAGTAGCTGACAGCTACTCCGCCGCCGTTGGCAAGGACGTCGGGTAATACCAGAATGTTACGGGCGCCGACCATTTCGCTGCCCTTGCGATCGATGGGGCCGTTGGCCAGGCACAGGATGACCTTTGCCTTGATCTGGTCCGCGTTCCTCTCGCTGATCTGGTCTTCTTTAGCGGAGGGCACAAGGACGTCTACATTCAGCTCCAGCAGTTCCTCGTTGGTGATGTTGTCTCCGCCGGGGAAGTTGGCTACCGATCCGGTCTTCTCCTTGTGGCGGATCACGGCGTCGATGTCCAGGCCGTTGGCGTTGAAGATTGCGCCCCGAGAGTCGCTGACCGCCACTACCTTCTTGTGCTGGTGGTGCAGGATTTCAGCCAGGTTGCCGCCTACGTTGCCGAAGCCCTGGATGGCGTAGGTCGTGTAGTGCGCGTTCAGCATGCGCTCGACTTCTTCCATGATGAAGATGCCTCCCCATGCTACTGCGGTATTCCTTCCCTTGCTGCCGCCAAGTATCAGCGGCTTGCCCGTGAACACCGCTGGATCGTGGTGGCCGACGATCTTCTCGTACTCGTCGAGCATCCAGCCCATGGTTTCCGGGGTAGTGTTCATGTCCGGGGCCGGTATGTCTTTGGACGAGCCGATGATCGGGGAGATAGCGCGGACATAGCCACGGCACAGGCGTTCCATCTCGGCCTTCGAAAGCTTTTTCGGGTCGGCGATGATGCCGCCCTTAGCGCCGCCGTAGGGCAGGCCAAGCACGGCGCACTTCAGTGACATCAGCATGGATAGAGCCGTAACCTCGTTCTCTGTGACGTCGGGGGCGACGCGGATGCCGCCTTTGACCGGGCCACGGGCATTGTTGTGCTGGGAGCGATACCCGCGGAAGACCACAGTGCTGCCGTCGTCGAGCACAATGGGGATATCGACCGTAAGCTTGCGATAGATGCTCTTCAAAATCATGCGATGCCTGTCTTCGATCTTTGCGAGATCGCAGGACCTGTCGATGAGGACAAGGGTACTAGCTAGCATATCGTTGTCTTTCATATAGCTTCACTTGTAACCGGCTTCTTTTTTCTTATATATAAGCTTTACTACCAGCCGGTAATTTTTGCACAGGTAGCCTAAATATAATATATAATTACTATTGCTTGCGGGATAGTTATCTTGTACCACCCATATACTTGTTGATATAAGTCGTTGCGGGCGCTTTACCGCAATATTTATATACGCCGGACGCCTGAATTTCATGCCGACTCTCGTCCGCAGGATATCCGGATTCCAGGAATTCGGGCGAACTCTGATAGGTTCATAGGCGGATTACGATTGTGTGGTCACAAGTAAAACTTATAAATACTTTATTTGTATCTAAGAAAGAAGAAGGAGATATAAGATGGCAGATTTCAAGCTAGTAGTTTCCGACCCCAAGACCGGCAAGGCCTACAACGTGGATGTCACCGGCCCCAGGGTCAACAAGTTCATCGGCAAGCCTATCGGTTCCGAGATCGACGGCGAGACCGCCGGCCTTCCCGGATACAAGCTGATCATCACCGGCGGCTCTGACAAGGATGGCATTCCTATGAGGGGCGATATCCCCGGCCAGGTCCGCAGAAGGGTGCTCGTTTCGGGCGGCATCGGCTACCACCCGACAGAAAACGGCATGAGGAGGAGAAAACTGCTCCGCGGCGACGAGATCAGCGCTGAGATTGTGCAGGTCAACGCCACTGTGGCGGCTTACGGCGAGAAGCCTCTCGACGAGCTGGCCCCGAAGAAGGAAAAGAAGGAAGGCGCTGCCGGCGGCAGGGCTCCTGCTAAGAAATAAGCTGGATCTGGAGCGATGGCTCCATCTTTCTACTTTTATTGTCTCTGTTACTCAGCCTGAATTATTCTGGTACTTCTGTTCCCGCGCCATTTTGAAGTATTCCAGGTCGTCCAGATGGTCTGGTATCACCAGTATGCCGTCGACGTCCAGCAGAATCTTAAGCGTGATCCATTCGAGGTGCCTGTTGACCATGCACTGGCGCACGCTGACCTCTGAACTATCGTTTATGTGCATATCGATCAGCCGTTTTCTGAGAACCCTGCGGACAACTCCTTTGACTTCGTTGATACTGGCGGCGTTTTTAAAATCTTCGTCATCCAGTACAAGCCTGACAAGCTCCTCGTCGCTTAGCTTCATCCGAACCCACCTCTGATAACACTGATGGTTTTCACTTTGCCTGTTATCTAACCTCTGTCTCTAATTTGAATAAATGGACTGCCCGGTATCCCGGGCAGTTTCAAATATCCGCTGAATATGTACTGATGTCGGACGAGGGGAGTGTGGTTTTTTTCACAATTGTGCCGGTGTATCCGTATCGTGTAATCTTTCCGGAACTCTGTGATTTATGTTTCGAACGAGATCAATTTGAGCGGTATCTGTTGCTGCTTATTAGCGATCATTTGCAGGAATTATTCACCGCAAACACTGATAATATATTTAATTATATATCAATAACATTGATTTGCTTATTGAGGAGGGTAGTAAATGAGTAACATACTGAAATACGGAATACTCTTTGTACTGGCAGTTGTCGTCGCATCTCTGATTGTGCCTGCCGGTGCGAACCTGGTCGGAACTGCTTTTGGTTTCCCGACGATTGTGCAGAGCGGTACTACAACGGCATTTAACAGGGATACGGCAGCTGCTACGGACACTGAGGCTTTCGCCCTTTCGTTCGCTAACACTGGCACGCCCCTGCTCGACGGATGCCCTGTAACTCCTGGCTTCACGCTTGGTTTCCCGACGATCGCTCAGACTGTAGCTCAGACCCAGGTGCTGACTCACTGCGACTTTGCGCAGACCACTGAGAACGCTGCATTCTCCTATCCGTTCGTCGGTGTCGGCGGCGTTGCAATCCCGGGCTTCGGCTTCGGCTTCTAAACCAGATGACTGGGGGCTACACGCCTCCTACTTTTCAATTTTTTAACATTACTTCTCCTGCCTTGCTTCTCTTAAGAAACGAAACCGGGTAATACTCACCCTGGGTCCTTCCCGGTGATATGCCCTGCCCTTGACAACGCTATTGTATATCAGGCATCTTTTCCTCTCTCTCATCCATCGCACCTGTACTCCGACCATATATATTCCTATGCCGGGCTCTACCTGCCTTTTATCGCCTTGAAACCTGTAAGATTCGTTTTTATATTTGACAATATATTAATTGACGATTGCCAATCTACTTTTAATAATTGAGGAGGGTAGTATATGAGTAAGGTGATTAAGTACGGAATACTCTTTGTACTGGCAGTGGTCGTCGCATCTCTGATTGTGCCTGCCGGTGCGAACCTGGTCGGAACTGCTTTTGGTTTCCCGACGATTGTGCAGAGCGGTACTACAACGGCATTTAACAGGGATACGGCAGCTGCTACGGACACTGAGGCTTTCGCCCTTTCGTTCGCTAACACTGGCACGCCCCTGCTCGACGGATGCCCTGTAACTCCTGGCTTCACGCTTGGTTTCCCGACGATCGCTCAGACTGTAGCTCAGACCCAGGTGCTGACTCACTGCGACTTTGCGCAGACCACTGAGAACGCTGCATTCTCCTATCCGTTCGTCGGTGTCGGCGGCGTTGCAATCCCGGGCTTCGGCTTCGGCTTCTAAATAGTTTGAAGGGGGGCTACACGCCTCCTTCCTTTAAATTTTTATTTCTGCTTATAGACAGGCCCTGACTTCGGCTGTTCTTGACTTTGACATATCATGGTTTCGACAGGTCCTGACTGGCCGATTCTATAGGCGTATTTAACCTGCCTCACTATGAGAATATTCGTTTTATTATGGACCAATATATTAATTCAAGCCCATATAACATAGAAACAATCATTGAGGAGGGTAGTATAATGGTTAGAAAACTCTTTACCGTAGTTTTGCTGGCGCTGGCCGCCATTCTCATATCCATTCCGGCAAGTGCGTCTCTTGTCCCGATGTCCTGGGGCTTCCCAACGCTGGTGCAGGATCACACGCTGACCGCCTTTGAAAACAACCTTGCCGAGTCCTCGGAAAGTCAGTCTGCAGCAGTTTCCTTCCCGACGTCCGGAGGCTCTTTCTGCGACACCGGCAGCCTCTTCGGGTCTGCTTTCCCGACTATCACCCAGTCCGGGGCCAGGGATGATTTCCTGATGAGCAACAAGTTCATGCAGGAAAAGCAATTCATGGCCTTCGCATACCCGTACCTGAGCATCGGCGGCTCTCCGGTACCGTCTATGGGATTCCTGTAAGTGGGGTGCGCTGTAGTCTGGCCACGGCAGGCCGGCATGCGCTGCGATCCGGCAGCGTACACCTCTCCTTTTACTTATTTTTCATATGTGCCTCTGTTACACCTCAGTGCTACACCTCTGCTCCGGGCAATGTGTCGTTCCTGTCACGTGTTACCCGGCATGACATATCTGGCTATTTCGTCCTGAGGCTGTTATAATAGATTTGAAAGCGGTTCGATTTCGTTATAACACATAATAATATATTTATTATCGTTTCCTTTACTTAATCAATGTCAAGTAGGGGGGATTGTATGAGTTCGATAAAGAAATTTGCCGTATTATCGATGCTGGCTGTTGTCCTCATCGCGTTCAACATGCCGGCATCTGCTCAGATCGGTATTGGATCCGCTACCGCTGCGACAACCGCAGCGTCGTCGCTGACCTCCTCCGTTGCCAGTACCGCCACAGCGGCTGGATTCGGTGCGTTCGGCGGCTTCGGATTCCCGTTCAACTGGGGCTTCTCCCGGTTTGGAATAGGTGCGTTCCCGTTCAACTGGGTACTTGGTGCCGGCTTTGGTCCGTTCGGCCTGAACTGGGGCCAGTTTAGCCCGTGCTTCGGAGCCGGGTCGTTCTTCAGCCCGTGCTTCCTTGGTGGCGCTTGCTTCCAGGGTCTGCCCTTTATCCTGGGCTCTCCGGGTGGCTGTGTCGGGCCTGGCTTTGGTGTGACTCCGTGGATGTTCGGTCTCGGTGGCTGCGTCAAGAGTGCTCCGCTGTTCTTCGGGGCTCATGGCTTCGGGTTCCCGTTCACGCTCGGTGGCATCGCCGCTTCGCTGATTCCGCCGGTATGTGCACCACCTGTACCCGCGATTCCCGCGTGCCTGCCTGCAGCGGCAGTCTGTCAGGGTCTGCCCTTTATCCTGGGCTCTCCGGGTGGCTGTGTCGGGCCTGGCTTTGGTGTGACTCCGTGGATGTTCGGTCTCGGTGGCTGCGTCAAGAGTGCTCCGCTGTTCTTCGGGGCTCATGGCTTCGGGTTCCCGTTCACGCTCGGTGGCATCGCCGCTTCGCTGATCCCGGCCCCGACCCTGTGCTGAGCAGGAGTATTCAGGGGTCACTCAAGTCCCGGCCCTCCGGGTCGGGGATCAAGTGATCCCTCGAAGACTTTTTTAGCCAGATTGCTGTACTGACGGAAAAATCTTTTACCGGACAATATCCGGAAATTATCGTTTAAAATTGTCATCAATTGGATATAATGCCTCTTTTCCTTTCAAAATGGCCTCATATCTCGCATTTTATGGAATCATTCTGGAATAAGCACGATTTTCGATAATTTCCTATCCTAAATTATTTATTACCACTTACGAAGATTCATTTTGCAGGAGGGAATGATGTGGAGATGAAAAAGTTAGCCATATTCGTTCTTCTCGTGCTGGCCGCTCTGGTATTCGCTCTGCCCGCTGCCGCCTGGTGGGGCGGCTGGGGCTGGGGTGGCTGGGGCTGGGGCGGCTGGGGTCTCGGCACATGGTGGCCCACTTGGGGCCTGAGCTGGGGCTGGCCGGCCTGGGGCGGCTGGTGGTGGTAAGCCGACCACCTAGCAACTCAGACCTATGTCACACGAGAAGATGAGGGAAGATTGGATGGTAAGCGCTTAACGGCGCTTACTTCCCATTTCCTTAAACGAAGTGCTCTGGAAATGGGAAGTCGAGTTCTATTGTATTATCGCTCGTTTCTCATGGGGTCGCTACTCGCAGATCATTATCCGCAGATCACTGTCCGTCACGTCGTCTTTTAATACGCTGCGTATCCTGAGCAGCAATCGCTGGTCCGGTGCAGAAGTATGGCCTGTCTCTCTTTATCATATACTAATATTGCCGCCGCAGGCGGCTTTATTCGCTCGATAAGCTACAAATATATTTATTATGATTTAATAAATTCGTACATACTATTGAGGAGGGTAGTTATGGATAAGACGGGCGTAATGATCTTGCTGCTGGCTGTAGCTCTTGCTGCATGCGCCGTGCCTGCAGGGGCGTTCATCGGCACCGGGATCACCTTGAACAAGCAAATCGGCGATACTATTAATTTTAACATTGGCAAGCGCGTGGGCGCTGCCGGCACAGCCCTTGGCATTGCCGACATGGACCTCGGAGTCACCTGGGGAGTAAACTACGATCTCGCCTCTATGGCGGGCTACCCCTATGGCTATGGTGGCGTCGGGGCTGTTACTGCAGGCGATGTCGGGTATGTCCTCGGCCTGAGTATGGATGAAACGCATGGCGCGGCTTTCGATGGCTCGGCATTCGGTGTGCCACTGGCAGAGCAGAGCCTTACCAGCACGAAGTTCAACAACGTCATAGCCAACAATAACCACTTCGAGAATACGCAGGTGGCCCTGCCTTTTACTGGCTTCCCGGTATTTTAGGCCTGCCATACGTATTTTTTTATTTTTCTGCTCAGAGCACTCGATAATATATTATATGAGCTTGCCGTTGACACTGCTCTATTTCTATAGTATTGTAGATATGCCTGCGTTTCGCCCCTATTGCAGCGCCACGTCTTTTTCATCCATTTTTCTATAGTTTTCGTATCGCCTGTGGGATAGAATAGCCATTCACTCCGATACCCGCCGTGTATTTGACCTCTGTATTGCAAATCAAGCCTATTTTCGGTCTTATTGTAACTCGTTGCTTATTATTGTCTTTTATTTTAACAATTAGCTCTAAATATTACCCAGAATGCGTTAAAATACTTCAGAACGGTTACATTTCGTATTTTTAAATAATAATATATTTATTTTGTATAGTTAGACATAACATTGCAGTTTCGGAGGTGTAGTTATGAAAATGGCAAGTAAAATTACAGTAGCAGCAATTGTAGCTCTCGCTGCATTGCTGGTTACGACACCCGCTTTTGCTCAGTTCGGGCTCGGCGGCGCTTGTGGTATTGGAGCAGGATTAGGAGCACCTATCGGTCTGGGAGGAGCATGCGGACCCTGCGGTGCACCAGTGGCATACGGGCCCCCGCAGGATTGCATTGCACAGATCTACTGCAACATTCCTGTCACGTCCCAGATCCCGGTAACAGTCCCGGCTACCGTTCCTCAGCAGGTACCCATTACGGTCCCTGTCACGAGCTTCGCGCCTGTGACTGTTCCCAAGGCAGTTATAGTCCCTGAGACTATCCCTGTCCCGGTAGTTACTCCGGCAGTTACCTCGACCACTGTCCCGTGCACTGTACCCGTTCCGACCACAGTGCCCGTGACCTCGATGATCCCGCAGGTGACCACCGTTCCGCTCGGCAGTGCCTGTGGAGCAGCTATCCCTGCTGCAGCACCCTGTGCACCGGCTGCCGCAGCTAACCCCTGCGCTCCCGGTATCGGTGCAGGCATCGGTACTGCCGGCCTGGGCACTGGACTCGGCTACGGCCTCGGTGCAGGCGGTCTCAGCGGATTCGGCCTCGGAACCAGCCTGGGCACCGGCCTGGGCACCAGCCAGTTCGGCCTGGGTATGAACCGCCCGCTGGCCACTGCCCCGTCCATGGCTACCAGCATGCCTGCAACCACGACGGCAGCTCCGGCATCAACCACTTAAGCCAGCAGAAAATATACGCATAGGTTGGGAATCAGTCAACGGATGATTGACGGGCTGGAGACTCTCTCCAGTTCGTTTCAGTCTTCCTTTTGGGGAATCTTTTACCCTCCTTTTTACAACGGTTTCTAATGATTGGCATGGGCTACTAAATGTGCTGTCTTGACGCCTGTGTATTATTCCATCAGTAAAAAACCGTAAAACGGGCTATTTATAGTTAGTTTGGTTATTTATGCCTTTTTTTCTAATTCTGACGCTTGTTATCGTTACTTCGGCTGATAATATATTTATTCGACGGTGCATACCTTCTCTTGATGTTGGACGGGTGTTGCATGCTCAGGTATACGTCATTCGTTGTCTGTGCTCTGCTCTTGCTGACGGCCACGTTTCCTCAGGCCTCCGCGAGCAGTTTCGCTAACGTGAATATGTACGGGTTTCCGATGACCATGGGCGTCGGGGGTACCGGCGCAGCAGGCATCCCTGGCGAGAGTTATACTTATACTAACGACGGTCTCGATGTTTCTGACGTCATGTCCCGATATGGTATCATATCCAGCTCGATATCGTCTGGAGCTGATCCCACTTCAGTAAACGGCTTCGTAAGCCCTTATTATAACGGGATCTCGCTGGGCGTGAATTTCGGCTACCCGACGGCGAGCCACGACGCGGCTACTGCTGCATTCGCCAAAGACATGGCATACGAAGCCGATCTTGATAATGCGTTCATCGCCTTTCCCGGCATAGGCGTGGGCTCTATGGGTCTCAGCTCCCCGACGGTGTCCAGCAACAGGGCGAGCATCAAGTACGCCGAAAGCATCAAGTTCCAGCTCACCACTGAGAGCGATACCCTGGATCTGGGAGGATTCTATTCCCCGCTAGGGCTGGGGCTCGGCTATGGCAGCGTGGGTGTGTTTGGCAGCACCAGCATGGCCAACGGCGGGCTTGGAATGCCGTTTTATTTTGGCACCGCATAGTATGGGGGGCGGGGAGACCACTGATGTTCCAGTCCACAAGCCCGGCGGACGCAACTACTCAGGCAGCTCTCAATCTCGTCGAGTTCTTCTACAGTAACTGGAACAAGATCCTGCTGGCCATTGCCATCCTCATCATAGCGTTAGTAGTCATCAACTTCCTGAAGATCGCCCTGGCCCAGATTGCCCGGGACTATAAGCTGCCGCCTAAGCTGCTACGGTTTCTTAATACTGTAGTTACCTATGGGACTCTCATACTCGCCATCGTCAATATCCTGGCAGTCTTCGACATCCATCTGTACTCGCTTATCGTGAGCCTGGGGCTGATCAGCGCCGTGATCGTCCTGGGGTCGCAACTCGTCATATCAAATCTGCTGGGCGGCACAATCGTATACATCGAGAAGCCGTTCGAGATAGACGACGTGATTAAGGTCGGGGAAAATACCGGTGTCGTGGAGGGCATCAGCTTCAGGTCGACGACAATGAGGGGCCTGAATGGGCTGGTGATCACGATACCAAACTCCACGTACCTGACCACGCCCATCACGAATTATACCCGGACCCGGCAGTACCTGGTAAAACTACCTTTTACCATGCCCCGGAACGTCGATATGTCCGGGTTAATCGACAGGCTCCGGTCAGAGGCGTCGTCCATACCCGGCTTTTCCTCAGGAAAGGGCGAAACCCTCTACAAGATGGGCATCAGTAAGGACAACGTGGACTACGAGCTCCATTTCTGGATATCGGACCCCAGGGTCTCCGACGGTGCCCGGTCCCGGATCGTCGACATCATCGGGCAGTTCCTGCCCACAAGTGATAAAGCTGGTATATGAGCGGAAGATACGCTTGCGCGGCAGAATAAATGTGCGTTAAAGAGAAGTAGTATTACGAGAAACATCTGTTCGTATATATTTTATACGTAGTGAACGGCATAGAAATCTTTTAAGCACCGAAAACTTCATATGCTCGAATGGCATTAAGAGATTCGCATCGTCACAACGATGACTAATACCGTAGGATAAGCTCTGTCTTATCTGGCGAATGGACTTACGTCCGAACACGGCAATCGTGTGAGTCGGGCCGACGGTTCTTAACCGGCAGGCCTTACGGAGGAACTACCAATGAAGCGCATCAAGAAATCCAACCCGAGAGTGTTACAGCTTATCGCCGACCTCAAGGCGAAGTCCCGGGAACAGAACGTAGGTATCTGGAGGGACATTGCAGAGAGGATGGAGAAGCCGGCAAGACACTATGCGGAGATCAACCTTAGCAAGATCAACAGGTACACTAAGGAGAACGAGACTATCATTGTCCCCGGCAAGGTCCTGGGCACTGGTAACCTGAATCACCCCGTGACTGTGGCTGCACTGAACTTCAGCCTGACCGCAGAGGTCCTCATCGACGAAGCGAAAGGCAAGTGCATGACCATCGAGCAGCTCATGAAGACGAATCCCACGGGCAAGGGAGTCCGCATACTCAAGTAAGGAGGCAAAGACATGGTTTTAATCAATGCAGATGGACTTATCGTCGGCAGGCTAGCCAGTCTGGTTGCCAGGAAACTACTCGAGGGCGATGAGATCATTATCATCAACGCCGAAAAGGCGATCTTATCCGGTTCCAGGCTCAACAACATCACAGAGTACCGGCAGACCTACGTGCGTGGCACGACCGAAAAGGGCCCGTACTTCCCCAAGCGCCCTGATCAGATCCTCAGAAGGACCGTCAGGGGCATGCTGCCGTACAAGACGCAGCGTGGCAAGGATGCAATGGCAAGGCTGCAGGTCTACATCGGAACTCCGTCGGAGTTCGCAGGCCAGCCCGCCGTAACCCTGGAACAGGCAAGCTACAACCGCCTGAGCTCATTCAAGTACATGCCGCTCGGCGAGGTATCCAAGCTGCTGGGAGCAAAGTTCTAAAGGTGATCACATGGCCGAGAAGAAAGTTTTAACCACGAGCGGCAAGCGCAAGACCGCAATCGCCCGCGCCACGGTCCGGAAGGGCACCGGTGTCATCAGGATCAACAAGGTCCCCTTAGATGCACTGGAGAACGAGCTCGTCCGGCTCAAGATCTCCGAGCCTCTGATCATCGCAGGCTCCGAGATTGCCAAGTCCCTCGATATCAACGTCGAGATACGCGGCGGAGGCTACATGGGCCAGGCAGAGGCTGCTCGTTGCGCCATCGCAAGGGGCCTCGTCAACTGGACCAACGATGTCGCACTTCGCGACGCATTCCTCGCGCACGACAGGAACCTGCTTGTCAACGACGTCAGGCAGAAGCTGCCGAAGAACTACGGCGGATCTGGCGCAAGAGCCAAGTTCCAGAAGTCGTACCGTTAAGCTCCTGGGGGAAACCCCGGGGGAAATACTGGGAGAACTCTCAGTATAATTATTGGGGGATAACCCCCAATATACTATGGAGACAATCATCAAATGATACCCGTCAGATGTTTCACCTGTGGCAAGGTCATCTCCGAAGTGTGGGAAGAATACAAGGCCCGCGTTGAGGAGAGAAAAATGAACCTGCAGCACGGCGAAGTACTGAAGGTCGGCGACATCCTCGACGATCTGGGCGTAGAGCGGTATTGCTGCAGACGCATGCTGCTTTCGCACGTTGAGCTCGTCGATGTGCTGGCACCGTACCAGTAAATAAAGATGCGTTGGGATCGTGGGGTAGCCTGGTCCATCCTTTCGCGTTCGGGACGCGGAAACCTGAGTTCAAATCTCAGCGATCCCACCAACCATCTTTATACGCAATGCCTGTAAAGCATTGTGTCTGAACCACTCGGGGGGATTCCCGGGGCAAATCCAGGGCAGATTTAATCATCGTATGTCTAATGTTTATTGTACACATACATCAGATCACATTTTTAGTGTACACTGTTTTTTAGTGCAAACTAAGTTTCACTGTGCACCATTATTCACCAGGGGGTGTCTTATTGGAACTCAAATCAACCAGTAAAGAAATTAAAGATCGTTATACACGCTATGAGCGTGCCAGGATCATCGGCGCCAGAGCGCTGCAAATATCCATGGGTGCTCCAGTCCTCGCGAAGAACCCGAAGACTGTCGAGCCGATAGAAGTTGCTCTTTTAGAGCTGGAACAGGGTCTTGTGCCAATCACAGTCCGGAAAATCAATAAGTCGGCAAGGCGTGAGGTCGCTACGTCGTCCTGATACCTTTTTCTATTCCGTGCATGTGTATAATATTCTAGGAATATTATTTTAATGGGAGGTATGAAATTTGATCATCGACGAAATTCTGGCAAGGAAAATCTTCGACAGCAGGGGCAACCCTACTATCGAAGTCGAAGTCTACACGGATGACGGCAACTATGGTGTGGCTGCAGCGCCTGCCGGGGCTTCTACTGGTTCTTATGAGGCTGTCGCTATCCCGGTAGACGATGCGATCGCCAAGCTCGAGTCAGAAGTCATCGACCAGCTGATCGGAGAATACGCGGCCGACCAGGAGGAAATCGACAGACTGCTCCACGAAATTGACGGCACGGATAACTTCAGCAACATTGGCGGCAACCTGTCTGTAGCGCTCTCCATGGCTACTGCCAAAGCAGCCGCAGCCTCGTTCAAAATGCCGCTGTACCGCTACCTCGGCGGAGCATTCCCGACGATGCCTTACCCTCTGGGTAATGTGCTCGGCGGAGGCGCACATGCAAAAGGGGCGACGGACATCCAGGAATTCCTTGTCACGCCGATCGGAGCGCCAAACATCGACCAGGCGGTCTATGCCAATACACTTGTCCACAAGCGGGTGAAGAAGCTGCTGACCGAAGCGGGCATCATCTGCCACAAAGGCGATGAAGGCGGCTGGGCACCCCAGATCAAGGACTCGAAGGCTTTCGAGATCGTTAGTAAGGCAGTAGACGAAGTCTCGGGCGAGCTTGGGTTTGAGATCCGGTTCGGACTTGACGTAGCCGCTACAGAACTCTGGGACGGCAACAACTACGTCTACAAGGACACGAAGCGCACGACCGAGCAACAGATAGACTATATTGCAGGCCTTATTGACGAGTACAACCTGTACTACGTAGAAGATGCTTTACAGGAGAACGACTACGAAGGCTTTGCGAGGCTCACCGAAATGGTCGGCGACAGGTGCCTTATCTGTGGCGACGACCTGTTCGTGACAAACGTGTCCCGCATCGAGAAGGGCATCGAGAACCTGTCCGGTAATGCAATCCTCATCAAGCCGAATCAGATCGGCACGGTGACCGATACCTATAATGCCATCCGGCTGGGCAGGCAGTACGGTTATTCCACAGTCATGTCCCACAGAAGCGGAGAGACCACCGACAATACGATCGCTCACCTTGCAGTCGCTTTCGGCTGCGAGCTGATCAAGACCGGCGTAGTAGGCGGAGAAAGGATCGCAAAATTAAACGAGCTGATCCGCATCGGAGAGGAAATAGGAAACGACAGAATGACTGAAAGCCCCTTATAAGGCTTTAGTAGTAAAGTGGTAAAAAAGTCGACAGGCTTACCGTGAAAGTCCCGCCCGGGACTTTCCGTTTTACTATCATAAACAATGATAATACTAATAAAGGAGTTGTCAAAAAATGGCAGAAACAGAAAATGTCAGAGAGATTAGAGATGAGAATTACCAGTCATTGATACCGATGGATGAGTACCTTGCTGCAGGTGTACACATCGGTACGCAGCAAAAGACTGAGGACATGAAGAAGTTCATATACAGGGTCAGGAGCGACGGCCTGTACGTCCTCGACGTCCAGAGCACCGACGAGCGCATCCGCGCCGCTGCCAAGTTCCTGTCCAGGTATGACCCGGCCAACGTTTTAGTCGTATGCGCCAGGCAGTATGGTCAGCATCCCGCTGAGATGTTCGCCAGGGCCATCGGCGCCAGGCACATCGTCGGCAGGTTCATCCCCGGCACCCTGACCAACCCGGTATACATGTTCTTCGCAGAGCCCGACGTAGTAGTCGTTACCGACCCGATCGGCGACGCACAGGCAGTTACCGAGGCTATCAGCATCGGCGTGCCAGTCGTAGCCATGTGCGACACCAACAACATGACCTCGAACATCGACTTAGTCATCCCGACCAACAACAAGGGCCGCAAGGCACTGGCGCTGGTCTACTGGCTGCTCGCCCGGGAAGTCTCCAGGGAAAGGAACGAACAGGGCTTCAGCTACACCGTCAACGATTTCGAGTCGGAGATTTAAACCCGGAGATCGCATAGATCATTATGAGAAGGCCGGCTGTTGCAGGACAGTTCTACCCCGGCTCCGAAACGGAGGTGCGCAGCCTCATCGCGAGGCTCGCCCCCGGTACTTCGGAACCCCGGGACAAGATCAAAGCCTGCGGCATCGTCGTGCCTCATGCCGGCTACGTCTACTCGGGTGGTGTGGCAGCTGACGTCTACTCGTCCATCGAGGGCGCTCCTACTTTTGTGTTGCTGGGTCCCAGCCACTACGGCGTAGGATCCCCTGTTGCCGTTTCAACCCAGCCGTGGGAAACTCCCCTCGGCAAAGTAGAGGTTGATCAGGATTTCGTCAGGCTGCTGGATGGTATTATCGATCGTGATGAAATCGCACACCAGAGCGAGCATTCCATCGAAGTGCAGATACCTTTCCTGCAGTACTTCTTCAAGGATTTCAGAATCGTACCGATATGTCTCGGCATGCAGGACTACGATTCAGTCAGGGAAGTAGCCACAGAACTAATCACCGCGCTGGAAAAATATGACGGGCAGGTAGTCCTTGTGGCATCCAGCGACTTTACCCACTACGAGCACATATCGGTGGCTAAAAAGAAGGACATGACCTTGATCAAGGACATTGAAAAGCTCGACGTCCCTACCTTCTATGATGATCTGTACCGCTTAAATGCAACTGCCTGCGGCTACGGGCCTATAGCGACCACGATGATGGTCTGCGGCGCTCGTGGTGCCAGTAAGGCCCAACTGGTCCGATACGCAACCAGTGGCGACGTTACAGGCGATAGCCAGGTAGTCGGCTACGCGGGAATGATAATAGTTTAAGGGTGTTATGGTCAAGTATTCTGCCCCCGGTAAGGTCTTTTTGTTCGGCGAGCATGCAGTCGTCTACGGAAAGCGGGCGATAGCATGCGCTATCGACCTTCGGACGACGGTCGAGATTACCTCCTCCCGACAGGGGATCCGTATCCAGTCCGCCTTCAAGGATGAGCCTGATAAAAACCCGTATATCAGAGTGGCTTTGAAAAAGTTCCAGCAGTGCGCTGCCGTCGATGGGATCAACATCAGTGTTTCATCTAAGATACCTGTCGCATCGGGCCTTGGTTCCTCTGCAGCAGTCACGATCGCCACAATTGCGGCTTTGAATGACGAGTACCAGACAAACCTGAGCCTTGACGAGATCGCTGCGATGGGTCATCAGACTGAGCTGGAAGTCCAGGGGGCCGCCAGCCCGACAGATACCTTTGTATCGACAATGGGTGGAACGGTCATCGTGCCGGACAAGAAAAAATTGCCGCCCATCACGTGTGGCGTAGTCGTAGGCTATACGGGCATATCCAAGTCCACATCTCGCATGGTCTCCCGTGTCAGGACGCTCAAAGAGCGCTATCCCGAGATTATCGACGGTATCATGGATTGCATCGGCAATATGTCAACCCGGGGCGAGGAACTGGTCGCCAAAAACGACTACGTTTCCATCGGCGAGCTGATGAACGTTAATCAGGGTTTGCTCGATGCTATCGGTGTAAGCATTCCCGAGCTCTCGCTCCAGGTGAATGCTGCCCGGTCGTGTGGCGCGTATGGTGCGAAGATCACCGGTGCCGGTGGCGGAGGCTGCATGGTAGCTCTCTGCGAGCCCGATCGGTGTAAAGAGATCGCTACGGCGATCGGCAAGTCGTGCGGAGACAGCTTTATCACGAAGCCCACGGCTGAAGGAGTGCGAAAGGAATGAGCGTTATAGTGCTCAAAATCGGCGGCAGCGTCCTCACGGACAAGAACAGGAGCTCTACCGCCCGGGTGGAGCACATCTCTCGGATTGCTGAGGAGATCAGCCAGGGCCTGAACTCCCGGCTTGTACTCATCCACGGTGCAGGCTCGTTCGGCCACCATCAGGCTAAAGAGTTCGGGCTCAAGGCCGGCCTCAACGAGACCAGTATCCGGGGCATGTGGCCGACACACCACGCGGTCAAGACCTTGAACGGGATGATCATCGATCAGCTCTATAACCACGGCGTATACGCGCTACCTGTCCACCCGCTCTCCGTCTGCGTGCTCCGGGACGGCCGTATAGATCACATATGCACTGAACCGATCATCGAGATGCTTGCCCGGGGCATAGTCCCGGTCCTCCACGGAGACGTTGCTTTAGACCGCACGAGGGGCGTCGATATCCTCTCCGGCGACCAGATTATTGCCGCTCTGGCAAAATCTCTCAATGCCAAAAAAGTGGGCATTGGCACCAACGTCGACGGGGTCTATGCAAAGGACTTTAAGATTATAGACGATATATCTCCCTCGAACATCGATATTGTGAAAGAAGCTCTGTCGGGTTCCGGAGGCGTCGACGTCACCGGAGGTATGTACGGTAAAATAACAGAGCTGATGGATCTGGCCACCTCAGGCATACCGTCGCTGGTCTTTAACGCGGAGAAGCCGGGCAATGTGTCAGAGTTTTTACGAGGGACGTGCAAAGGCACGCTGATTCACGGAGACTAAATCATGGGAACCTCAAAAAGAAAGATAGAGCACCTTGACATCTGCGTCAATGAAAAAGTGGAATCTCACGGCAGCGGGTTCGACGACGTGGAGCTGATCCACCGGTGTCTGCCGGAGCTTGACAAGTCTGCTGTCTCCACTGAGACCAGGTTCCTCGGACACAAGTTTAGCGCTCCAATCATGATCGCTTCAATGACCGGAGGACACCCGGAAACTACTGTGGTGAACGCCAATCTCGCAAAAGCTGCAGAAGCGCTTGGAATCGGCATCGGCGTAGGCAGCCAGCGCGCTGCCCTTGAAGACCCCGCCCAGGAAGAATCCTACCGCGTCGTCAGGGATGCGGCACCGAATGCCTTCATCTATGGCAACATCGGCGCCCCGCAGATCCTCCACTACGACCTGGAAAAAATCGAGCGCGCAGTGAAGATGATTGACGCCGACGCTCTGGCTATCCACTTGAATTTCCTGCAGGAAGCTATCCAGCCCGAAGGCGACCTGAATGCAAAAGGGTGCCTGGAAAAGATCGCTGAAGTCGCCTCAAGCCTGTCGGTACCTGTCATCGTGAAGGAGACTGGTGCAGGCATCAGCCACATAGACGCATATACACTCCGCAAAGCGGGAGTGTCTGCGCTGGACGTAGGTGGCAGAGGAGGCACGAGCTGGGCGGGCGTCGAAGTGTACCGGGCCCGGATGGAGAAAGACCGGATCGGCGAACACCTTGGCAACAAGTTCTGGGACTGGGGCATTCCCACGGCAGTAAGCATTATCGAGGCTGACGTTGGGCTGCCTATCATCGCCACCGGCGGGATCCGGGATGGTATCACGGTAGCAAAATCCATCGCTCTCGGCGCATCTCTGGCAGGTATCGCCTTGCCGCTTGTGTCCGCAGCGAGAGACAGTCCTGACAAGGTCCAGGAAGTGCTCGAAGTATACATTGAAGAGCTTCGGGCGACGATGTTCCTCACAGGAGCACAATCGATAGAAGCGCTAAAGAGAGCCCCGGCAGTCATCACAGGCCACACCCGTGAGTACCTGGAGGCAAGGGGCTTCAAATGGGCAAGCTATGCCCAGAGATAACGGGCCTATAATGCACTGAGAGAAGGGGCCTGTTATTCCCAGAGTTAACTACAGGATGTAATAATAATGAAAGATGTAGGAATCATAGCGGTCGGCGGCTACGAGGAAGTAGGCCGCAACATGACTGCCATAAGAGTCGGAAAAGATATCGTCGTCATGGACATGGGTGTCCGGCTGGACCGGATCCAGATCCACGAGGAAACCGAGATCGAGAAGATGCACTCCCTGGACCTCATCCAGATGGGAGCCATTCCCGACGACAAGATCATGAACAATGTCGATGGCAATGTGATCGGCATCGTCTGCTCTCACGGCCACCTCGATCACATCGGGGCAGTGCCCAAGCTGGCCCACCGGTACAAGTGCCCGATTATCGGCACCCCGTTTACGGCTGAATTAATCAGACAGGAAATCGAGTCCGAGCGCAAGTTCGACGTAGCTAACAAGGTCAACGATCTCCCATGCGGACAAATTATGGAGCTCTCAAAGAATATCTCAATCGAGCTCATCAGGGTGCAGCATAGCATCATCGACTGCGCCTTCGTCGCAGTCCATACTCCCAGCGGCGTGATTCTGTACGCATGCGACTTCAAGATCGACAGGACACCCGTCATCGGTGAAGCGCCCGACTTCAAGAGGCTTAAGCAGATCGGCAAAGAAGGCGTCCTTGCGATGATCACGGAGAGTACCAACGTGAACAGATCTGGCAAGACTCCCTCGGAGAAAGTCGCCCGAGACCTGGTCTGGGACGCCCTCCTGGGCACCGAGGAAACGGAGAGCGGCGTGCTGGTAACGACGTTCTCATCCCACATTGCCCGGCTTAAGTCCATCATCGAAGCAGCCGAAAAAATGAACCGCATACCAGTACTCCTCGGCAACAGCATGGAGCGGTACTACGGCACGGCTCTTAAGATGGGATACGTGAAGAAGCCGGACAATCTCCGCATCTTCGGCTACCGGAAATCCATCGTAAAAGAAGTCAAGCGCATGATGGACGACGGGAAGGAAAAATATCTTCCCATCATCACTGGCCACCAGGGAGAGCCCGGAGCAATCCTCGGCCGGATCGCCAGCGGAGAGCTGGACTACAAGCTCGAATCCGGAGATAAGATCATCTTCTCAGCTAACGTAATACCTAACCAGCTCAACATGGCAAACCGCTACTCGCTGGAAACCAAGCTCAAGATGAAGGGCGCCAGGATCTACGATAACGTCCACGTCTCAGGGCACGCATACAAGGAAGACCACTGGGAACTCTTGAGGATGGTCAAGCCTGAACACGTGATTCCTGCTCACGGTACTCTGGAGATGCACAGCGCCTACGCCGAGATGGCGGAGGACACGGGGTACGAGTTTGGGCAGACCGTGCATATACTGAGAAATGGGCAGGAACTGAGCCTCTGATGAGGCTCAAAGTTTTTTATTTAATCGTTGTGTCTTAACTGTAGAGACATATATATAAAATTCCAAAATTAGTTTACGTAAACTCTCTATTATTGGAAATAATTATCAACGAGATTATCGTTACGAACAGCGTCGTAAATACTGCAATCAACCCCATTGATAAAAAGATATCTTGGGTACCCGGTGGAGTTCTGAGGTTAATTATCCCATAGGTAGCCTGAATTAGGTAAAGAATTGCTACAGCGGCCCAGTATGGTTTTCGAGTAAATATTGTCGTGTTTAATGTTTCAATTATATCATACTTTGAAAGGTAGATAGAATATATCTGGAAGAATATGAATACAACTAGGAACCACCCAAAGAAGTTCATTATTGGTACACCGAAATATGGCCCGGGGTTTGTCCATATCCACAATTGGTGGACTGTAGATGCTATTGGGTCCATAGTAAGGTCCCACATAACCATTATAAATGTCGCAATAATCGGTACTATAAATATATTTTTCCCTTCAAGTTTCTTACTATATTGTCCCGTAATTACGTGTGCTAACATCCAGGACAGGTATCCTATGGAAAAGTATGCAAACATTATTGTGACTGGTACGTCAAAAAGTCTAGGTCCTTCCATGTTCACATAGTTATAATAGCTAAATGGAAAGCCCGTTATAATACTCAGTGCTTCGAAAAAGTGGCTCACAATCCATGCTATAAAGAAAAAGATTACCATACTTTTCAAGCCGTAGCGCTTAATTCCATGCAATGCTACAATGGCCAGTATCATAATCGTCATTATGACTGGTTGCATTTCATCTATGATCTTGATATAATTAAATATTATCAATAATACCGTAACGATTGTTAATATGATTATCGACGCGTACAATAGCAGACTAAAATTTTCTTCATAATTCTTCTTTACCCCAAACATTGCTCATCCCAACTTGATATTAGAATATCATGACATTCATAATAATTTTACCCATAAACAGTGCTATTGGCCAGAATATAAACTCTGCATCAGACATGATGTAGGTATAATTTAAAAGGTCTTTACCTGCCGTGGTATTTCCTTTAATTAAATAGTACTGGGTGTAGGGGAAAAATATTCCCAGGGAAAGGGTATACAAGGGAACCACATTGGTATATACAGAATAGATCAATAGGATAAGAGCGGCCAGATTAAGGAATGTTAAGAAGTAATATGTATTTTTCTTCCCTAGCAGGATTGGTATGGTCATTAAACCTTCATTTTTATCTGTAGCTATGTCTTTAATGTCAAAGAATATGTTGTTAATTAATATTTTTATGTATATGAATATAAATAAGAACAAAAACATCGCGTCGAGCGTTAAGGAATAGAGAAATATGTTGAAAAATGTGCCTGAATATGCCCAGACTGCGGTCGAAAATATGTTTTTAAAAGCTGGTACTATTGAAGCCAATCGCTTGAATATCACTGTATAAAGTATTCCTCCGGTAAAAATTATTGCCAGGAATAGTAGAAACGATAGGCTATTAATCATTATAGAAAGCACTACTGTAAGAATTAAATATGTGTAGAACAGCAGAGGAAATACTCGATTTCGTTCGTATAAATAATGTGTTTTATCTGAGTTCGTCATCTCATCTATATCGAGCTCTTTTTGATAGTTGTAGGAATATACCAGTAGCGGTATCAGGTAGGCTACCATAAGGCTATAATAATTCAGAGGTAGCTCTAGAATTATTATTGAAATCAATACCAGTGATGGTCCGATAAGAGCAGTAATATGCCCTCCATAAATCACTTCATTTTTAAAGCGTGATATTATGCGTGATATTATACTTGATAATGCCAACATTTTTACCCAAAGTTTTATCGATCTTATCAAACTTATGAGAGCAACCGGACTACAATGCTTATCTGTCATAGGGAAACAGGATTACAAACTGAGTTCCATTTTCATTTACTATCTCTAGTGATCCGTTGATTTGATCAACCAGTATGTTTACAAGATTTAACCCCAATGTTTTCAAACTATTAATATCGAAATTTTCTGGCAGTCCTTTTCCGTTATCTTTAACGGTAATCTTAAACTGGCCCGACCCTTGATCTTTTATGCTTATGAATATTTCGCCTTGAGTGTCTTCCTCAAAAGCATGTTTCAAGGAGTTTGTTATCAGCTCATTTAACAATAAGCCGATCGGAATGGCCATATCGATGTTAAAGGAGATATCCTCTATATCTGTAACAATTTTTATATGGTCTCGCTGATTTCTGTACGAGCCCAATAAGTTACTAATCAAGCTGGATATATACACAGAAAAGTTAACATAGGCGAGATTATTCGACTGGTAAAGTTTTTCATGAATTAAAGCCATCGACTTGATCCTGTTCTGGCAATCCCGGATTATGTCTATGAGATGTCTATCATTTATGTATGCAGTTTGAAGTTCCAGCATACTAGAAATCACTTGCATATTATTTTTAACCCTGTGATGGATCTCTTTTAAAAGTACTTCTTTTTCTTTAAGGGATGCCTTTATCTTCTCTTCATCGATCCTGTGTTCCGCTATCTCTTTTTGCAAGGCGTTGTTCAGGATCGAAAGCTCTGAGGTTCTTTCGTTGACTTTGGCTTCCAGCAGTTCATAAGCGTTTCTCCTCTCTGTTATATCTACACCCATGAGTATGTAGCTGGTGATATTTCTATCCGACGAATACGTCGGGTAGAGCTTTAGTGATAAATATCTGTTTTTTTCGCCCTGTGGTATGTTCACGCTTTCTAGTACAACTGTTTTGCCTGTCCTGGCTTCTCGAAGCATCTCTTTAATGTCCGGTTCTGTATTGAAATTATAGTTGAAAATATTGATCGATTTTTCATCTCCACATGCGATGTTCATAATTTTCGTAAACTCGCTGTTGGTTTTGAGGACGTTGCCAGCCGGATCGCACATGCATATGGGGTCAGGGGACTGCGTGATCAGGTCTTCAACTACCAAAGTCGTGTCCTGAAGTTTTTTATTTACTTCTTCAATAGTGGTAAATTTAACATTACTCAGCAAGTACGCGATAAGGGCACCTATCAAGAATAAGAACATGAAGCCATAAACTATTTCAGAGACGTCTGGCAGGCTGTATAAGTTCATAAATTTGATTAGCTCACATGTGTCCCCAATGAAACTTATCGAATAAAAAATGAATATTATTGAATAAATATACCTGTGCTGAGTTGGGATATTAATCAGGAACAGGACTGTCGACAGTGAGACGATGAGTACATCTCCGATAACTGCAGCCGTATATATTACAACACTATAATTATTGCCAGCATAGCTGGGCATGTGTGTGAGTATCAAATACAGGCTGGAAAGTATGAATATGCCATTGACATAGAAAATCAGTAGCTTAATTACTCCTGCCAGCTTAGATTTTTGGTTGATGAACGTATCTAGCATGATGTAGGCAATCGGAAGGTATCCTAGTACCATCATCAGCATTGCGAACGGAATCAAAAAGTCTGCATGGATAAGGGCTGGTAAGAGGAACCAAAAAATGCCAGCTATCGAGTTAAAGAGGATCATCAAATTAAGGCCTAAAAAGATTCTCTTAATTGTAATGTTCAGGGTTGTCAGGTAAAGATATGTGGCGACAGGTAAGCATATTAGTAGTAGTCCTACAAAACCTATTACACTAAGTATTTTCAGGTTGGCCGATACTATCGAGTAAATAAACAGTACTGTTGTGAATATCAGTATAATTAGCTGGATCGCTATAAGTATTATAAACGTTAGGTTAAAGCCCTTAACTTTTAAAATATTAAAGTTTAACTTATCCTTCCTCAGGCTCATCCACTATCCCCAGATATCTGCTTACCCAACAATCCTCAATACAATAGATGACTACTTTTTATTACTACTAGTAAAAAAAGATTTTGCCATCTTCCGAATAATTTTCTCCATTACAGCTGATATAATTCGAAATTAGCAATTATTAGTGTTTGTTTCATAAGTTTTACAATATATTATAATGATCTATAGGGTTGTACCCAGAATTATAATGAAGTAATTTAAAAATTAAAATTAAGTTAGAAATTTTAAATTAATTTATTTTGCAACGTACCGATCTTCTCAATCTCAATCTCAATAACGTCACCCTTCTTCATCGGCCCGATCCCCGACGGAGTTCCCGTTGCAATTATATCTCCGTGTTCCAGGGTCATAACTCCAGAGATAAACTCCAGGAGCTGGTAAGGATGGAAGATCAGGTTACTGGTGTTAGAGCTCTGCTTTACCTCCCCGTTGAGCTTCGACTTGATCGAGAGCCCTATCGGATCCACATCCGTAACGATGAACGGCCCGACCGGGGAGAACGTATCGAAACCCTTGCCCCGGGTCCACTGGCCATCCTTTTTCTGCAGGTCTCTGGCTGTGACGTCGTTGAAGCACGTGTATCCGAGTATGTACTCTTTAGCATCTTCCGCCGGAACGTTTTTGGCACGCTTGCCGATCACGAAGGCCAGTTCTGCCTCATAGTCTATTCTGGCGCTCTGCTTCGGGTAGACGATGTTTCCTCCGTGGCCGACGACGCTGGAAGGCGGTTTCAGGAACAGTTTGGGCTCATCTGGCAGTGCCTCTTTCATCTCCTCCGCATGGTCTTTGTAGTTGAGCCCGACGCAGACGATCTTCGTAGGGTTGCAGGGCGGTAGCACGGTGACTTTATCCATATCATACTCTCTACCAGCCACGTGGGAGTGGACTTTACCATTTATCACCTCTCCGGTGAACTCATGGTGATTATGCCTGAACTTGCCGATTATTGTCATATCTGTTGCCTCCTGCCGCTTGCATCTCTTGCATATTTACCCATTTCCGAGCGCAGCAGGGTTTCGCCGTCGAACACAGGCCCGTCTCTGCATACTCTGAGGCCATCCGGATCCATGCAGCAGCTGCCGCATACTCCGATGCCGCACTTGATATACCTTTGCAGACTGAACTGAGACAAACCGGCTACGCCGGCTTCATCAAGAGCACACAATACCCTGTACATCATCTTCTCCGGGCCGCAGCAGTATATCTGGGTGAACTTTTTTAAGTCTACAGATTTCAGGAGGTCGGTGACGTAGCCTTTTTTACCGTAGGTGCCGTCGTCCGTCGCCACCACGAGCTCTCCCGCTGCTCTGTACCTGTCTTCGAAGTGGACTTCCTCTTTTGTCCTGTATCCTGCCAGCGTGGTCACGTTAACGCCAATCCTTCTAGCCTTTTCGCCCAGCGGGGCCAGCGGCGCAGAACCTACTCCTCCTGATATGAGCAGGATGTCGTCGCCGACGATCTCCCATCCGTTGCCATACGGGCCACGGATGCCGACGGAGTCGCCTGCCTTCAGCTTGAACAGAGCTTCCGTCGCCTCGCCGACCTTTTGCACTGTAATCGCATTATCGTAGGATAGCGTCATGGGCACTTCGTCGACGCCTCGTATCCAGACCATCACGTACTGGCCGGGCTTTCCATGCAGCCAGTCGTCCACGTCAAGCCTGAACGTCTTAATCGTCGGCGTCTCGTCGATGATCTCCTTGATTGTCGCGCTGATCGGCCTCATTGCTTAACCACCCTGTGTGCCAGTCCTATAATCTCATCGAGTTTCATGTTCTTTCTGTCCAGGTAGTTCGAAATACCCATAGAGACAGATGCGAACGTGCCTATGTCTTCATAAACTGCAGAGCCGATTTCGACTGCGCATGCGCCGGCCATCATGAATTCGATCGCATCGGCCCAGTTGGATACTCCTCCGACTCCTATCACCGGTATGTCCAGCACCTCGTATAGATCGTATACGCACTTGATTGCGACCGGCTTGACTGCCGGGCCTGACAGGCCTCCTGAACGGTTGCCGAGAATTGGCCAGCCTGTGTTGATGTCTATCGCCATAGCCTTCAGTGTATTAATCGCCACTACTGCGTCGGCTCCGCCTTCCTGGGCGGCAAGGCCGATCGGCCTGATGTCCGTGACATTCGGGGTGAGCTTCACCCAAACGGGTACTTTGACTGCTGCTTTAACTGCTTTTGTAATCGACCTCACAAGTTCCGGGTCTGTCCCGCACTGCATCCCGTAGCCTTTGGCGTGAGGGCAGCTGACGTTGAGCTCGTACGCGTCAGCCCCGGGCAGGCCGTTCGCAACAGCGGTGAACTCTTCCGGGGTAGCCCCAAAAATGCTGGCAATTACAGGCACTCCCGACTCTCTCGCGATCTCCAGTTCCTGCCTGAATTCCCCGAAGGACGGGTTCGGCAGCCCCATGGCATTAATATAGCCTTCTTCGAGGCGGATCATGGAGGGGTTGTGGTGGCCGGGCTTGGGCTCGGTTCCGATTGATTTTGTGACAACAGCACCTGCTCCCATGGATGCGATCCTCTTCAGAGAAGCCCCGGTAGTTCCGAGCACTCCTGCTGCCAGAATCGTCGGATTCTTCAGCGTGAGGCCGCCGGCGTTACAAGTGATCTTCATAGTATCCAGTTTTAAAAAGGTGGAAGGAGCATATAGATTTTATTGAGCCTTCGGCTCAGAGCTTATACAACTCGGCATCACTTGAGCCTGTACGTAGCCTGCCGGACAATTTTAAACCCTTCCCGCCCCTCAATCATTTCTACGATGCGCTGTATCCCTTCATGCATAAATGCCCCGGGGCCGGAGCGCTCGTCGATGGCCGCCAGCACCGCCGAGGATAGCATGCGTGTGTCCATGAAATACAGTTCATATATCAGGGCATCCATGAGCTTTTTGTCCAGGTATTCCCTCGTCTCGCCCTCTGTCTCCATTATGCTTCGGGCAACACACGCGACTGCCTCCTGAGCAGGCCCGGGCGCTCTCGGAATCGGCATTGCTTCTATACTATAATTCCGCACGTTATTCTGTGAGCAAAAGACCTCGAAATACCAGTTCAGCACCGACGAGTTGAGAATGCCAAGCAGGTAGAGCGGCCGGATTTGCGGGTCTGTGATAACGATCTGCTTGATCGAGTTGCCGCAGACGTATCCGGGGGGTAGCAGGGCGAACTTCAGGCGACGCTTACACGACTTGTTTATCGTGTTGCGGCCGATGATGCGGGCAGACTCGATGACTCTGGCTGCTGACGGCCGCTTTTCAAGGAACGCTTTTTTATCGACCCATCTTGGGCTGGACCCTGCCTCAGACAAATCGACGCTATACTCATGCAGGTGGATGCCTTTGACAAAGATATCGCCGGTAGGCGTCTCTGATAAGAACTCTTTGTCCAGCGTTTCATCTAGCTGGCCGACGCATATGCTGCCTACTTCCGGAAAGTGGCTGTCACCTTTGAATGGCGGCACGTTCATCAGGTGCTTCAGCATCCCCCACTCGATCGCCGGGGCTGTCAGTAACGGGACTTCCATGCGACCGGCTGTTATCGCTTTCAGCTCTTTCAGATCGACGGAGATAGATCCCCCCTCCAGGGACTCCGCACTGGCTCCCAGCCTGAGGTTAAACTTTGTGCCCGGTTCTCCCTTGTGTAACACTAATATCGCAGTTGCCTGGTTTACCACTCCGAAGGCTCTGACCTTTTCCGGTATCTCCACGATCTCTTCTACTGTGCAGGTATCGAAGATATGGCGCCTTAAACCGGCCGAAGATGCCTCGTTCAGGAATGGCGACGGTATGATGAGGCCCATGCTGCCGTCGGCTTTGAGCAGGGACAGGTTACGCTCGATGAATAGTTTGTACAGGTTGAGATTACCGTCCTGCAGCCGGTACAGCCCGCTTTTCATTATCTCAGACGCAAGCGTTTTTTTCCGCTGCAGGCCATCGGTCTCGCCGCGGTACATGCTCTTGATTCGCATGTACGGGGGATTACCTACAATAATATCGTACTGCTCTGTTCGTGGCGGCTCAGGACCTGGCAGCAAGGCGTTTCTCTTTTCTATCTGTAGCCGGATGCCTTTCCCTTTCAGATGCCCGGCTTTGCGCAGCGACAACATCAGCCTTGCTCTGGCTATCTTCAGGGCATTTTCGTCGATGTCCGTGCCGCTGATATTATTCTCCAGCGTATGCTGGAATATTTGCCCAATATCGCTTTCATGCCTGTCGGGATCAAAAGTAGCTTTAAGCCTCGTCATTTCTTCTGCCGCCGCCTGGAGAAAGACGCCCGTGCCGCAGGAACTGTCGAGGATTCGGGCTCTGTTAAGTATCTCCCTGGCTTTCCAGGCCTCGTCGGGAGAGCAGGCCTCGATCATTTCATCCTGTGTAACGTAAGACCTGCCGAACTGCCTGTTCACCTGCCGCAGCAGCCATTGCCCGATCGTTTTCCGGCAGATGAACCGGGCGACCCCGGCCGGCGTGTACACGACCCCGTTATCTCTGGAGCTTACGCTCCTGTACCGTTTCCATGACGAATCGAGCAGGATATCCAGATCGTCCGCCGGATCTGCCATCGATCGAATGATGCCTGAGATGTCTCTGCCGTAAGTAGCAGGGATGTCCACATGGTCGTCGGATCCGGCAACGCCGGCTTCTATCAGCAAGCCGGATACCAGCGCACTATCCGCAAGTGCTCTTGCAGCCGCCGTATCGCCGCCGAATGATTCAGCCGCCATCGTCTCGATTAGCTGTAAGTATCGATCCGTGAGGCTGCTGGTAAGCCTGTGCCGTGCCATGGGTTGATCTAACGGGATATGGCGATGTAAAATGTTAAAGGTTTGGATATCTGTCAGCGTTGCCTGATCAAGTATGTGCTGGATCAATGATATCCGTTTTACGCCTGTCGGGGCTGACATACTCTCTGATCACGAGCGCGTCGCAGTAGGGGCAGTAGTACTCTATTTCACCTATGTCATGTGATTCCATCAGCTCGATAACGGCATATTTGTCAAACTCCTTATTCCGGGCAGGACACCTCTTGGTCTGGCTTTTCCTGTGCGGATGCGCAAACTCTATGTCTCTGAAGCTGCGCGTCATGTTGAACGGCCTGGCAAAAGTTCCCCTTGGCATGGATATATCACGCTTAATATTTTCGGGTAGAACACGAAAAAATCATGCCGCTTCTTGCCCGGCTACGGTGAAAACAAGCATTGCATACAAGCTGGATTGGAGATCACCCGGCCTAAAAAGCGATACAGTTATGCTATATGGCAGGGTTAATTGATTCATTCGATACAATCTGGAGGAGCATGCTGAGAATCAGGACACCTTCCCGCATTCATATGACGCTCATCGATATGAACGGCTCTCTGGGCCGGGTGGACGGCGGGATTGGACTCACGCTGGAAGATCCGTGCATCCTGCTGGAGGCAAAGCCGGCAGATACGGTGGAGGTCAGCGGTGATCCCGAGCTGAATGAACGAATGCGGAAGGCATGTGAGACAATTTTGCCTGGCAGGGGCATCGACATCAGGATAAAAAAATCCTACTGGAACCACATCGGGCTCGGATCAGGCACGCAGGCAGCGCTTGCGGCGGGTATGGCAATGTCTACAATTTATGGGCTCGGTTTGACGCCTCGTGATGTGGCCGCAAAGATCGGCAGGGGCGGGACGTCCGGCATCGGCATCGCTTCATTTGAGCATGGCGGGTTTATCCTTGACGGGGGCCACCGTATGGACGCTAAAAATGCCTTCCTGCCAAGCTCTTTTTCAAAAGGCGTACCTCCTGCGCCTCTTATTCTGCAGCGCGACTTCCCCGAGGACTGGGATATCGTGCTGGTAATTCCGCCTGCCCGGGGTGCCTATGATGTCTATGAGAAGGACATGTTCGCGAAACTTTGTCCAGTACCCCTGCATGATGTAGAACGACTGAGTCACGTCATCCTCATGCAGATGCTGCCCGCCCTGGTAGAACGTGACATGGAGACGTTTGGCAAGGCAGTAAACACTATTCAGGAGCTTGGCTTTAAGAAGTGCGAGGTTGACCTTCAGCCAGGATCGAGAGACCTGATTGAGGCTATCAAGTCCACCGGTGCCCCGGGTGTCGGCATGAGCTCCTTCGGGCCAACGATTTACGCGATCACGGATCAGCCTTCCAAAGTCGAGGCCGAGGCAAAACGCCTCGTTAAGAACTGCACGGTGATCAAGACCCGGGCCAGAAATCTCGGCGCGGAGATAACTGAGGTCTGAGCATGAATGTATGGTTCGGTGAGGAGGCCGGAGACGGGTGGAAGATCGCAGGTACGACGCCCGAAGAGCTGGCCGCTTACGCGAGCCGCGCCGAAAGCACCAGGCCCACTGGGAGCCCTGATTTTGAAAGAATCGCCATAGATGCCGGGTTATGCAGCTCTCCGGCCGAATACCTCCGGCTGATGCACGATACGGCCATGCTGGTCGCCCGAAGCCGAATTCAGGCCCTGCTCTCCGCCAGGGATGCTGACATTGTCCAGTCGATTAAAGCCCTCGATACGATCCACGACGCCTATAACGAAGTATCGGAGCGGCTGACCGAGTGGTATGGTATTCATTACCCTGACAGGAAAGCCAGGCCGCAGGAGATTATCACCTCGATTCTTAGTCTCGCCCCGGGCGAGGTACCTCCGGGAGCTCCGCTGACGGCCGGGGATATAGCTGCGATGCAGGGATTTGCAAAAGTCGCGCAAGCCCTGTTCGACGAGCGAAAAAGCCTCGAGCAGTATATCATGGCGTGCATGGACGAGGTAGCGCCCAACCTGTCGGACGTGCTTGGCCCCCTGCTTGGCGCCCGGCTGATCGCCCGGGCCGGCGGCCTCGAGAGGCTGGCAAAGCTGCCTGCAGGCTCCATCCAGGTGATGGGCGCCGGTGAAGCGCTCTTCAAGCACATCCGGGAAGGGACTCCGTCTCCGAAGCATGGCTTCATCTACCGACACCCGATGATCAGCGGCGCCCCTAAGAGACTCAGGGGTAAGATGTCCCGCATGATCGCCGGCCGTGCCACAATTGCAGCGAGAGTCGACGCATATTCTGGGGAGCGCTTAGATCTCGGCTCCGATGTCCGGGCACGGGCAACGCGGCTGAGGGGCGGACAGAGGAGGCCGAAAGCATGAATGAGATCACTGGAATCCGGTCAGCTGGCATTGACAACACCTTTTACCTGATCGCCGGCGAAGAGGAACTCCTGGCAACCCGTACCTCTTTCAGGCAGGACGCTGAGGAATTCGAAGGCAACTTTTACCGGCTTTGGAGTCCGGTGACGAGCAAGCTCTCCTCAATGATCATCAAGAACATGAAAATTCCTCTCCGGCGTACTTCCCGGGTGCTCTATTTAGGCGCCGCCAGCGGCACCACCGTGACCCACGTATCGGACATAGTCTCCGACGGAGTCGTCTTCGCGGTCGAGTTCGCCGCCAGGCCTGCCAGAGACCTGCTCACCGCCATCGAGCCCCGCACGAATGTTATCCCCATCATAGCAGACGCCCGGTACCCAGAAAAATACCCGCCGTTCATCGATCGTGTAGATTTCCTCTACCAGGACGTCGCCCAGCCAGATCAGGCGGCCATTGCGGTAGCCAATGCCGAAAAATATCTGCAGAAAGGCGGCCATATCGTTATAGCCATCAAAGCCCGGAGCATCAGCATCACCGAAGACCCGAAGGCAATCTTCCAGCGGGAGATCGACACGCTATCCTCTAAGTTCAAAGTTTTAGAGACAGTCTCGCTCGAGCCTCTGCACAAGGACCATCTGGCAGTCCTGTGCCGATACTAAAAACTACCAGAATTGATTGCACAGGCTCTCCTGAGACTGCAAAACGAACGCTGCGCTGTGCCGGCCATTATTACCAGGATACTCGTAAACAATTGTCTCTGTGTGCCCGTGAACGTTGTCGAACGCTGCGCTGTGCTAATCCACACAGATGCCACAGATTACGATTGATTCCACAGATTTCTCTGCTGAATCCACAGATACTACACGATATCACAGATAGAATACGTATTATTATTCGATTATCAATAGCAATCATAAGAGCAGTCGATCAGAATATTTTTTATATGAAATCGGTCAGAATCATCAGATTCTGCGTCATCTGAGCTATCCATTAGAAATCTGTGGAATCTGGCAGAATCATCAGATTCTGCATCATCCGTGGAATCTGTGTGGTTTGGCACAGCGCAGCGATCGGTATGCTGTCCTCACCACATGTACGCAATCAGGAATAGCACAGCGCAGCGTTCGCAATTATTAAAAAAGTTATTTTAAGAAGTGTCGAGGGTGATAAGCTCATTCTTGATGAGCCTGTTGATGAACTTCAGCAGCCTCTTCTCAACGTCTTTTTCGCTGCTCTTGGTGCGCTTGACGACAATCTCCTTGATCTCTTCTACGGTGTTCTTGCCGTCGCAGAGTTCCCAGACCATGGAGCCCATGGGGTTGAACCGGAAGCTGCGTTCGTCGGGTATGTCAATGAACCGGCCGAGGATTTTCATCACGGCAGTCTTTTTATAGGGCAGATACAGCTTGATGACATCCGAGTTGAGCCTTTCCCAGTCAACTTTATCGTTGCGGACCGGCCTGGACTGCATGTACTTTTTGTAAGGGATCTTTGCGCCGTTTCCCTTGATAGCCACGAATCCTGCCATATAGTCAAACAGAAGCGCTTATCGGCTAAATATCTTTCTTATCGCCCTGCGGGCAGACAGAGTTCTCCGCCGGCAAAGCGTGCTGCGGGGTCGCAGTTGCAGCAGTTTCAAGTGAGTGGACTGCTTCAGCAGCCTCATGTGTTTGAACTGCTTCAGCAGTCTCACGTGAGTTAACTGCTGCTGCTATCTCTGAAAGTAGCTGATCCTCTGTCTTATTCTCTGTCTGTATGCCCATTTTCCGGGCGATGTCCAGCACCTTGTCGGAGGGTGGCCTTCTAACGGGTTTAGATACCAGGGCATTCTGCTGCTGATTCAGCTCCCTTTCGAACTCGCGCTGGGCTTTTTTAATCTCTGCGTAGATCTTGCCAAGCTCCCGCAGGTATTGCGGTAGCTTATCCGGGCCGAAAAGTAAGAGGGCTACGATGCCTATCAGGATCAGAGAGTCAAAGCCGACCATGTGGGTGCCAGAGTATACTGGGTTTGCTGATTATAAATAGTTTGATCATAGGGCTGATCGTAGAGTACACGGAAGCCCTTAATGTCAATCTGTTAATCCAGATCTGGAAGAAGCCTACGGTAACCTGAGACTGCTATAAAAGAAAAAAGAGTTTTTAAAAATTTTTAGTCTATTTTTTGTCTATAAGGTGACAGGCTACGAAGTGCTCGCCGCCGATGTCCTTGAACTCGGGCTCGACCTTGTCGCAGATGTCCATCCTGTGCCTGCACCTGGTGTGGAACCGGCAGCCTTTGGGCGGGTTGATCGGCGTCGGGACGTCTCCCTCGAGGATGATCCTCTTAGTCTTTATTGAAGGATCTGGCACCGGTATAGCCGATAATAGTGCCTGGGTATAGGGGTGCATCGGCTCTGCGAACAGGTCGTCCGTTTTTGCAGACTCGACAATTTTGCCCAGGTACATGACCGCAACCCTGTCGCTCAGGTACTTGACCACGATCAGGTTGTGGGATATGAACAGGTAAGTCAGGCCCAGATCTCTCTGGAGTTCCTCGAGCTTGTTAAGGATCTGCGACTGGACTGACACGTCCAGGGACGATGTCGGCTCGTCAAGTACTATGAATTTCGGGTTAAGTGCCAGTGCCCTGGCGATGCCTATCCTCTGCCGCTGGCCTCCGCTGAACTCGTGGGGATACCTGTTTGCATGAGTCGGATTCAGGCCTACTGTTTCGAGTAACTGGGCTACTTTTCTGTCCAGTTCTTCACCCTTTTTCATGCCGTTGATGATGAGGGGCTCCGCGACAATGTCCTTTACGAGCATCCGGGGGTTAAGAGATGAGTTGGGGTCCTGGAACACGATCTGCATGTTCTGCCTGAGCTTCCGGAGATCTGCCCTGTTGCAGCAGATCAGGTCGGTGCCCTCAAACAGCACTTCGCCACTCGTGGGCGGGGTGAGCATCAGAATACTGCGCCCCACTGTCGTCTTGCCGCACCCGCTCTCGCCCACCAGGCCGAGCGTCTCTCCCTTCTTGATATAGAAGCTCACTCCGTCGACCGCTTTGACATTTTCGACGGTCCTCGAGAAGATTCCGCCTTGAATCGGGAAGTAGACCTTCAGGTCTTTGATCTCTATCAGTTTTTCAGACATCATCTCAGCTCCGGCGTGCTGTCATACAGGTGGCAGGCCACATAGTGGTTTTCGCCGATGTTTTTCAGCAGAGGCTTTTCTTTCTTACAGATGTCCATGCACTTGCTGCACCTCGGGTGGAACCTGCAGCCGGTGGGCGGCTGTATCAGGTTGGGCACGGAACCGGGGATCGTATCCAGCTTCTGTCTTGAGGTCAGGTTGATCTTGGGGATAGAGCCGATTAAGCCCGTTGTGTATGGGTGTGCAGGCTTAAAGAAGATGCTATTGACATCTGCCAGCTCGACGATCGTTCCAGCGTACATGACGCCCACTCTGTCACAAACATCTGATACAACGCCCAGATCGTGGGTGATCAGCAGAATGGATGTGCCTATCCTCTGCTTTAGATCCTTCATCAGCTCGAGGATCTGGGCCTGGATGGTCACGTCCAGCGCCGTCGTCGGCTCGTCGGCTATAAGCAGCGCCGGGTTGCAGGCAAGCGCCATCGAAATCATCGCTCTCTGGAGCATACCTCCGGAAAGCTCATGCGGGTGGCTGTTCGCTACCCTTTCAGGGGCAGGTATGCCCGTGAAAGCCAGCATTTCGACAGCCTTCTTCCACGCTGCCTTCTGATCCAGCTTCTGGTGGAGGATAAGGACCTCTGCGATCTGGCTGCCTATGGTAAAGACCGGGTTGAACGAGGTCATCGGCTCCTGGAAGATCATCGATATCTTATTGCCTCTGATAGATCGCATTTCTTTTTCAGAAAGTTTTATGAGGTCTTTGCCGTTGAAGAGAATGCTACCTTCGTCGATCTTTCCCGGGTTCTGGATGAGCCGGATCAGGGAAAGTGCCGTTACTGATTTTCCGCAGCCTGTCTCGCCCACAAGGCCCAGAGTCTCACCTTTGTAGATGTCGAGGTTGATGCCGTCCAGTGCCTTGACGACACCTGTATATGTGTAGAAGTTAGTCTTCAGGCCTTTAATACTGATTAAGACTTCTGACATAGTTCAAGCCTCCTACCTTCTCTGCCTCGGGTCGAGGATATCTCTCAAGCCATCGCCGAACAGGTTGAAGCCCAGACAAACGATCAGGATAGCGAGCCCAGGGAAGGTGGCCATCCAGGGCTGATTCAGCATATATGCTGCACCCTCCGAGATCATTCTTCCCCACTCTGCCTGGCCTGGCTTTGCGCCGAACCCGATGAAACTCAGGCCTGCGGCGACCAGGATGACATTACCGAGGTCCATGGTTGCCTGTACGATGATGGGCGAAAAGCTGTTGGGCGCCAGGTGCTTTGTTATGATCCTGAAGTCGCTGGCTCCGATGGCCCGGGCTGCTTCTATGTATTTACGCTCTCTGATCGATAGTGCCTGTCCTCTAACAAGGCGAGCATATGCCGGCCACCAGACTATCGTCATCGCAAGCATGACGTTCTCGATGCTTCTGCCCAGGGACGCGCAGATGACCATTGCCAGCACGAGGCTGGGGAATGCGAGGAATATATCTGTGACCCTCATCATCAGCTCGTCGATTTTTCCACCGTAGTAGCCTGAAATAGCACCTACCAGCGTACCTAATATGATGGCGACTGATACGACTGAGAATCCAATGTACAGCGAGGTTCTGCTGCCGTAAATGATACGGCTGAATATATCTCCTCCCGTATCGTCAGTCCCGAATATGTGTTTTTCACTTGGAGGCTGCTTCAGTTCTTTCCAGTTCCGCTCTTCCGCGCCATAGGGGGCGATATAGGGGGCGAAAATTGCCACCAGCAGGAACATGACGATGATCACTAAGCCCAGCATTGCCAGAGGGCTTTTTGTGAACAGCCGGATGGAGTGTTTAATCTCCTTGATTCTGGACTCGTTTTTCTCGGACCAGTTCTTGATGATCGAGCCTTTCTTCTTCTGGCCTGTGATTACATCCTGTGTTTCGACTGCCATAGTGATCACCCGAACTTGACCCTCGGGTCAAGATATGCATACAATATGTCGACGATCAGGTTAGTGAACACGTAGATGACGACCACGAGTAACGTGAACCCCATGATCGAGGCAAAGTCCGTCGACGATATCGCCCTGACAGAGTATCTGCCTATACCGGGCCACATGAAAATTGTTTCAGTGAGCACTGCTCCTGACAGGAGGCCTCCGAAAGCCAGGCCTGCTACTGTAGTGGTGGGTGTCAGCGCATTTCTCAGAGCGTGCTTGAAGATGACGGCTTTTTCCGAGAGCCCCTTCGCTCTCGCTGTCCTGATAAAGTCCTGGGTCATAGTTTCGAGCATGCTGGACCTCATCATTCTGGATATGATTGCCAGGTACGTGAAGGAGAGACAAAACGCGGGCATCAGCAAGTGTACCAGCGCAACCCAGAAGGTGTTGATCTGCCCTGCAAGGAGGCTGTCGATAAGGTATAATCCTGTAACGTGGGGCGGTGCTGACATGGTTAACGGCAGCCTGCCGCCAAGCGGCAGCAGATCAAGCTGGAGATAGAATATGTATTGCAAGATCAGGCCGAACCAGAAAATAGGCACTGATACGCCCATGAGGCTGAAGAGCCTTACCGCGTGATCCGGTAATTTATCTTTTTTAATAGCAGAGATAATTCCCAGCGGAATACCGATCGCCAGGCACAGGATCATGCTTGCTACAGTCAGTTCCAGCGTTGCCGGGAAGTATTGTGCCAGGCATTCTGCTACAGACCTCCCTCCCTCGGATGCTGAATTGCCCAGATCCAGGTGTACGAGATCATTGATGTAATATAAGTACTGGATCGGCAGCGGTTCATCCAGGTGGTGCTGCTGAATGATGATCGCACGTCTCTGCTCGGTAGTTTTATCAGTCACCCACGCTGCAGCCGGATCTCCTATCATGTGTGACAGAGTAAACGTAATAAATGTGATTCCTATAAGGACGGGTATCAATAGTAGAAGCCGTCTAATAACGTAGTCTCTCAACTTCATAACATCACGTTTTCTCGATTAATTCCACCTCTAAAAATGCTAAAGTGGCTGTTACATGCTCTAACAGCCACTTTTCGTTCATCTTATTTATACATTGTGAAGTAGCGCAGGTGGCTGTCCATGGGGTTCCACTGGTAGCCCTTGAGCTGCTTCGTGTGCACTTCAAACTCTACTGCCTGAGTCGACCAGATGTAAGCAGCGTCGTTGTTGACACCGTTCGTGATCTCGGTGTACATTGCCGCCTGCTTGGCCGGGTCGGTCTCGTACAGCGCCTCCTGATAGATGGCGTCTATGGTCTCGTTCTTGTAAGAGACTTTGTCTGCATAGTAGCCTTCAGAGTAGCAGAACGGTCCGATGAAGTTGTCCGCGGACGGGTAGTCTGCCAGCCAGCCCAGGTAGAAGATGGGCAGCTCACCTGCTCTGTTCTTTGCAGTGTAGGTCGGCCAGTCGAGCTCCTGGACATCGATGGTGATGCCGAGGTCGTACTTCTCGATCTGGTCCTTGAGCATCAGGCATGCCTGCTTGCGGTTGTCGTTACCTTCGTTGTAGTTCAGAACGATGGTTGTCGGGTTGCTCTTGCTGAAGCCGGCTTCCTGTAACAGAGCCTTTGCGTGCTCAGGATCGAACTTCTGGTAGGGTATGTCCGGGTTAAAGCCTGGCAGACCCTCGGGGATCGGTCCGTTTACTCTCTTGCCGTAGCCGAGGCAGACATCTTTCAGGTAGCTTTCTGCATCGAAGGACTCAATGAAAGCCTGCCTGACTCTCTGGTCCTGGAAGACCTTCTCCTTCTGGTTGAAGCCAATGTAGGTTACAGACAGGGTGCCGCGACCGGTCTCGAGTACGAGGTTGGGCTCTTTCTTGATGTCGTCGGCGTAGGTGGTCGGAGCGTAGATCAGGTCTGCTTCACCGTTCTTGATCGCGAGGAACCTGGTGTTCCAGTCGTCCACATAGCGGATGATAACCCTGTCGTTTGCAGCCGGGGTGCCGTGGTAGTTGTCGAACTTGTCAAGGACGATCTTGTCCTTGCGGTCCCAGGAAGTCAGGACGTACGGTCCGGTACCGCACATGTGGGAAGTCATCCATTCGCTTTCCTCATTGGCCTTGTATCCGCCGTGGGCCTGGTCGTAGGTCGGGCTGATGATCGAGGCTGCGTAGAAAGACAGCACAGGCACGAATGCACCGTAGGGCTTAGCGAGCTTGAACTGGACAGTGGTCTCGTTAACGACGTGGACGGAGTCCAGGTCCAGGTAAGCCTTCTGGTCTGCTTCAGTCTGGTTCGAGTTCATGTAGTCCAGGCCGCCGGCAAGGAGCGGGGAAATGCAGCTCTGCCACGGGTCGAGGTTCATGATGACGCCTCTGTCGAAGCTGTACTTGACAGCGGATGCGTTGAAGGCAGTGCCATCGTGGAATGTGACGTTCTCCTTCAGATAGAAGGTGTAGGTCAGGCCGTCCTCGGACATCTCCCAGGACTTGGCAAGAACACCGACGGGCTTGGTTACGTCATCGCCCTCGTAGTAGACAAGTGTTTCATAAACGTTCTGTATAATTTCTCCGCCCGCAGACTCATAGTCATATGCGGGGTCCAGAGACTCCGGCTCGCCTGCTACCATCGAAACGATCGTCATCGGGCTAGTCTCTGGTGTGGGGGTTGGAGTAGTACACCCTGCAACTACAATAGCTACAATAGCTACAAGTAAGACAAGGAGAATTGTAAACTTCCTCCCAAATTGCTTATCCATAAATTTCACCTCTCTAGTAATAACAATGCCAGTATACCACGTTGTGGCTAACGGCAACTAAACTACCTTATCTAACTTCATGTTACTTATTACTATCGGTTTTATCGCATAATTTTATATATATAAGGCTTATAAGGCTTGATATTGGCTATTTTTTAATATACGACCGAAAAAATCTTAATGTCATACGCCTGCCTTTCAAGCAAAAACTTTAATGCGCTGGGCAATATTGTATTGTCCGGAGAACTCCATGTATCATCTTGAATGTATTCGTTGCGGAGCCAGGTACCCGCGGGACGAAATCATTTACACCTGTCCGAAGTGCGACGGTCTGCTTGACGTCGTGTATGACTATTCTCAGATCAAGCTCACACGGGACGACCTGAAAGGTCCTCTATCTGTCTGGAAATACAAAGCGCTGCTGCCGGTCGCCGGAGAGCCGGTCACGTTGAAAGAGGGCGGCACTCCAGTATACAACATCAAGAACATCGGCAAAGACATCGGCATGAAGGATGCCCACGTCAAGCACGAGGGCATGAATCCGAGCGGCTCGTTCAAGGACCGCGGCATGACCGTCGGCGTCTCCAAGGCGCTGGAGCTGGGCATGAAGAGCGTCGCATGCGCTTCTACCGGCAACACCTCTGCCTCGCTGGCCGTCTACGGCGCCAGGGCAGGCATTCCCGTCATCGTCCTGCTTCCCCAGGGCAAAGTGGCGCTGGGCAAAGTAGCCCAGGCCTTGATGCACGGCTCTAAAGTCATCAGCATCAAGGGTAACTTCGACGATGCCCTCCGCCTCGTGCGGGAGATGTGTATCGAGTACGGCATCTATCTGCTCAACTCGATCAACCCGTACCGGCTGGAAGGCCAGAAGACCATCGGCTTCGAAATCGTTGACTACTTCAACTGGGAAGTCCCCGACCGGATCATCCTCCCGGTGGGCAATGCAGGCAACATCACAGCGATCTACAAAGGCCTGAACGAGATGAAGAAGCTCGGCATCATCGACCGCATACCCAAGATGACTGCCATCCAGGCCGAGGGCAGCGCTCCCATTGTAAAAGCTATCAAGACTGGCGCTAAGGACATCGTTCCCGAGGCACATCCCGAGACCGTCGCAACTGCCATCAGGATCGGCGACCCCGTGAACGCCGTCAAGGCCCTAAACGCCATCCGCACTTCCGGCGGCACAGCCGAAACTGTCACCGACGACGAAATCCTGGCCGCCCAGAAGCTGCTCGCCGTGAAAGAAGGCATCGGCGTAGAGCCGGCATCCGCTGCCTCGGTCGCCGGCCTCATCAAGCTGCGCAAAATGGGCGTCATCGCCAGCGACGAGCGGGTCGTATGCGTGACCACCGGGCACCTCCTCAAGGACCCCGAGACGGTCATCAAGATGTGCGACAAGCCGCTCGAAGTGGACGCGACCAAAGAGGCTATCAAGAAGGTTATGGGCTGGTAAGCCCCCATACGCACGCAGTCGAAGCGCACTGTGACTTTTTAGAATATGTCGCGGGGAACTTTTCATTAAGTTCCCCCGGCTATTTTCCCCCATTTGATAATCGTTATGAGTTATAATTTCCCGGGATCAGCTATTTTCCCTGAACTCTGTCATTTCTGTCAGCAGCAGGTGTAGCTGTCTTTTGTCCAGCGTATGTGTATCAATGCAGAACATGGCGCTGCAATCGCTGACCATGATCCTGTCGTTCAGGAACTGGGCAAATTTCAGCATTGCGTCGAAGCCATTTCTGGCCATAAGGTATTCCATGCCGTCCAGCATTATTATTCCATTGCTGCCGCTGTCGGTAAACTCGGATATGTGCCTGGTAAGGTTGTTGATCTCTCTTGCCATGACTGCGTTTACGTCTTCGACAGCATTGCTATTGCACAGCCAGATGACCGGCGTGTTCTCCAGCCCGTACTGTTCCCGGATCATTTTCGGGGACTGGCGGGATATACACAGGCTACGGACGCCTTGTCTCACCTGATCAGCAAATATATCCATGTGGTAGTCGATCTCTTGCCTCTTGATAAGGTATACTACTCCTCTTTTAAAATGGTATTCCTGATCATTGTCCGGGCTATATTTGTTACAGCACACGGGCACGATTTTCAGCCCGGAGACGGTGGTCAGGTCCTTGAGGGTGATGATCATACTTTCGTCGAGCCTGGGGCTCGGAAGCAGGGCTGCGGCAATGTTTAGCTTCACTATGGTATCGTCGCCGGCCCTGAACTCTCTGACATAGCTAAAGCCGGGCTTGATCACGATACTGGCCCCCGGCGGCAGGATTGAAGATATATGCTTACCTTTGATCTCCCCCCGGGAGTACTTCAGGAGAATGCCCGCCTGCCTGTTGAAGGTTCCTATGCAGCCGGCGGCATCAGTAGTCAGGATCGCATCGGGGGCTTCTTCGATGATCTCCGCCAGCCGTGCGTTCTCATTCACCAGCCTGCGATACTGTGCGGCGCAATCGATGGCTGTGCCGAGGTGCGAGCCGATGCTGACAAGCAGTGGGGCATGGCTCCGATCCCATTTGCCCCCGGCAGAGGACGCCTGTCCGTCCGGATAAAAGAGAGCCATGATGCCGACTTTACGGGCCATCGACTCCAGCGGCACCAGAATAAGCTTCCCATCGCCAGAGCCCGGTTCCAGCCAGTCGCCTGGATTTACATCCACTGTGACCAGTTCTCCACCCTCGTGCAGGGCGTGAGAAGGGGCTTCCTGCCTGAAGCGTGCCTGGGGTGCCGCTTCATTATCATATGCGGCGAGAACGGCAATCCCCGGCCTCTCTGTCTCATCAATAAATATTGCGCTCGCGCTCGCAGAGACCAGGCTATTCGTCTGCCTCAGTACTGTGGCAAACATCTCCTGTATGTCTTTATACTGGCTGGTGATGGACAATATCGAGCACATCATCTGGAGCTCGCGGTTTTTAGCCTCCAGCTCCTCCGCAGCTATCCGGCGATCTGTAATGTCATAGACGAAGCTGATGTACCCGGAAAAGTGGCCATCGGGGCCCGGGTATGGCCGGCAGACCTCCAGCGCCCACCGGTATTCGCCGTCTGCCCTGCGCAACCTGTAAGTACACTCAAACCCTCTACCTGTTTCTCGGGCTCCCAGAAACGTCTGCTGCCGGCGACCTATGTCAGCCCCATGTATGCTTTGCTGCCAGCCGTCTCCGATCTCCTGATCGTGGCTTCTGCCGGTAAAGGCCAGCCAGTTCTCATTGAAAGCCACGCCTCGACCTTCGCTGTCCGATCGCCATATCAGCCCCGGGAAGCTCTCCAGCTGTGAGGCGTAATGGTCTACAGAGGTCTTCAGTGATGCCACTGCCAGCCTGTTTCTCTTCTCCGAGAACAAGCCGACGGCTGCCGCGACCATCACATACATAGCCCCCTGGTACAGGTCTGGTAGCGTTACAGACCCGCTGGTATGCCAGCTAACAGTGATCCCGGTCAGTCCGTAGAGCAAAGCTAGAAGTATTCCCTTTTTGTCGTTCCACAAACTGGCCAGCGTTACAGGGAGGATGAAGAGCTGTGTATATATGCTGTTAAACCCTGTATAGAGCGTTAACAGGATCAGTAATACGAATGTAAGTGACAGGAGTACATAAATTGCCGCCTCCTTCCATCCTTCAATCCTGTAACTCTTCCAATCCATATCGACACCAGGCTTATAAGCGCACTTAAAAATACGCCATCTATCCCCCTGGCCAGTAATGCGATTAACTGGTTATCTTGTAGCGTGTTTTTGAGTAATCGCTTTTAATATGGGTTATATGGATTGCATATTAAATATAATCTACTTAATACTCAATTAGTAATTCTGTATCTCTTTATAAGATATGCAAAATCAGTAATATAGAACGGTAACTTCTCCTGGTTTTCCATGAGGCTATGGTACGTGTAGCAAGATTATTCGATCAGCAGCATCGATATCATCGATACTGTGTCGTCTCCGCTGAGCGCTTTCTGGCCCTTCAGGCGCCCTTCCCAGCCTGCGGCTTCGACCAGCCCCCGGACGTTGATGCCGCAGGCCTCAAGCGATGGCCTGGCGATCTGGGGGTGCTTGCAGGCAGTGCGGCCGCTCTCCACTGAGCAAACTTCGCAGGCGGGACAGTGGTTCAAACCAAAAACAAACGCCTTGTTCCGCCCGTTCAGAAACGCGTAGCGCTCCAGCCGCAGGAACGCATCCCATGCAGCCGTAATGCCGTCCTGGGTAATCTGCATGTCCGCTTCCCGGCTATGGCCCGGCACGTCGTAGCGAAGCAGAAATGCCGTCGTATATTCGCCCAGTATGGCCCTGGTGCGGGCAGGCTCCGGACTGTACGGCGGACATACCAGCCGCCTGCCGTAATTGGGACAGCCGTACTGGCACTTCAGCAACACCCATTCCTCCACTGGCACGTCAATCGTGGAGATCCGGGTGATGTCCGATAGTCCCAGTTCCTGCGCCAGGCTTTTCAGCCCCTGATCAAAGTCGTCGCTCAACGTCCCGTATAACACAAAAAGAGTTCTATGGCTCTCTATTTTTAGATTGTCGAAAATATGGGTGGAGGGCGTTTTTCGTGTCGAATTTTGGGCGGACCGCCTAGTATTTAGTTCGCAGAGGCGCAGCGGCGCAACGATGCAAAGTCCAATCGGAAAACCTTTGCGCCCTTGCGCCGCTGCGCCGAAGCGACCGAAGGGTCGAACCGTGTTGATTGCGATTTAAAACCGAGGCCTCCCGGGGCCGAGCCAGTTCTATTTTACGTATCCCCAACTTGAAAACCCACTTTTCAAAAGCGAGTCCTTACTGAATCGTTTTGTACAAGTGCCCGTACCATTTACACGAAGTACGCAAAGTACTCAAAGTACTCAAAGTAGGCAATATACTCAAGCTCGATAATAACGGCATGCTGTAATATGATCTTATCGTAAAACTTCGCGTACTTCGTGTACCTTGCGTACTTCATGTAAACGGTGCCTGACTGTCTATTGCATCTGCACAGTATATGCAAAAGCTTTATATGTATGTAATTACACTATGTACCTATGTAGAATAGGTATATCAATAGCAAAAGGTGCAACTACAATGGAAAATGAAGGTTTCATCGACACGATGATCAATTCGATAAAATACAGTATTTCTGACATAGGCGCGCTCTTAGTGGGCGGTATCATGGGCTTTCTATGCCTGTTCCTGGTCGGCATCCCGTTCATGCTCGGCTATACGATCCGGTGCTTCCGGAACCTGGTGATAGGGGACAATACGCTTCCGGGGTGGGACGACTGGGGCACGATGCTTAAGGACGGCATCATGGCAATCGCAATTTCGCTTGTCTACGGGCTGATCAGCGGCATTCTGTACGTTCTTATCATGCCCTTCTTCCTCGTTGGGGGCATGCTTGAGAGCAACCTCCTCCTTATCCTGGGGGTAGTCATGGCAGTGCCGGTCATCCTCATCGAAATAGTCATAGGCTTGCTGATTTACCTCTCCTGGATGGAGTACGCAGTCTCCGGGGACCTGGCCAGGGCTATCAATCCGGTAAACGGGCTGAAGATTATCGCCGCAAACCCGATCGGCTACGTCCTCGCACTGGTGGCGGTGTTCATCACTGGAGTTGTTATCTCCATTCCTTCGGCGCTGATCATCACCATCCCCTGGGTCATGTTTGCTACCTATGTGGCAAGCGCGTACATCTATGCCAGGTTCTACCAGGGCAGGATATATTCCCCGGCAGGCAGCCAGCCGGCAACTCCGGCGGCTACCGCCTGAGCTTTTCTAAGCGCCAGACTATCAACCATGTGCGGCAGGCGGATCGATGACCTCCCTATCCGTCTGTCCATCTCCCATTCAGCCATGCCATTTTTGTTGAGCGATCGTCAGAAAAGGTTTATCCGCATGTACAGATGAACATCTGCATGTACGGATGACCTTTCATGAAAATACCAGTACGTCTCCTCACGCTTATACTGATTACGCTGCTGGCGGCAGGATCAGCTAACTGTGTCCAGAAGCTGCAGCCTGCAAGCCCGACTGCGACCGCTACGCCGTCAGCCGTACTTACGCCTCAGCCTACGACTACATCCTCGCCTGCGCCTACGCCTGCCTACGTATCTCCTCACCAGTTCTCGATCGAGGAAGCATACGCCCTTGGAAACATCGCCATCGGCAATCCTTATGTCCAAAAGCGGTGCATCAGCGTAGGCTGGAGGGATATCTCAGACGTACCGGTCAAAGTGGCAGACGTTCTGATGATGCCAGTTCATGAAAAGGCTCCGGGATACGACGTAGTCCGTTCTCTCCCCGCCGTAATCATCGCGGTAGGCAACGAAAGCCAGGCAGGCATTAACGTTGTCACCTACTTAGACGGCAACAGGGTTGCCTACGTCGGCTTCATACCTCGAGCCGGCGTTAACACTACAGGGGCCACTTACTATTCCACTGAGCGGGGCGTGGGCGAGCGTATCCCCGGCCACAGCGTCGACCGGTTCTACGAAAACGTCACCATTCTCGACACTGGCTATGTACATGGCCAGAACCTGAGCGAAACAGAGGAAATGGTCATAAGATCCATTGCCGCAGGTAACGATTCAGTGAAAAAGCTCATCAGGGATCGTCCCTATGTTATCCGGAGTGTGACCGTCACCTGCATTGAAAGAGGCTACCCTGACCGGTACATTGAAGCTTACCCCACAGTCACCTTCGACGTCAAAGAAGACGGCAGCCTGATCGACAGCTTCGACGTCCTTATAGATGGGCGCAACGGCAGAGTTCTCGGGATCTCTCACAAGTCCCCATACGAGTATTAAGGGTAATCGAACCACGATGACGTGGAGAACTCAGCGACCTGTATTACCGCATAGGAATGGCTGTTTTACCACAGAGGCACAGAGATCCACAGAGGTTCACAGAGACTGATATCATAAGTTGTGTTGTAGTTATCCGGCTGTCTAAATATCAATCTCTGTGCGTCTCTGTGCCTCTGTGGTGAACCCGTCGCTCTATGTGCCTCTGTGGTGAATCTTCTACTTCTCATACGTGATGCGGTAGATTGCTCCGGCCGCATCGTCGGATACGAGCATCGACCCGTCCGGCATGACGAGTACGTCTACTGGTCTGCCCCATGCTTTATCGCCCTGGAGCCAGCCTTCTGCGAAGACGGTCCAGTCGGCGGCTTTTCCATCCTCGAAGCTCACCAGAGTGATCCTGTAGCCGACAGGCGTGTCCCGGTTCCAGGAGCCATGTTCGGCGATGAAGATATTGCCCTTATACTCTGCCGGGAACATGTCTCCTCTGTAGAACTTCATGCCAAGGGCTGCAGTATGGGCATCCAGTTCCAGCACCGGGAGAGTGTATTCTGAGGCGTTGTGCCCTTTACCATATTCCGGGTCCATAATGCTCGTGCCGTGGACGTAGGGGTACCCGAAATGCATGCCCTTTCGGGGAGCTGAGTTCAGCTCGTCAGGGGGAACTGTGTTGCCCATCCAGTCCCGGCCGTTATCAGTGAACCACAGCGTGCCGTTATCATCCCAGTCGAAGCCCACTGTGTTCCGGATGCCTCTGGCATATATCTCGAAGCCAGTGCCGTCGGGGTTCATCCGGGTCATCGCCGCATAGGGTTCGGCAGGGTCGCAGATATTGCATGGAGCACCTACTGGTACGTAAAGCTTACTGTCCGGCCCGAAGGCAATGTATTTCCACCCGTGCCATTCGTCGCCCGGGTAAGCGTCGTAAACGACGACTGGCTCCGGCGGGCTGTCCAGCTTCGAGTCTATGTCATCAAACCGGAGAATCCGGCTTACCTCCGCCAGGTACAGCGAGCCATTTCTGTATGCGACACCATTGGGCATGTGCAGGCCTTCTGCGATCGTATAGACTTTATCTGCATGTCCATCCCTGTCGGTATCCTGGATTGCATACACTTTTCCTTCGGTGCGGGTGCCGACATATACCGTTCCGTTGGCCCCGAGAGCCATCTGTCTGGCATTGGGGACATCGTCTGCGTAGACTTCGATGGCGAAGCCAGGAGGTAGCTGGATCTGACTGAGCCGGGAACCTATATCTACCGTTGCCTGCCCATTGTTCAGACAGCCCGCAACCAGCAGAAAGCCTGCCAGCAGCAACGCCAGTACTACTATCAGCACAATAGCCGATATGCTGACAATTTTCCCGCTGCCCGGTTTTCCCAAGGTTATGCGCCTCCATGTTGATTATATGTTATCCGGTAAATGACTCCCGCCCTGTCGTCCGATACCAGCAGCGAACCGTCGGGCATGACCAGCAGGTCTACCGGCCTTCCCCAGGCTTTATCGCCCTGGAGCCAGCCTTCCGCAAAGACAGTGCGGCCGATGGCCTTCCTTCTTTCGTTCAGTGTGACCAGTTCTATGCGGTAGCCGGCAGGCTTGAACTGGTCGAGAGAGCCGTGTTCTGCGATAAGGATCTGGTTTTGGTACTCTGCGGGGAACATGGTGCCGGTGTAGAACCTGAGCCCCAGCGGAGCTACGTGTGGCGGCAGATCTAACTCCGGCGGAGTCACCAGCGATAAGTTATACTCCCCTCCATAGACGGGATCGACGAAACCCGGGCCGTGGACGTACGGGTACCCGAAGTGCATACCGGCTGCCGGGGCACAGTTTACTTCGTCCATCGGGCCGGTGTCATTCAGGCTGTTATGGCCATTCTCGGTAAACCAGAGGTAGCCGGTTACAGGGTCCCAGTCCAGCCCCAGGGTATTGCGGACTCCGCTGGCGAAGACCTCGAGGCCTGTGCCGTCGGGATTCATTCTCATGATCGACGAGTACATGGGATTTTCAGGAGTGTCGATAACGTCGACAGGCGCACCGACTGGTATGTAGAGCAGGCCGTCCGGCCCGAACCTGATGTGTTTCCAGGCGTGCTCCGGTGTCTCGGGGAACCCTGAAATTACTACTACAGGCGCCGGGACGTTATCCAGCCTGCCGTCGATCTCGTCGTACCGTAGAACCCGCTCTACTTCGGCCACGTAGAGCGAGCTATTTCTGAACTCTACGCCAGCCGGCTGTTTCAGCCCGGATATAATGGTGATCACATCATCAGCAATGCCATCCCTGTTCGCATCAGGTATAGCATACACTTTACCTGCCTGCCTGGTGCCGACATATAGCGTGCCGTTCGGGCTGAGGGCCATCTGCCGGGCGCCAGTTACATTTTCGGCGTAAATTTCGATAGAGAAGCCTGGAGGCAGCCGGATCTGGTCGATGGGCGGGCTCTTGTCAGCAATTGCTATCGACTTTTTGGAAACGCTGGCATCCGCGTACATGTATATAATGGCAACCAGAGCGGCTACTAAGAAGAGCGGAAGAATGATCCTGACGAACTTATCACAGCTATTTCGTCTCACCCGAAGCCACACTCCGGAAGGCGTAACTTGTAATACCTTTATCTCAGAGTTTGTGTATGCCGGCATATCGCTTTGCGCTGTTATACGCAAAATAGCGGCGAGTTACATGCTTAAGCTAGTTACGTAAGCCAATATAATTCTAAAAACAAGTAGGATGGGGTTAAATGTTAACCCCTGTGAGATTGACCCTTTTATAGGGAAGCCCCTTCGAAAAGGGGTCATAATGGAGGTGATGAAATATCCTTTCTTTGTGAAGGATACTTCTCTCAGTCTGTTTCAGTCCTTGAGGACGATTTCGATGTTAATGTCCTTGGGCACCTGAATGCGCATGAGCTGCCTGAGGGCGCGCTCGTCTGCGTCGATGTCGATGAGCCTCTTGTGGACGCGCATCTCCCAGTGTTCCCAGGTTGCGCTGCCTTCGCCGCTGGGGCTCTTCCTCGACGGAACTACGAGCCTGCGAGTCGGCAGTGGTACCGGGCCGGAAATGCTGACGCCAGTCTTCTCGGCGATCTTCTTGACCTGGCCGCAGACGTCATCCAGCTTGGTGGGGCTGGTGCCGGACAGTCTAATCCTTGCTTTTTGGTTAGCCATGATTGTCACCTGTGTTTAAGATGGAGTCGGGCAATGATTGCCCGGGGCAATAAGACGCCCCAGGCAATAAAGTTTGCCCTCCCCTGCAGTCACTTATTTCGGGGTAATGTCCATGACTACGCCAGCAGCTACGGTCTGGCCCATGTCACGGATAGCGAACCTGCCCAGCTGCGGGATTTCCTTGACCTTCTCGATGACGAGAGGCCTGGTCGGCCTGATCAGGACGATTGCCGCGTCACCAGTCTTGATGAAGGGCGGGTTCTGCTCCTTGACACCACCGGTCTTGGGGTCCAGGGTGGCGAGGATCTGGGTCAGAGTGCAGGCGACCTGGGCGGTGTGGCAGTGGAACACCGGGGTGTAGCCTGCGGTGATGGCCGAGGGGTGCTGGAGCACGACGACCTGTGCCTTGAATTCGACGGCAACGGTCGGCTGCTTGTCGACGTGGCCGCAAACGTCGCCACGGCGAATCAGGTTCTTCTCAATGCCCCTGACGTTGAAGCCGATGTTGTCACCGGGGAGCGCCTGGGGGATTTCCTCGTGGTGCATCTCGATGGACTTAACTTCACCAGCGTGGCCGACACCGTCGATGCCGGGCCTGAAGATGACCTTGTCACCCTTCTTCATGATGCCGGTCTCGACACGGCCGACGGGCACTAAGCCGATACCGGAGATGGTGTAGACGTCCTGGATGGGCACACGCAGCGGGAGCTGGGTGGGCTTCTCGGGCTCCTTGAGGGCGTTGAGCGCCTCGAGGATGGTGACTCCGGTGTACCACGGGGTCTCTTCAGCGTGCTTGGCAATGTTGGTGCCCTTGAACGCCGAGGTCGGGATGAAGGGGATTTGGTCGGGCTTGAAGCCGATCATCCTGAGGATCTTGCTGACTTCTTCCTTGACCTCGTTGTACCTCTTCTGGTCGTAGTTGATCGCGTCCATCTTGTTGACTGCGATGATGAGCTGGTTGATGCCGAGGGTCTTGGACAGGAAGATGTGCTCCTTGGTCTGCTGCATGACACCATCCGGTGCTGCGCAGACGAGGATTGCGGCGTCTGCCTGGGATGCGCCAGTGATCATGTTCTTAACGAAGTCCCTGTGGCCCGGGCAGTCCACGACGGTGAAGTAGTACTTCTCGGTGTCGAACCTGCGGTGTGCGATATCGATGGTGATACCTCTCTCCCTCTCTTCCTTGAGAGAGTCCATGACCCATGCGAACTCGAAGGTTCCCTTACCCTTGGACTCAGCTTCCTTCTTGTACTGCTCAATAATGTGTGCCGGTACGGCACCGGTCTCGAACAATAACCTGCCGACAAGGGTGGACTTGCCGTGGTCAATGTGTCCGATGACTGCTAAGTTTATGTGTGGCTTGGTTGCTGCCATATTATATCCTCCAAATACTGAACGTCAAGTTTACTTGCAATCGTAAAGGCATTTGTTGTTTTTATACCTTTCGTCTCTTTCCGTTATCTCCTCACTCGAGAAAGTGCTGATTTCCTCATTCGAGGAAGTCAGACGGCTTTGGTAACTCTGCCTTGAGGCCCTTTCTCTTGCGGATGTCGATCACGATCTGGTTCTGCAGGTTCTGCGGGAGCGGGAAGAATCCGAGGAATTCGGTGTTCCACATTGCCCTGCCTTCGGTAGCGCCGCGGATGTCTCCCGCGAAACCGAACAGCTCTGCAACCGGAGCGCTGCCCTCGATAATCGAGAGGTCGCCTTCCGACTTCATGTCCAGGATCGTGCCACGCCTGCCCTGGATCTCACGGACTGCGGAGCCCATGTGGACCTGTGGGACGCTGACGAAGACCTTCTGGACCGGCTCGAGCAGAGTCGGCTGTGCGGACAGTACTGCGCCCTGGACAGCAGATCTCATCGCGGGGATAACCTGAGCGGGGCCTCTGTGGACCGCGTCTTCATGGAGCTTGACATCCATGAGCTTGATCAGGATGCCCTGAGCCGGCTCTCTGGCGAGCGGACCGTTCTTCAGCGCCTCTTCCATACCCTCGATGATCAGTTCCATGGTTTCCTTCAGGTACTGGATACCCTTGGTCATGTCGATGAGCATGTTGGTACCGTAGACGTGGGTGACGCCCTTGGCGACGTCCTTGTCCATACCGAGGCTTTCGAGAACCTTACGCCTGTCCATTTCCTGCATATTCATGGAGAAGTCGCCGTTCTTGATGGCGTCGAAGATGGGCTGGGGCATGGGCTCTACAGTAATATAGAACCTGTTGTGCTTGTTCGGGGACTTACCTTCGATAGGCCCTGCGAACTGGCCGATGGTCTCACGGTATACCACAATGGGTGGCGAGGTGATGACTTCGATGCCTCTGTCCCTGGTGATCCTCGACTTGGTGACGACTTCGAGGTGAAGCTCGCCCATGCCGGAGATCAGGTGTTCGCCAGTCTCTTCGTTGATGTCTACCTTGACGGTCGGGTCTTCCTTGGCTACCTGCCTGAGGGCTTCGACCAGCTTCGGCAGGTCCTTCATGTTCTTGGCCTCGACGGCCACGGTCATGACCGGCTCGGATACGTGCTTGATAGCCTCGAACGGGGTCATGTCGCGAACGGTGGAGCCAGTGGAGCCTACGATGGCGTTCCTGAGACCCGTGACGGCTGCGATGTTGCCGGCGGGGATCCTCTCGACTTCCATCCTCTCTGCGCCCATGGTGATGGCTACAGACTGGACCCTGTCGGTGGCTGCGGTGCCGGAGATGTACAGTTCCTGGCCTCTCTGGAGCGTGCCTGCGAACAGTCTGCCGACTGCAACTTCGCCTGCGTGGGGGTCAGTCAGGATCTTCGTTACCATGAAGACGATCTCTTCATTCGGGTTGCAGGACATGAGGTTCTTGCCGACCTTGGAGTCCTTGTCGCCCTTCCATATGACCGGGATACGGTGCTTCTGGGCTTCGAGCGGAGTCGGCAGGTAGTGCACGACAGCGTCGAGCAGAACCGCGTGGAGCGGGGACTTCTGGGACAGTTCTTTCATGTTGCCCGCCTGGCAGTAGTCGTAGACCTCGTTGAAGCCGATGCCAGTGTTCTTCATAGACGGCACGGAGACTGCCCACTTGTACAGCGCGGAGCCGAAGCAGACGTTGCCCTTGGCTGCGTCAAGCTTCAGGTTCTGCTTCTCGTAGTTTTCGGGGGACATGTTCCTGATCAGCTTGTTGACGTGGTCGATGACCTTGCCGAGCCTGACGGGCATCTCTTTCTTCTCGATCTTGAGCTCGTTGATCAGCCTGTCTACCTTGTTGATGAACAGGATGGGCCTGACATTCTCACGGAGCGCCTGACGCAGGACAGTTTCCGTCTGGGGCATGGTGCCTTCGACCGCGTCTACTACGACGACTGCGCCGTCGACTGCTCTCATGGCTCTCGTGACGTCGCCGCCGAAGTCGACGTGGCCCGGAGTGTCGATGAGGTTGATGAGATACTCTTCCCCGTTGACCTCGTGTACCATCGAGACGTTGGCTGCGTTGATCGTGATGCCTCTGGCCTGCTCTTCCTCGTCGAAGTCCATGAATAGCTGCTTACCAGCGAGGTCCATGGAAATCATGCCGGATCCTCCGAGCAGGTTGTCAGATAATGTTGTCTTGCCGTGGTCGATGTGGGCGCAGATGCCGATGTTCCGGATTCTCTCCGGCTTGTCCATCAGGTCCTTGACCCTCTCGACCATCTTCTTTCCTCTAGTCGCCATTGTGTATCCTCAATAATAAAAATGAAGGCGAAGCCTTACCTGGCTGCCTTCGCAACTCTCTCCTTCTCGTCCTTCTTGCCGACCGAGTAGCTCTTCACGTCGCCCTTGGATGCGGCGATCAGCTCGTCTGCGAGCGCGCTCTCGATGGATTTCTTAGACTTGAACGATGCCTTTTCCGCACCTGCGCATATGAACATAAGCGCCTGGTCAACTCTCCTCATCGGGGCAGTGTCTACAGACTTGGGTACGTTGATACCGCCGTACTTGAGCCTGACCGTCTCTTCCCGGGGGCCTGCGTTCTCGATAGCGTCTACGAGCACCTGTACAGGGTTCTGCTTGGTCCTGGTGGCGATGATCTCAAACGAGTCGCGGACGATGCCGTAACACTTGGTCTTTTCGCCGGTGTTGAACTCGTTGCGCATCAGCTTGTTGATGAGGCGCTCGACGATGGGCATATCTGCCTTCTTGAACTGGCGGAAAGCGGACTTGCCACCGGTGTGGGGTACTACGATGGGCTTGAGGTTGATGTACCTCTTGATGCTCGGGTCCTTGATCTGGACCTCGCTCATGTCGTACTTCCCGAAGAGCAGCAGGTTGTTGTGGTAGCTGTTCTCTACGCTGTTAGTCGTAGTTGTCTCAATAGTTTCTTCTGCCATGCTCTCACCTCAGGGGCTTGTCTCTCTTGCCGGCCACCATTTCCTCAAGCGATACGTCGTTTACCTTGAATACCCTGAAACGGACGCCCGGAATGTCACCGTACGATCCACCCATTCTGCCGCCGATGCCTTCGATGGTCACTTCGTCGTGCTCGTCGATGAAGTTGATGGCACCGTCGCCAGGACAGAATGCGGTGATCTGTCTGCCATTCTTGATGAGCTGAATTCTGATGCACTTACGGATGGCGGAGTTCGGCTGCTTGGCTTCTACGCCCACCTTCTCGAGGACGATGCCCTTTGCCTGAGGCGCGCCCTCCAGGGGGTCAGCCTTCTCGTCTAACCGCAGTACACGGCGGGCGTAATCCCTGTCACTCCACCTGTATAGTTTTCTGTCATGCACGAGTTTGCGGCATGCAAATTTCCCTATTCCCATGAATATGTCTCCTGATCTGCTTACTTCTGGTTGTTGATGACTACATCGTCCAGCTTATGATGCCTCTGCGCCAGCAGTTTCACCTTGTTGATGTTTCTGCCGTTCTTGCCGATCGCCAGCCCCTTATCCTTGGTGGCTATGTCTACGATGGCAATGCTGCGGTCCCCTCTGGTAGATATCGTTACGTTCTTTACCGCCGCCGGCTGGAACAGGTTGCGGATGAACTCTTTGGGGTCTTCAGAGTACTCTATGACTTCGATGAGCCTACCAATCTGTTTCTTGACCCTGTTGATGTTGTTACCATTTTTACCGATAGCAAGGCCCATGTCTCCCGTCTTAACGACGAACACAATCTTGCTGTCGTCTTCTACGAGTAGACAGTCCTTGGCGTGCGCTCCAGTCGTAGACTCGAAAAGCGCGATGTATTGCATCGTCTCGGTGTTGAAGGTAACATCAGGCACTCTTTACACCTCTGGCTAACGCCATGATATCAGAGTCGCCCGGCTCGAGAACCGTGACAGCAGAGACTACATAGGGCTTACCACAGATGGGTCCCAGGTCTACGCTCATGCCCGGAAACTCGTACATCGGGATGTTCGCTTCCTTGATCTGTTTCTTCACGTCGCCGGGACAGTTGGTGGCCACAATGACAAGTTTCGCTACTCCGCGCTGGCTTGCTTTGACGGCCTGCTTGGTCCCTATGAGGACCTTGCCAGTCCTTACGACGCTTCTCAGTGACTTGTCGAGATCTATTTCCATATTCTCACTTCTTTCTCGTCGTACTTACAGCTAATAGTTCTACATCACCGGTGCCTAGCTGTATTGGCTGTCCTACAATGACGTTTTCCGTGACACCGGTAAGTTCATCGACTTCTCCCGCTACGGCTGCGTCGAGGAGGTGGTTGACCGTTACCTCGAAAGCGGCCCTGGAAAGCACGCTGGCCTTCTCGCCGGATATGCCGTGTCTGCCGATCTGCTTGACTTCTCCGTCGATCGTCATCATGTCTGCTACGAGCATGATATGTCTGATGTCGACGGTAAGGCCCTGCTCGGACAGCGTATCAAGCGTTTCCTTGATAATCGCGTTCCTGGCGGCCTCGATGCCCAGCACTTCGGCAATCTCGTTGATGTTATTCGTCCCTGTCCGGGCGGGGTCGACCCCGTCGAACTGGATTACTTTCTTTAATACAGAACCCTGAGTATATATTACATACTCTTGTTCTTCCTTTCGAATAACGACACGACTGATGCCTTTGATACCTTTTAAAGGTATCGACTTGATTTTCTCGACCAGCTGAAGTAAGTCGCGGTATGAGGGCTCATCGGGATTGATCACGAGCGTGTTATCCTGAATCCTGGGCTCGTAGTCGATCTCTTCCTTGATCCTGTCTGCGACTTCCTGCATAGTCATGCCACGCTGGAAGAGCTGCTTTTCGTTGATGTCGATGATTATGCTCATGTCGGACAGGTTGGTCGAGACCACGCCCATATCGGATACGTTGGTCTCTTCCAGCTCCCAGCCGAGTTTCTTGACTGCATCCCTGTTGCCCGCGATGTCCGGGGTCATGTGGATCGTCATCATGGGGGTGGACGGCTCCCTGCGGGCGTCCACGATTTCGATGATTCTGGGCAGGCCCAGCGTGACGTTGATTTCAGCCACACCTGCGTAGTGGAAAGTACGCATCGTCATCTGGGTGCCGGGCTCGCCTATGCTCTGGGCGGCGATCATGCCGACCGCTTCGCAGTTCTGAACTCTGGCATTCTTGTACGCCAGTTCGACTTTCTCTATGATCTTGTCAAGCTGCTTGCGGGTGACCTTGACTCCCTTCAGGCGTGCCTTGAGGTCCTCGGCCATCTTGTAGGGCAGTTCGAGCTTGTCGATCTCTGCGTGAATCGTGTTTTCGGATAAGTTGCTCACTTCGAATCACCGCCGTTCAGGACGCTGTCGACGATGCTCGGGATGTTGACTCCCTCGCCGTAGTCGCTCTTCATCGGGTCCACGCCGTCCTCTCCATACAGGAACTGGACCACGACACCTCTGGTTTCCCTGACCGTGCCATCGTGTTTCACTTCGAGGTCCTGGAGTGCGTTGACGAGCCTCCTCTGCAGGTAACCGGACTGAGAAGTACGGACTGCAGTGTCGACGAGACCTTCACGGCCACCCATCGCGTGGAAGAAGAACTCGGTCGGGTTCAGGCCTTTCTTGTACGAGGACTCTACGAAGCCTCTCGCATCTGCGCCTCTGTCCCCGGCCTTGAAGTGGGGCAGCGTACGGTCGGTGTAGCCTCTCATGATACGCTCACCACGAACCGACTGCTGGCCTACGCAACCCGCCATCTGGGTCAGGTTCAGGAAGTTGCCTCTCGCGCCCGATCTTGCCATGATGACGGCAGAGTTGTCCTCCTGGCTGCCCAGGAACTTGCCTGCTATGCCACCTGCGCCGTCTCTCGCCTTGGCCAGCTCCTGCATGATACGCATTTCCAGCGTTTCTTCCAGTGTGCGGCCCGGCAGCGGCTCGAGCTCGCCGTGGTCGTGAGCCTCGATAAGCTTCCTGACCTGTTTTCCGGAGTTGAGCAGGATTTCGGTGATCTGCGCTGTGGACTCCGCCGGTATGTCCGTATCGCTGATGCCGTACGAGAAGCCTCTAGCCGTGATAGCCCTGATGGCCAGCCTGGTCACGTTGTCCAGGAAATTAGATGCAGTGTGCTCGTCGTAGGTCTTGATAATTCTGTCAAGGATCTTACCGCTGAATGCGCCGATTGCCTTTTCATCGATAGTGCCTGTCTTCAGCTCGCCGTCGGAGATCCGGACGAATGCGTCCTTCTCGCAAAGCTCTCCCTTGCATTCCTCGCAGTTCTCGCAAATCTTGGCCTTGTATGTCATGTCCAGGCCTTTGGGCAGGATCTGGCTGAAGATCTGCTTGCCGGAGTAGTACCTGATACCGTTCTCCACTTTGTAAGGCTCGGGCAGCTCGTGCACGTTCACCTTGCTCAGGATCTCCAGAGCGTCGGTCTCCGTGTATAGCCTGTAGCCCTTGGTCAGGAGGTAGATGCCCGACACGTGGTCGTGCAGGCCGCCGATGATGGGGCCGCCGAACCTCGGGGACAGAATGTTCTCCTGGACCAGCATAAGGATCCGGGCTTCCGCAAGCGCCTCCATGGTCTGCGGGACGTGCAGGTTCATTTCGTCACCGTCGAAGTCCGCGTTATACGGTGCGCAGACCGCCGGGTTCAGCCTGAACGTCTTGTGGGGCATGACCCGCACGAAGTGAGACATGATACTCATCCGGTGCAGCGAAGGCTGACGGTTGAACAGCACGATGTCGCCGTCTTTCAGCTGCCGGTCGACCTTCCAGCCGACCTCGATCTGGTCGGCCAGCTCCTCGCAGTTCTTGTCAGTGATCTTGAGCCTGCGGCCGTCGGCACGCTTGACGTAGTTGGCGCCCGGGTGGTTCTCGGAGCCACGCCTGACGTATTCCCTGACTACTTCGATGTTGAACGGGGTAACCGTTACGGGCACGGTCATCTCCTTAGCGATGCGCAGCGGGACGCCGACCTCGTTAATGCTGAGGTTCGGGTCCGGGGAGATGACGGTACGGGCGCTGAAGTTGACACGCTTACCGGATAAGCTTCCTCTGAAACGGCCTTCCTTGCCCTTGAGACGCTGGGACAGCGTCTTGAGCGGCCTGCCGGACCTGTGCCTTGCAGGAGGTACGCCGGAGACTGCGTTGTCCATGTAAGTGGTCACATGGTACTGGAGCAGTTCCCACAGGTCTTCGATGATCAGCTGGGGAGCGCCCGCGTCGCGGTTCTCCTGGAACCGCTGGTTGATCCTGATGATGTCTACGAGCTTGTGGGTCAGGTCATCTTCGGACCTCTGGCCGGACTCGAGAGTGATGGACGGACGAACGGTGACGGGCGGAACGGGCAGTACTGTCAGTACCATCCACTCTGGCCTCGCGTTCCTGGGGTCCATGCCGAAGACTTCTATATCCTCGTCGGGGATCATCTCGAGCCTGTCCCGGACGTCGGTCGGCATCAGCTTGTGGCCGTCCTCGATATAGCCGGTCGGCTTCTCGAACTTGATCTCCTTCTGCTCTTCGCCGCAGTACGGGCAGGTGGTGCCCTTGGCATCCTTGAAGACGTTCTTGACGATCTCGTCGATGGGCTGGCCCAGCCGCTGGGCAGTCTGGATCTGCCGGAGGTACTCGGCCTTGGTCTTCTCGTCCATGAGGAGCCTGCCGCACTTCCTGCAGGTCGTCCTGAGGACTTTCCTGAGGAGCCGGGCGAAGCCGACGTGAATGACGGGGGCTGCCAGCTCGATGTGGCCGAAGTGGCCCGGGCACTCGCCAGGGCGGCCGCCGCAGGTTCTGCAGCGTAAGCCCGGATCAATGACGCCAAGCCTGGGGTCCATGAGGCCCATGTCGATTGGGTAGCCGTCATCATCGTATGTGTCGGCAGTTATGATCTTGGTAACGCTCATCTTCCTGATCTCTGCCGGGGAGAGCAGGCCGAAGCGTATCTTCTTGATTCTCTTGGGGCTGGTCATCTTTTTTCCTCCTTACACTGCATCCTCGAGCTCCAGTCTCGGGGCGATACCGAGCGCCTTCATCTCGTCTAAGAGCAGCTTAAACGCGTAGCTCATCTCGATCTTGTAAATGTTGGTGTCCGCACCGCAGTTCGGGCAGTAGATAACTTTCCGCTTCTTGTCCTCTGTGGCGACCATGCCGCAGTTGTTGCAGACGTACTCGAACACCTTGTCGGACTCATCCAGGAGACGCTCTTTGAGGGCCATGGCTGCGCCGTGGCCGATCATGACATCACGTTCCATTTCACCGAACCTCAGACCGCCTTCTCTGGCACGGCCTTCGGTCGGCTGCCTCGTCAGCACCTGTACGGGGCCTCTGGACCTGGCGTGCATCTTCGAGCTGACCATGTGGTACAGCTTCTGGTACAGGATGACGCCCACGAACACGTCAGCGACGATCCTCTCGCCCGTGGTGCCGCTGTAGAAGACTTCCTTGCCCGAGTGGGAAAAGCCGAACTTCTTCAAGGTCGCCCTCATGTTCAGTTCGTCCTCGTTGTTGAAGGGGGTGCCGTCTACGAACCTGCCTTCGAGGCTGCCCATCTTGCCGCCGATCATTTCCAGCACGTGGCCGATGGTCATACGGGACGGGATTGCGTGGGGGTTGATGATAAGGTCGGGTACAAGGCCGTTCTCTGCGAAAGGCATGTCTTCCTGCTGAGCAATCAGGCCGATGACGCCTTTTTGCCCGTGCCTGGAAGCGAACTTGTCGCCCAGTTCGGGTATCCTCTGGTCCCTGGTGCGCACTTTGGCCAGCCTGCTGCCGTTCTGGGTCGCCGTGAGAATGACTGTGTCCACGATACCCTTTTCGTTGCTGCGCATGGTGACCGAGGTCTCGCGCCTCTTGAGCGGGGTGATGCCGCCCAGGTCGGTAGGCTCTTCCAGGAATCTCGGGGGGCTGGTCTTGCCTATCAATACGTCGTTCGGGCCGACTACCGTCTCCGGGTTCACTAGCCCGTCCTCGTCGAGCTGCGAGTAGAACTCCGCTTCTCTGGCGCCCCTTACCTCGGCGTCGGGCACCTCGAAGGTGTCTTCCTGGCCGCCGGGGTACCTGCGCTCCTCACCCTCAGTGGTCCTGAAGAAGTGAGAACGGCCGAGGCCCCTCTCGATGGAGCCGCGGTTGAAGACCAGCGCATCTTCAATGTTGTAGCCTTCGAAGGACAGGACTGCTACGACGAAGTTCTGGCCTGCGGGCCTCTCGTTGAAGTTGACAGCCTCTGCTGTCTGGGTGTTGACAATGGCCCTCTGCGGGTAGTGCAGGAAGTGGCCTCTGGTGTCCGGCCTGAGCTTCTGGTTAGCGGTGCTCATGCCCAGGCACTGCTTGATCATGCCTGCGCCCATCGTTACTCTCGGAGACGCGTTGTGCTCCGGGTACGGGATCATGCCTGCGGCGATGCCCAGGATCAGCGACGGGTTCAGCTCCAGGTGAGTGTGCTCAGGGGTGAGCTGGGACTCGTCGATGGCGATGAAGGTATTTTCTTCTTCCTCCGCATCGATGTACTCGATCAGGCCCCTCTTGACGAGATCGTCGAACGTGATCTCCCCTCGCCTGAGCTGATCGGTTTCTTCTGCCGTGATCATGGGCTTACCATCTTTGACGATGATCAGAGGCCTGCGAGCCCTGCCCATGTCGGTGTTGATGATGACTTCGTTGGTGAGCTTGTGGTGGGCGATATTGATCTGATTGGAGACGAGGCCCTGCCTTCTCTTCTCCCTGATGCTCTCGACGAGCTCTGTCGGGTTGTCGTGCATGCCGACGAGCGCGCCGTTGACGAATACTCTCGCCTTATTCAACTGTACCCCTCCTTAAGGGCTGAACGCCAGCTTCAAGCATGATTTTCTTGATCGATTCCTCGTCCTCTACGCCCGTCGAGAGTTCCACCGACATGGCAAAGTTCTTCACCAGACCGCAGTTCGGTCCTTCAGGGGTCTCCGAGGGGCAGATTCTGCCCCACTGGGTAGCGTGAAGGTCACGAGCCTCGAAGTGCGGCTGAGCCCTGGACAGCGGGGATATGACGCGGCGTAAGTGGGACAGCATGGCCATGTAGTCGATCCTGTCCAGAAGCTGGGACACGCCGGTCCTGCCGCCGACCCAGTTGCCCGTGGCCAGCGGGTGGATGAGCCTCTCGGTCAGGACGTCTGCCCTGACTGCCGTGATCATGTACAGCTCTCTGTTACGCATGTTGGCCCTCTCGAGCTGGTACTTGATGTCTCTGGTAAGCCTGTTGAAAGAGACCCTGAACAGGTCTTCCATCAGGTCGCCGGCGAGCTTGAGCCTCTTGTTAGAGTAGTGGTCCTTGTCATCCGGAGCCCTTCTCCTCAGAGCCAGCTCACAGCAGGCTTCGGCCATCCTGCCCAGGAAGTAAGCCTTGGTGATCCGGGACTCTGCCAGCTTCGGGTCATCCGGTCCGAGACGCTCGAAGTTCTCGGGGTTCAGGTGGGGTAGAAGGTACCTGTCGATGACGTAGAACGCCCTCTTCCTCTGGTAGTCCTTCGCCTGGCCGGCTGCGACGCGCTTGCCGATCTTCTCCATTGCCGATTCCGAAGTGTCGGCCTCTGCCTCATCCAGGTTCTCCAGCATGAACTTCTGGATCTCCGGGTCGTCCGAGACCGCGTTGACGATCTCCTGGTCAGTCTCCAGGCCCAGCGCCCTCATCAGCATGACGAGGTTCAGGCGGCCCGAGATAGACGGGAAGGAGACCTCCAGGATCGACTTGCGGCCCCTCTCCACGATCACGAGAGCCCTGTAGCCCCTGCGCTGGGAGAACACCTTGGCCACCTCGATCTGGTCGCCGTAGCGGTCGTCGTACTCGACCATGATCTTGTTGGGGGCGAGGTCTTCAAGGGTCATGATGACACGCTCGGTACCGTTGACGATGAAGTATCCGCCGGGGTCGACCGGGTCTTCGCCGTGCTTCACCCACTCGTCCGGCGTAACCCGGGCGAGGTTGCACTTGTTGCTGCCGATCATGATCGGCATCTGGCCGATGTTGACCTCTATAAAGTCACCCTCGATCTCGCCGCGGACGATAGCCATCTCGAGGAAGATCTCGGCTGCGTAGGTGATGTTTCTCAGCCTGGCCTCGGTCGGGTAGAGCGGCTCTACGGAACCGTCAGCTTCCCTGACCACCGGGTTGCCCACGCGGATCTTACCCAGCTTGACCTTTACCGGCTCGATGTTGTGCTCGATGTCCTCGATGTCCGTCTCGATGTATCCCTGCTCGTCAATGACTTTCTGCAGGCCCTGTTCCAGAAAAACGTTAAAAGAGTCAATATGATGCTGCGCAATTTTTTTACGGGTAAAATACGCTTTACTTAGTACAGTTCGGTCTAACACGGTGGATTCCCTCTTACTCGATAACGAGCCTGTATGCCACTGCCTTGCCTGCAGTCAGGCTCTTTCTGATGATCTTGATGACGTCGCCCGGCTGCGCACCGATCTGCTTGACGACTACGTCGGAGGTCTTAATCTTCGGCAACTGACCTTTAGAAATGTTGTACTTTTTCAATACTTCGGCCGCTTCCTCTTCACTCAAAAGGATGTGTTCGGGCACAAGCTCGTGCTCCAGTACGTTAAATTTTTTAGTCAACCTGCCTTCCTCCTTAAAACTGTATGGCGATTTGGCATCCCGGGGGATGCAGCCGCATCCCCCGAGGGTGTGCTGTATCCATCTGGGAACGCGCAAAATAGTTCTATAATATAGGGTGAGCGGGCTCATGGGGATTTGAACCCCAGGCCGCCTGGTTAAAAGCCAGGCGCTCTACCTAACTGAGCTATGAGCCCTCTCCGGATGATGCAACGTTGGCTGTTTTTTGTTTTTGTCAAATTTGCGACACAGATGGGATGTATCGCGGCACTCACCATACAGTTATAGAACTTATTATTTGACGGCACTATGAATAGCGCATCTAGGATTTATAGTTTTCCATGTCTAAAAATGATATGCGAACTATGGATTTAGCTATTTTCACAGCTATCACCGTATCGTAATTATCTCGTATTTATATTATGAGGTGACAGAAATAGTTAAATATCTACGCGGAAAAGAGTTTGTGCTTTGGACTATCGCCTGGCACCCAGGCTTCTTTTCCTTTTACACGGAGGTAATTAGCATACAGATCAGTATTCACGGAGCGGGCCGGGAAGTCGGCAGGTCCGCATTTCTCATCGACGATAAAATCTTGCTGGACTATGGCATCAAGCCCAGCGACCCGCCCGAATACCCTCAGGGCGACGTCCGTCCCGAGGTTGTCGTCGTGTCTCACGGTCACCTCGATCACTGCGGCGTAGTCCCAAACCTGATGGACCTGGAGCCTAAGGTCATCGCGACGCCTCCCACCAAGCAGCTGACAAGGCTTCTCGCCGAGGATACAATGGAGATAGCGGAGTCATCCCACGCCCTCGTGCCTTTCGATCCTGCGGACATGCGCCAGCTTTTGCGCCTGACCCGGGAAATGGAGTACCTTGACGCGTATGAACATGACAATCATACTATCACCCTGTTTGACGCCGGCCACATTCCCGGCAGCTCTCTCGTCTACGTGGAAAACGGGAAGCAGTCGCTGCTCTACACCGGGGACATCAAGAACACCGATACCCGGCTGCTCCGCGGCTCTAAGATCCACTACCCCGAGGCAGACGCACTAATGATCGAGAGCACCTACTTCGGCAAGGACCACCCGGACCGGCAGAAGCTGGAGGAAAAGTTCATCGAGTCCATCCGGTACACCCTTGATATTGGCGGCAACGTCGTCATCCCGAGCTTCGCCATCGGCAGGACCCAGGAGATCCTCCTCATCCTCAAGGAGCACCGCATCCCGTCATACGTCGACGGCATGGGCAGAGAAGTCACCGACATCTTCCTCAAGGAGCCCGAGTACCTCCGGGACCCCGGCAGGCTCAGGTCTGCCTACGGCTACTCTACCACTGTGAAGGGAAGCATGCGAAAATCCCTCATGGACGAGCCATGCGTCGTGGTCACCACCGCAGGCATGCTCAACGGCGGCCCCGTGCTGACTTACCTCAAGAAGATCTACGACAACCCTAAGAACAAGGTCATCCTCACCGGCTACCAGGTGGAGAACACCAACGGCCGCACCGCCCTGAACACTGGCACCATGGATCTCGACGGCGAGATCGTGAAGCTCCGCTGCCAGCTCGAGCAGTACAGCTTCAGCGCCCACAGCGGTGAATCAGAGCTCAAGGCCATCGTCAAGCACATGGTCGACAGAGGCACCACAGACGTCTTCTGCGTCCACGGCGACCGGACCGAAGAGTTCGCCGCCTGGATCAGACAGGAGTACGACGTCAACGCCTATGCCCCGAAGATCGGGGACGAGTACCTAATATAAGTACCTCTGACTAACGGTTTAAGCTCTGGCCCCGGATGGTGGGCCGCTCTTTTTTTGCTCTGCCTTCCTGCGTTCGAGCTCTTCGACGATGCGCTTGTGCTCGTCGTGGTACAGCCTGGTGTCGAAGGCTGAGAACTCGCGGAGCATCTGATCCTTCTCTTCTTTCGAGAAGTACTCCATGCTCGGGTAGAAAAAGTGGTGATCTTCCTTGTCTATGTGCTGCGGATAAAAGATCGTGATGATGTTCAGGGCTGCGATGATCTGGGCTACCGCTTCCTTGTCTCCCTTCACAAAACTGTTTTTGGCTGCCTCTATCTCGTCCACTGTCCGGCGGGCGAAGGCGTGCTCTTCGATCAGGTCTTCCAGAGTCTTCCGAAGCTCCGGGGTAATCGGCTTTTTCTCCAGGGCGGAGAAGTATATGTCCTCTTCTTTGCCGTGGTGGCAGATGTCCGTATACTGCCTCATGAAGTACACTGCAGTCTCGAGAAACACGGGGTCCACCGCGTGGGTTTCCCCTATCCAGTCCATCTCGTCTTTCATGAGGCTGATCATCCTTTCGATCAGCCTGTGCTCAATCATCAACTGCCCGATGGGTAACATGGAACCGACCTGTAATCTTTCGTCCGCTCATCCGATCGCTCGCGGGATGCACCGCAATAGCTGCCGCGCGTGCCTTTCATAATCGGCGCCCGGGATGATAACCTTTATCAAAAGATGTAAGAATCGAATCGTATAAAACGGGCAGATTATTGTCAGTTTCGCGGACGCGAAACTGGCACTATGGATATCCCGGCCTTGACGGCCGCCGGGTACTCGTACCCGCCTGATACTTGTACGCCCGCATCGGCCATTACCAGCAATACTGGTATAAACGGATCATTGACGGGCGAGTCGATAATCTGGCTAACCGTTATTAAAGTAGCCTTTCCTGGTGAGCCAGTCTGTCTGCGGACCTGTGTATCTCCAGACCACGTCGCCCTTGTCGTCCTGGATTTCCCAGGGCACGACTATGACTGTGTCTCCTTCCCTGACCCACGTCCGCTTTTTCATCTTTCCCCTGATGCGGCACATGCGGGTAATGCTGTCCATACAGGCTACCGTCACTCTGCTGCCGCCCAGCATTCCGGTAACTGTTCCTAAAATCTCTCCCAGGTCTTTCCTCGGGGTCCTGACGCGTACAACTTCTCCACCCATGCCTGCGGCCTGTGTTTTCTTAACTCGCTTCTGACTGTTTCTGTTCAAAACATCACATCTCCTATTTTATGTTCTCTGGCTGTTCCATGCACCACACCCGCCTGAATACGGCCGATAGTACACGCTATTTATGATGAGTGAAACCTGTATTCCGGTCTGACCGGATGACCAAAACAGACGGCGACCGGCTCCTTTTATATTTCTCGAGGATTACCTGCCGTGCATCTCACTCGGCCCGAAATGTCTCCGGCCGTTAAATTCTCATCAGCTCAATATAATGCAACAAATAATTTATGTTACAATATATTTAAATACTGTTCTACTATTTAAATGTGTGCAATGCCGGAAAAGCAGGGTCATCTGCGGCTTTACCCGTTACGGGCTCGCCTGGATTTCTAGCTGATGTTTTTTAGCCCTACAATCTCTTCGACGTCGACCAGCTTCCACACGGCAGTCCCGCTGTCTGACAGGATTGAGTCAAAAGGCTCGTCCGGGTGGTGTCCGAGAGCCGCAAGCGCATTGCGGGATATCTTCCGATTGCTTAACATGTCCAGGAATCTCCTGCGGGCGGCCCGGGCTTCGTCTGCCTTTTTTACCTCCTCCAGCCGGCCGGTGAGGGTGACAAACCTGTAGCGGGACATGTCCGGGGCGTACTCTTCGACTTCCACGGAAACAGCGGGACTTTTCTTGAAGTACTCGACCTTCTTGCCATATCTGGTAGATAAAAAGTACATGTGCCTCCCGTCGAACACGTACATGAACGGGGCGATGTATGTGTTGCCATCGCCCTTAAAGGCAATGCGGGCGATGAACTGCTCTTTGATCAGCTGATCGTATTCCTCCCTGGGCATCGGTGGTATTTTCAGGATGTTCACGACATCTCCTCCGGTAGCTCTGAATTTTTATAAGTGGCCTGAAATGAAAAACTCCGCCGACGGAAAAAGTGATCTCTCCCTTGTACGGGTATATGGCTTACATGATCTAAGCGATAAATATATAATCGTATAGCTACAGACCAATAAGTATATCTATTTAAATATACTAAATTTAGTTTCCGGTGAAAAAAGATGGAAAAATGTTCAAAATGCAACAGGAACGCGAGCCTTCCTTTCTATGCCATGATCGAAGGCGAGCTGGTCGTGCTCTGCTTCACCTGCGCCTGCAAAAGCTCGGGCTTGCCCGCAGAGCTGAAGGCCTGAGTCTTTTTAACAGCCTTTGTCAGGGCTGCTAATCTCTCTTTGCCCGGCTGCTCTCCCCGATAGCGGCCCGTGGCCGGCTTATCGTCGAAATGATAAGCTACGCCGAGAATTGCCCGGCATAAAAGCTTATCATGCCATATGATTTGATTCTTCTATACGCTCTGGATGTGAAGTTGATGACTCAGTTTAAGAAGCCCTCTAAAGAAGAGCTGAAGAAGAAACTGACGCCGCTGCAATACGAAGTCACTCAGGAGAGCGGCACAGAGCCGCCGTTCCGCAACGAGTTCTGGGATGACCACCGGGAAGGCATCTACGTCGATATCGTCTCTGGAGAGCCCCTGTTCAGCTCTAAGGACAAGTTCGACTCAAGCTGCGGGTGGCCCAGCTTCTCCCGGACCATCGATGAAGGCAAAGTCGAAGAAAAGCAGGACACCAGCCACGGCATGATTCGGACGGAGGTCCGCAGCAAAGAAGCTGACTCCCATCTCGGCCATCTCTTCAACGACGGCCCGGCGCCGACAGGCATGCGCTACTGCATCAACTCGGCGGCCCTGCGGTTCATCCCCAAAGAGGATCTGGAAAAAGAGGGGTACGGCAAGTACAGGAAACTTTTCGAAAAATAGGCATGCTGTATCTGCCCCGGGGCGGGCAGGTACGTCTCTCCCGATACGGCGCCCGGCGATTCGGCAATAACTTACGCCTGGTAGATATCCTCGCCCATCGGCCCTTTCACCGGCTCCTCCGCCGGCTCGACGTTGCGGTGTTCCTTTTTCCGCTGGCGCTTCTTCTTCTTTTCCTCTTCTTTTTTCTCCGGCTTCTTTTCTGGCATAGTGTCAAGCTCACTAGAATATCGGGTGCCGGGACGAAATACGTTAGTAAATCGAGACACGTACAGCAGCCGGCGTTAGGCCACAGCCGGGCTACTTTTTCCCGCCCTTCTTCGCGAACTGTTTAAATGCGCTGCCTTTAGGCTTCTGAGCGCCGGCCTTCTTACGGTCGCCTTCGTCTTTATGGCCATAGCCTTTACTATAGCTCCCCTTCTTTGGGTGTCCTGTTCCCTTGCCATGGCCTTTCTCTGCCTTTCTGTCAGGGGCGACCGGCTCGGGGATCTCCGTCAGCCTTATCTGGGGCTTTTCTTCCGCCTTGCTCAGAATTCTCAGGGCTGCGGCCAGTATCGTTGCCGGGTCACCTGAATTGAGCAGGCTCTCAGCGTAGTCCCGGTAAAACGACAGGTCCCTGATCTCTATCTCCCCCCGGATCTTCTCAATCACCGCCTCTATGTTCTTCTCAGTAGACTCAGCGCCGCCGGGGGCGGGCTTACTTGTGATCTGGTGATCGATCGCCTGTTCGATGGCCTCTAAGGCCGTCTTATCCTTCGGCGTGACAAAAGTAGTAGCGGTGCCCGCGTTCCCGGCCCTGCCCGTGCGGCCGATCCTGTGCACGTAGCTATCCGGATCCCGGGGTATGTCGAAGTTATAGACGTGGGTGACGCCCTGGATATCCAGCCCTCTTGCAGCGACGTCGGTCGCGACCAGAATGCTGACTTCGCCGGCCTTGAACTTGTCCAGTGTGTTCTCCCGCTGGTACTGGAGCAAATCCCCGTGGAGGCCCAGCGCGTGATAACCCCGCTCCACGAGGGCTTTAGCCAGTTCCCCTACCCTGATCCGGGTCGCGACGAACACGATGGCCAGCTCCGGCTTTTCCTGGTCGAGCAGGCGCGTGAGCGCCTCAAACTTTTGCTTCTCTGGCATCTCGATGTAGTACTGCACTGTGGTGGGCACAGTGATGCCCTCTTCCTCAAATTCGATCAGTTCAGGGTCTTTCAGGTACTTCCGGGCAAGCATCTGCACCGGGGGCGACAGCGTGGCTGAAAACAGCAGCGTCTGGCGCCTTTCGGGCAGCTTTTTGAGAATTTTTTCGGCCTCGTCGATGAACCCCATGTCGAGCATCTTATCGGCTTCGTCGAGGACAGCGATCCGGATATCGCTGGTCCTGACATACTCCCGCCTCATGTGCTCCAGCAGGCGGCCCGGGGTACCCACGACGATGTGTGGCAGTTCCTCCAGGGCTTTAACCTGCGACCTGAAGTCCTGGCCGCCATAGATGGCGACAGAGCGAATGCCTCTGACCTTGCCTATCCGGGTCAGCTCTTCTGCCACCTGTACTGCCAGTTCTCTCGTCGGCACCACTACCAGGCCCTGTACGCCTTTCGAGGTCGGCCTGATGGCCTCCACCATCGGAATGCCGAACGCAGCCGTCTTACCCGTGCCTGTGCGGGCCTGACCTATCAGGTCTTTTCCTTCCATGGCCAGGGGTATCGCCTGCTCCTGAATGGGGGTGGCTTCTTCGAAGCCCATTTCATGGACTGCTCTAACGATGCTGGGGGTGAGGTTTAACTCCGTAAACTTGACCATCTGGTAAAACTCCCTTCTCCGGCTGCGGCCGATCGCAGTACGGCAACTGATCTTAAGCGGCGTGATACATTCTGCACTCGTCGCAGTTCCGGTGTCTCCTGCACTTTGCTTTTAGACGGGGGCAGTTTTACCGGATCATTCATGATAAGTGGCCCGGGTGAAACGTATAAATAGTTATCCTGTGCCGGCTCCCTGGCGGTCTCTGCCCTCCCGGCTCTCGCCAGTCTCCAGCACACAGGATCTCGCTTATAATCAGCCTTAATATTATCAAGTGCAGGGTTTCAGCAATATTGGAACTTGCAGCCGACTAACAGGGGGACTGACATTTGCTGCGCTTTAAGACTGTGAGCTGCCTCGACAAAGCGTGTACGGGGCTGGAAGCCTTCAGCCTGCTCGCACCGGCCGGGTGGGATTTCGAGGGAGGCATCAGGTGGTCGGTCGACGATACTATGATGCCTTCGACCAGCGGCTTCAAGATAGCCGGTGACGGGGTAGAGATGCAGTTTCTTCCAGGCCAGGCGTTCGTCTGGACCAGCCTGCCTCAAATCCTGCTTACTCATCCTGCAGGCACCAGGTATCTGGGCGCAACTCTCTGCCCCTTGCTCGACTCCTCCGAGTTTCTCCACCAGATCATGCTGCCGGCTCTCAGGCCTGGGCTTGACGATCTCGCCATAATCCGGGATATCCAGCCTGTCCGTATGGAGAGCACGCTAGGGTTCGAAACTACTTTGAGGTCCAGCGGCGGCTCAGCTTCCTCGTCGGGGGCGGGAATCAGGGTCAGATACCGGAGCCAGGGTAAACGGTATGAGGAGGCTCTCTATTGTACTGTGACTACGTTCATATTCAAAATCCCTGTCGGCAGCGCTTTTATCGAGTGTATCTTCTGGATGGCAGATAACCTCGTCTCAATCAGGGCCGAGCCCGGCAGGCTTGACGGACTGAAAGGCCTTTTGCAGACCATCCTGTACTCGTTCCGGTTTAACCCCCTGTGGGTGGAGAAAGCTAACCGGATCGGCATTTTCCTGAAAGACCACCAGATGAACAAGCCGTACAGCTTGCGACAACTCGGCAGGGAGATCGATGAAGCGGCGATTCCGGGTGCAGGCGGTTTACAGGCCGGCAGGCTTAAAGAATCCGGCTACCGGTGGATAGCGGACAGCCTCTGTGGTACCAGCGCCTCGGGGGAATACTATGATCCCATCCAGCAGATCTGCGTACGGTTGCCTTCCGGCTTCGAACAGGCCTGGGCGAGCGATCTTGGGGAATACCTGCTATCTAACAGTGAGGACCGGATCGAAGACTCAGGCCTCGCAGGTGCCTGGAAGATCATGGAGTCCATCAGCCTGGAATCTGCCGCAGGCAGGCCGTCAGCTACTTCGGCAACCTGTGCATGAAACCGGCATGCGCGCTACTATCGTCATCGCAATACCCGGAATCCGTGGCAGACCAGCGGATCAGGGCCTAACCACCTCAAAAACTATTTATCGCTCCGGAGATTGTTAAGGATAGATATCCTATGGATCTAATCATATTCTTCCTGAGCTTCGTAGTCATCCTGATCGGATGCGAGCTCTTTACTAACGGCGTCGAGTGGACAGGGCGGCGCTTCAAGTTATCAGAAGGTGCTGTGGGCAGCGTCCTCGCTGCCGTCGGCACCGCGCTGCCCGAGACTATAGTGCCGCTGATCGCCATCCTGACCATCGGGGGCCATGCCGGAGAAGAGATTGGTGTAGGCGCTATCCTCGGCGCACCCTTCATGCTGGCGACCCTTGCCCTGTTCGTCTGCGGCCTCTCCGTCCTGATGTTCCAGCGCAGGCGGGGCACTAAGACGCTGCATGTAAACGGAACGCTAATCCGCCGCGACCTGAAATTTTTCCTGCTCGCATACGGACTGGCCGCAATCGCTGCGCTCGTCCCGCCACAGTTTGATCTTTTCAAGTGGATTCTGGGCCTGGGTCTAGTACCCCTGTACCTCGTCTACGTTTTATACACTATGAAGACCGGGGAAACTGTGGGCGAAAGCGATGAGGACATGAAAGCACTCTACCTGGACAACGTCATCCGGAGGTGCACCGGCAAGTCGGGCAAGCCCGTGGAGTGTCCCACGGACGTGAACGTCGCCGACCTGAAAAAGACACTGACAGAGGCAGAGCCGTCCACCCTGCTCATCATTTTGCAGGTGCTGGCCTCGCTGGGCCTCATCATCGTAGGTGCCAACATGTTCGTAGGCCAGATCAAGGATATCGCTGCCTTCCTGGGCATCAATCCCCTCATCCTGGCGCTGATCATCGCCCCCATCGCCACGGAGCTGCCGGAAAAGTTCAACAGCCTGCTCTGGATCAGGGAAAAGAAAGATACCTTTGCCATAGGCAACATTACCGGGGCCATGGTCTTCCAGAGCTGCATCCCGGTCACGATAGGCATACTGCTGACCGGCTGGCACCTTAACACCGCAGACAAGGTCGGCCTGTTGCAGGGTGCGGCGATCGCCATCGCGCTGCTGTCCGCGATCATCCTCTATATAGAGTCGAGTCATAAGGAGATCAAAATGTCCGGCCTGATGATCGGCGGCCTGCTATATCTGGTGTTCATCGGGCTGGTCCTGCTGCTAATCTGAGCAGAGGCCGATAATGCTGTAAACGTGGAGCTATCATCATGGAAGAGCTGAAATACACAAAACTGCTGGTGCCGACCGACGGCTCGGACTATTCCTGTAAAGCGGCGGAACATGCAGCCTACCTTGCCCGATCGCTTGGAGCAAAGATCTACATCCTCAACGTGGTCAACGTCGACCTCGCCTTCAGATCCGGGATCCATTATGCGGAGGGTATGACCGAACTCCGGCAGGCAGGAAATGAAGCCACTGGCCGGATTCGCCAGATCTGCGAGAAATATGGTGTCGAATGCGAAGAGTTCATCCTCAAAGGCCAGCCCGCTGATACGATCGTGCGTGTCTCCAGAGAGATATGCGCGAGCTGCATCGTCATCGGCTCGATCGGCACTTCTGCCATCGAGCGGGTGCTCATAGGCAGCACCTCTGAAAAAGTGATGAGGCACGCCCCCTGTCCCGTCCTGCTGGTCAGGCATCGATAGCCGGTTCCGGCAGTTCGCAGGTAACAGATTTCTATCCGCACAATGGCGCTCATGCTGACGGGGCAGAAGGGGCGCCAGCACTATTTTTCACGCGCGAATACTTACAATCACTGTAGAGAGAGTTGATAAACCATCAACTGTATAGCTAGTTATATACGGTGGAAATAAATGTCAAAAAACAGCATACAGGACTTGCGAAAATTCGTTGCTCCCGAGTTCATCTTCAGCGCCGGGGCAATGAGGCTGGCAGGCCGCTATGCTAAAAACTTCGGCGGCAGCAAGGTCCTGCTCGCGACCTATAAAAACTGCATTAGATACAGTCTCACCGGCCGGGTAATCGAAAGTCTTGAGGAGGCCGGCCTGCAGGCATTACTGCGGTCCGTCGGTCTCGATCGAAGCCCCGGCAGCGTCGGCGTAAGCGAAGGGACCTCCGGCTCCTGTCGGCTAAAGCCATTGTCGATCCGTGCATGGTCACGAACCCTCGCCGCCTCAGCCTCGATGATCTCCGGGTGATTTATAGAAATGCCCTCTGAACCCTATACAGACGAAGGCTACCACTCTCTTCGCGATAAGATCATTGGACTGGGGGAGCGCTCTTTCCGAAAGAGCTACTATCCGGAGCTACAGCGCCGGCTGGCAGACCTGGAGCAGTTCCGTGCACTGCTGGACGAGAGCAACGACGCGATCTTCCTCATCAACATGGAAAGCGGGCGGTTTGCCGACGTGAGCGGCTCTGCCTGCCGACAGCTCGGCTATAGCCGGAACGAGTTCATCACTATGGAACCGGCTAACCTGATCGATCCCGATACCAGGGCGCTCATCCTGCCGCTCTTCACAGGCCAGACCGAACGAATGAACATCGTGACATCGATGCTATGCAAGGACGGCACCCGGATACCCTGCGAGATAGCCATCAGGACCGTCGACTTCAACGGCAAGGCCTTCGCCGTGGCCGTGGCCAGAGACATCACCGATCGCCAGCAGATCGAAGACCAGCTGCGCCAATCTGAAGAGAAGTACCGGGAAATCTTCGACGGGGCCAGCGACGGCATCCTCATCCTGGAGCTCGATACAGGGAACACCATCGACGTCAACAGCACTGCCTGCAGCCTTTTCGGGCTAACCCGGGAAGAGGCAATGCACACAGACTTCCTGCGCCTTTACGCGGGCGACAAATACACCCGGGAGGATATCCTCCGACATTTCAGCGAAATCAGACTTTCCGGCCCAAAGCTGTCCGTCCAGAAGACCCGGACCAGAGACGGCCGGATCTTCTGGGCCGAGTTCAACCTGAAATGCGTGAGAATCCTCGACGGCGACTACATCATGGCCATCGTCCGGGACGTGACCGAGAGGAGGGAAGCAGAGGAAAAGATCAAGGCCTCCCTCCTGGAAAAAGAAGTCATGCTCAAAGAGATCCACCATCGGGTGAAGAACAACCTGCAGGTAGTCTCGAGCCTGCTGAACATCCAGTCCAGGTACGTCACCGACCCAGATGACGCCGAACTGTTCAAAGAAGGCCAGAACCGGGTCCAGGCTATGGCGCTGGTGCATGAAAAGCTTTACCAGTCCAGCGATCTGGCCAGGATCGACTTTTCGTCTTACATTGACAGCCTCATGAAAAACCTGTTCTACTCGTATGCTCTTGGCCGGGATAACATTGTCCTTAACACGGATATCCAGCCCATACTGATGAGCGTCGACGTAGCGGTACCCTGCGGCCTGATCGTCAACGAGCTCATCTCCAACAGCCTGAAGCACGCCTTCCCGGAGGGCCGGGCAGGCGAGATCCAGATCCGTATTTCCGAAGCGGATAGCAAAGTCGTGCTGGAGATCGCCGATAACGGGGTCGGGCTGCCGGCAAACTACGATTTCCACACCTCGGAGTCCCTCGGGTTGCAGCTTGTGAACCTGCTGGTCGAACAGCTCGACGGCAGCATATCTCTCGAACGGCACAAGGGCACAAAGTTCACGATCGCTTTTAGCAGAACATAAGAGGGAATGGCCGGGAAAATAGGGTGGGATGGGCAGGTCCCGGCCACAACTGAAGTATAGGTTGGGGACTGTACTACAACCTGGCCCAGAACCGAGTAGGGCGTGTGTAGTACGAGGGTTTCTGTTACTGATACCTACTTGTCATCAAGGGCTTATATAAGATAACCAAGAGCATGGTGAAAGTATTCCGTTCTCTGGTTGCTCCTGTGTGGTGAGACTGCAAGTCGAACGCTGCGCTGTGCTATTCCTCACAGATTTCACGGATTACGACAGATTCCACAGATTTCTATCGGATTGCACAGATTACGACGGATTTCACAGATAAATAAAAAATATTCTGATCGACTGTCTTATGATTGCTATAGGTGATCGAATAGTATTAGCGTATTCCATCTGTGATATCGAGTAGTAATCTGTGGATTCAGCAGAGAAATCTGTGGAATCAATCGTAATCTGTGGCATCTGTGAGGACTGGCACAGCGCAGCGTTGGTTTTGATGTCTCACGTTATCTGAGCAATCTGGTGGGGTACAGCGCAGCGTTCGTCAGCGTTCATATGAGAACCTGCAAGGGCTATATGCCAAACTATTTGATCGGGACAAATGCCCGAAAGTTCCAGTAATAACTTAAAAAGAGAAGAGATCAGAGCCTCACCAGCACTTTCTCCGGTAAGGGCCGATCGTTGATCCAGTTCCGTACGAGATCTGCGTACAGCTCTGGCTTCTCGAAGCTGAACGTATGTCCGACGCCCTTTACCACATACGCGGTCGCAATCGGCATGGTGGCAGCGATGTCCCTGGCCGACGCCTTCATCATGCCGTACTCCTTTTCGCCGGCCAGGGCCAGCACGGGCACATGAATGTCTTTCAAAGCTGCCGGCAGCTTGTAGGTCATGTTCGCCCTCAGTATCCGGGCCAGCACTTCGCCTCTGGTCTGCCTCGTATCTTCGAAGTATGTCTCGAACATGTCCTCTGGAAGATGGTATGACTTCGCCTGGGCCCGGGCAAACGACCTGTTCCTGGCCAGAGGAACGGTCAGCTTTATCGTGGGATCGAACAGCAGAGGGTGCAGCATCAGGCCAGATCCGGGCACAGGCCTGAGCTCCGGGCTGTTCACTACCGCGTGATCGACAACTTCGGGGGACCTGGCCAGCAGCTCCAGCAATACCTGGGCTCCCAGAGAGATGCCGACGACGTGGGCTTTTCCTCCGTGTGCCCGGGCCTTGATGACCTCCGAGATCAGAGCGGCCGCCCTCTCGTGGTAAAACGGGCCTTCGCTTCTACTCCTGCCATGGTCCGGCAAGTCGGGAACAATGCAGTGATAATCCTGCATCAGCCTCAGTATCTTATCCCACATCCAGCCGCTCATCCCGCCGCCGTGTAAAAAGACGATAGAGGGGGCATTTGCAGTGCCAGATTCATGTATGTATAAGGCCATTATTACTTCACCATAACTCCTGACTCCATATATGCGGTATTCTTTAAATTTCTTTCATGTCATCTCTTCAGGGCCGGCTCGCAGATAGAAATTATTAAAGTGAAGCAGGGGCTATCTGATATGCTAACACAGCAGGATTGAGTGGGGCTCAAGCTATGATCGCAGGCGAATTTGACAGCATTGCTAAAGCATGGGAATGGGCAATCGGCAAGATCTACCGGGAAGGACAGCTCGTTAACACTGAATACGGGGTTAAGGCCAGGATGGTCAACGGTATGCTGCTGGAGATCGCTAATCCCGTGCAGAAGTGGCACCCGAAAGACCCTTTCTGCAGCCCGATGCGCGTCAAGTATTACGTTGAGCAGTTCAAGCGCGAGTCCGCAGGCAAGCATGGCTTTGAGTATACCTACATCGACCGCATGGTTAACTACGAAGGCTTCGATCAGCTGAAATGGATGGCCGAACAGCTCAAGAACAAGCGCTACGACTCAAAGCGGGTGCAGGCGATCACCTGGATACCCCGCGTCGACTGTGCGAAAAAGGAGGATCAGCCATGTTTCCAGCGCATCTGGGTATACCCTTACCAGAACGATACGCTGGATGTCCATATCCACTACCGGTCCTGGGACATGTTCAAAGCCTTTGAAGCCAATCTGATGGCCTTCCAGGAACTGGTAAAGGACGAGCTGACCGGGCCCTCGGGCTTCACTTTAGGCAAGCTCCGGTGCTTCGGGGACAACGTCCACATCTACGAGGACGACTTCCAGGCTGTAGAGGCAGTGCTGAAATAAAAGCGACTCAGCCCCTTATCCAATTCCGAACACTCGCCTGGCATTCTTCTCGCAGACCGCATCTATCGCCACGGAATCTACTCCAGCCAGCCGCATGACGTGGGCTGTTCTGGGCACGCCAAGCACGTCGGTGGGGCTGGATGACATATCTGTATTTATGATCAGCCTGCTGACGTCGTGCTTTTTTACAATCTCTGCGGCAGCGGCAGGGGAGAGCTTGCCCGGCTGTACGGTGAGCCCTGCATTATAGCCTCGATCCACGATCAGCCTGACCGTGTCCGCATCTGCGTGATCGATCACAATTTTGTCCGTATCGAGGGAGAATGTAGACAGGACATTGATGATCTCTCTGGTGATCTGGGCTTTACTGCTTCTTGGGCTGTGAGCGATGATCGGGAGGCTATGCTTCATCGCCAGCTCGATCTGCATCTGGAAGAGGCGGACTTCAAAGGGGTCTCTGGTTTCGAGACCAGTTTCTCCTATGGCTATGGCGCAGCCTTTTTTCAAGTACTCTTCCAGCAGGTTTTCGCATGCCTCCAGGTCGGCAGGCCTGGTCCGGGGGTGAAAGCCCAGGGCTGTATGGACCCGTATGCCCTGTTTGCCCGCTCTCTTCTTTTCCTCCTCCAGGCGATCGAAGTGGTCTCTGAATACGATGCTGGAGCTCATCCTCATCGGGTCATGGGCAAGCGTGATCACATCCGTGATACCGGCGATGGCCATGAGCTCGAAGTCCTCGTAAGGTCTGGTATCTAAGTGTACGTGGGTGTCAATCATGTCCTCTCACCCAGAATTACATGCACTGACTGTTAGTTTATACTCATATAACACTATGTAAGCATCTGGTGCTTGCTCCTATCCTGATTACTTCCTGGATAGTTAATTATATATACACTTAATATATTATAAAGTAGTTAATAGCTAAGCAAGCGGTTATACCTATGACCCAGCAATACCCGAGTCTCCCCGGTACGGTAAAACAGCCATCAGGCGAAGTTTTTTCTACGCTCTCTGCCGAGTTCTCGAATACCATGGACTTCTCAGATTTCTTTGATAGTATCTCAGAGCCGCAACCCTTTCTGACAGTGGTTGTCGATAATCGGGGGACCGTGCGCCTGTTTAACAGAAACGCCGCCGATGTCACTGGCTTTACGCCCGGCTCGATCATCGGGAGGGATGCGGTATCCACGCTGTTCAGCACAGCGCTGCGAGATCAGGCGGAATCTTTACTGCTAAAAGATATAGGCTTGTATGGCGATCTGACCAACATCTACCTCCCATTGCTTACCAGCGCTGGCCATACAGTGCCGGTGACCTGGGATATCAGTGCCATACGGGATGATCAAGGAGCCCTGCTCGGTGCCGTCTGTATCGGGCACTGCAGGCAGAAATCGAAATCCCCGGAGTCATGTACTGCCTACCGTAATCGTGGATGCACATGCTCAAACGGAACCATGCACGCAATTCTGAACCATAATCAGGTCGCAATGGGCTACCTGGAACTGGCGATGGAGCAGGTCCGGCCGGAGAATGAGCTTCGAGGAATGCTGGATCATGCGTATAAAGCGCTTCAGCGCAGCAGCGATCTTACTCTTGGCGCTTACAGGATAAGCCGTGACGCTCCAGCTTTTTGTGAGTCTGGCCGGCAGGCAGACACGGGTAATTCTCAATAAAAAAGGGAAGCGGCATTGCCGCTTCAGGGAGTCTGGTTCAGCAGGTCTGCGTAGAACAGCCGCTGGCCATACTGATCTACACCATAGTTGTCGATCATCAGCTGGGTTTCCTGGCTCTGGAAGTAGTCGATGAGCTTGCTTACCATGGCATAGTTCACGTGGGGGTGCTCCGTCTGGTTGACCGCGATGATGCTGTACTTGTTGATCATGTCGGGGTCGTCCTCCATCAGGATTACCAGCGACAGATTCTTCTGGTTCTTCAGGTAAGTGCCCTTGTCGCTGAGCGTGTAGCCCTGCAGCTGATCGGCCATGCGCAGCGTGTCCGCCATGCCCATGCCGGTCGACTTGTACCAGGTCATGCTGGCGTCGGACGGCTTTTCCAGGCCGGTCTTGTTCCAGAGTTCGCTCTCTTTGTTTGCGGTGCCGGAGTTGTCGCCTCTCGAGACGAATGTGGACTGGCTTTCATAGATCTTCTTGAAGGCCTCAGTGGCACTGGCGCCCTTGATGCCTGCCGGATCGTTCTCCGGGCCCACGATCACGAAGAAGTTGTGGGCAAACTGAGTCCTGTTCCAGCCATGGCCGGCATCCATGAACTTCTGCTCTGCGGCCGGGCTGTGGACGATCAGGAAGTCGACGTCGCCGGTCTCACCGAGCTTTAAGGCTTCACCGGAACCCCTGGACAGGATCTGAATCTCGACGTTGTTCTCCTGCTCGAAGGGAGCGAGGACATAGTCGAGGAGGCCCGTGTCGTACACGCTCGTCGTGGTTGCGAGCTTGATAGTCTGCGGGACAGCTGTCGGCGATGCAATCGGCGTTGCAGTGGCTCCCGGAGTTGGGGTGGGAGTAGTGCAGCCGGATATGGTTACTATCATTGCGATAGCTACTACGGCAATAAATAATACTGCCATGCGCTTGTTAGAAAACATAACAACCTCTCGTCCATGTATATAAATGATTGACCAATAAACCTTTCGTAAGCGTAAATAGTTAACATCACCATAGCATCGACCTGATAGTAAACTTTTAATAGAATCTGAACCAAAATACTAATTTATGTCGACGAACTCAGGGAGAAAGCTGGCCCTTTTTATTTCTGTAATGCTGCTGGCTGTCGCCGCCCTGACTCTTGTTCCCGATACGTGGCTCACAGGAGGCAGCCCGGCCTGCCATTCCTGCCATGAGGCGCAAGCGCCGGCCGATCACATGCTATTCAGGCAAAACTATCTCGGATATAACTCGCTTTGCTCGTTCGCGCCGTTCAGCACGCTCATACTGGCGACAGCAGGCCTGATTATCTTTCTCACCACTTTCCGGTTCAGGTTCGAGCGCTGGGGAAAAGAATACCGCGTCATCGCCTCCTCGGCCTCTTTCGGTATGGCGATCCTGACTCTCGTGCCGTATACCGGACAGTATACCAACCTGATCGGAGGCCACACGCTCTGCCCGGCAGTTCCGATCAGTACCGGCCTGCTGGCCGGCGCGGGCCTCGTATCGCTTGCGGGCTTTATGGTCTGCCCGTTCCTGGTGGCCTGGCGGTGCCGGTGCCCGTCGCTGGAGGCTACGCTGGACGTCTGGCAGTCTCCGCACCGCTCGATCAACAGGCTGATCAGGCTGCTGGTGACCGGAAAGCTGGACAAGGAAGCCATACGCCGGACATATCGATGTACGCTGTGCAACAAGTGCGGGCTCGCCTGGTTTAACCGGCAGGCCCGGAAGATCGCCGTTGGCAAGGGTATTGTTCCATCTCACCTGAGCAATATTCGTAGCGCTGTCCAGGCGACCGGTAACCCTTATGGTGTCATCGCCGACGGAGGGACGATGATCGGCACGAAGTGCGACACTCAAAAGTGTGACACACTCCTGTTCATGGGATGTACAGCCAGGTTCCGGACTCCTGAAATACTGGAAGCGGCAAGGACTCTCCTTGACCAGAGAGGGATTCAGTACCACAGCCTGCCCGACGAGACCTGCTGTGGCTACACGCTCTATAATCTGGGTGACCTGAAGGCTGCATACGAGGCGGTCGATAAAAACATAGCCCGCTTCAGGCAGGAAGGCATTCGCCGGATCATCACCGTATGCCCGGGCTGCTACGAGTCGTTCAGGACTCTCTACCGGGGCAGGGACGGATTTAATCCCGAAATCTTACTGGCAGTCGACCTGCTGAAGGATAAGAAAGTCACAGTTGAGAACGTCATACTGCACGAGCCCTGTCACGCGAAAGGCAGGGGAGAAGTAGTCCGCGGCATCCTGATGGGCGCTGGCGACGAGAGCACCGGCGGCTGCTGTGGGGCAGGCGGCGGGCTCATCTCGTGGGACCGGATGCTCTCCACCTCCCGGGCTATGAAGCTGCAGGAAAACAGTGGCAAGACTGTCATCACCTACTGTCCGCTATGCTATCTGAACTTTAAGCGCGCAAACCCGGACCGCGTTCAGGACCTATATATGCTGATGGCAGCGCATGCGGTGCATGCGGCGGATGAGGCACAGACTGCGAAGGAGGAGTGACCCGATGGATGAAATGCCCTGGCACCCGTTCGGCGATCTCTCCGTCATCCGGAAGTTCCCTAGCAAAAAGAACCACGTATACCTCGTCGATATCGAGGGGAAGCGGATGATCCTGAAACTGTTCACCAGCGATCGCTGTGCCAACGAGTTCCGCGTCCTCAGCCAGGCCTATGATGTAGGCATCCCTGTGCCAAAGCCGTATGAGATGCGGGACCGGGCGATCCTGATGGAGTACGTGGTGGGCAGGACTGTCAACGACCTGGTCGAATCAGGATGCCGCAATGATCTTGTGCTGGGCGTAGCCTCCTGGCTGGCCCGGTTCCACCGGATTTTCATCGACGACGACGGCAAGGTACTGCTCAAGTCGGACGCCATCTTCAAGAACTTCATCGTGGCCGACCGCATCTACGGCATCGACTTTGAGCTGTCCCGGCCGGGCAATCCTGAAGAAGACGTAGGCGAGGCAATCTCCTTTTTATTAGATACCAATCCCATGTTCACCGACGAAAAGATCAGGCTGGCCCGCTCCTTCATCGAAAGGTACGAGGACGAGTCGGGCATCAAGCTGAACGACATCGAGGACAGCATAGCCAAGTCTCTCATCGAGGCCGCCGGCTTCCGCCAGGGCCAGAGGGAACTCCTGCTGAAAAAAGCGAAGGACCTGATCGTGCTCAGGCCCTTCTCAAGATGACGATACCCTGTAGACTATACTCTATAGACTACTATCGGCACTATCATGTCCTCCGGGAGCAATGTGCCATGATTTCCGCCTGATCTGATGTCGTGCACGCCGTGGTCGGCGTAGACAACTACCACTGTCCCGGGGCAGAGCACAGAGTTGATGCAGCCGATGGCGCTATCCGCGTCTATCAAAGCGGCCACTGCCTGTTCGGACTCCGGGCCGAAAGCGTGGGCTTTCTTGTCCGTGTCCTTGAAGTGGACGAATATCATGTTGGTGCCGGACAGGTACTGGCGGATTGCCTCTGCCGTAATCTCGTCGGTTTCACGGGAGTTATGGTTGGTGTCGGGCCGGTAAACAATGTCGTCCCCCAGGAAAACCGGAGAGCTGACTCCGTCTATCCAGACAGCAGACTTACCCTGTGCCTGGAGGCGATCGAGGATCGTGTCTGCGTCAGGTATGCCGATTCTAAAGTCCCCTTTCGTGAGGTTGGACGGCTTACCGGTGACCAGGGCTCTGCTGTTCACCCGTGAGATCGACGGGTATACGCAGGTCGCCTCAATCGGATCTCCCAGCGCCGTAATGTTGTTTATCGTGCCGTTTGCTTTCGCTTTCTGGTATCTCTCGTAGCCCAACGCATCGACATAGTATAGTATGATCTGGCTGGCACTGCCGTTGATCAGCCCTTCGCTGCCTTCTCCTGTCAGCGAATACATGATCGAGGCCGGTATCTCCAGCGACGAGTGTGCAGGCTTATGTGAAGTAGTCACATTGATTCTGCTTGCCGCATACGTTTCCCTGCCATCGTAGATCCTGCCGTCAGGCAGCACCAGGAAGGGCATGTCGTAATCGTACGCATAGGCTTCCTGTCTCCAGTCATACTGGCGTTCGTCGATCGTTACGGCAGTCACCGGGTACAGCCCGTAATAGTACAGGAAGATTTCCAGAGGTATGCCGTTTACCTCGTCGATCGTCTCGTTACAATTCTTCAGGCTGGCGTATACCGACTGGTTGATCGCCATCGAGGGGTCACCCTGCAGGGTCATGGACCAGTCTTTGGCGCTGGCTGTACAGCCTGAAACTGCAGCTACGATAAAAATTGACATGACGGCAAACGCCGTCACTGCCATTCCATTTTTCATCTATGCCACCACGATGGTCTCCACATCAGGCCAGTTCTGTCTGTTCTTGATCTGCGAAGCGAGCTTAATCTTGCCACCGTCCCTTGTCAGGAAGTGGGTGCCCTTGAGAACCTGGTCTCTGCTTATCTCTTCGCCATCTATAGTGACCGTAGTGAAGTCCGTGTACCCTTCTTTCAGCAGGAGGCTCTTCAGGCTGATACCGGTGACTACATATCCAGTCTCGTACTGATAGTTAGTATCCTGATACGTGTAGCCGATTGTTTTCTTGCTCACCGGCATGGTCTCTACGCCATTGTCGAGCATCTGCCCGAACGTGATCTTCTTATCGTTCAGCTTCACGGAGTCTCCCCCGTCGCCAACTACGACTATTGTTTTAATATTTTTAAGCCACGCTGCAATGGGCATGTTACTGCTCAGGACGCGGACAGAGTACTCCATCGGCACAAATACTGTGTCTTCGGTGATCTCCGACCTGTTTAGTATCAGCACGAAATCGTCTGCATACATCACCAGGTAGTCGAATTCCGTCACGCTGTGGGCCTTGAGGAAATCCATGACCGGCGTGCCCGTGGATGGTATTCCTTCTCCGTCCTGGGCTACCAGCGTCTTGACTTCTCTCTGCTTCAGTTTGAAGATGTCGGCCACTGGCACGAACTCATCAGCATGTGTATCGCCGGTGAGCATAATCGTGCCATTGACGTTGACATCCGGAGCCACGACGCTGCCATGTCCTTCATGGCAGTCGCCGCAGTCCGACTCAGGCTGTTGCATAGCCGTGGTGACCGCGTAAGTCCCGATGGCCGCAACCAGCAGGCCTACTACCAGGCCTGCTATGAGAAATTTATAAACCTTCTCCATCGGCATTCACTCACACGATCTTAATCGTAACAAGGTCGCTGACTCTGGTGCCGGAAGGCTGGTCCGCCACGTAGTTCTTCAGGCTGCCATCTTCACCGATCGTGATCAGCGCGTTCGGGTCTGCCCGGATGTCTGCTAAGCTGATGCTCTTGTTGTAGCCGTCCTTTCCGGTGAAGACTGCCTCGAGGGCGCCGCTCTGGATGGCTGCGCTGTCCAGCAGGGCATTCAGCGACGGGCCGGAAATGGCTACAGTTTCATTGCTCTTCTTGTCCACGTAGGACGAGCTGACCTGCGGCAGGGCCCTGAGGTCGTCCAGCGAGAGGTACAGCTTGTTGTCCGTCAGGCCGGTAACTGAGAGTGCCGGCTCTGCTGCCGAACCCTTGATGATCTCGATCTTGGCGGGCATCTTCATCCACATGTTGTTGGTCTCGTTGGGGACGACGATGATGATGGAGTTCTTGTCATTGATGTTGGGCTTCATGACCGTACCGTTCTTCTTGAACGCTACGATCGACTTCTCCAGCTGCTCGGAGGTGTAGACCAGGTTATACCCGTCTGACGCGGCGATCTTGTAGGAAATCTCGCCTTCAGGCAGGCCTGCCTTAGCTACGATGGACGGCAGCGGCACGCCGATGTAGTCGCCGATCGATTCGGTGCCTACCGAGTTAACCGTGTATATGCCGAGAAGCTCTTTGAATTCCATCGCTTTCATGTCTTCATAGGTTACGGTGACCGGAGAGGTCGTGCCTCCGGTGATCTCAATGCTGAAGTCCATCGTGTCGGGCAGCCCGGATTTCAGGCCGCCTGCATTGTCCGCGGTGCCGGACGAGGTGCAGCCAGACAGGGCTGCGGCTGCAACTAGTACTAATACAACCGTTACAATCGTCGATACTCTATAACTTATCATAAGTAAACACCCTCAAACCGTTCTGATTTAAGTGCCTAATCAGTATTACAATAAGTGATAATTAAAGGTATTGTAACTATTATACGTAACATGTAAATTACAAGTGGTTGACTAACCTGACTAATTGTTGTATATATCGATATCGGGTAACGGCAAGAAACCAGTAAACCGGTTGATCAACAGAAGTAGAAAAACGCCGACGCTGAGCAGTATGATCGCTAAATCTACAGCTCTGAAGTGGCTTGTCCGGATAAACGTGCGATGAGGCCTGCACCCGAAGGCCCGGCCTTCCATGGAGATCGCAAGCACATCCACTTTCCCCAGCGCCGAAACGATGAGCGGCTGCAGCGTATACTTTGCCGATCTGAAGACGGCTCCCAGCCCTCCGCCTTCTATGTCCAGCCCTCTGGTCAGCTGAGCCTGGCGTACAGTGCCTGCCTCCGACTCGAACACCGGGATAAACCTGAGAGCCGTCACCAGCATGAACCCGAACCGGTAGGGCACTCCCGCCCGGATCAGCGAATAGGCCAGCTCTCCCGGGTCCGTGGTCAGGACAAAGATGGCGCTGGCAAAGATAATGCTGGCGAACCGCAGGGCCACCACCAGCCCGATGGTAATGCCCATCTCTGTCACATCTATGTTGATTAGACAGAGCGGCACCGAAAAGTAAACTGTTCCACCGGGGTTGAACAGCACCTGGATGATGAATAACAATGCTATGAATGACAGCATGAACTTCGAGATCAGCACGGAGAATGGGGCAGCCGAGCGGGTCATGGCGGCAATTATCATTAGCAGTAGAAGGCTCGCAAACTGCATGGCTATGCTGTCGAACATAAATGTGGCAAAGCTGAACACAGCCAGCACCGCCAGCTTGGTCAGGGGGTTAAGCCTGTGGATGATCGACTTGCCAGCAACGTACCTGATCTTCACGCGAAGCCTCCCGGGAGGTAGTCTGTGAAACCCAGTTTCGAAAGCGCCCTGAAAGCCTCACCAGGGCGGTCATTCACGATGATCTGCCCCTCGTTGAAAAACACTATCCGATCGCAGCACTGGTATGCAACGTCTGCGTCATGGGTGACGAAGATGACTGTCTTACCCTCGGCGCTGAGCTCGCGCAGGTCCTTCGTCATCCGGGCTGCGTTAACCAGATCCTGGCCAACCAGCGGCTCGTCCAGGATCAGCACCTGCGGATCATAGGGCAGCACCGAAGACAGGTTCAGCCGTCGCTTCTCGCCAAAACTCAGCTTCAGCGGATGTCTGTCCGAGTAGCGGGAGAGATCGTATCTGTCGAGAACTGCATTTACCGCGATGCGCTCTTTTTCTGCCGGGTAGCCGAAATTCCTGCAGGCAAAGCCTGCTTCAGCCCTCACCGTGCGCTCGAAGATCTGGTGATTCGGGTTCTGGAACACGAAGCCTGCATAACGGGAAATCTCGGTCACCTTCAGCCGTCTCGTATCCCTGCCCATCACCTTGACAGTGCCCTTTCCCGGCTTGTTGATGCCGGTGATATGCCCGAGAAAAGTCGTCTTGCCAGAGCCGTTTCGGCCCATGATGCCTACGATCTCCCCGCGGCGGGCGGCGAAATCGACGCCCCGGAGCACTTCACGGCCATCGTACCCGAAATGTAAGCCTTCGACCCGGATTGTCTCCTCCTGCCTGTCAGTGGCGTCGACACGTTTACCAGAAGCCTGCGCCGGCGTACCAGCCCTGATGCGATCGATGTACCTGCGGGCAGTGGCCTCCGGTTCGCCGTCAAAGATCACCTTCCCCCGCTCCATGACGATCATTCGATCAGCGAGGCCTGCCACCCGGTCCAGCTTATGCTCGATCACAAGGATGGTCATGTTCTCCCGCTCTTTCAGCCTCCGTATAGCGTGAAAAATGTCTGTGGTCGCCTCCGGATCGAGGCTGGAAGTAGGCTCGTCGAGGATGAGGACGCCCGGGCTCATGGCCAGCATTGAAGCAATGGCTACCCTTTGCTTTTCCCCTCCGGATAGCTCGAATATGCAATTGTTCCTCAGGTGAGACGCTTCTGCCATGGCCAGCGATGTCTCCGTCCTGCGCCTGACCTCCTCCGGAGGCAGTCCGAGGTTCTCCGGGCCAAACGCCACTTCGTCTTCAACTGTCAGGGTGCATAGCTGGGCTTCCGGATCCTGCTGCACGAGGCCGACCATAGTCGCCATCTCTGCCAGGGGCACATCTCTGGTATTTTTCCCGCATACCTCTGCCAGGCCTTCCATTCGGCCATCTATCACGTGGGGTATAAAACCGCCGATGGCCAGGGCGAGAGTTGACTTACCGCAGCCGGAGGGGCCGGTAATGACGACGACTTCACCATGTCTTATGTCGAGGCTGACATCGTCGATCACCGGGCTGTCCGATTCGGGGAACCAGAACTTCAGATTTTTAAGCCTGATCACTGAAGCCTGCTGAGGTAAGTCTGCCATAAGGCTCAGTACACCCTGATCGCTTTGACCTTGTCTACCCACATGCCACCGGCATAGCCTTTCGCCACCAGCCAGATCCTCTCGGGGTCCGACTGCACGGTCAGGATCAGGCTATCATTATTGGCGACGTCCGACAGGTTGAAGGTCTGGTAGTAGCCGTCAGAGCCCACTATATCTATTTTAGTCGCAGTATCCTTGACCCGGGCATCCTCAAGCAGGTAGCTGACTGGCAGGCCTGTGTAGTCCTGTGCCGGGAAATGCTTGTACTGGCCGTCGAGCTTGGCATTGATGGTGATGTAGTGGCTTACCAGCGAGGGCACGTGGTAGTCTTTGTCATAGGCTATGCTGCCAGTCACCATCACCGTCATCGGGTCATCCCTCATCTGCACCAGCGCGAAGTAGTAGATTGCCGAGAAGGCGATGAGCAGCAGGCAGATCAGGGCAAAAGCCTTGGGCAGGCTGAACGTCCAGGCTTTTTTCTCCTTCTTTTCCTCCGCTCGCCTGATAATGCCGGCATCCCTGAGGTTATCCATGATACCCCCGGTGAAGAACCCGGCGAAGACCACGCCCGAGATGATCGAAAGCAGGCTGACTGCCCCGAACAGGAAGATATTGTCATACGCCTGGTAAGCGATCTGGAACGTGAGCACGTTAGCGAACGATCCCAGGCCGCCAGCAATCATGTACGCCAGCCCTTTGTACTTGCGGAAAGGCCAGTAGCCCAGCTCGGTGAAGATGCCTTCCACGAGTGACAGGATTATGACAAATACACCCAGCCTGCTGCCGCTGATGAACTCCACGAAGCCCTTGATGAGCCCTCCCATCGCTCCGGCGCCCTTTTTACCCGTTATGGCGATGATCAGCACCATCCACAGGATGTGCAGGCCTCCGACAATCTGGCCTGCGCCATAAGGTACTCCCATGATGTGGTTGACCAGGTTGCCCAGGTAGCCGACATAGGTAGACATGACTCCGCCGAGGGCCGCCAGCACGGCGATCACCAGCAGATCACGGGTAGAATAATAATACCTGTTCTTCTTTTCCATCGGTATCACGCAATCGATTATAGTTAACAATATCTTTTTATGCAAATACCTATACCAATAACGCTTAATATAAAGGTTTTGAGGGGCTGACATGATTGCAGAGCAGTGGGTGCTGGCCGCAGGGGCGGCAATATTCGTAGCAACAATAATCGCTATCCGATTTCACCTCGATCGGCTCGTTCCCTGGATCGCTTCATCCGGCTGCGCTGCAATCCTCCTCGCCCTTCTCTTCCGACTTATTGCTACGGGACGAGTTCCCTGGGCATCGCTATCCGAGTCGGCTGCACTGCTGGCGCTAATTGTCAGCGTGGCGGCTGTAATATCCATACTAAAGGATATGCCCCGGCCAATGAGCTATTTCCTCGTTATTGTGGCCGCTACGCTCGCCGCATTCTCCGCGGCGTCGTGGGAAGCTCCCGGTACTCTGCCGGTCTCATTGCAAAGCGAGTGGCTGCTTGTCCACGTTCCTATCGCCATTGTTTCCTACGGATTGTTCGCATGCTCAGCTGCAGCATCAGCCGCATACCTTTACTACATGGTGAAACGCCCCTCCGAGTCTGCCAAAACCGCCCGGCTTGACAGGCTTTCGATAACCTGTATTACCGTCGGACTGCTCTTGCTGGTAATAGCCATAATCATGGGCTCGTTATGGGCAAAAGCCGCGTGGGGATCGTACTGGTCATGGGATCCCAAAGAAACCTGGTCGCTGATCACGGCCATTGTCTACGGGGCCTACCTCGTGCTAAGACGGGCCGGCATGAAGGGCGAAGAGGCCGCATACGTTTCCCTCATCGGTTTCGGGTGTGTCATCTTCACCTACCTCGGCGTCTCGTACATTATCCCCGGACTCCATAGCTATGCATAGGGAATAAAAAATATATATGATGGGCGATGCAGTGATTAACGATGCGTCTCCTCTGTTTTTCAGACATCCACGGCAACGTAGCCGCAGTAAAACGCCTGATCAAAGACGTCAGAGCCCGTCGCGCCCGTTACGACGCCGTAGTCGTCGCAGGAGACCTGACCAACTTCTCGGTCACCCGCGACCAGCAGGAATCCCAGGAAGCCCTGGATACCATCCTGCAGTTGCTGACTGCCGAGTTCGGCAACGTCATGTATGTCCCCGGTAACCGGGACTATCTCGGCCGGGGCAAAAAGCGCCTGTCGTTAACCCACTACAAGGGCATGATGATCGAAGAAGGCAAGAAATACTACCTCGGCCCCAGGCTGCCAATCACGACCACGCCGGAGCTGTCGGATAAAAACACGATCCTGATCCAGCACAGCAACGTCGTCTACGAAGGCGGCTTCAAGCGCAGGTCCGTTGTCTGCAAAGACGCCCTCCTCCACATCGTCGGCCACACCCACACGGGCATCGTCTCCGGCAACTACCTTAACACCGGCTTCCTCTACCGGGACGACTCCAACGGGGCAGAGCCTATGATGGGCGGGTACTTCGAAGTGGAAATCACCAACAGGGCGGTCACCTACACTTTCTTCCCCCTCGGGCCGATCAAGCGCAGGGACCTGAAGTGCGCGGGCTTCAAAGGGTCCATGTACTCGCCGCACGGGTATGCGTTCCCGGTTAAACTGGCTGTAAAATAGATTGCTCTGGTGCCTTATGCCATGCTATCTCTGTACTCGTGAACGTACACGAACGCTGCGCTGTGCAAAACCTCACAGATTCCACGGATTGAAACAGAATCCACAGATCACGACCGATTGCACAGATGACGCAGAATCTGATGATTCTGATCGATTTCCCAGATAAATAAAAAATTTCCTGATTGACTATCTTGTGATTGCTATCGGTGATCTAATATTATAAGAGTATTCCTTCTGTGATATCGAGTAGTAATCTGTGGATTCTGCAGAGGAATCTGTGGAATCAATCATAATCTGTGGCATCTGTGAGGATTGGCACAGCGCAGCGTTCGTATTGTTGTCTCACTGAAAAAAAGAGGGTGAGGCAGGCTGAAGCCCTACCTCGTCATCGATCTTCTGAACACTGGTATCGCAATCGCCAGCATGATGGCGCCGAAGACGACCAGGATGGCGATTTCGGGCAGGACGTCCATCACGCTCGCGTTCAGGATCATCACTTTGCGCATGGCGGTGACGGCGTAGGTCAGCGGCAGGAGGTTCGAGAGGGCCTGCATGAACCACGGCATCTGCTGAATGGGGAAGAACACGCCTGTCAGGAACATCATGGGGAACTGCAGCACCGTCATGAGGATCATTGCCGTCTCCTCGTTGTTGGCGATAGAGGTCAGCAGGATGCCGAGCCCGATGAAGCTGAAAATGCCGAGCAAGAGCAGCCCGAACGCGAGGGGGATGCTGGTCAGCTGAATGTGCACGCCGAAGATCAGCATGGCGATGACCAGCACGATGATGCCCTGGATAAACCCTCTCACCGTCTGGGCGATGGTCTTGCCTACGATGATGGAGATGTCGTTGACCGGGGCGGCGAGGATGCCGTCGAAGGTGCCGATCTCCTTCTCATGGGAGATCGCCCTCGGGATACCTGTCATGGCGCCCATCATAACAATCATCATCAGCAGGCCGGGGGCGATGAAGTCGAAGTAGGTGAGGCTGCCTCCGACCGTGCCCTGCACGTTTGCCTTATACGGGGCGATGACTGCGGCGGCCTCTTCGGCGGTCATGTTGGTCTGGGCGTTCATTGTCTGGACAGACATGGTCGCCTTCATGGAGCCAAGCATGCTGATGACCTGCGCACCCAGGCCCTGCATGACCATCGAGATCTGGGGAATGCTGTTGTCCGACACGATCAGGATCTCAGCCTGCTTCCCCAATGTCTGATTCTCGGCAAACCCTTGCGGCACAATAATGGCGCCGTATACCTGGCCCCGGGTGATCATGGTCCTGGCATCTGCTTCAGAGGCGACTTCAGTCAATACCATGGAGCCAGATTTATTGTTCATGGCATGTAGCTGAGCCATGAACATCCGGCTGGCCTGGCTGTCGTCCAGATCGACAACCGCCACAGGTATGTTCGTGTATGAGTCGCCGGTCGGGAATATGAAGCCGGTCATGATCAGCATGAAGAACGGCATCAGGAACAGGAACAAGAGCCCTATCCTGTTGCGGGCGAACTCCAGGAGGTCTTTGACCGCGATGCGGTAGCTGTCCTGTAACGCTTTGATGATGGCCATGATCTCACCTCACCCTCGCCTTAGGTGCACGCGGGCCGTGACGGTGCCTGGCGGTCGCTTTTTCGTTCGCCTGGTCCCGCATCTCCTTGCCGGTCACGGACAGGAACACGTCCTCGAGCGTAGGCTCGGTCGTATTAAAGGCGGCAATGTTACCGCCGTTAGCCCTGATAGTGTCGATGATCCTGTCAAGACCGTCGCTGCCTCTGGCGCTAATCTTGAGATCGTAGGCATCCGGCTGGGCGATGGCTGCGACACAGTCCAGAGCCTTGATCTTCTCGATCATGACTGGCGTCAGGTTGGATATCCTCGCGTTGAACATGGTCAGATCGTTGCCCTTCACCAGCTTCTTCAGCTCGTGCGGGGTATCGAGAGCGATAATCTTCCCGTGATCGATAATGGCTATCCGGTTGCTGAGCGCCTCCGCTTCGACCATGGCGTGAGTGGTGAGAATTACCGTGGTACCGTTCCTGTTGATGTCCCGGATGAGCTCCCGGATGGATAGCGTGGTCTGGGGGTCGAGGCCGAGGGTGGGCTCGTCCATGAATATTATCTTCGGCTCCGTGAGCAGCGCCCGAACAACGTTAATGCGCTGGCGCATGCCAGTGGAGTACTTCTTGATCTGGGTGTTCTTCCACTCGGTCATGTTGACCAGCTTCAGCAGCTCGTCGATCCTGGCCTCTATCTTCTGCTTCGGCATGGCGTACAGGTTGCCGAAAAAGCGCAAATTCTCGGCGGCGGTGAGCTGCTCGTACATGATCATCTTCTCCGAGACCAGGCCGATGCTCTCCCTGACCTTGACCGCCTCCTTAACCAGATCGTAGCCGTTCACTAAAGCATCGCCAGACGTCGGCCTGGCCAGCGTGCATAGCATCCTGATTGTCGTGCTCTTCCCGGCGCCGTTAGGCCCGAGAAAGCCGAAAATTTCTCTCTCATTAACGTTGAATGAAATGTTGTCGACCGCGGTGAAATCGCCGAACTTCTTGGTCAGGCCCTTCACTTCGATCGCGTTATTGCCCGTCATGATTTTCCTCCAGGACGTCGCCGAAGAAAGCGTTCAACTCCTGTATCCACTGCTGTCTCCTCGCGTGTATCTGATCCAGGGCGCCCACGCCCTTTTCAGTGATCGAATAGACCTTCTTACGATCTACTTCCTCACACTGAATGTAGCCCCTCTTCTCCAGGAAATCCAGGGCCGGATAAACAGATCCCGGGCTGGGAGCCCAGCCACCGTGAGTCTTCTTTCCTATCTCTTGAATGATCTCATAGCCATGGGATGGCCGCTCTTGAACTATGTGCAGGAGCATAACCTTCAGGAACCCCTTGCGCATTTCATTGTTCAATACATCATCGTGCATGTATCAATCTCCGATATATCGAGTTCCGATATACCTTGCGATATATCGAATACCGATATAGAATATAAAGTTAATGGTTACTGTCGATGGAAAAGGGGTGCCTGGATATCGTGGAGCAGTATTCTGGGGAGGTCGTTGAGGTTGGGGACTCAAGCATAAAATGCTGTATTTAAGAGAAACCTCCGTCTCGGCCACTGCGCAGTAATCGTGTATCGAGCCTTAACGCTCTCATGCCAGAACGGTGAGATTCGCGCTCACTATCCTTCTGGTTTACGCTCTCTGCAGCTGCACGACGAATACGCTGCCCTGTGTATAATCTCCCGGCACCCGGTCTTCGACCCATATTCTTCCGCCGAGCTTGTTGACGATCATGTTGACCATGGACATGCCGATGCCAGAGCCCTTGGTGGTCTGGCCGATGCGCTCGAATATGGCGCGGCGCCGGTCTTCCGGTATTCCCCTGCCTCGGTCGGTGATGCGTATGGTCCAGTAAGCCGGGGCTTCCCTGGTGTCGGCGGGCTCTGCGACATCGATGTCGATCACCTTCTGCGGGTGCTGATCGTACTTGACGGCGTTCTCCAGGATGTGGCGGAATATTTCGTGAATGTACTGGTTGGCCATGACCTTGCCCTCCGCCGGCAGGCGGGCGTTGATCTGGACAGTCTGGCCGGGATGAGCCTTGATCGTGTGATCGATGTCCTCCTGCAGCACCTTGCGCAGGTCGGTCGGAACGATGTTCTCGTGGCCGCTCTCGATGACTGTGCGGGCCGTCCGCACGTTTTCGATCAGGCGGTTACTGCCGACGACGCCTGTCAGCGCCTTGGCCAGGTACTGCCGCTCTTCCTCGTTCAGGTTCTCCGACAGCTCCAGCATCTCTAAATAACCCATAGAGACCTGGTTGAAGTTCCTGATGTCGTGGCTCATCAGGTTGATGAAAAAGTCGTCGTACTTGCGGGCCTGCTGGACTTCTGCCAACGCCTTTTGCCGGCCTGTCACGTCTGTAATGGTCACTACGGCGCCGCTGACGTGCCTGTGGGAGGCCAGCGGTGTCACTGTCATATCGTAATACGCCTCTGTCTCCGGCGACGCCTGGTAGCCCGCCGCTACGGCCATCCTGCGGCCTGACAGGGACTCGATCACGGCTCTGACCAGCGGATGGTCCTGCCCCAGCACCTCGATGCTCTTCAGCTCCCGGGGATCGAAGCCGAGCCGGGAGTAGACGAATTCAGCTCCCGAGCGGTTATAGTATACGACGTTGAGGTGCTCGTCCACGCCGATGATGCCCGTGGGCACCGAGTCGATGACCTCCCGGTCAGACAGGCAGGCGATCGTCCCGGGCTCTTCCTCCCTGTACGTCTCCACTCTGCCGAGCACCTTTCCCGCCTCGTCGTAGATCGGGTACGCCCTCAGGTGGATGATCATGTGCCTGTCAGCGAGCTCCCATTCAGCCTCTCCCTTATCTGACGGCGACGCAATCATCGCGGTAAGGTTCTCCTTGAAAAGCCGGGGATCCTTGAAGTGCCTCGCCTGCGCATCCAGGATCGCTATACGGTCCTGACCGACAATGCTCCCGGAGCCGGGCAGGTACTGAGCATAAAACGCCTTGCTGGCCCACTGAATACGGCCGTCACTGTCCGTTATCAGCACAGCCTCGCCCAGGCTGTCCAGAGCATTCCTCATCATCGACAGCATATCCGGCTGATTTTCTTCCCTGGCGTCCGCCGGCCTTGAAGCTGTGCCCTGCATTCCAGGCGCACCTGCAGCAAGCCTTCCCGGACCCTGATTTCCACTTCCATCTGGCACTTCGATCACCGGTGATATAGAATGTATGGCATCATTTGTTTTTATATTTTGTTTATGCATAGATAGGAGCTAATAAATTGAATATGCTGAATACGCTGAAAGCTCTTACTTTACGGGCTAAAAAAGGAAAAGTTTTTACTCTCGTTCTGACAGCGGTCAGCGGTCAGCGGTCAGCGGTCGGTGTGGTCAGCACCATCCTCCATACCCGCCGAAGGGCAGTCCTGCAAAAGGTAGTCCTGCGAAGGGCAGTCCGCCCGCATAGGCTGTCCCGACGTTGACGTACGGGTAGCCGATGGCGTCCGTCTCTTCGCTGTGGTAGAAGCTGGTGCTTTCGGCGTACATGGACCTTTCCGAGACCTGGGAGATCGTCGGGAAAGCCCCGAGGCCGTAGAGGCCGGCGGCACCGAAGTCGATGTTTATAGCTTCGTTCTCGATCTGGCTCAGGATGTCCCGGTTGAACGAGGTGACTTCAGCGTTGTGGAAGATCTGCGGGAAGCCGAACGACGTTGCTGTAAGCTGCGCATGGGCGGCCGGCAGGCCAAGCGCTGATATTGCTAAAAGCGCTGTTGCTAACAAAATACCTAATTTGTAGACAGTTTTCACCATCCATCCCCCTTTAACTGTCAGATATTGCTGGCGCGGACTAAAAAGTGGTGGAGGAATTGGGCGGATAGTATTAGGGTACGGTTGTAACTATGGCAGGTTCGATAGCCGAAGCTGGGGAGGGGTGACGTAGCGAGAAAACTTTCAAACCGGATAACGGGAAGCTTAATGTAGTTAAAAAGTAATTGACTACACGCATGCAGGTGACTCTTGCGAACCAACAGCTTGCCAGTGCGAAGCCTTTCTTAAAATGGGCTGGCGGCAAGACGCAGTTACTAGATGAGCTCGGCAAAAGGCTGCCTGCTAATATTATAGAGAAAGGTGTCATCGATCGCTATATAGAGCCATTTGTCGGCGGAGGCGCGATGTTCTTTTACCTGAAGGGCAGATTCGAGGTAAAAGAAGCATTTCTTTACGATATTAATCCAGAGCTGGTCCTGGGGTATAAAACCATACAGAAGAGCCCGCAAAAACTGATTTCCCGACTTAAAGAGCTTGAGGATGAATACCTGTCAAAGGCAGAGCAGCAAAGGCAAGAGATGTTCTACTCGATTCGCAGCTCATATAATTCTCAGGCTGAAACTTTCAATTATAAAAAATACTCGGCCGCCTGGGTTGACCGGGTAGCGTATATGATCTTTTTAAACAAGACCTGCTATAACGGCCTTTTCAGGCAAAACAGCAAAGGCGGGTTTAACGTGCCTTTTGGCCGCTATAAAAATCCGTCTATTTGCGGTGCTGAAAACATTTTAGCGGTCAGCCATGCCCTCAAAAATACCCGAATAGAGCTGGGTGATTTCATAAAATCTGCAGCTCACATAGAAGCCGGTACACTGGTTTATCTCGATCCCCCCTACAGGCCTATTAGCACTACGTCAAGCTTTACGAGCTATGCAAAAGATGGGTTCGACGATGATGATCAGCGCCGGCTGGCAAAATATTTCCGCGAAATGGATGAGAAAAAGGCATTCCTCATGCTCAGCAATTCAGATCCTAAAAACGAGAATCCGTCTGATGACTTCTTTGAGCAGCTGTACGCTGGCTATCGTATTGATCGAGCACTGGCCAGCCGTATGATTAATTGTGATGCAAAGAAGAGAGGCCATATTTACGAGTTAATCATCACAAACTACTGAGTCCCGATAATAAAAACGATTTTAAATTAGTAGCAAGATTATTAATTGCAATCAATTCAGGAGTAGTCGTATGTCTTTAAATGATGAATCCTGGGACAAGATCTTCCAGCGCGGAGGCTATCTTGAAATGATCGAGAAAGACGGATATTTCACGATATCTCCCGATGAGCTGAAAAAGCTCAGCGATAACAGAGAACCGAGACTGCTGGCAAAGATCGACAATAGCAGATCAAGGCCAGATATATTTGAAAAATACGGTCTATCGATTCTGTCGATCAGGAATGATCTGTACCTTATTTTTAAAGACATAGACTCCCGATCCTTTTTCCAGCTCGATAAGCTCTACAATGAGACAGCGACTGAAGAATATTCACCGGCCCGCGATTTAAGTATGTTCCAGAGCCTGAGCCTAAGCGAGATTTCCTCTGAATCTCAGGCAATCGACTTCGCATATCTCGTATCGTTGATCAGGCGATTCACAGGCGAAGATGAACTGTATCTTACAATACGTGGGAGACTACGTTCAGAAAATTTCGGCTTTACAATCCCTCCCCGGAATCACCCGGTCGAGGTTTCAGGTGTCCAGATCGAAGTTGATGCGGGTTTTGAAAGTCCAGACCGTATTTACATCTTAGAAGCAAAAATGGGTAGAGTTGCTGATTTTAATATTCGACAACTATACTATCCTTACCGCGACTGGTCGCTGAAAACTTCAAAGGAAATAGTTCCGATCTTATTCATATACACGAACGGGCTTTTCTACTTTTTCGAGTTTGCATTCAGCGATGATGGCCAGTACGGCAATCTGAAGCTCATAAAAAGCAAATGTTATACTATCAACGAAGGGAAAAAATTATCAGTGGATTTCAAGATGCTCGTCGAGTCGCCCGTCGGAGACGAGCCGGACGATGTACCTTATCCTCAGGCCAATGATCTCGATAAGGTGATCGATATCGTAACAAACAACAAGGCTGGACTGACCACTAAACGCGCTATTGCCGAATTTTTCGATTTCGAGGAGCGGCAGGGCGACTATTATGCTAATGCAGCGATCTATCTCGGACTATTAAAGAGGAAACCTAACTCTACCGAGTTTGTTACAACCCGGGAGGGTCAGGGTATCTCAAACTCTGAAAACCGAAGAAACCGTAATCGGACCTTATTGCAGCAAATGGCAAAGAGGCCTACTTTCCATGAGATCATGCGCCATGCGTATGATAATAAGATCAAGATCGAGGATGTCAGCCCTGATTTTATTGCCAGTGTGATAAAAAAGTATTACGATATCAATGATAACACTGCAAGAAGGCGATCTTCCACGGTTCTGAGCTGGTTAAGGTGGATAAGTGAAAATGTAGAATTCATATGAATGATAAATCAGCCCCAGAGTGACATCATGACTGTACTCATGGGCATGAATGAAACGGACACAGCCAAGTCAATGATGGTAACCGGCAGTATAGACCGGGTGTTAAGCCGGGGAACTCACACTGTTTTCGCCCCAGGCGAAACGGTTATTCGAGAGATGGACGCTGATCGTGAGCAGATAAGCGCTCTGACGAACTACATGCATACCGCTAACCAAACTATGCAGGGCTTTATCACTGATAGCATGGTCATGCCCGCCGACATGGCCCGTGGTAAGACGATTACCATGCTGAACGGCAAGACGCTTTCCGCCAGCAGCAAAGATGGCACACTGATGCTTGACGGGGCCAGGATCACCCGGGCTATACAGGCTACCAACGGCATGATCTACGTGATCGACTCCATACCAGGCCAATGATAAGAGAATTGGAAGTTGGCCCTATATATGTCGAGAATACCGCCAAGCTCGCCAAGAGGCCAAGCTCGCCAAGATACACATTTTCATGGAACTTCAAGGAGCCGGGCACGCCAAGGGCTTTTCGATCAGAAATAACACGAATAAGTGTATATAGCTTGGCGGGCTTGGCACCTTGGCGTTCCATGAAAAATTAGCTCTTGGCGGGCTTGGCTTCTTGGCGGGCTTGGCGGTGTTTTCGACCTACTCAGGGCCAACTTTCAATTTTTCATAGCCCCTACCTGAATATCTCATTTTTCATAAGGCGAGTGCTTGGCGGTATTTTCAACCATAGCAGGGCAAACGTTAAATTTTTCATACCCCTACTAAAAAATACACTTTTCATCCATGAGTCTTAGTGCTACCCACGAGAGCCATAGCAAGGGCAGAGCATTCGGCATATGGGCAACCACAAGCACCACATCATAGGGGCTTCAAGTTCCTCCGGATTGTTTTAATCCCGCTACTCTGGGCAAACTCGGCTTTAATCCGTTAAGAATTTTTAACCATAGTAAAGTCAACCTCTTTTCGGTGATATGGATGGTTGGAATTCGAAAAATAGTAGTTATACTGGCGCTTGCCGCAATCCTGGCAGCCTTATCGGCACCGGCGGCCGCGCAGGGAGCCGCTATGCAGACTACGCAGCAGAGCAAGATGCAAATGGAGACATCAGGCAAAAATGTGATAGATACTCTGTCCGGCATGCCCGACGTGAGCATGGCTGCTTCTATGCTGAAGTCTTCGGAGAAGGAAATGAAGTGGGCAGGCTCACTTCACACGCTGTTCATCCCTACTGACGCTGCCTTGAGTAAAATGGGTATGGATCAGGACAGGCTTAATAAGGTGATGTCCGACCGTGTTGTGGCTGGCAGGGCGATGCAGGGCTTCATGTCACTTGGCGAGGTGAAGCCGTCCGATATGACTGACGGCAAGACGCTGAGCATGGTGAGCGGCAACAAGGTGACTATCCGGAACGTGGACGGCCAGCTCTCGGTGGACGGCGCGAAGATCACGAAGGCGATTAAGACCACCAACGGCATGATCTACATAATCGACTCCGTGCCGCCGTCGATGGTGACCATGGGATTCATGAGCCGGTAATCAGGGATTTTTTATCCCCTTCTTTTTAGGTAACACTTCAAGATATCCGGCATATTCCATAGAAAATTCCCCCACAGAAAACGCAGAAGGGTAAGCGACAATTTCCGGGAGCACCCGAAAGGCAGAGATCATCACTATTAAATAACCCTCTCAGACCTTTCCACACTCCCGGGCCTCCTCTCAGACCTCCCCACCCTCACTGACCTCCCAGCTCGAAAATCCTCCCCGGCCTCCGGGTTACTCCCCGACCTCCCGAAGATTTTTCAGGGGCATCACGGAACAATAAACCTGTTAATTTCGCGCTGGCCGCCGACAATCTCGACTTTATATCACTGGCAATTTTGAACAGAACTCAGCACGTCCTCTCCTCGGTGATAGGATGCTTAAAACCAGAAAAATCGTAGCTATCCTGGCTCTTGTAGCAATTCTGCTGGCCTTCGCTGCCCCGGCAGTAGCGCAGAGGACTGGAATGCAGCAGGGCATGCAGCAGACTGCTCAGCAGAAGAGCATGATACCGATGCAGTCGTCGAACAAGGACATGATGGCCACGATGTCGGACATGAAGGAAGCCAGCATGGCGGCAACGATGATGAAAGCTGCCGGCATGGATACCATGATGTCGAGCGGCAGCCACACGCTCTTCGTTCCCGGCGATTCTGCCATGAAGAAAATGGGCTCTGGCTCAGACCTGAGTAAGATCGGCCAGATGACGACTGACAAATCCATGGCCACGAATGTCATGAAGGGCTTCATTATGGACAAGTCTGTCATGCCCTCTGAAATGACCGACGGCAAGACGCTGACCATGATGAACGGCAAGACTATGACCGTCAAGAACGTGGGCGGCCAGATGACCCTGGACGGCGCGAAGATCACGAAGGCAGTCCAGACCACCAACGGCATGATCTACATGATCGACTCAGTGCCCTCGTCGATGATGAGCATGCCTATGATGAGCAAATAAAAACAATGGGGGTATAGTTATACCCCTTCCTTTTTTGGGCTGCCCGTGATGGCAATCCGAACGTTGCGCTTTGTTTTAAATAATACTTGGCCTCGTCTCGTGCCCCTACTCGAGTTCAGATGATCCATCTTTTGCAGAAATTATTTCTTATGCAATACTGGGTCAGGTAATTATCCCGTCATAGGGTAAGAACCTTGTAGCTTTTTAGGTACGCTTTAAAATGCCGCCAAGCTCGCCAAGGGGCCAAGCTCGCCAAGAGATATTTGAGAAGAATACTTATTTACAGAAAATTGTATTATAGTTAATGGCAGGTGTATTTACGATGAGATACGAAGAGCCTCCAAAATATTTGGACGAGATGGGCAAAGTCATAGTAAATGCTGCATACAAAGTTCATGAACGGTGGGGACCAGGCCTTCTTGAGCACTTCTACCAGATAGCGCTAATGAGGGAAATATCAAAAGCTGGGCTGGAAGTAAAATCTGAGGTATATCTACCTATCATACTGGATGATCTTGTTATTGAAAATGCATATCGACTTGATTTACTTGTTGAGAACGAGATAATAATTGAAATAAAAACTGTTGAAAAACTATCGGTTGTACACTATAAACAAATACGAACATATATGAAATTATTTAACAGTCGATTAGGGTATCTGATAAACTTTAACACTGAACTCATCAGAAAAGGAATCAATAGGGAAATATTATCAAAACCCAGTGAGCAGACAACATCTCCCGGAAGACAGGAACCCTGATACTCTGATCACAAAGCCCTTGGCGTTCCATGAAAAATTGGCTCTTGGCGGGCTTGGCTCCTTGGCGCTCTTGGCGGTATTTTCGACCTATACAGGGCCAACTTTTAATTTTTCATAGCCTTCACCTGAATATTCCATTTTCATAGGGCGAGCGCTTGGCGGTATTTTCGACTCACACAGGGCTAACTTTCGATCTTATCCCCATCTCGGGCAATACATCTTATACGGGCAATTCCCGGTATATCCGACCTGTCCGCACTCCTCAATTACTTCGAACCCGTGTTCGTAGTCGTAAGCAATGTTATTCGCCATCTGTACGAACCACTGTCTGACCTTCTCGATCTCGATAGCTTTGCAGTTGCTTCCCACGCTCTTCATGGTGCCGTCGTCGCATAGCTCGAAGGTCCGGGGCTTTTCTTCCTCCAGCAGCTCTAAAGTCGCCCGCTTTGGTGTCAGCCTTTTTTCCCGCAGCGCCGGGTCTCTCTGGAGCGCCAGCATGTACATGGTGATCTGCCGCTCCCGGTCTTCGGTGCCGGGCTCCCGGCCGGTTTTGTAGTCGATGATCTCTGCGTCGCCGTTTTCGCTCAGCTGATCGACTCTGTCGATCTTTCCGGTGAACTGGAAACCGTCCATGGTGAAGTTGAAGAACTGCTCGACTCCGACGCTGCGCCTGATGGTGTCTTTGTTCCTGGCCCAGAAGACGTCGAAAATCCTCTTCGCCTTGTCTTTGTCCACGCCGGCAAAGTCGGGCAGCAGCGAGGTTTTTTCAGCGATCGCATCCAGTTCCTCTCTGGTCGAGATCTGCTGTTTTACCGCAAGCTCGAGGGTTTTGTGGATGTAGTTGCCGAAGCTCAGGGGGCTTTCGCCTTCGCTGTCTTTTGTCCTGGATGGTATGTTCAGCAGGTACTGTAGCTCGTACTTCTTCGGGCACTCTTCGTAAGTCTTGAGTCCCGAGTAGGACAGCCTGACCTCTTTCGGGTCGAACTGCATGCCCCGGGGGATGCCTGCGTCGAGTTCTGCACGGATCACTGCCGCCTCTTCTCCGGCCATCGCCGCCTGGGGGCAGTTGATCGCGATGGGGCGGCCGCAGAGGTGCTGGTATAACAATAAGTTGTACAGTGCCAGGTCGGGCTCGGAGTCGATGGTGGAGAGAATCTGGCGCTTGATCTCGTTCTTCTTCCGGTCGAGATCGCTGTCCCTGGTGGCTACTGCTGCCTTTTCCTCCGCGTCCTCGACAAGTTCCATGTCCGGGTGCAGTTCGCCGCTATTGTAGCAGGCTTCTGCAATAAACATGGACGGCGGTCTTTCGCTCTCGCCGTAGCTGGCGGGGTAGCAGAGGTAGAGCCGGTCTTTCGCCCGGGTGAAGGCGACGTAGGCGAGCCTGCGCTCTTCTTTGAGCTTGAAGTCCTGCTTTCTCTTTTTCAGCGCCTCCTCGATCTCGGCTTCCGGCAGGCTGAACACGTCTGCGTATCGATCGTTTAGCTGATCGGGCACCAGCGGCTCTCTGCCTCCTCTGGACAGGGGGAACTTATCCTTAGCCAGATCTACGACAAAGACGTGGCTGTATTCGAGGCCTTTGGCGCCGTGGCAGGTCTTGAGCACCACGCCACCTGCCTTTTCTTGCCGGGGCAGCTCCCCGTCGTCGCCGATCTCGTCGAGTAGCTCCACGTACTCGATGAACCCCTGCAAATCAGTTCCATAAAGGTCCTGAAAACCGGTGACTATGTCGTGCAGGGCTTTGAGGTTCAGGAGCGATGTCTTGCTCTCGCTGCTGTTGTCGTGGGTGAACTCTCTTGAAAGGCCGGACAGCTCGTAGATGTCGAGCAGCAGATCGGGCAGTTCCTTGTTGGTCGAAGCCCGGAGTTCCATTATCCTGTCGACGAGGTGGCGGATCTTCACCCGGCCTTCTTCGGACAGCCCTCTCGGCAGGCTGCCGGTGAGCACGCCCTGGATGCTGTCCCGCTTTGCGGCGGCCGAAAGCAGGTGTACGTCTCGGATCGATACCCCGTACCGGTACTGGAGCAGCTTATACCAGAGCTGATCCGCCCCGTGCCGGGGCATCTCGAGGCTGGCGAGCACGTATAAATAGGCTAACGCCGTCCGGATTTCCGGGCGCTTCAGGAAGCCCGTGGTGGTCGAGACCTGGTAGGGTATGGCCCGCTGCTTTAGCGCCGCCTCTATGGGCCGCAGCGAGGAGTACGAGCGGAAGAGTACCGCGATCTCCTCGGGGGCCACGCCTTCCGCCAGCAGTCGGTCGATCTCCTCCACGATGCGGCGGGCCTGCTCGTTCTGGTTCAGGGTTTTAAGGAGCATGACCCGGGTGCCTTCCCTGTGATCGAAGGCCTGCAGGAGCCTGGCGTCATCTGCCTTCTGGTAGTTGTTCCTGATCAGCCTGTATGCGGTGCGCAGGATACTGTCCGTCGACCTGTAGTTCTCAGTCAGGTCGAATGTGGCCGGGCGGTACTCCTCTTTGAAGGTGTCGATGTTCTCCGGGTAGGCGCCTCTGAATCCGTAGATCGACTGGTTCACGTCGCCGACTACGGTGATGCCTTTGCCATCCCCTGCCAGAATTTTAAGCAGCTCGTACTGCTGGCGGTTCGTGTCCTGAAATTCGTCCACGATGACGTAGTCGAACTTGTCTGCCAGTACTTCGTGGCCTCTGGCTCTGGCGTAGTCGATCGTCAGCCTGATCATGTCCGCATAGTCCAGCAGCAGCTTTTGTGCCTTGATCTGCTCGTACTTCTTCCACGCTTCGAGGAACTTCAGATATCCTTTGTATTCCTCGAAAAGTTCCAGGAACTCGGTGATCTTCTTCTTTTCTTCTCTCGCCTGTTTATCCTTGAACTGCTCCGTCCGCAACCTGACTGTCGCCGCGCCTGCAGCGCTCTCGATGTCCTCTTCAGGGCAGATCTCTCGCATGCTGGCTTCGAGTTGCCCGAGGTAGCCTTCGTAGTCTGCCCAGGTGAGGCCCATGTCTTTAGCCCGCTGGATGCTGGTAATGTAGTGGCTGGCAAGCCTTGGGGGCACACCCGCTTCTTTGCAGAGTATAAAGCCCCCGTCTTTCTCGTCGAGCAGCCTGTACCGCTCGTCTATGCCAGTGTCGCTTTCCCCTGCGACGAGGATGTCCAGGCAGAAGGCGTGGAACGTGTTGGCCGTCGCGTCCCTGGCTTCGGGCACCACCTTCTCGATCTCTTCCTTCATGTGGGCTGCCGCATCTCTGGAAAACGTAAGCATCAGCAGCCTTTCCGGCTTCAGGCTCTTCTCCTTGATGAGATAAGCTGCCTTCGCCGTGATCATCGTCGTCTTGCCCGTGCCCGCCCCCGCAGAAACGAGCACCGCTCCGGTATCGCACCTGACTGCATCTTTCTGACGATCGTTCAGGGGCTTTCCCGTAGTAGATTCGAACCAGCTGAAGAAATCCATGTTAAGGCCACGCCGTATTGTCTGTGCTACTGGTTTTGGTATGACCTCTTACTGGATATAATATTGTGTGGTATGTGCCTGGAAAGTAATGGCCAGAGAGTTATGCCACTATACCTGCTGCCTGCATGCAGGCGCTTATTCCTGATGGCCAATCACAAAACTGGATTTACTAATTCTAAAGTTGAAATAAAAATCATGATATACTTATATGGGCGATTACTACTCACTCATAATCTCTTGTCTGATTGAATTTATATGGTCAGGATTATATGCTCAACCGAAACGCTGTTCTGCAGAGGGGACTCGTCAATGAGGCGAAAAAGTTTCCAGATACTCCGGCCGAGCACTATCAGCGTGCCCTCTCTATCATGAACAGCGCACGTCTCGATGATCTGCCAGCACTGTATGATGTCATATCCCTGTGCCGGGAGGCGGTTCGCCTGAATCCGGACTATGCGGAAGCGTACTGTCTTCTCGGAGCGGCGCTGGCTGGCATGGGGCAGTCGGGAGATGCGATTCAGGCCCTGGAAAAGGCGATAACCTTACAGCCCGGGTATGCAGAGGCCCATTACTATCTCGGGAAAGCTGTGCTGGCCACAGGGAATCCCGACCAGGCGCTAAACCTGTTCACCGCCTCGAAGCAGCTGGGCATGAACGAGTCGATGGCCTGCTGTGGTATCGGATCCGCCCTCGCGGAGAAAGGCCTGTACCGGGAGTCCATTGTAGAGCTTAGCCGGGCAATTGCTGTCGATCCGGGGAATGTCGAGGCATACGTTCGGCTGGGCATGGCCTGCTGTGAGACTGGATCTTATGCGGAAGCTATGGCCTGGCTGAAAAAGGCTGTGGAGCTAAATCCCGGCAACATCGAAGCGCACCTCTGCCTTGCACGCGCATATCTCCGCGGGCAGATGTACGATGCAGCCCTCGCTGAATATGATGTGGTGCTTGGCCTGAGGCCCCGCTGCCTTGACGCTATAAATGGCAAAGGCACCGTCTACCACTACAAAGGGCTAATTGACCAGGCTATTCAGGAGTACCGGCACGCGATCGACCTTTACCCCGGGGATTACCGCGCCCATAATAACCTCGCTCTGGCTTATGTGGACAAAGGTATGTACGAGCGGGCAATCCCGGAGTACCGGCTGGCGATCTGTGCCAGTCCGAAGCTGCCTGAACTCCACGCTGACTATGGTATGCTATTGCTGCTTACCGGTGATACCTATGGTGCCACACTCGCATTCCGGGAAGCCTTGCGACTCGCGCCGGACAGCTATTCTGGTCATGTAAATCTTGCCGTTGCTCTATACCAGTCCGGCCAGTGTTCAGACGCGCTGGCCGAGCTTGCCGAGGCGGTCCGGCTCTCTCCCTCGGAGCCAGAAGCATTCTTCCATCTCGGCACTATTCACGACCGCTGTGGAGATCCTGTAAAAGCTGCTACTGCTTACGAGAGTTTTATACGCTTCTCTGCCAGCGGAGACAAACGCGTCAAATCTGTCCGGGCAAGATTACTGGAGATCAAGGGTGGTAAAAAGCGAAAGTAGCCTCTACGATCTTTTCTCGAAAGCTACTTCCCTGAACACTATATAGCGAAGCATTTCAGCCATATCAAAGACCTTGTGCGGCTCGCGTCCATACTCCTCGCAACCGCTCAGACCCGTTTTATCTATTAGCTCCCCTTTCGAGTCGAACAGCGTGTAGAATTCCTCGTTGCCGAGGATGTCCGCGGGGTAATACTGAACGCAGAACCGCCTGCCCGGGTCGTGGTAGAGCAGGGCCGCAGGCAGTTGGGCTTTCAGGCCGCAGGCGTTGCAGGTGAAGATGTTGATCTGCCAGTTGAATAAGGCCTCCTTCAGCTCGGGGTCGGTCCCTATGTTGATCTCCTGCCATACGATCATTTCCTGGGCTGCCTTGCATTCAGGACATTCCATAGTGATCTTATCGCTTTTCGACATCTTATCGTAATCCTGCCGATGGGCTTGTTCGGGCTAGAGTTGATCGGGCTGCACTATAGATCAGGTCTGGCATGGCCGGTAATGCTAAGTCCTGTCTTTTTACGGGTGGGTGTAGTAAGCTAATACTACGCCGTTGATCGTATCGATTCTCACGAACGCGAAGCGCTCGAACTGGACGACGTTGTTCAGCTCGTTCCTGATATCGCACTCTGCGATACCGTGGAATTCGCCGTCGGGGCCGATGACCCTTGTTGGCACCCCGCCCTCTCTCGTCACCCACTGGACGATTTTGGCGCCCTGTTTTAAGACTGAGAGATCGTTGCCGATATAGTCTCCCGTAAGCGGGTCGCTCCCTGTGATTCTTACGTTATACAGGTCCTTGAGTCTCAGGATGTCTCCCGGCCTGGCGTTATCCGCGTCGGATTTGGGGATCAGGATCTCGGGGTTCTCCGCCACGCACATCTCCCTGAAGCCCCGCTTGTGGTCCTGGGGGTGGAGGGGTGCTTTTGCAGTGGTGAACGGGGCGCCGTTGACCTTGAGCACGACGGGGTCCGGGACGAAGAAGTACCTGTTGGCCTTCGGGTCTACGATCTTCCTGTTCTCTGCGTACAGGGTGTCCATGCTGAACTCTATATCGGTCTCTGTGACGCCCATGTTGATCATGACGTTGCGGATGGCTTCCGGCTCGATGCCTCTTCTCTTCAGGGCCACTACCGTGGGTAGCTGCGGATCGTCCCAGCCCCTGTATTCGCCGGCCTCAATGCCCTTTTTCATCACGCTGGTGGAGAACTTGCCGAAGCCGAGGAGCCTGACTCTGCCCCAGTGGCTGACGTGGGGGTACTCCCAGCCGAGGTACCTGTAGATGTACTTCTGCTTGTCTGCGGTCTTCATCAGGTCTTTGCCCCTGATGATGTGAGTAACGCCTAAAAAGTGGTCTTCCATCGCAGACTCGAAGTCCAGCATGGGCCAGACCATGTATTTTGTGCCAGTCTTCGGGTGGGGCTCGGTGACGATGCGGAAGGCGACCCAGTCCCTCATTGCGGGATCCTTGTGGGCGATATCGGTCTTAATACGCAGTACCGCTTCTTTGCCTCCGTAGCCGCCAGCGAGCATCTTCTTCCACTTCTCCATGTTCTCGGCCGGAGGAGTTTCCCGGTGCGGACATGGCTTTCCGGCTTCCTTGAGGTCATGGAAAACCTCGTTGTCACAGGTGCAAACGTATGCTTTGCCGAGGTCGATCAGCTTCTCTGCCTGCTCGTAGTACAGGGGCAGCCTGTCAGAAGCCGCGACTACCTTGTCGGGCGGGCAGCCGAGCCACTTTGCGTGCTCCACGTACCAGGTGTACGCTTCGATCATCGGCTTCTTGATCGACGGGTCGGTGTCGTCGAACCGCATGATGAAGACGCCGTCGTACATGCGGGCGTACTCGTGGTTGACGATGATGCCGCGGGCGTTGCCTAAAGACGGGGGGCCGTTAGGATTAGGTGCTATTCTCAGGGTCACTTTCTGGCCCGGCTTAAGCATCGATGTGTCGAGCGGCGGCAGGCCTCTCCTGACCTCCTTCTTCACGCTGAGCTCCTCGATGAGCTCGGGGGCGATCTCTGACAATTTCGCCTTGATCTCGTCCTGCGACATCTGCCCGATGTCGGCGAGGACTTTTTGCACGATTGGCATAAGCTCCTTCGCATGCGGCCGAAGCTCGGGGTGCGTGCCCAGCAGCTTGCCGGTGACGGCTCCTGCCTGGGGGACAGAGCCGTGCTTGTACGCGTTCTGGAGCGCGAACTTTTGGATGAGAATCTCGATGTCTTTTGTTTCCATGAAATAATGCTCCGATGACAGTACTGGCATACACTATAACGAACTTCCTACTTATGATTTGCTCTGAATACCGAAACCGGAGCTAAAAGAAAAAACGGGGGTTTCCCCGTCGCCTGACCGCTTACCACCAGAGTCCGCCGAAGCCGCCGAAGCCGCTGAACATCGAGCTGAATGCCAGCGAGCTGCTGAACGAGCTGCCGAAGAACGGGAACCCGAAGCCTCCGAAGAACGGGAATCCGAACCCGAACCCTCTGAAGAACGGGAATCCGAACCCGAATCCTCTTCCGAACCATGCGGTGGCCGGGAGAGCCAGTGTCAAAAATGCTGTTGCACCTGCAACTACAAGTTTCTTAAACATGTATGCTATACCTCCTCTGATCACTAAATCTCCCAATATAGTGTTCAATATTGCCAGCGATTTAAACAAAATATTGTGTGTACGAGCTCAAAATTGTTAATGCGAGTTATTTTATGGTTAAAATGTAAAAATAAGCTTATCCTGTGCCTATATTGTGATGAAATGCAGGATTTTCGGCCGCTTCTATAATTCAACCACTGAATTATCCTGGCGAACCTTTGAGCCTTAAAAAATGGGGCAGCCCTAAAACTGGCTGCCTATGCTGTTTCCGTTTCCTGCATTTCTGTCCTGGCCGAAAAGTAGCCTCTGACCACTACGTACCCGATCAGGATGACGACTCCGACAGACACTATGGCCGATAACACGAAGATGTCCTGGAACGCCGGGCCCATTATATCCTGTAGCGCTTGTGCCATCATGGACTCCATATCGGGGCTTCCGGTCCCGCCTGCCGGCATGCCGGAGCTCATGCCTGAGCCCGCGTGGGTTGACATGGACGCCATTAGCGCTTCCAGCTTTTTAGTTCCGCCCGAGATGTAGTAGCTGCCGATCGTCGGTCCGATGATGCCGCCCATATTCATGAAGGTGTTCACGATGCCGCTGGCGCTGCCTTTCATATTGGGGGGTACCAGGGCCAGCGTCAGGCTCTGGAAGGAGCCCATGCTAAAGCCCACTCCTATGCCCATGATCAGCAGAATTATTGCCAGTACCAGCGTGCCCGACAGCGCGTAGGCCATCGCAAAAAGGGCGCCGCAGGTGACTATGGCACCGGCGAGCAGGACAAACCTGATACCTATTTTGTCCGCCAGCCTGCCTCCTAAGATGGCCATCACCAGGACTGACACTGTTAGCGGGGTTAGTATAGAGCCGCTATCCTGGATTCCCAGGCCGAGGACCATCTGGGAGTACGATGGCACGTACAGGACGATGGAGAAGAAGCAGAACCCGAACGCGAGCGCTGCAAAGTTCACCGCCAGCACCTCGGGCCTGGCCAGCAGGGGGATACTCAGGATGGGCTCCTTCGCCTTCCTCTCGAAAAGCACGAGCGATATCAGCAGTATGGCAGCGATGACGAACAGCGGAAATACCGTGATGTCGCTCAGCGGCAGTGAGCTCAGGCGTATGACTCCCAGCATCAGCGTGAGCAGGAAGCCTCCCAGCATGGCTGCTCCCGGGAAATCGATCGAGTGCTTCTCGTGGCCGTACGTCTCGGTGAACCGGAGGGCCAGCAGGATGGCAAGGATGCCGATGGGCGGGTTGATGTAGAATACGTACCGCCACCCGAAGTGCTCGACGAGGAACCCTCCGAGGTTCGGCCCGATGATCGCTGCCACGGCGTTAATCGCCATCATGATGCCCATGGCCATGCCTCTGCTCTTTTCCGGCACTACCGCGCCGATCTCTGACAGCGCTGCGGGCAGGATCATGCCGCCCCCGATGGCCTGTATAACTCTGAAAACGAGCAGCGAGGGTATGTCCCATGCCAGGCCGCAAGCCAGCGAGCCTATGCAAAACAGGGCCACACCCAGGATGTAGAGCCTTTTTCTGCCGTACAGGTCTGCGATCTTGCCTGCCAGCGGCATCGTCACGGTAAATGCCAGCATGTAGATGGTGACTGACCAGACTACCCATTCGTAGCTGGTATTAAATTCAGAGACCACAGTGTTCAGCGCCGGAACAAAGATGGTCGCGTCGAGCTGCGCTATGAATACTCCGATCGCTAACACTGCGAGGACGTATACTGGCGATAATCCTGGTTTTTCACTTGTCTGTCCCATCGAAATACCTCTTTATGGGTTGAGCGGCAACTCTGTGGAGCTGCCTGGCATAACATGTCGCCTGCTCTATGGGAGAGTCATATATTAAAAGTTTTCCAGTGAGTTGTAGTGATTAGAACAACTTTATCTGAAAACCATGGCGGCCAGCCGAAAACGCCATATATTTATAAGATGTGCCGGCAGATACTATGTTAGAAGGTGTAGCTGGTGGAACCGATCTCAGGCCGACTTGTGGAATCGCTGCGCACTCTGGGGCTTACCGACTACGAGGCCCGGGTTTACTCCACTCTAGTGGCGCTGGGCCAGGCCGATGCCAGGCAGGTCTACGAGTACCTCGGGGCGTCCAAGCCGAATGTCTACGAAAGCCTGAAGAGCCTCACCGCCCGGGGCTTCGTCCTGACAGTCAGCGCCAAGCCTGCCGTCTACAAAGCGGCTCCGTACGAACTGGTGCTCAGGCGCCTGATGGATTCCCATAAGGAAGCAGAAGCCGCAGCCCGGGAAGCTTTGCTGGCGCTGGAGCGAAGCCACGCGGAGGGGGACGAGACCGCTGTCATGTGGACGCTGTTTGGCGACCGCAACATCTCTAACAAGATGGAGGTACTGCTATCATCCGCCGAAACCGTCGTCCGGGGCATCGTGCCTGCCGGTGATCATCCTATCCTTGAGCATCTCCGGGGAAAAGATGTGAAGGTCGACCTCATCGTGCTGGGTGAAGAGAATCCTGCTGTAACTTTCGGCCTGGCGGACGCTCAGGTGCGTCACGTAATGCGAAACCACGGTAGCAGGCTGTTTGAAAGGGACCCGGAGCTGGAGGAGATCCATAGTATGCTCACGGGTAACGCTATCATGTTCATCGTAGACGACAGGGAGTTCATATATGTCCTGCCTTCGGAAGGCCGGCAGATTACTGGCATTACATCGGCGAACCCGTCGATCGTCCGCATGGCCTCACTCTTTTTCAAAGTGGCCTGGGGGAAGAGCGGGCTGCTCGCAGGTAAGTAATCTTTTTATAGTCAAAGCGAGTATTCTCCATACAAATTCCGGCTTGCATCAGCCGATTTAAGATCGTACCGATATTAAATCGGGCCGATTTACATTCAATATTCACAAAGAGGCGCCCGAGGCGTGTTACATGACCGAGCTAGCGAAGAAGTACGACCCTAAGGAGATTGAGCCACGCATACAGAAGTTCTGGGAAGACAATAAAGTCTTTAAATTCGATCCCGACAGCAAGAAGCCTGTCTTTTCGATCGACACGCCCCCGCCGACACTGTCAGGCTACATCCACATGGGACACGTGTTCTCCTACTCCCAGGCGGAGTTCGTCGCCCGGTACCAGCGCATGAAGGGCTGTAACGTGTTCTACCCCATGGGCTTTGACGACAACGGCCTGCCCACGGAGCGGTACGTGGAAAAGAAGTACAAGGTCAACATCAAGGATATCGGCAGGGAAGAGTTCGTCAAGCTCTGCCTGCAGGAGACCGAGATCGGCGGCAAGAGCTACCGGAACATCTGGACTACTTTAGGTATTTCCGTCGACTGGAGCCTTCTCTACTCTACCATTAACAAGCGCTGCCAGCGGATTTCCCAGCGGTCATTTTTGGACATCTACCGGACTGGCCGGGTCGAGCGGCGGAACGAGCCCGCCATCTGGTGCCCGCTCTGCCAGACTTCACTCGCACAGGCTGACGTCGAGGACTCGGAGGAAAAGCAGTCCTTCCTGAACACGATCAGGTTCACCGCGGTCGACACCGGCGAGGACCTGCTTATCGCCACTTCCAGGCCGGAGCTCATTTCCTCATGCGTCGCCCTGATCGTCAACCCGGACGATGAGCGGTACAAGAAGCTGATCGGCCGCAAGGGCAGGACCCCGATCTTTGGCGTCGAAGTGCCCATCATCGCCGACCGCAAGGTCGAGATCGGGTTCGGTACCGGCCTGGTCATGGTCTGCACCTTCGGCGACAAGACCGATATCGACTGGTGGCGGGAGTATAACCTGCCACTCAAGCTGTCTATCGGCCCGGACGGCCGGATGAACAAGAACGCCGGCAAGTACGAGGGCATGACTCTCACCCAGTGCCGCAAGGCGATCCTCGAAGACCTCAAAGAGGCCGGCCTGCTGCTGGAGCAGAAGCCGATCTCCCACGTGATGAACGTCCACGAGCGGTGCGGCACTCCTGTGGAGTACTACGTCACTCCGCAGTGGTTCATCCGCATTCTCGACCTGAAGGATGAACTGCTCGCCCAGGGTTCGAAGCTCAACTGGTACCCCGAGCACATGAAAGTCAGGTACGACACCTGGATACAGGGCCTGAAATGGGACTGGTGCATCTCCCGGCAGAGGTACTTCGGCGTGCCCTTCCCTGTCTGGTACTGTGCGAAGTGCGGCGAAGCGGTCGTTGCAGAGGACTCTCAGTTACCCGTCGACCCGCTGGTCGACAGGCCCCTGAAGCCCTGTCCGAAGTGCGGCTCCACCGAGTTCGAGCCCGAGAAGGATGTCATGGATACGTGGGCAACCTCCTCGATCACCCCGCTGATCAATTCTAACTGGGGCGAGCCGAACTCTTACATCGACCAGATCTACCCGATGAGCCTGCGCCCTCAGGCCCACGACATCATCCGGACGTGGCTGTTCTACACGGTCATCAAAAGCTACCTGCACACGGGGACCCTGCCATGGCAGAACGTGATGATCTCCGGCCACGGCCTCGACGCGAACGGCAAGGCCATGCACAAGTCCAAGGGAAACGTCATCGAGCCGCTGCCGGTCATAGCCAAGTACAGCGCAGACGCTCTCCGGTGGTGGGCGGCTTCTGCGAAGCTTGGCGACGACATGCCCTTTAAAGAAAAAGAAATCGTCTACGGCCAGAAGTTCCTGAACAAGCTGTGGAACGCGTCGAGGTTCTGCGCAATGCACCTGCAGGGCTTCAAGCCTGAAGCTAAGGCCCAGCTTGAGCTGATCGACCACTGGATACTCTCAAAGCTGAACAACGTCATCCGGGAGAGCACCGAAAGCTTCGAGCGGTATGAGTACAGCAAGGCTAAGGTGGCTGTCGAGCAGTTCTTCTGGGGAGACTTCTGCGATAACTACCTCGAGATGGTCAAGGACCGCCTGTATAGTAAAGACGAAGCAAGGGCCGCGAGCAGGGATGCTGCGCTATACACTCTGTACACGGTCCTTCTCGACTCGCTGAAGATGCTCGGCCCCTTCACTCCTCACGTTACTGAGGAGATCTACCAGTGCCTGTTCCGTGAGTCTCACGGACCGGAAAGCCTGCACGTCTCGGGCTGGCCGAAGGCCGAGGCCTGGTGGGACGACCAGGAGGCGCTGAAGCTCGGCGAAGCGGCTACCATTATCATTTCCGCCCTGCGCCAGTTCAAGAACGCCAACAACATGGCCCAGAATGCACCCCTGTCGCGGCTGACGATCGGCGGCGACGCGGACGGTATCGCCCGAGTCGAGTCTGTGCTGAAGGACACGATGAAGATCGGGGAGATCAGCTACACGCAGATAGAAAAGGCGGATGCTGTCGCCACGATTGCTGGAAAAGACCTGAAGCTCAAGGTCGAGAAATAAATAGTCCGAGGCCCTTTCAGGGCCTCGTAACCGGTGCCTTACCCGGTGCTGTCGTTCTCCTGGATACCCAGACGAACATGAGGCCCAGCAGTGCGCCCCAGATGACCGCTGCGATCAGCGACGAGATGATACCCGCTGCAGTGGCGCCAGCGGTTACCGCCGTACCTATGCCCACTACGATGGGGAGCAGAAGTCCGAAGATGACCCAGAGCACCAGGAAGAATATAATGCCCTTTGTTACTGCACTGGTGGTCGGAATGTTCTCGTAGATCGCTCCGAAGATAGCTCCCAGGATCAGTCCGACGATTGCCGTGAAGAGCAGGAACGTGATCATGGCCGTCACCGAGGCAGCCATGCCTCCAGCGGCGGGTAGAACTCCTCCGAAGACTGCATTGATGTCTACATAAGACATCAGCGACGCAAGCCCAATAAGCGCCAGCAGGATCGTGATTACACCGATGATTATGCCGGTGATGATGCCTGCGATCGCACCGTCTCCAATATCTCTAGCTGCCATTAGATACCTCCTTTATCGATTCCGTTTATAGGACTAATAACACAAATTTTTGCTTAATTTGCTTTTTTATGGCTAAAAAATCTCTATATTTCCATTTCATAATGTTTGTCCGCATTAATAACAAGATTCTACTATGGCAAAATGTCAAAAAGCAAAAAGAAGGTACCTTTTGAGAACCTGGTGCCTGATTGCCCGAAAGTAACCTTATGTATTGCCGACCATGGCTGCGCCGGCATGATGGCTGTTCCGGCAAACAAATTAAAAAAGGTGGGACATGTGTCCCGTTTAGTTCTTTCTCTGAAGGATCGCCGCGGCTGCGATGATCATGCCCGCAAGGGCTATCAGGGAGACAAAACCGGGAGTCGGAGCTGCCGTCGGGCTTGTCTGTGGGATGGTCACGTCGGTCGCCGCAGGCACGTCGGAAGTTAAGGTCAGGTCGTTCGGAGGCTGGTAGTAGCCAGGGGCGTAGCCTTTGATGTCAGCGTTGGTGATGTCCTTGCCCTGCATGTTCACTACATATACCCTTGTGCCTTCCCTGTTGGGGTACTGGACGATCTGGGGGAAGTCAGGGCCTCTGCTCGTGTCTGCGATGGCGTCGGGCTTAACGTAGATCTGGTACAGGCCATCGTCTGTTACAGGTATCTGGTAAGTGCCGTCCGGGTTCGGGTTGGTCACGTTTGCAAAGCCAGTCTGAATGTTCACGGCGTAGATCGTGAGGTCAGAAACGGTCAGGTTTGTCGTCGTCTCAGTCACGTTTTCCGGGAAGCTGGATGCAGCCGGGAAATCTACTTTTCCGCTTATAGTACCTCCTGCTGCCATGGCGGAAGCAGGAATAATGAAGAGAGCTGTTATAAGAAGCCCTACCGTTAATGCCATTTTATTTACTGCCAAATATATCACCCTATGATATTCATGCTTTTGTAACCTACTTTTGCATTATCGCTAAATAACTTTTCGGTGCCTATGCTGGAAATGTCACATATTCACAATCGGTCGGGTATATTTTCCACCGGCAGGGTGTCCTGAGTAAAGATTTTATGCCTGACAGCTTATAGTCCTGTGCTATGAATGACCAGACAAGGGCTTTTCTGCGGGAGCGGTTCAGGGATTACTACAGCCGCAGCAAGGTCTTTGTACCGCCGGGGCTGGCGCAGCGGGAGTGGGGCTTCATCTTTCACGAAGAGACGGTCGGCGTAGCCATGAGGCGCCACAAGGCTTTCAATTCAGAGGGTGAGCTGGCCGACTACCTGCGGAGCATGCCTCCTGCCCATGCATATCATTCTGCCGCCTACTACAGGCATCCTCAGGCTCCCACCATGCAGGAGAAAGACTGGCTGGGCGCCGACCTCATCTTTGATCTTGACGCAGACCATCTCCCGGGGGTCAAAAACATGACCTACGGGGAGATGCTGGATAACGTCAAGGTAGAGATCATCCGGCTGATCGACGAGTTCCTCATCGACGACCTCGGGTTCAGGGAGAAGGACATGGACATCGTCTTCTCCGGGGGCCGTGGCTACCACGTGCACGTCCGGGACGAGCGGGTGCGGACTCTCAAGAGCCCGGAGCGGCGAGAGATCGTCGACTACCTGCTGGGCACCGGCCTGGAGCCGGACAGAATGTTTATCCGGACCAATCAGCGGATCGATACCGGCACTACCTCGGTCGCGGGCGTATGGCTTATCAGGGGCTTCGACAGCGTACCAGGAGGGTGGGACAGGAGGGTGGCCAGGCACATCGTGGAAAAGCTGGATCAGATCGGCAGGCTGCCCGACAAGGACGCTAAGGAGGCCTTGAGGGCTTTTAGCCTCGAATCGAAAGACGTGAAGAGAATTCTACACGTAGCCCGGGATCCGGCCAGCCTGCAGAAAATCCGGGAGAAGGGCCTGATCGAGCTGTCCGGTAACCTGGAAGGGTTTTTCCGCAGCATTCTGGCCGGCACGATCGACCAGTTCAAAGTATCTCTGGCCGGCAAGACTGACGAGCCGGTCACGGCAGATATCAAAAGGCTTATACGTCTGCCCGGCTCCATACACGGCGGGTCATCTTTCAGGGTGACGCCCCTCACACGGGCTCAGCTAGAAAGCTTTAATCCTTTGGAGGATGCCATTATCTTTAGCGACGACCCGGTCCGGGTGCTCGTGACCCGCCCGGCTGTAGTTGAGATGAAGGGTAAGATCTACCGTGTCTCGGAAGGCGTAGGCCGGCTGCCGGAGAACGTCGCCATGTTCCTGATGTGCCGCGGGAGTGCGGATTATGAACCTTGAAGACCTGGCGAACCGGCTGGCGCTCGAGCGCGAAAGTGACCGTCTGCAGGAGCTGGACGAGTCGTTCTACGATCAGGCGGCAAGCTATGTGAAGAACATGGAAGAAGCCCGCCAGGAAGCCTCTGACTACAAAGAGCTGGCTATGATCGACGACGAGATCAAGAACGCCCGCATCCTGGTCGAGGGTATCTTCGACAGGCGAATGAGTAAGATCACTCAGTATGCAGCCATCTGTGCAGCAGGCACCAAGATAAACCTGGATGGCCTCACCAGGGCGGAGAAAAACGTTTTTGACGCGCTGGTCAAAGCCCTTGAGCGCGGGCGGGAAGAGATCCTGATGCCTGCGCTGGAAGTCCGCTCGACAAGAAACGTTGCGAAAAATATATTAGGTGGGGCAACCACAAAGGAACAGCCTATCGAAAGTTCTTTATCCTTGAATAAAGATGTAGGCGAAGAAGTCATGATGGTAAAAGTGCTCCGGGACGTACCTCGGTTTGTGGGCGTCGACGGGAGACAGTACCAGTTATCGGGCGAAGACGTGGTCGTCCTTCCAAAGGCGAACGCCCTGGTGTTATGTAACAAAAACATAGCAATACCACTTCAAAACCAGCAAGGATAGGGATAAACAGTATAAGCAAAGGTGTGATTATTATGAAGATGCCAAAGAAAATGAGGACCTACTGTCCTTTCTGTAAGACTCACCAGGAGCACGAGGTGGAGCGTGTCAAGAAAGGCCGCGCATCCATGCTCACCAGGATCGAAAGGCAGAAGAGGCGTTCGTTCGGTATCGGTAACCGTGGTAAGTTCTCCAAGGTGCCCGGCGGCGACAAGCCCACCAAGCGCGTGAACCTCAGGTACAGGTGCCTGAAGTGCAAGAAGGCTCACCAGAGGGCATGCTTCAAAGCGCAGAAGTTCGATCTAGTGGAGGAATAATACCATGGACGCACCCAGATCAAGATTCTTAAAAGTCAAGTGTAACGACTGCTCTAACGAGCAGATCATCTTCGGCAGCGCCAGCAGCAAAGTGGACTGCACAGTATGCGGGCGGACCCTTGCAGAGCCCAGGGGCGGCAAGGCAATCGTCAAGTCCCAGATCCTCGAAGTACTGGAATGAGGTTTTAGAGCTATGGTAAAAGGATGGCCCAACCCCGGTGAACTGGTAGTCTGCACAGTGACGAAAGTAGTGGACTTTGGCGCTTTCGTCGCGCTGGACGAGTACGATAACAAGGAAGGGCTCATCCACATCTCCGAAGTGGCGTCCGGCTGGGTCAAGTACATTCGTGACCACGTCCGGGAAGGCCAGAAGATCGTATGCAAAGTCCTCGATGTCAACCCCAAGCGGGGGCACATCGATCTTTCGTTCAAAGACGTCAATGAGCACCAGCGCCGGGAAACGATCCAGCTCTGGAAGAACGACCAGAAAGCCCTCAAGTGGCTGCAGTTCGTGGCTGAGGAAACGAAGCTCCAGCCGAAGGAACTGGAGGACCTGGAAGACACTATCCGGGATGAGTTCGGCAACCTCTACGCAGTCTTCGAAGAAGTTGTGCACGACGGTCCGCAGGGACTTATCAAGGCCGGCATCCCGCAGAATATCGCCGACGCGATCAACCGCATCGCACACGAGAACGTCAAAGTTCCGTCTGTCGACATCGCAGGCTACGTCGACCTGCTCTGTCCGACTTCCAACGGGGTCGAGATCATCAAGAAGGCCCTGAAAGCCGCCGGCTCAATCGACGCCGGGGAAGGGGTCACGGTTGATGTCACCTACGTCGGAGCGCCCAGGTACCGCATTCACGTGATAGCGCCCGATTACAAGAAGGCTGAAAAGGTCCTGAACACGGCGGCCAGGGCAGCTATCGACTACGTGAAGAAGCACGAGGGCGAAGGCGAGTTCCACCGGCACATGGAAGAGGCCAAGTCTATCTCATGAAGACCAGGATGAAAAAATGCGAGCGCTGTGGCAGGTATACCCTTAAGGATACTTGCGAGTGCAGCGGCAAAGCCGTCAACCCGGTGCCCGCCCGTTTTTCTCCACTCGATCCCTACGGAAAATACCGCCGCAGAGGAGCGAAATATTAACATCTTTTTTAGCGAGGAACTCTTATGATCGAGACTACCGTTGTAGAATATCGCGAGATCGAAACCGAAAGCCCTGTAATGATTGTGGGCCTGCCCGGCATAGGGCTTGTGGGCAAGCTTGTGGCCGATCAGCTGATCATTGAGCTGAAGGCCGAAAAGTTCATGGAGATATTCTCCCCATGTCTGCCTCCTCAGGTCAACGTGAACCCGGATGGCACAATCAAGCTGGTCAGCAACGAGCTTTACTTCTACAAAGGTAATGGACAGACTCCCGACATGATCTTCCTGGTCGGCGATCATCAGAGTGTGACCAATGAAGGCCACTACGAGCTGGCAGGCATATACCTTGACATCGCTGAGCGGTACAAAGTCCGCCGGATCTATACCATGGGTGGCTACGGCACGGGTAAGCTGATCGAGACACCCCATGTGCTTTATGCGACCAATAAGCCCGAAATCATCGAGGAGATCAAATCATACGGGGCCATCTTCAACGAGGGTGAGCTCTCGGGCGGCATTATCGGCGCTTCCGGGCTGATCCTCGGACTGGGCGAGCTGAGGGGCATGGAATGTGTCTGCTTCATGGGGGAAACCTCCGGCTACCTCGTAGACCCTAAAAGTGCCCAGGTCGTCCTGGCAGTACTGTGCAAGGCGCTGAACATCGAGATCGACACGAAAGAACTCGAAGCCCGGGCGCAGGAGATCGAGAAGATCATCACCAAGATCAAAGAAATGGAGCAGTCCCAGATACCGAAGGACTATCCTGCGGAAGAAAAGTATATCGGGTAAATATTCTGCCAGGCAGTTGCCTGCAGCGAATGTTTTTAAAGGTACAGGATATACAGGCACCGCTTTACTTCTGTTCGATGCTGCCTAATCTCTGATGAATCTCGCTAAGCTTCTGTTGGGAGCGGTCAACTTTTTCTTTCAGCTTATCGACCTCATCTTTCTCAAGGCTGACCTTGACGACGGTCAGAAAGATGAACGTCACCAGTAAGAACCATACGATTGCCACTAAAAACAGCACCATTTCAATACTGATTTCCATGTTGACACCCCTATTCAATACGACTTTATCGCTTCTCTGTCATATGGTTTTTGCTTGGGCGCGCAGAGTAATTACAAATATATATGCTATTTCAGAGAAATGCCGTTATTTTCGGCATATTTATCGCTATAATCCGTTATAATCACTGGAAAAATTAAGGGTACTTCGATAATATATCTATTTCTTAGTATATAATGACCAGCTAATATTGCCAGAGATGGAGGTGAAATGGATGTGCGACACCTGTGGCTGCGGCAAGAAACCTAAATAATATCGATAGGGCAGCATGGCCACCGTAAGTGGTGGCCATCCGGGGATAAAGAAAAATCTTTTTTGATCTTATTGTATCGATTCGAACTGCGACTGCTTGATCTCTCTCCGGCGGCGCTCGAGGTAGCCGTAAACCGCTCCATGAGGTGCTCCGTCGATCAGCATGTCCAGCGCTGTCCGGACTGTCATGATCTGCTCAGCGTCCCCGATGATGCTGATCGTTTTCCCGTAGACCGATATTTTGGCCCCGGTCATGGACTCGATGATCTCCCTCGTCTTGCCGCCCCTGCCGATGATCCTGCCTTTGATCCTGGTCAGGTCGGAGGGTGTATCGGTGATCTTGGACAGGTCCATCATATCGAGGATCAGGTCTTCCGAATCCAGGAGCTTCAGGGCCTTTTCCGGGCTGAAGCCTCTGGCTATCGCCTTAATCGCATCGCTGGCCTTCAGCGCCTTGAACGGATCGCCTTCCTTCGAATCGATGACTACTGTTCCCGACTCGCTGTCCACGCTTATCTGGGCGCCGGACTTCTTCTCCAGTAGCTCTTTGATCTTACCATCTACGCCTATGATCGCACCGATCCGGTCCTGGGGGACTTTGATGTGTTCTTGCATGATATCACTTCTTCGTCGTTATCTCAGTCAGGAGGCTATCCTCGTCGCACTTAACTCCAAGCTTCTTAAAATACCGTACGATATTTTTCACATCGCGCTGCAGGAACTCACGAGACATCGGGTGATCAAGCAACACGGATTGTCCCATATCAATTATTACTGGTTCATCTTCATATAAGAGTATGTTGAACTCGCTCAGGTCTGAATGGACCAGCTTTGCTTCTTGATAAAGCGCTACCATATAACTGACTATCGTTCGATAAATATGTTCCGGCTCGGCGAGTTGCACATCTCTCAGCCGGGGGGCAGGTATGCCGTCCTTCCCTATGAACTCCATGATCAGGATGTTCCTGTCCGCCTCTATAGGGGCAGGGACTCTTACCCCGGCTTCCGCCGCCCGCTGGAGGTTCCTGAACTCTTTCTGAGTCCAGGCGAAGATAATGCCTTTCTGGGTATGCTTGATGTTGGCAAACCTCGGATCGCCCAGCATGTAGTCCTCCATCTTCCGGAAATCGCTGGTGGCTATGCGGTAAATCTTGATCGCTATTTCCCGGTCCTCAGCCCCGATCGCGTGGAAGACGTTTCCCTCCTTGCCGGTGGACACGACGCCCCCCATCGCCTTTATAATGCCTTTGTTGGCAAAAGTGTACAGGGCTTTAAGGGTGGCGGTATCGAAGACTTCACCGCGGAGCTTGAGGTCCTCCGAATCCTTGATCTTGATGCGATACTCGTCGATCTTCTCGTCGATCCGCTTCTCTTTCTTGCTCGGGCGCTCCAAAGTCATACCTCGCGTAGTAGCTCTCTTACACAGAGTCTCACGCTCTCTTCAGAGTTGTGGACAGGCTTCCAGCCTAGAGCCTTCAGCTTCGCGATCGAGAGGGTCATGAAGGGCACGTCCCCCTTCCAGCCCCGGTCTCCTCCGGTATACTCGAATTCCACGTTCTCCAGCCCCATCTCGGATGCGACCGCTCTGGCGATGCCGGTGACGTCGAACCGGTCATCCGAGCCTATGTTGAATATGTTCACCGGGGCATTGGAGTTTCTCACCGCAAAGAGCATTCCGTCCACGCAGTCGCTGATGTGAAGGTAGGACTTGGACTGCCGGCCGTTGCCAAGGATGGTCAGCTTAGACGGATCTTTGCGTAGCCTGCCGATGAAGTCGAAGATGACGCCATGGGTACCTCTGCTGCCGATGATGTTGGCGAACCTGTAAATCCAGGACTGCATGTCAAACGTGTGACAATATGCGCTGATCATCGCCTCGCACGCGAGCTTCGATGCGCCATACAGCGATATCGGCATGAGTGGGCCGTAGTTTTCCGGCGTCGGTATCACTTCGGCCTCGCCATACACCGTCGATGTAGATGTAAAAGCAATCTTTCTGACCCCTGCGGCCCTCATCGATTCCAGGACGTTGAAAGTGGCGATGGTGTTCTGAGTCAGCGGTGTTCTGGTATCAGTCACCCCGGAGCGCACGTCTGGATTGGCGGCGAGGTGATAAACCATGTCTGCGCCCTCAAAGGCACTACTGATCAGGCCATCCCTAGCCAGGTCTTCGTTGACGAACGAAAACTCAGGATTGGTCACGTGATGCTCGATAAACCGGAACTGTCCCCCGGACAGGTTATCCACGACGGTGACCTCGTGGCCTTCCTCCAGAAGGCGATCTGTGAGGTGGCTTCCAATAAAACCGGCACCGCCGGTGACAATGCACTTCATGATCTATCAATAGCCCGCGACAAGTAATAATAAGTTATGGTATGGTATAGCCTGTCCCGGACCACTACCGGCGCAAGTCTTTCTGTAATCTCCCCGGTCAGGAAAAATTAAATGCCGGGCATTTTATATTCATATAAGAAAAATGCTCTATATCAGGATACGGTGTTATGAGGAAGACCAAGATCGTTTGTACTATCGGCCCTGCGTGCGATAGCCAGGACATGCTGGAAAAGCTGGCCGTAGCCGGAATGAACGTAGCCAGGCTGAACATGTCTCATGCAGATCACGAGCATACTGTTCAGACTATCAATAACATTCGCATGGTTTCAGAGGCGATAGGCAAGCCGATCGGCATACTGATGGACCTCCAGGGCCCGAAGATCCGGGTCGGCACCCTGCAGCAGCCGGCAAACCTGAAGCCGGGAGGAACTTTTACCCTGACCACCAGAGACGTGCCTGGAGACAGCCAGGAAGTCAACGTCCCCTTCAAAGAGCTTCCCCAGTCGGTGAGCACGGGCCAGACGCTGCTCCTCGACGACGGGCTGATCGAGCTAAAGGTGGACGCTGTCACCGAGACGGATATACGGACAAAAGTAGTCAGGGGCGGAGAGCTGAAATCCAAAAAAGGCATCAACCTGCCCCAGAGCACGATCAGGATTCCTTCGATCACCGAAAAAGACGTAAGAGATCTCGAGTTCGGCATCGAGCATGAAGTCGATATGATCGCCATGTCTTTCGTTCGAAAGCCTCAGGACGTCCTCGATCTGAGGAAAAAGATCGAAGACAATGACTCCGATATCCCCATTATTTCGAAGATCGAGAAGCACGAGGCGGTCAAGAACATCGACGGCATCATAGACGTTGTCGACGGCGTGATGGTTGCCCGCGGCGATCTGGGGATCGAGATTCCCATGGCCGAGGTGCCAATCGTACAGAAAATGATCATCTCGAAATGCATTGCCCGAGGGATCCCGGTTATTACGGCCACCCAGATGCTGGACTCTATGATCAGGAACCCGATACCTACCCGGGCAGAGGCTACGGACGTGGCCAACGCAGTTTTCGACGGCACAGACGCCCTGATGCTGTCCGGAGAGACCGCCTTCGGCGAATATCCTGTCAAAGCCGTAGAGACCATGGCCAGAATCGCGAAGTATACGGAAGAGTCTACTTATTACAAGCATGCGATAGCTGCAAAAGCCCCAAAGCCCTCTCTATCAATGACGGATGCGGTCGCCCAGAGCACGACTGAGTCCGCCAGAGTACTCAAAGCGCAGGCGATCATCACCGCAACTCAGACCGGCTATTCCGCCAGGAAAGTCTCCAAATACCGGCCGCAGCTGCCCATTCTTGCAGTGACCAACGATCCGAAGGTGGTAAACCGTCTCACGCTTTCGTGGGCGGTCTTACCCTTACTGATCGGCAGCCCGGGGAACCTCGACGAGCTGATTCAGGACTCTGTGGACGCCTGCCTGCAAAAGGGCTACGTCAAGAACGGGGACCTGGTCGTGATAACGGCTGGCGTGATGACCGGCATTCCTGGCGGCACTAACATCATGAAAATCCACGTTGTGGCAAAAGAGCTTGCCAGAGGCATAGGCGTGGGCAAGGACATCGTGAAAGGCGTGGCCAGGGTGATTAAGTCTCCCTCCGAGTTCACAAATATCCGTAGCGGCGATATTCTGGTGATCAAAGAGGTCGATGTCGATCACATAGACGACGTGAAGCCGGCGCGTGCGATAATCTCGGAGGAAACCGGATTGACGTCCTACAGTGCTATTATAGGCAGAGAGCTCAATATCCCCGTTGTAGTGGGCATAAAGAACGCTACGAGAATTATTCAGGATGGCAGCACTATTACTGTTGACTCAGTGCGAGGCATGGTCTACGAGGGATCCATCAATCTGCCGGGCGAATAACCTTCTTTTTGGGGCGGCCGGTGCACCACCAGCCTCTCTTTTTCCTGTTTCTGACTCTGCCGCAATTTATTTATACCATGCATTGTATTGAGAAGTTCCACACGAAACCTGCTGGATAACAGCCGGTTGATGTGCGATAGTATGTCAGATTCCCATGATATTCCATATATCATGGTTTGAGATGCCATCACTCGTTCATATGGCGAATGAACAAAAAGCTATAAATACTAAGTGTGGCATTATGATGTTCCGCACGAAACGTGCTGTAAAACAGTGCTTAAGTGCGAGTAAAAATGACATGATATAGTCGTATATCATGGTACATATGTCAGTTTTTCATACGACAAATGGTCGGATGAAAAACTATAAATAGCAATGTGGTGTATGTATGTTCCCGCACAATGCGGGAAAACGTATAACATTAATACATTAGTGAGGAGCTGAGGGGCGCACCTTTGTGGTGTGGTCGTGGCTTTGATGTTGGTTGGTTGTTCGATATTTCCTTGATTGGTGATTTGGGTTTTGTCATTTCACCAATTGAAGTATATTGAATTAGTACATAAGTTAGTGTGTGTACATGCACATGGTAAACTGTGTGTTGGTGTACCGCATCTGATTCCTTGAACTAAGACTGTTAGACTTCTCTTGAGTGGGATTAATACAAATGAGCTTTGTGTGCTTAATTCTGGTTGATCCTGCCAGAGGTCACTGCTATCGGTGTTCGATTAAGCCATGCGAGTCGAGAGGCGTCATGGCCTCGGCGTACTGCTCAGTAACACGTGGACAACCTGCCCAAAGGTTCGGGATAACCCCGGGAAACTGGGGATAATACCGGATAGGTCACAAATACTGGAAGGTTTTGTGGTTGAAACTTCCGGGGCCTTTGGATGGGTCTGCGGCGGATTAGGTTGTTGCCGGTGTAACGTACCGTCAAGCCTGTAATCCGTACGGGTTGTGGGAGCAAGAGCCCGGAGATGGATTCTGAGACACGAATCCAGGCCCTACGGGGCGCAGCAGGCGCGAAAACTCTACAATGCAGGCAACTGCGATAGGGGAACATCGAGTGCTCATCATTTTGGTGGGCTGTCCCATCGTCTAAAAAACGGTGGTTAGCAAGGGCCGGGCAAGACCGGTGCCAGCCGCCGCGGTAATACCGGCGGCTCGAGTGGTGGCCGATATTATTGAGTCTAAAGGGTCCGTAGCCGGCTTTGCAAGTCTTTTGGGAAATCCAGCGGCTTAACCGTTGGGCGGCCAGGAGATACTACATTGCTTGGGACTGGGAGAGGTAAGAGGTACTCAGGGGGTAGGAGTGAAATCCTGTAATCCTTTGGGGACCACCGGTGGCGAAGGCGTCTTACCAGAACAGGTCCGACGGTGAGGGACGAAAGCTAGGGGCACGAACCGGATTAGATACCCGGGTAGTCCTAGCCGTAAACGATGCTCGCTAGGTGTCACAACAATCGTGAATTGTTGTGGTGCCGTAGGGAAGCCGTGAAGCGAGCCACTTGGGAAGTACGACCGCAAGGTTGAAACTTAAAGGAATTGGCGGGGGAGCACCACAACGGGTGGAGCCTGCGGTTTAATTGGACTCAACGCCGGACAGCTTACCGGGATCGACAGTTGTATGAAGGCCAGGCTGAAGACCTTGCCGGACTAGCTGAGAGGAGGTGCATGGCCGCCGTCAGTTCGTACCGTGAGGCGTCCTGTTAAGTCAGGCAACGAGCGAGACCCATATCCACTGTTGCTAACACTTCTAGAAATAGATGGTGAGTACACGGTGGAGACCGCTGGCGCTAAGTCAGAGGAAGGAGTGGTCGACGGTAGGTCAGTATGCCCCGAATATCCCGGGCTACACGCGGGCTACAATGGACTGGACAATGGGTAACGACACCGAAAGGTGAGGTCAATCTCTTAAACCAGTTCTTAGTCCGGATTGAGGGCTGTAACTCGCCCTCATGAAGATGGAATCCGTAGTAATCGCATTTCAAAACAGTGCGGTGAATACGTCCCTGCTCCTTGCACACACCGCCCGTCAAACCACCCGAGTGGGGTTTGAATGAGGGCCTCTTTCATTGAGAGGCTCGAATTCATGCTCTGTAAGGGGGGTTAAGTCGTAACAAGGTAGCCGTAGGGGAATCTGCGGCTGGATCACCTCCTAACGAATCGTGTCCCCAGGACACGAAAAACCCAAAAAGGGGTTCAGAATCTAGTCACCAGTCGGGGAGTCGATAAACAACCAATCACGATATTACATTCATCTAATAATCACAGATGATCGGTGCACCACGTAGACACTGTTTATGTGGGAAGGGTTGATGTTCGCAAATAAGGGATCTAAAAAGTATTGGTCTTCTTTCCAGTTTGCGATCGATGATGCTGTGTAAAGGAATTTTTGCTCTGGACGCTGTATTGGAATGTGAATATGTTCCGATAATAGCAATTAATGTTAGCATAGTTTAGTTACTGCAAAGAGATAAGATTCGGTAATTCCGATTGTCTTTTGGCGTTGCTATGCCGTCTAGTGAATGGCTGGGCTCAAGAACCGATGAAGGACGTGCCAAGCTGCGATAAGCCATGGGGAGGCGCAAGGAACCGTTGATCCGTGGATCTCCTAATAGGAACTCCTAACACTTTTTGTGTTGACCCGATAAGGGTTGGGAACGCCCTGAGTTGAAACATCTGCGTAGGGGCAGGAAGAGAAAACAAACTTTGTGATGCTGTTAGTAACGGCGAGTGAACACAGCACAGCCTAAACTGAATCCCTCCTTGTAAGAGGAAGGGAGATGTGGTGTTTTAAGCCCGCTTTTTAAATCGGCCAGATATAAGATTAAGTCCCCTGGAACGGGGTACCGTAGAGGGTGATAGTCCCGTAGTCGCTATCTGGTGGTTGTAGCGTGTGCTTGAGTACCGTGGGTCGGAAATCTCGCGGGAATATTGGGGGACACTTACCTCCAAGGCTAAAAATATCTTGAGACCGATAGCGCAATAGTAGAGTGATCGAAAGCTGAAAAGCACCCTGAGAAGGGAGGTTAAAAGAGCCTGAAACGAGACGGCGATGGAGGGACAAGGCATTAAAGGATCTTCCACTTGAAGGAAGCAACCGCGAGGTTGTTGTACGAGAGTGGTTGCCAATGTTTTGTCGTACGTTTTGAAGAACGGGCCAAGGAGTGTACTCGAATGGCGAGGCTAACCCAGTAGTGGGGGAGTCGTAGGGAAACCAACAAGCCTGCAAGCAATGAGAGGCGACGTATACAAGTGCGTGGAGTCATTAGGGTACGACCCGAAACCAGGTGATCTAGACGTGGGCAGATTGAAGCGTAACGAAAGTTACGTGGAGGATCGTTAGGGGTTTTGACGTGCAAATCATTCCCGTGACCTACGCCTAGGGGTGAAAGTCCAATCGAACTTGGAAACAGCTGGTTCCTCCAGAAACATATCGTAGTATGACCTCACACGAGGCCGGAGGCCGAGTAGAGCACTGATTAAGGGAGCCGGGCGGGAAACTGCTCGTCCTTTTGTCAAACTCCAAAGCGGCTTTCGCTGTAGACTGTGGGCAGTCCGGGCTGGGGGGTAAGCTTCTAGTCCGTAAGGGAGACAACCCAGACCTGGGTTAAGGTCCCTAATTGTAGGCTAAGTGTAAACACTGAAGGGCGTCCCAAGCCCTAGACAACTGGGAGGTGAGCTTAGAAGCAGCTACCCTTTAAAAATAGCGTAACAGCTTACCAGTCGAGGTTTGGGGCCCCGAAAATGGACGGGGCTCAAGCCTACAACCGAGACCCAGGCGTACCGAGAGGTAATCGCGTATGGAGGCGTTCCGGGTGGGTAGAAGCAAGGCTGTAAAGTCTTGTGGACCACCTGGAAACGAAAATCTTGGCATTAGTAGCAGCTTAGCAAGGTGAGAATCCTTGCCGCCGAAAGGGCCAGGTTTCCTCGGCAATGATCGTCAGCCGAGGGTTAGTCGGTCCTAAGATACATCTTAACCGGAATGTGTCAAAAGGGAAACAGGTTAATATTCCTGTACTCTTGCATAGTGAAACCAACGCTTCAGGTTAACATTTGCAGGCTCGTCTGCCTGTTCAAGCTAATAGCCTCGTGGAGAACCGTAATGGTGAGAAGCGGGGTAACATGTGATGACGTAAGAAATGCCACCCTGGAGCCCATGAAAAGGGAATGCAAGAACCGTACCGAGATCCGACACAGGTGCCCCTAGTTTAGTAGACTAAGGCGTGTCGGTTTACCGTGGCCAAGGGAATTCGGCAAATTAGCCCCGTAACTTCGGGATAAGGGGTGCCTGCCATGAAGATGGCAGGTCGCAGTGACGAGGGAGCGCTGACTGTCTAATAACAACATAGCTGATCGCCAAACTGTAAAGTCTAGTACGATCAGTGAATCCTGCCCAGTGCAGGTACCTGAAAACCTCGTTCAAGGGGAAGAAGGGCCTGTCAACGGCGGGGGTAACTATAACCCTCTTAAGGTAGCGTAGTACCTTGCCGCTTAATTGGCGGCTTGCATGAATGGATCAACGAGCGCTCTACTGTCCCTGGCCACGCGCCGGTGAACTTTACATCCTAGTGCAGAGTCTAGGGACCCCTAATGGGAAGTGAAGACCCCGTGGAGCTTTACTGCAACCTGTCGCTGGGTTGTGGCCCTGGATGTGCAGCGTAGGTAGGACCCGTCGAAACCAAGACGCTAGTTTTGGTGGAGGGGCTCATGAGACACTACCCTTCTTGGACTACGACCCTAACTCAGAGATGAGGACCCCGATAGGTGGGCAGTTTGGCTGGGGCGGCACGCCCGCGAAAAAATATCGAGGGCGCTCTAAGGTCAACTCAATCGAGTCAGAAACTCGACCGAGAGTGTAAGGGCATAAGTTGGCTTGACTGGCAACCGCATAATGAGGTTGGCAGAGACGAAAGTCGGACCTAACGAACCACTACGCCTTCTAAGTGAGGGCTATTGATGTCAGAAAAGCTACCCCGGGGATAACAGAGTCGTCGCCGGCAAGAGTACATATCGACCCGGCGGCTTGCTACCTCGATGTCGGTTCTTTCCATCCTGGCAGTGCAGCAGCTGCCAAGGGTGAGGTTGTTCGCCTATTAAAGGAGATCGTGAGCTGGGTTTAGACCGTCGTGAGACAGGTCGGTTACTATCTGTTAGGGGTGCAAGAAAGTCTGAGGGGAAGTTGCTTTTAGTACGAGAGGAACAAGGCAACGGCGTCACTAGTCTACCAGTTGTCCGACAGGGCATCGCTGGGCAGCCACACGCTAAGTTGTAAGGGCTGAAAGCATCTAAGCCCGAAAAACACCCTGAAAAGAGACTTTCACACGGACACTCATAAAAGATGAGTTAGATAGAGTTGAGGTGTACACACCAAGGTAACGAGGTGCTCAGCCTGCAACCACTAAAAGTCCAACCCGCCAAAAAACAACAACGAGTACCGGGTCCTAAACACTAACTATAACTAACAACTTGTTATAGTCGGGGTTCTCATTCCAAAGCGAAATCCAGAGCGAAACAAGCTTTACACAGACAGTTCAACCAACCGAATCCTTAACTCATAAATCATTGTAATTGTTTGTGGGTTTTGGCGGCCATAGCACCAGTGTTACACCCGGTCCCATTCCGAACCCGGAAGTTAAGCCTGGTCACGTAATATGCTGTACTAAGGTACGCGAGTCCCTGGGAACCATAATACGCTGCCAACCCACCAACAATCAAACACAAACTATCTTATTATTACTATTGTTATAATTTCATAGCATCAGCTATCACATACTGTTGCATGCTATACTAAAGGCCATATATAATAAAAATAATTTTTCTTCTACCTTTTATGATCCAACCAAGTTGCCACTAATACGATTAATAACATCACAATAAGCCATGAGGTAGCTGGAGTGGATACCGGTTCAGCAGCGTCAAATTCACCCACTATCGGCGTAAAAATAACCGCTGGCGCCTCTAACGGACTCATATACGCTTTAGATAAAACAATGTCTGCTCTCATTACTTTCGTATCCATGTCTAAAGTAACCGTATCATTAAAATCGGCGCCCGCAAAATATTCAGCTTTTACAGTATATCGTCCAGGTGCCAGATGATGAAACAGATAATCGATCCTTTTTCCTGAAAGGTTCCTATGGAATGATGATTGCGGGTTATCCGGCCTGTCAACCATTACTCCATCCTGTAGCAAAGACACATTAACACCTGTGACATCATATCCCCTCGCTGTCTTTATAGTTCCAGCAATCGCACCGGTGTACGATTGCTGATCACTACTCAAAGTAGGCATGTGATAGCCGGTAAGGGTAATATTCACCATTACTGGATTGTCTATTGCTTCAAGTCGATTTGCGCTAAGGGTTTCTTCACCGACATGAACGCTCACCGGCTCACCTTTGTAGCCATCTTTTTCGGCAGTCAGAGTATACTCTCCAGGCGCTGTGAACCCAAAAAGGAAGCTACCTTCTTTTGGAACGCCGCTTATGATACTATAACTGGGCAGGCTTGCCTGTGGGTTTTCAACGCCGGCTAACTGATGTTTCCCTGGCGTCCAGAGCTGGCCGTTCTGCCATAAAGAGACGTTGGCTTCGGGAACCGGTTTACCGTCCTCATCAAACACGTAACCAGTGATGTACTCAGAGGGTACCGGACC